>CAYSWS010000001.1:0-45249 GCA_964434935.1 uncultured Candidatus Saccharibacteria bacterium
TCCAGATAGAATATAGAGTCGCTGGGACCGGATCCGCCAATGGCCAAATTGTCATCGATATTTGTCAAGTAAGTAGTGGGCCCCAGGTCGGTCCATTTGGAGGAGCTCTGTTCTATGGCCAGATCCAGGTCATCGAGTACATCTTGGACATTGTTGCTAGTGCTGTAAGCAAATTCCGGAAAGACTCCTACTTGGTAAGCCCCGGAGGTTGTGTTACTCACGCCTGAATCTCCCAAGCCGATATTTCCTAAATAAAGATCAAAACCTTCAGTTATTCTAATATCCCCAGCGACATCTAACTTATAAGCAGGAGCTGTAGTACCGATGCCTACATTGGCTCCCAAGACCTCTATTTCATCAGCACTGGCATCAAAAACTATTCTCTCATTGGCAGCGTTAATTCCTATCCAACTACCATCGGCCAAGGTGATGCTGCCAGCAACTTCCAAAGCAGTGGCGGGAGCA
Source organism: uncultured Candidatus Saccharibacteria bacterium (assembly GCA_964434935.1). GTDB lineage: Bacteria > Patescibacteriota > WWE3 > UBA101185 > UBA10185 > CAYSWS01. The sequence goes on from CAYSWS010000001.1 coordinate 466, forward strand.
GTAGTTCCAATACCAATATTGCCGGTGTCCGTGATGACAATGTTGGTAGCATTCTGCGGGTAGATGTAGGTTGTGCCGAAGTCCCTCCACAAGCCAAGTTCGCCGGTTACTACATCATAAAGAGCTACATCCAAGGCGTTCACGGAGAAAGTTATGGCTTGATTGTTGGTCACATAACGTTGCTCTGAGTATGTTTTAGTACCAATAGCCGCATCTATCTGACCAAAAGCTGCCTGTACGTCCGTGCTCGCCGTGATGTTGTAAAGGCCGTTATCGTAAAGACCGACCAAGGAGGCACCGGAGGCAGTGCTAGCTCTGTCATTAAGACCCCTACCGCCAATGTAAAGATCGGAGCCGGCTAGAATACCAATATCTCCATATACATCCAGTTTATAATCGGGAGCTGAAGAACCAATGCCTACGTTATTAGTACCGGCATCGACCAGTAAATTATAGGGATCTGAGCTACCCTCAACTCTAAAGTCCTCGCTTCCGCCTTGTTCATTAAAGGTAGCACCGCCTTCTGAGGATAAGAATATGTGAGCCGAAGAAGCTGCCGTACCGCCTATACCTACATCCTCAGTATCAAAAAAGTTCGGATAGATAACATCTCCGGTTTGTTTCCACTCCACAGCTGTTAGGTCAACCAACCTCAAGGTGCCGGTACTGGTACCCATGTACATCTCGTCATCGTCCGTATCCCAACAGATCTGTCCTTCGTGGACACCGGCGCTACAAGATGAGGTTTGCGGTAAGTACAAACCTTCACTAGCACTGGAAACATTTATGGCCGACATATCGATCAAGGCGCCGTCGATAAAGACCATACCGCCGTTTTGGTCTATGGTAAGAACTTCTGTAGACACGCCATCCACATCAGCCACAAGTTTTATGAAGTTATAATTGCCGGTGATCTCCTCGTTAGTTTCGATGACTAGTATGTCGTTGGAAAAGTTCACATCTTGAGCAGAAATTTTAACCACATCAGCATTAGCGGCCGAAGCTACGTGCAGTTTGGCATCTGCAGCGGTGACTCCTATACCCACGCTGCCTTCGACCAGTAATCCGTTGGAGGGAGCAGAGAGACCTAAAGTGTCATATAAGGAGCCTATGAGCACACCGCCAATCACTGACAGGGCATCATTAGGATTGGTTGTGCCAATGCCTACACGGCCCGTATCTGTTATGACAAAGTCTGTATAAATGGATGGATATATGTAATTACTCCCGAAATCACGCCAAAGGCCGGTTTCACCAACCTCCAGATCGTAGAGGGAGAGATCCAGATCATCTATGGAGTCAGCTAGTGGGTCAAATGAAGTTATATAGTTTTGTTCAGTATAAGAACGGTAACCCAGGGTTGTATCTATCTCGCCGAAAGCCCCTTGGAGATGAGTGTTAGCGGCAATGTTGTAAAAACTGTCATCATACAACCCGACCAGGGAAGCGCCTGATGCTGAGCTGCCATTGCTGCTAAAACCGATGCTTTCCACGTAGAAGTCGTAGCCATTGGCCACTCTGACATTTCCCATTACGTCCAGTAGCTCACCGGGATCGGTGGTGCCAATGCCTACATTGCCGGCACTATTCACCAGTACTTGCGTATTTCCACTAGTGACCAGGATGAGCTCATCAGCCCCCAAGGTGTCAACGTAAGAATCCGGATCATCCTGGAAAGAGTATCTTTGAGCGCTAACCTCACCAAGTATTTCCGCGGATACTCCGGGAGCTGTGGTACCTATGCCCAATCTGCCGGAATCTGTGATGGCAAAGTTAAGGGCGTCCTGAGGATAAATGTAATTGTCAGCCACGTTGTCTCTCCACAAACCGGTGACACCTGTTTCCACATCATTAAGGGCTATGTCCAGGGCATCGACCGAGAAGGTCAAAGCTTGAGAGTCGGTAACATAAGTTTGTTCAGTATAGGACCTTGTGCCAATGGCGGCGTCAATATCGTCCATGATGTCCTGGAGGTTAAGGGCGTTACTGTTGTAAAACTCATCGAACAAGCCCACCAGTGAGCCGCCGGAAGTGAGGCTGCTGACTCCGGTACTGCCTAAGCCTATGTTGCCTATGAAGAGGTCATATCCAAAACCTATACCCACATCACCATTGACGTCCAAAGTGTAGAGTGGGTTGGTTGTGCCTATGCCTACATTGGCTCCTAACACCTCAACCTGATTGTTGTCGGCATCAAAGACAATTCTTTCCCCGCCGCTGCCCGTTCCCAACCAGTTATCGTCTCCCAAGGTTATATTGCCCACTACATCCAGCGCGCTAGTAGGGTCTGTAGTACCGATACCTATATTGCCGGTGTCAGTTATGACTATACTGGTAGCATTGTCCGGATATATGTATGTGGTGCCAAAGTCTCTCCATAAACCGGTGACACCTGTTTCCACATCATTAAGGGCCATATCCAAGGCATCCACGGAGAAGGTCAAGGCTTGCGAGTTGGAAACATATGTCTGCTCGGTGTAGGTTCTGGTACCGATGGCGGCATCAAGCTGACCAAAGCCGGCTTGGACATCAGTATCACCTATAATGTTAAAGTAGCTGTCATCGTACAGTCCTATTAGGGAGGCGCCTGAGGCGGCTGTAGCATTATCATTTAAACCGGTCGTACCTACGTAAAGATCAAAACCGGCCTCCACATGTATATCCCCGTTGACGTCCAAACTGTAGGCAGGAGCAGAATTGCCTATACCCACATTCCCGTTACCATCGACCACAAAGGGTGTGGCATCCGAAGTCTCATCCATGACCACAAAGGACAGACCGGCCGTGGTGTTGGTGAAGGTGATACGTTCTTCGGAAGAATCCAGATAAAAGATACTGCTATCAGGCAGAGAACCGCCAATGGCTATATCGTCATCAGAATCTGTCAGAAAAGTAACATCTCCACCGTCGGTCCATTTGGAGGCGCTTTGGGCTATGGCCTGATCCAAGTCATCGATAACATCTTGCACATTATTGCTGGCGCTGTAAGTGAACTCAGGAAAGATCCCTACTAGAGAAGCTCCGGAAGTAACACTGCTTACACCGGAATCACCCAAACCAATATTGCCTATATACAAGTCATAGCCACCGGCTATGGATATATCACCCACCACATCTAAGGCTGTGGCGGGAGCGGTGGTCCCGATACCTAAATTGCCGGAATCCGTTATAACCACCGAGGTAGCGTCCTGAGGATAAATGTAATTATCAACCGTATTGTCTCTCCACAGACCGGTGACGCCTGTTTCCACATTATTGAGGGCTATGTCAAGAGCATCCACGGAAAAGGTGACGGCCTGGAAGTCGGTGACATAATTCTGCTGAGTGAATGTCTTAGTGCCGATGGCCAGGTCCAGATCGGCAAAACCACCTTGCACAGTTGTGTTGGCAGCAATGTTGTCATAATTATCATCGAACAGGCCAATAAGGGACGAACCTGAGGTCGTGCTGCTGGCCCCGGTATCGCCCAGCCCAATACTGCCGACGTAGAGATCATTACCGGCAGCAAGTCTTAGAGAACCATTCACATCCAGAGCGTATTCCGGTGCCGAATTGCCGATGCCTATATTACCGGCGCCGTCGACCACAAAGGGTGTGGCATCATTAAGTTCATCATTTACCCTAAAAGACAGACCGCCGGTGGTGTTGGTCAGAGCGACAAGCTCGTTGGCGTTATCCAGATAGAATATGGCATTATCACCCCAAGTACCACCAATGGCTAGATTGTCGTCCGTATCGGTGAGGAAGGTTATGTCTCCGCCGTCGGTCCATTTGGATGCGCTTTGCGTGATCTTAAGATCCAGGTCATTTAGTACTCCTTGTACAGTGGGGCTGTCACTATTATCGAACTCATCAAAAGTGCCCACCAAGTAAGCTCCTGAGGTAGTAGCATTGGCGCCGGTACCTCCCAGGCCAATGTTACCAATGAAAAGATCCGATCCGGCGGCAATGCCGATGTCTCCGTTCACATCCAGAGTATATTGGGTAAGAGTAGTACCAATGCCAACATTGCCGGCGCTATCAAAAAGTACACGGGCCAAACCTCCGGTGACAACGATGATCTCGTCGGCGCCCAGAGTGTCAAAATACGAATTGACCTCATCTTGAAAAGCAAATCTGGTACCCCTAATCTCGCCGACCACTTCCAGTTCGGAAGCAGGAGCGGTAGTGCCTATACCCACATTACCGGCATCAGTGATGACAACACTGGCGGCATCTTGAGGGTAGATATAATTATCAACCGTATTATCTCTCCACAGACCGGTAACGCCTGTTTCCACGTCATTAAGAGCTATGTCCAAGGCATCCACGGAGAAGGTCAAAGCCTGAGAGTTGGAAACGTATGTCTGCTCGGTGTATGTTCTGGTGCCGATAGCAGAGTCTATCTGTCCGAAACCTGCCTGCACATCTGTGTTGGCTGTAATGTTGTAGTAACCATCATCGAACAGTCCCACCAAGGAAGCGCCTGAGGGATTGGCAGCATTACCACTTAATCCTGTACTTCCTATGACAAGGTCCCCGCCGGTAATGGTGATGTCGCCCAGCACCTCCAGTTTGGAAGCAGGAGCGGTGGTACCAATACCTACATTACCAGTGTCGTCGATGGCAAATGGGGTGGTATCACCAGCCTCATCATTGACCCTAAAGGATACACCCGCTGTAGTGTTAGTAAGTGTTAGTGACTCTTCAGCGTTGTTAAGGTAGAAATAAGAGTCGGTGGGTCCGGAACCTCCCACAGCCAGATTGTCGTTTACGTCGATAAGGTAGGTGGTGGGACCTAGGTCAGCCCATTTGGGACTGTTCACCGAAAGAGCGTAATCAAGATCGTCGAGGACATCTTGGACGTTGACGCTGGTACTGTAGGTGAATTCGGGAAAGACACCCACTTGGTAGGCACCAGAAGTAACACTACTGACACCCGAATCTCCAATAGCTACATTACCAAAATACAGGTCCGCATTGGCCGGTATGCCAATATCTCCCGCTACTTCCAGTTTGTGGGAGGTGGAGGTGGTGCCTATACCCACATTGCCTTCTACCAACAGACCATTGGCAGGAGCAGCCGTACCGGCACTGGCATAGGAACCTCCAATGACCGTACCGCCGGCTACGGAAAAGATATCTGAGGGAGAGCTGGTGCCTATGCCTATGAAATTCGAACCGGCATCGACAAAGAACAAATAAGCATCGGCCACACCCTCGATCCTGAAATCAGCATCATTGGCTTGTTCATTGAAGATGGCCGAACCATTCGAATGCAGGAATATATCCAGATTAGGTTCCGAGTTTCCGCCTATACCAATGTTATCTGTGGGGGAGTTAGCAATGAGCAAATTGTTGACCTGGGTCCACTCACTGATGGCCAGGGTGGTCAGCAAAGCGGCGGAGGCTCCTTGCCCCATGTAGAGATTATCATCATCAGTGTCCCAACAGATCTGACCTTCCCGGGTGGCGTTTCCGCAGGAGGTGCTTTGAGGAATAATTAAACCCTCATTATTGTCTGACATGTCGATGTTGCTTAGGTCTACTAATGCGCCGTCGGCAAAGACCACATCACCGTCCTGATCTATGGTTATGACATCTATGGGGGTGCCGTCGGCGTCTGCCACTAATCGTAAAAAGTAGAAGTTACCGTCCTGTTCTTCGTTAGCTCTTAAAGTCAAAATGGTTCCGGAGTAGGAAGTATATTCAGCCAGGACGTCGACAATGTCCTCATCATTTTGATCGACCAGCTGCAGCTGCGTATCGGGATCTGTAGTACCCATGCCAATATGCCCATCATCTCTGATGAACATTCTGGTCTCGCCGCTGGTCACGAAGAACATATCATCAAATTCAGCTCCCAGATCACCGAACATAATATCATCGTTGGTGTTGATGCCTAATATGTCAGCACGGTTGCCGCCGGTGTCGTACCACTTGATGAACTGGTTATTATCAAGCAGCAAGTTGCCGCCGGAGATCTCCAAGGTTTCTACTGGGGCTGAGGTGCCAATACCCACGTTGCCTCCGTTGATGACGGAGAGTACTGACGAACCGCTGTCCCGGACATCAAGAATGTCACCGGCACCAAGTTGATCGATGATCATGGCCGTTTCCGAACTGTTGATCTGCGTAAGGACATTAGCTAAGAGATTTATATCTGACCCCGAGGGTAAGATAGTAAGATCTCCTCCACTGGAGACACCAAATTGCGCAAGGTTCAGATCATCGAAGGCCAGATTAAATTGGTATGCATTAGTGCCTAAGACCACAAAATCAGTATTGACATCAGTGGTGCCTATGCCCACATTGCCATCTATGTAGTAAATATCCGTATCTGTGGCGTTAAGTTTCCAAAGTTGTTCCGAAAGGACGATCCATTGTGTGCCGTCATAATAGTTAAGTTCTGAACCTGAATTATAGATGTCTCCGGAAACCGGAGATCCGGGAGTAGATATGGCATTAAGTCTTAGAGATCCATCAATATTTAACTCTCGGCCGGGAGCGGTCGTACCTATACCAAGGTTGCCGTTGGCGTCTATGAGGACGTTGCTGACACCTCCGGTATAAAAGGCTATGGTATCAGGCAACAAAGTATCAAAGTAAGTGTTGGTATCATCCTGGAAAGCAAACCTTGTGCCTCTTATCTCCCCCAGAACCTCAAGTTCTGAAGCCGGGGCCGTGGTCCCAATACCCAACCACTCGGTATCTGTTATGACCACATCAGGAGCCTGGTTGGGGTAGATGTATGGCCCGGCATCTCGCCAAATACCGGCCGAGCCTCCGACAACCGCCCCGACTATCTTGTCCAGTTCGTTTATAGATATGGCAAGAGGATCATAGTTTTTAGCATATTGCTGTTCCGTATATGTTCTGATACCGATGGTGGCGTCGATCATGCCAAAACCCGATTGCACGTCTGTGTTGGCTGTAATGTTGTAATATCCATTATCGAACAGGCCAACTAGTGAAGCCCCGGAGGCTAACGAAGACTGATCATTAAGACCTACGTTTCCAATGAAAAGATCATTGCCCGGGTATAATCTGATATCTCCCACTACCTCAAGTGCGTAACCGGGTCCGGTGGTACCTATACCTATGTTCCCGCTGGCCGCTACGTATAACTGGCTGCTATTGACGGCAAATGTCGTGCTAGTAAGGGTCACAGCTGCGGCGGCATTCCCTATACTAAGATTTGTGGCATTAGAGGATCCAATGCTCAGCACTCCGGCACCTTGAGTGTCAAGACCGTATCCAGCCTGTATTTGTATGTTTCCGTTGGAATTTATGGTGGCATTGCCGGCACCAAAGCTGGCGGATCCGTCAGAATTGATGAAAGCAGCTGTGCCTGTATTTGTGTTAAGGGTGATGTTTCCGCTGCCGAAGATACCGTTGCCTGTGACGGTGGCATCTCCGCCAACGTACAATTTGGTGGTAGCATCAGTCGTTCCGATACCCACATTGCCGGAAGCTCCGTCCAGGAATAGTAATTCTTCAGATGTATTCGAATTATAATGTCGTAAACTTACATCAGCTGTCCCGTTGTATAAATTTATGGAAGTGGGGTCATCAACGGTCATGGCATCCACAAACTCTGTGTAGTCCAAAGAGTCATCTGCCACGATGTTGCCTGTGACGGATAGCCAAGAAAGCGTTCCTGAGCCGTTGTTGGTGAGAACGTAATTAGTGGAACCATGAGATGACGGGAAGGTATAGGTCAGATCATTAAAGGTTAATTCCCCTGTAATGGTCGCATCTCCCACCACATGTAGTGTTGTATCAGGAGAGTCAGTACCTAGACCAAGCTTCACACTTCCGGGATCGTAATATAAATTGCTGACATCTTGAGCAAAAGTGGACCCATCGCTGAAGTAGATACCACCGTCATCAAAAGTAGCGTCGGCCAGATAGCCTATGGTACCCACGACGCTTGAAAGACTGGCAATACCGCTGAGCAAGTTTATCTCATCTGCAGTAGCGGTAACGGTCGTGCCGGCAATTTGCCACTCTCCGGCCAAATTCAGCACACCCGTGTAATCCAAAGCATCAACAATGTTATCGTCTCCGATCACGTTTATACCAATAACAGAATTGTTCAGCCCTATGGCAATGACGTCGCCGTTGATGTCAAGTGCGTCTTCCAGGGAGGACTCAGTGACTTCATCAATACTCCCTAGGCCTCTTATTTCCCCTGTGCCTAGGAAGTCAGCCAGATTAGTCTGGAGCCCTCCCGGAAAACTTGCCAGGCCTGCCACTTCTAGAGTGTCTTGAAAACTTGCAGGCACGCTAATACCAAAAAGTATATCTCTAGCCCTAGTTTGTGCTTGGAGCACATTGAGTAAAGCATCGCGTTGCTCATTATCGGCAACGCCAAATCTGAATTTGTCAAAAGAAAGGAAAGCTTCGCTGGCCGGGTTGACCGCCAGTAAACCGCTAAGAAGATCGGGAGCATCTCTAACCAACAAGGCAGCTAAGGCACTGAAAGCCAGAAACATAGTGGCGGCGGAAACTTTCAGCAACCTAGATTTAAGGACGTTTTTTATTTCCAAAGTTCTTAAGTCGTGAGCCGATTGTCCATATCTGACAAATTTTGCCGGCTCTTCAGGAAGTATGCTCTCGGCAGCTGTCTGGGCGTCTATGCTGGCGAGAGCAACTTCCAACGGAATTTCTGTATGTAGCTTTTTCTCAGGTTTTGGTTTTACGAATTCTTCGGGTGTGGTTTGTGTAAAACCTTGATGGAGTTCTTCTGGTTTTTCATACTCAACAGCTTTAACTACTTTCTCTGCTTTTTGAGGTTTAATTTCTGGTTCGCGGGTAATAACCGGAGCTTCAATTACGGGACTTTCTTTAACAGCTTTTTCTGCCTGTTTGTCAAGCAGATCCAAGTGATACTCTTTTTGTTTTTCCTGTTCGTGCTTAGCTAATTCCAGTTTCAAATTAGCTACATCTTCAGTGTAGAAAACTCTAAAACCATTAGGTTTCCTCTGGGCTTGGATCAATCCTTTTTGTTCAAGTCTTCGAAGGGTAGTTGGAGAAACCCCTAGTAATTTAGCGGCTTGAGCAGTGGAGAGAGTTCTATTTGAAATTTGTCCTACAGTTTCAAGGGCAGGCATGTAAGTTTTTAAATGTTCCGAATTTAGTTTTCCATTTGTTTTTCTATCGGCGAAAAACAAACTTGATTTAAGTAATTAATATTTTGGTGTAAAACGAGCTGCTTAAGACCTTACCTTTTCTTTACCATTCAATCAAAAGTAAGGATATAGAAATAGTACAAAATGATATTTTGTTTGTCAAGACTTTTTATTGATTTAATAATCGTTTTTTAACTTATGGGTACACTTTACCTGACACATGGTGGCATAACCTATATATATATCAGGCTCGGCATGTATATCAGCTGAGGATCTAATATCTCCTATAACGTCCAAATCTTCCCCCGGATTAGTCGTTCCCATACCTAAATTACCGGTATTTGTGACCACGACATCAGAGGCAGCATATATAGTTACCTTGATCTCTCCAAAGACCTGTTACACCTGATTCAAGGTAGAAAAAAGACCAAGATCTAGGTCATCTACATATGAGATTAAGCCAAGAAAGTCTGTGACATATTGACCCTCAGCGTATGTTCTACCAACGATTGAAGTATCAATCTGATAGAAAGCTGCCTGAGCATTAGTATCAGCACCTATGTTATCAAGACTGGCTGCATATAGTCATATCAAAGAATCACCTGAGGCCATAACTCCGGAGGTGGATAAGGCTGTACCCCCTAAAAAAGTTATTTTACAATACGATCAGGATAGACAAAAAGATGTATGAAAAAAATATAGAAATGAAATGATCTTTTAGCACCATCAAACTATGGAGAAGAGTGCTGCAATTTGTATTGTAAGAAATTGTTATGAAAATACTTGTAACTAATTCTCATATAAAATAATCGTTAACCGGAGTGCCACGAGCGAGACCTAAAAGTAGCCCAACTACAACATGACATAATAGGACTGTATAATTGACATATAAAAAATAATATCTACTTAAAGCTGTCATTACAACAAAAAACAAACAACATATGACAAATGAAATACTATGACAATATGCAACAATATAAAATATTTAAAAATGAAAAACGAATTGAAAATATGAAAAATAATTATTGATAAAAAGTATACAAATGTTGGTATAATCAAAGAGAATGAAAAACCTGCTGTCCTTAAAAAGTATAATCTGGATATTTTTGATATTAGTTACTTTTAAATTTGCCTGGGCCAATACTTATGATTTTGCTGTCTCAATTCCCATACTAGACCCTGGGGTAGAAGAAGGATCGATCATAAGCTACGTGGATGGTGAGTACATACTAAGCATAGAAGCCTACGACGGGAATATGTTCGGCATTGTCTCCGCAGACCCGTCTTTATATTTGGAAGACAGGAATCTTGAATCTTATGTACTGGTAGGTTCCAAAGGTGAGATGGATGTCAGGGTTTCCACTAAGAACGGGGAGATCATCAAGGGTGATTACCTGACATCATCGGAGATCCCCGGCGTAGCTCAAAAGGCGGACAAAAGCGGCATGGTCTTAGGAATAGCTCTAGACGATTACAAGAACCCGGATCCTAACAGCATAGGGCTAGTGGCCTCTTTCATAGATATAAAATCACATCTCAAGCAAGAATCTCTCACGGAGAATTTACTTACAGTCATCAGCGACGGGCTCTCCTCCGCCTTTCTCACTCCTCTGGCCTCCCTTAGGTACATCATGGCCTTGATAGTCACCGCCATCACATTCGCCATCGCCTTTTTGTCATTCAGCCGCTTGACCAGCCGGGGAGTTGAAGCTCTGGGTAGAAACCCGCTAGCCGGATCTTCTATCAAGAGTGTCATTATCTTCAATTTTATTTTGACCTTCATCATAATTGCTAGCGGCCTGGCAATTGCTTATTTAATTTTGGTGCTGTAAAGTAAACATATGCCCACACTGCCTCAACTCAACACCTACGCGGTTTTAATTGTGGTTTTTATAGTCTCTTTTTCCGCCTTTATTCTGGTTTTAGGATATTCACTTTACTACTGGTTGCATAAAAGACATCAGGCATCCCGGTCCGGAAAAACCATGGATCCCAGAGATGCCGCTATGGAAGAGGCTATAAAAATTGTCGATGATGCCAGGTCCAAGGCTTTGGGTTTGTTGCAAGAAGCACACTTGGAGGCTAAAAATATCTTGCAGGATTCAGGTGAGGTCAAGGATGCCACCAAGGAACTGTTCGAACAAAAGATGCAGCAGCTGGCACAAAAACAAATGCAGTCATTCGACGCTTTAGCACAGGATCTGCTGGGCTCATACAAATCAGTGCTCAGCCAGGAAAAAGAAGAGTCGTTAAAAAGTTTTGTCGAGATCTCGGACGCTCTCAAGCAGCAGCTTACCTCAGAAGTTAGAACCTTTGCCGGCAACATGAAGCAGCTGACCACGGATACGGAAGGCAATATCCGGGAAGGGCTAAAAACTCAATATGATCAGGTAGCTACGCAGATGGGTACGCTAGCTGAAAGTTTGAAGAACATAACTCAGGAGGCGGAACAGGGCATGAAGACCAACTTAGGCAGCCAATACGAATTGGTACAAGGTGAAATCAGTGGCTTAGCGGATAATATCAAACGGGTCACGCAGGAAACTGAGGACAGCATCAAGTCAGAACTCATGGGGCAATACGAAACTTTGAAAAATGAGGTAGGCGGTTTGGCGGAGAACTTAAAAGCCGTGACCGAAGAGACTGAGACCAAGATCAAGGAAGACATTACGCACGAATACGAAGAAGCCAGAACGGTGGTACATGAGTTTGCCGAAAGTCTAAGGCAGGCCACTATAGAAACTGAGAATACTCTTAAGCAGGATGTGAAAAATGAGTATGATCAGATAAAGCAGGACCTGCAAAGTTACAAAGAGGAGAAGTTGAAAAAAGTAGACGAAACGGCCTTGGGTATGATGGAAGAAGTGGCGCGGGATGTGCTGGGCAAAACTATGACAGCCAAAGATCATGAAGAGTTGATCCTGAGATCTCTCGACGGTATTAAGAGGACAACAAATTTGAAGCAGCTATGACAACATTAGACGAAAATCAGAAAAACGCACTTTGTTCTGCTATTCGCACTTCCAGATATTCACGGAAGGTTGTCACACTATTACGTGATATGGCAGATAATCTATACAAAACTGACTCCCAAGGGCTTATGATCAGTATGGAGCACTCCATGGACGAAGATCTCCTCAACGTCTTTATAAATATCCTACAGGATGTGCAGTCAGCTAACGCCATGGAAGCGGAGCAGAAGTTAAGAACCATCATCGAATACATCAGAAGTTTGGAAGAGGTAAGTTTTGTCATTCCCATACACCCGAATAGGGAGTTCGTGCAAAAGCTTCATGAGTGGTGCGCCGAGAACATCAAAAACGAGATCCTGCTCGATTTTACTGTCAACAGACTCATGGAGAGTGGCGTGCTTATGATCTACAAAGGACACTACTTTGAGTACTCGTTAGAAAATTTACTGGATGAATATTTTTCCACCAAGGATATGGGTAAATATTTTAGAACAGATTGACCATGGAAAATAGATTCGAAGAATTATTGCAAGAAACAAAAGAGATAGGTTATGTTGGTCTAACCGCCTATCCCATACTTTACATCAAAGGCATACCTTCCGTGAGGATGTCCGAGATCGTTTTGTTTGAGAGCGGTGAGCTGGGTATGGTCATCAGCTTATCTGAAGAATACGCCGAGGTGGTCTTATTCTCAAAAGAATCTGTACCCATCGGCACCAGAGTAGTAAGAACCTTAAAACCCTTCCACCTGGACATTAGTGATTCTTACATGGGCAATTTCATCGATCCTACGGGAAGACCTTATGATGATAAGATCAAGATCACTGATATAAAAGAGAGCAGATATATTGACGCTCTGCCCACGAAAATTGACACAAGGGAACAGGTACTTGAGCCTTTATTGACAGGTGTCAGCGTGGTAGATCTGATGGTTCCCTTGGGCAAGGGACAGAGGGAAATGGTCCTGGGGGATAGAAAAGTAGGCAAAACGGCCTTTCTGCTGCAAGCTATGCTGACACAGGCTAAAGAAGGTACTTTGTGTATCTACGCCGGTATAGGCAAGAAAAAGATGGAAGCCAAGATGGTAGAGTCTTTTGTTAGAGAGAAGGGTATTGGCAACAATTTTATAGGCATCTTCTCGTTCGCTTCCGATCCTTTGGGGCTTATTTATATCACTCCATATTCAGCCATGACTCTGGCTGAGTACTACCGCGATCACGGAAGGAACGTGTTGGTTATCATGGACGACATGTCATCCCATGCTAAATATTTTAGAGAGATCTCTTTGCTCAATAAAAAATTCCCCGGTAGAGAATCATATCCGGGTGATATCTTTTACACCCATGCCAGACTGTTCGAAAGGGCCGGCAACTTTAAATTTCCCGAAGGACCAAGATCAATAACCTGCCTAGGTGTGGCCGAGACGGTGAGTGGAGATATTTCAGGCTATATACAAACAAATCTTATGAGCATCACGGACGGGCACATCTTTTTTGACGTGGACACATTTGAAGAAGGCAGAAGGCCGGCTATCAATACTTTTCTCTCAGTCACAAGAGTTGGTAGACAAACGCAGACCAGATTGAGATGGGGCGTGAACCGCGAGCTCACAACATTTCTCACTTTGTTGGAAAAGACCAAGAAATTCTCTCATTTTGGAGGAGAGCTAAATGAGGGTATAAGAGCTACTTTGGACATGGGTCAGCGGATCAATAGCTTTTTTACGCAGGCCATGAAATCCACTTATTCTCTTAATGTGCAGATCGTGTTTTATGCTTTGATCTGGGTGGGAACATTTAATAATTACGACAAAGAACAGATCAGGAATCTTATGCAAAGGATGGAGGAAAAATATCAGGCGGACGAAGGGTTTAGGAGTCAGGTAGACGGCATAATCTCGTCATCCGCTGAATTCAATCAGCTATTAGGAGAGATAGGTTCAAAAGCCAAAACATTAGTTAGCGCTATAGAAAAATGAAAACTATAAAAGAAACACAAGAAGATCTGGCATTTTTAGGTGATTTTCATGATCTCATGGAGACCTATGAGGAGATCGCTGCCATAAGAATGAGAAAAGTTAAAAAATCCGTGCTCATGGAGAGGGAGTTTCTAAAGGGTTTGAGCGATGTTTTTAAATTTGTGGAGATGGCCTACGATACTTTTTTGATCAAGCTGGGTAATTTGAAAAAGGGTAAAAGACACTTTTTGAAGACCAACAATAAAGATGTGCGGGTGCTTTTATCTTCGAACATGGGTCTCTACGGAGAGGTCATACACAGGACCATCAACAAGTATATTGGCGATGCCAGATCGGGCAAAGCGGATCTGGTGGTCATAGGCAAGGTAGGCAGGAGGTCAGTAGAGGCAGTACTACCGGGAAGGCAATTTCAGTATTTTGACTTTTCCGATTCGGGTATTGACGATGAGAACATGAAGAGGATCCTGGATTTTTTATTGCAATATAGAAATATCTATGTCTATCACGGGTACTTTAGGTCTATTCTAAAGCAAGAAACTTTGGTGGCTAATATTACAGGCGATATATCCCAGTTTGCCGGTCATGAGGAAACGGCTGAAATGACACAAAAAAAGGAAGAACAGAAATTTGGGTTTTTTGAGCCTTCCATTGAGGACGTAGCCGCCTTCTTTGAGACCCAGACCTTGTCCGTTATTTTCGAACAGGCCATGAATGAAGCCAGCCTGAGTAAATTTGCTTCCAGGATGGTAACATTGGACATTGCCGTGGACAACATTAATGGTCAGATCAAAAAGACACATTTTAACTTGAAAAAACTAAAACATAGAAATTTCAACCGCAAGCAAATAACATTGATCTCCAGTGTATTTGCTTTAAATTTAAAAAAATGACCGAACAAGAGATAACACAAGTGAGCGCAGCCAGGGTAATAGGCATAAAAGGTTTTGTGGCTGAAGTCGAGTTTATGGGAGATGAAAAGCCCAGGATCAATGACATACTTATCTTGGAAGAGAATAAGCAGGTCAAATTGCAGGTATTTAGGTCCTCATCCAAGAATAACTTTTATTGTCTGTGCCTGAGCAATGTGGAACAAGTGTTCAGAGGGGCAAAGGTCATCAATACCAAAGAAACTTTGAAAGTTCCTGTAGGTGATCCCATCTTAGGCCGGGTCATTGATATATTTGGTTTACCTGTGGATGGTAGAGGTGCGCTGGGTGAGGCTCAATATCAACCTATCTATCAGGACGCGCCCATCTATACCCAAGTTCCTGAATCTTTAGAAGTGCTGGAAACAGGCATCAAGATACTGGACCTTTTCTGTCCTATCATAAAGGGGGGCAAGGCAGGTTTGTTTGGAGGTTCCGGTGTGGGTAAAACGGTGCTCTTAACGGAGATCATGCACAATGTGGTGGGGAAGGAAAAAGAGAAGAACGTCTCAGTGTTCGCCGGTATTGGAGAACGTACCAGGGAGGGCCACGAGTTATTCCTGGATCTGGAGAAGAATGGGGTTTTGGATGGTGTGGCTCTGATCTACGGTGCTATGGGTGAGAATCCTTCGGTAAGGTTTTTGACCGGTGCCGGAGGAGCCACTATCGCTGAGCACTTTAGGGATCAGGGAAAGAATGTGCTGGTATTTATCGATAATATTTACAGGTATGCTCAGGCGGGTAACGAGCTGTCTTTGCTCATGGACACTATTCCTTCCGAGGACGGTTATCAAGCCACCTTATCATCTGAGATGGGCGAGATCCACGAAAGATTAGTTTCCAAAAAAGAAGGAGATATTACAGCTATTGAAGCTGTTTACGTGCCTGCCGACGATCTTTTGGACCAGGCAGTACAAACGGTTTTCAAGTTTCTTGATTCCTCAGTAGTGCTGTCCAGAGAAGTTTATATGCAAGGTAGATACCCCGCTATAGACATTCTGGCTTCCGGCTCAAGCGCTATCAACCCGGAGACAGTGTCCGAAGAACACTATACAACAGTGTTGGAAGCTCAAGCCCTGCTCAAAAAAGCCGACCAACTGGAAAGGATCGTCTCATTGGTAGGTGAGGCAGAGTTGTCTGAGGAAGATAGGACGTTCTACCAGCGAGCTAATAAGCTCAGAAATTTTATGACCCAGAATTTTACTGTGGTGGCAGGACAAACAGGTGTAGAGGGAGTATATGTTCCCAGGCTTAAATCAGTTGAGGGAGCTAAAAGGATCATGGCCGGTGAGTTCGACGAGATATCTGAAGATAAATTCATGTTCATAGGAGAAGTTGACGATGCCAGAAAAAAAGGCGCCTAAAACCCCAAAGATACAAGCAGAGGCTGAGTATTCAGACGGTGAGACCATCAAGGTGGATATAAGAAATAGAAAAGAGCAGTTCTTTAAAGGAGAAGCGCAGACCGTCTCTTCTGTGAATGATACCGGGGAGTTCGATGTTTTACATAGACACGCTAATTTTGTCACTCTTATCAAGGGGTATGTCATAGTAGACAAGGGTTTGGCCTCGGAAAAGAAGTTTGAGATAGATAGCGGAGTGTTAGCCGCCAAGACAGATTCGGTAGATGTTTATCTCGATTTTTAAAGGAAATCGGATAAGTTATTGACTCAACTCTAATTCGTAAGATTTGCCCATAGTAGCGCTCAGAAAGGCTGATCTAATGAATTCAGGCTTGGCCTTTTGAGGTCTATTCTGTCTCAAAGTGGACATGATCTCTTCATAGTTTTCTCTCAACTGTTTATCCTCAAAGCTCATCTTGCCAATTACTGAGTGAATGAGGGGGTGGTTCTGTTCGGTCTTGATCTCCATTCTGCCTTTTTTTATCATTTCCACCGCTTTTTGCACATCTTCCGTGACCGTGCCGGATTTGGGATTAGGCATAGCTCCTGCCGGCCCAAGGATACGGGCCACCTTAGCCAGCTTGGCCATAAATCTGGGTTCAGCCACAATGACATCAAAATCTCTGCCCGGCCTAAGTTCACCTTTTTCTATTTTATCCAGGTCTGAGTCTTTTAATTCCAGATCAGCGTTAGTTATCTTCTCTGAGGCTACCACGGCCACTTTCTTACTTTTTCCTGTGCCATGAGGCAAGGTCAAGGAAAACCTCACTTGCTGTTCCTGCTTTTTAGGGTCAAGGTCCAGGTTGATGTGGAGCTCAATAGTTTGATCGAACTTGGTCTTTTTACCCTTCCTTAGCTCACTGAGGGCCGCTTCAAATGTATATTTTGACTTTGGCTGGAACATAGCTACTTGATCTCCACACCCATGGAGCGGGCCGTACCTTCAACTACTTTTATAGCTTCTTCCTCATTGTTGGTGTTAAGGTCAGGCATTTTGATGCGGGCAATTTCCAAAGCCTGCTCTCTGGTGAGCACGCCCACCTTGTCTTTGTTGGGGACCGATGAGCCTTTGCTCAGCTTTAGGGCTTTTTTAATAAGCTCTGAGGTAATGGGCGTTTTGGTGATGAATTTAAATGATCTATCTTCGAACACGGTCAGAACGACGGGAATGATGTCGTCTCCCATATCCTTTGTTCTGGCATTGAATTCCTTGCAAAAATCCATTAAAGGCACACCGTGCTGTCCTAAGGCCGGTCCCACGGGAGGAGCCGGTGTGGCTTTACCCGCCGGCACATTGAGCTTAACAATAGCCTTGACCTTTTTAGTTTTTTTCTTTTTATCTTCCGCCATATTTTAAAGACTCTGAACTTGCATAAAATCTAATTCTACAGGTGTTTCTTTACCGAAGAAAGATATAAGGACCTTTACTTTACCTTGGTCATCGTTGACCTCATCCACTTTGCCTAAAAAGTCCCTGAAAGGACCTTCCATGATCTTGACGCTGTCGCCTACGGAGAATTTGGCCTCGAACTTGGGCGCCTCCATCTTGGTGAACTTCATGAGGGTCTTTACTTCCTGTTCGGGGAGAGGTGTGGGGGTTGAGCCCATGCCTACAAAACCGGTAACCCCCCTGGTGGACCTTACCATGAGCCAGGCATCGTCGCTCATAACCATTTGCACGATGACATAACCGGGAAAAAGCCTCTCATCAACGGAGCGCTTTTTACCTTCACTGATAACGATCTTTTGCTGATGGGGGATGAAGACCTTGATGATCCTGTCGGCGAAACCGCTAGATTCGGCCCTTTGCTTCAAAGTTATAGCCACTTTTTTTTCATGCCCGGCATAGGTGTGCACCACATACCATTTGGCATCTTCGGGAGTGTCAGCGTTTATGATGACCAAACCGGCATCTTCTGCCTCAGGCTCGGTCATGGCTTTTGGTTCGATTACGTTGTCATCGGTCTTGGAATCATTATCATCTGCTGCCTCATCCTTTGTGGTTTCTTCCACCACGTCCGCAGACTGTTCTTCAGGCGCGGTCTTCTCCACAGCCTCATCGGCAGTAGTTTCTTCCAGATCTTCATTTGTAATTAGGTCATTATTATCGCTCATTTTAGTATCAAGGTGGACAAAGCCGCTTTCAATAAAAGGTCCACGGCCCACACAAACAACGCAACGCCTAAACTAACACCTATTACCAGCCCCGTCAAGCGTATGGCCATCTCTCTGGAGGGCCAATTAACTTTCTTGAACTCGCTGTAGGATTCCAGCACAAACTCTTTTATTTTCAAACCATATTTTTTTGCCGTATCCACCTCGTGATTCTAGCATATTTGATATGCGTGATAAAATACCTACATGCTTATAAGTCTTCTTTTCCAACAACCGGCAGTATTTTTACTAGTGGTAGCGGCCTTGGTCATATCCATTTCTATCCATGAATTTTCCCACGCTAAAGTGGCGGACTTTTTAGGTGATGATACAGCCAGATTGTTAGGTAGAGTAACGCTGAACCCCCGGGCGCATCTTGATCCCGTAGGGTCGGTCCTGCTTTTGTTGGCGGGATTTGGCTGGGGGAGACCCGTACCCTTCAACCCCATTAATCTACACAATCCTAAAAGAGATTCAGCTTTGATAGCTCTGGCTGGACCCACATCTAATCTCATACTAGCAGCAGTATTGTCTATCTTTGTGAGATTTGTGGGTACGACCTCTATAATCGGAGCTTTTTTGTATTTCACCATTTTTTATAATGTAGTGCTGGGAGTGTTCAATCTCATACCCGTCCATCCCTTGGATGGTTTTAAAGTAGTAGGCGGGCTTTTACCACCCAACCTTTACATGCAATGGATGCAGTTCGCGCCATACGGCATTTATTTCTTGCTATTTTTAATAGTAACAGGCGCCACAGATGTTGTGGTGAGACCTTTAATCAACTATTTATTAACACTACTGGGATTGTAATATATTGTTTTTAGCTTAAATTACAACGATTTATTTTTGCAATCATAGTTGTTGTTTATGCCCGTCTACATTGACCTGTAATAAGCAAATGTTAAAATAATAACGTACTCCTGATGAGCACGTTTACATTGATAAATAGTAAATGCTCCATCTAACCCTTAGGGAACCTAAGTTAGATACACGGTGTATTTACAAGGTACCCACCTTAACTATAACGGGTTTTTTACTATCAGTGGTCCGACTCATCGGGGTCGCAATCATTCCTCGGTTAGAGACCGAGGGGGAAGAAACAAGTTTATGTTTTCTTACAACTAGAACCTCACGTACATACGTGGGGTTCTTTGTTATAATGGATGTATGTTTGAAGCACTTCTGTCCATCTCTGTTTTGATCCTACTTCTCATGACCTTTGTCTTCTTTGTGGCTCAGATCCTGCAGGATAACAGTATTGTCGATATTGTTTGGGGGCTTGGATTTGTTTTCATTGCCGTGTATACGCTGACCACCTTCAGCCATTTCGAATACCGGCAAGTGCTCATCACCACCATAACCATGATATGGGGTCTAAGGCTATCAGCTCATATTTTGTTAAGGAAAAAAGGGCAGGGTGAAGATTTCAGATATAGGAACTGGAGACAGCAGTGGGGGAAATACTTTCCCGTAAAATCATACTTTTATATTTTCATGTTCCAGGGATTATTGATGCTGCTAGTAGCGTTACCTATCATTGTGGTCAACTTAAGCAGCAGCCCTGAGGCTACCTTTATGGATGAAGCCGGTCTGACTCTGTGGTGTTTCGGGTTCGTGTTCGAAGCTCTGGCGGATTGGCAGCTGGCTATGTTCAAAAAGGACCCCAAGAACAAAGGCAAGATCATGAACAAAGGCATTTGGAAATGGAGCCGTCACCCCAATTATTTTGGAGAAATAACCATGTGGTGGGGTATTTTCATCATTGCTTTATCATCGATCAACGGTATCTACTCTCTCATTAGTCCGCTGCTCATCACTAATCTGATCGTTTTTTATTCAGGTATACCTCTGCTGGAAAAGAAATATGCCGCCAACACAGAATACCAAAGATATGCCAAACAAACCCCCGTTCTGCTGCCTAAAATTACTGCCAAATAGGTAATGACATGTCTACGTTTCTAACCATGATAGATAAATTAAAAAGGTCAGGGGTGCTGGTTTCACCTTCGATCATTAAAGCTTTTGAACATATAGATAGAGCAGATTTTGTCACCACCGAATATAAGAACTTTGCCTACGATGATAGACCTCTACCCATAGGCTTAGGGCAGACCATTTCCCAGCCGACCACTGTAGTCTTTATGCTGGAAAGATTGCAGGTAGTGGAGGACGAGAAAGTGCTGGATGTAGGTTCCGGTTCCGGCTGGACCACAGCTTTGATGGCGCATTTAGCCAGTCCCAGTGGTGCCGTTTTTGGTGTGGAGAGAATACCCAGCCTGGTAAAGTTAGGCCAGGTCAATTTGGGCAAATATGGTTACGAATTTGCCCGGATCCTGCCTGCCGGCAAAGTCTTGGGACTCCCCGACGAAGCGCCCTTTGACAAGATACTGGTCTCAGCCGCTGCTCAGGAGGTTCCCCAGGAGCTTGTCGAACAGCTTAAAATAGGCGGCGTGATGGTGCTGCCGGTGAAAAGCTCTCTTTATAAGGTAGTAAAGACAGGCGACTCCGGTTTCAAACATGAGGAATTCTACGGCTTTTCCTTTGTACCTCTGGTCCAAGATCCCATGAGCGGAGAAGAGAACAAGGAGGATGCAAACTTCTTAGGTGTATAATACAGCTGTCCGGAAAGTACTTGCGTGAACTTATTTAAAAAAGATCCAAAACGTTTGTTCGAACTTGTTGCCGCCATCACCTTGTTGCTACTGGCTTTTTACTTTGTGCTCTTCTTTGAGGCGGCAGGTAGCAAGAAAGCCCCTCCCACTGTGCCCTCAACCCCGTCGCCGGCGGAGGAAAAACCCGCAGATCTCCTTCAGGAAGAGCAAAATATTGATTATTCACAATTTGGGGCGGTACACGTGGAGGTAGATTCTCCTTCTTATGCTAAAAGTAATTTTGATGTCAATCCAAACACTGGCGTCACTATCTATTTCAATGAGCCGGTCAATGTGAGTGATGCGGCTGCTCGTTTCAAGTTAATTAATGGTAATACTAATGAAAAAGTAGCGGTTACGGTTGCATCTGAGCTCAGAAGCGAGAACGGCCAATCGGATGTGAACTATTGGAAATGGCAGGATGTGTGGCAGGAAAAACTGATATTTACACCGACGGTGGAATTGGAACCGGTAACCATGTACAAAGTAGAGATCGATGGCGGCTACTACAACGAAAAAGGTACAGGGACTGCTCCCGGGAATTACAGGTTCGAATTTTTAACGGCCGGAAAACCTGGAATACTCAGTACCAATCTTGATAACAGAGACAGCAAGGTCCCTTTTGGCGAGCAGGTGAAAGTAATATTCAAATCACCCATGAGCCAGGAAGAGCTGCAAACCAAAGCCTTGCTCAGTCCTGATACGGCACTGGACGTGCAGGTGAACGATAAGATCATGATCATAAATAACCCTTTGCCAAAAGGTGCTTACGAACTTACTATACCGGGGAGTACCGAGGATATATACGGACGGCCCTTGGGCGAGGACTTTATCTTTGATTTTAGTGTGATATAGGCGTTTTTTAATCAGAGTAGATTATTTGGCCTGTAAATTTGGCCATAATCACCACAATAATTATAAATATTATGATGATGGTAAAGGTAAGAAGCTTGATGGCAAACTTCATATCTTCCTTTTTCTGTTCCTTTTTCTTGCCCGGTGCCTCTTGATGTTCTTCGTCGACGTTGGCAAGTTTCTTTTCCAATTCTTTTGTCGCCCCGGAAAGAATGGGTACCAAAATGACTCCTGCCAGTATCAATAACCAAATATAAAGCATATGCTCTAATTTTAAGAGGAGAGAGGTCAGCGGTCAAATGAGTCAGGGACGAAGAGATCAGATCTTTCTTATGAATTTCCACTGTAAAATAGGTACCATGGAGACAACAAAAAACCACACCTTTATCGCTTGCAGATTCTGACTGCCAATGAAGGTGACGAACATGATAAAAAAGAGCGCCCCAAAGAACCTGCCAAAACCTAAGGCAATTTCCCTGGCGGCCAGGTACTGGGATTCCGTTTCCAGGAAAAAGTTGCTTCGGCTCTCAATGGTAGAGAGAATGATAGCCGCCGCAGGAAAACCGAACAAGGGTCCACCTAAGGTAGATAAGATCCTGTCGGCGATGAGTGAGTTAAGATTCAAGTGGGTAATGAATATAGCTTTACCGAAAAATATTAAAAAAGCCCCGATCAAAATGAAGAGCGACCTCTTTTTAATATCTATCCTTTTACTTAAAAAATAGATGTAAGCGGCCCCGAACAGCCCAAATATGGCTGAGTACAGACCTAAGCTAAATTCTGTCTTTAATATTTGATAGGAAAATATTACCAGCAGTAGTTTGGTAGCAGTTTCAGAAAAACCGTTGAGTAGTTCGTAAAAAGAGAAGTTTTTGAACCTTTGGCTGTTGGTTATGCCCAGTACCTGGGAAAATCGAAAATATCTTAAAGAATAAACAGGTAAAAGCTCAACGTAGCCGGCCATAATAAGAAGAACTGAAATGGACAGTGCATAAAGCAGGTAGTAACCCGCAAACTCCATGCCCACCACTTGGGGCAGATAGGTGATGAGGAAACCCGTCAGGGCGGGCAAAAAGGTGGCCAGGACCGTGAAAAGACCGGCCAGGGTGCCAAAGAAGTGCTCGCGGTTCTGATCGTTGGTGAGGCGGATCTGCAGCAGATTGTAAGTGCCCCAGTAGATACCGCTGCCCAAACCTTGCAGAGTGCCTAGAAGTAGCAAGTGATCGATGAGGCCTTCTCTGAGATGCAAAATGAGGCTGTACATGATGATAAGAATGAAAAATGAAAGACGGAAGACTTGCTTGGATTTAAGAACGGCCAGTAAAAAACCGGAAAAAAAGTAGCCGACGAGCATGAGGAGACCATACATGAGATCAAAATAGGCGATATAACCAAAATCGCTGCGCAGACGCCACAGCAAGACATGAATGAAGCTGTTGGTCAGCAGAGTAGAGACTATGAAAAGCAAATGCAGAAACAGCGTCTTGTAGGCATTGTTCGAAATGGGTTTTTGGAGCATTGCTTCTATTTTAGCATTTGCTACTGCAGATCTTTATCCAGGATATCAGTACCGGCGATGATGACTATGTCTACATCCGGGAAGGTCACGTCATAGGGAGGTTCTTCTAGTTTGCCGGAGAGCTTGTCTTTGATCTGTTCGGCAACATCATGGTGTTTTTGTGTGACGTCTATAATGATAGTTTCATCGTAAACCTCCTCAGCATTTTTAAGAATTTCTACGGATATGGTGTTACCGGGCATTTCCTTGACCAGAAAAGCGCCTACCTTGGTAGCTAAGCCTTCTATATATAATGTACCGTTGTAAATGGCCAGTTTGGCGGGTTCTTCCGGTTCCACTTTCTCCGGAGTGGTAACGGCTACGGTATCGCTGGTTTCGTCTCCCAGCACGGTCTCATTTAGGGCTGTTCTGGATACCGTGTTTTCCATCTCACTGAGGCTGATGGGAGCTAACTCTATGACCTTGTTGATACTTGGTCGGTATAGAACAGCTCTTTGGGATTTGGGGTATATAAGTACTCTATCTCCGTCTTCAGCTTGTGAGAAGAACTTTTGTGATCTTACTTTTACGGCTTTCGTGACCTCAGCCATTGTAGGCTCCTCGTCCTGTGGTAAGAAAGCTAACTTACCAACTTTTTTAATGATATCGTTCTTTTCTTTTATGGCACGTACCGTTTCATCTTCTTGGAAAGCTGATAGCTCTTTTTGCGTCTTGTAGTATTCATAGCCAAAATACCCGATTGTCATCAGGAAAAGCACCACCATCAGTATAGGTGTGAGCTTTTTGAAGGGCAGTTTTGTGTTCGAAAGACCTTTTAAGTATTTCATGGTGTAAACATATTTTACCAAGATAAATTGTACTATTGAAATACAAATTAAGATAATGAGAATTCTATTGTAAAATAAGTGTAATGCCTAAGATCTTAAAAGTATTTGTATTTATCATGCTGGCGGCTGTTATCTATGCTCAAAGAACTTATGCTTGGGTAGGCGACGGCGTGGCAAACCTCAAGGGTACACAAACCACTGACAGCACCAATTTGAATCAAAACACACCCTATGCCATTGTGTGGAGCAGCTCGGATTTTGATGCTAATTTCTATGACCACGACCCTGCAGGGCCCAATCCGGAAAGACTGTACGTTGACCAGACCGGTGACTATCTGGTAACACTAACCTTGCCCATGATAACGGGAGATACAGAGCAAAGGGAGCAAGTGCAGATGGAGGTGTTCGTTAATGGCTCAGCGGCTGATGGGGCTATTGGTGGCTCATCGTACTTGCGAAATCTGAACAATCACATTGAAGCATCTGACCATGTGGCTGTAATGCTCAGCGGCCTTTCGTCAGGTGACTATATTGAGGTTTTTGTTTGGGAGACAGGTATTGACGGAATCGTTAATGTGTCAGGCACAGCTAGTATGTACGTAGAGCATATAAGCGCATCACGCACCGTTTTTACAGCTACAGCAACGCAGACCAACGCTCCCAGCTCACCTACAAACTTGAACCAGTCAACTGCTTATGAGCTGGAATGGGCAGAAGTTAGGGAGGACAGTGGTTTTACTCACAGTGACGGTACAAACCCAGAAGATATCCAACTGGACTCCAGCGGGCACTATTTGTTATTTGTGAACGTACCGGTTTATGACAGCAGCGGTACTGACAGGCAGAGTGTTTTGGTCATACCCCGGCTGGATGGAAGTACTGTAGCCGGGGGAAATGCCAAGCAGGGTTATATTAGAGACCAGAGCTCTTACAATAATTATTCCTCAATGCACTGGTCAGGAGTGGTGTTTGCTGCCAGCGATAACCAGGTGCTTACCATACAGACACAGCAAAATTCCAGCGGAGGCACAACCACCGTCCCCTCAGGAAAGAACGCTTCCATATTTGTAGAAAAGCTTGATGATGCTGTGGCCAATATGATTGCCCTTAGGGGTACTGATCTTACCGGAGGTACGGACTGGAATGTAAATCCGGCTCAGGGTATTAAATGGGAGACCAATGTCTTTAAGGACTCATCGATCTATACGCATAATAC
Source organism: uncultured Candidatus Saccharibacteria bacterium (assembly GCA_964434935.1). Classification (GTDB taxonomy): domain Bacteria; phylum Patescibacteriota; class WWE3; order UBA101185; family UBA10185; genus CAYSWS01. The sequence continues at coordinate 26,083 of CAYSWS010000001.1, forward strand.
CGGCAGCAATCCTCAACAGGTTACAGTAGAAAAAGCAGGCGACTACCTTCTGGTTTTCAACGACTCTATGGGCACCAGCACTGTGCAAAGAATTGCTAATAAAATAACTGTGCAAGTAGACGGCACTGATGAAACAGGGGCGATCGTGACAACACACTATATAAGAGGGCAAAGCTATAACCACTACGAGTCCTCAGGATCTCTAGTTTTCCTGATGGAAGATCTTACACCCGGAAATGTGGTGACCGTAAGCACTGAACAAGCCGGTAACAACGGAACTTTAAATGATAATCAAGACGCCATGTTCTTTCTTTGGTACAAAGGTAGAGCTAATGCCCATACAGCACAGCTGAAATACAGATGGCGAGACGATACCACAGACCTCAACACTGATGGAGGCTGGAAGGCGGCAGAAAACACTATCTGGGATTCCGCCGCTAGAAGTACCACATACAGATTGAGATTAGCCATAACCAATGTCGGTGACTCAGCAGAATCATCCGCCCGTACTTATGAACTCCAATTTGGTGAGATGACAACTACATGTGAGGATATCAGCACATGGGTGGGGGTGGACGATTCGTCAGATTACATTGATATGGTAGCTACCGCGCACATAACGCCGGATGGAGAAGCCGCTACTTCAGGCCTCCTTTCCAATGCTGAAAGCTACTCTTTTGTTAATGGCGAAGGTAGGGAAAGTGCTGATACCACAGGTTCTATTGGTGCACTATCATCAGGGGAATATACTGAGCTTGAATACAGCATCCGCCCTGCAGCCTCAACCCCTTTCAATACTACTTTTTGTTTTAGGGTTTATGATACCACAGCGGGAGCGCCCATAGACGCCTATGAAAACTATGCTTTGCTGCAGATCAGGACACCTTATATTGAGCAGCTGCACTATCGTTGGCGTGATGACACAACTGATCTAAACAGTGCAGGTGGCTGGATAACGGATGAGGATAGTGACCCGGCTGTGGAGATCAGTGTTGGAGATACCTACAGGTTGAGGTTTGAAACGGCTAACACCGGCTCTATTGCTGAGGAAGAAGCCCACTCCTTTGAAGTTCAATTTGGAAAACTGGAGACCACCTGTGCCGCCATTTCAACGTGGACAGGCATTGGTGATTCTTCTGATGATTTTGACATGGTGGGGACAACGCATATAGATCCTGATGGTGAATCCACCACCTCAGGTTTGCTGGCCAACACTGATGGGTATTCATATACAAACGGTGAGGGTAGAGATACGGCAGATACTACCAGTTCTCTGACTGCCATGACAAATGGTTATTACCGGGAATTGGAGTTTAGTTTTGCCGCCACGGCAAACTCCACACCAAGTGCTTCATACTGTTTTAGGGTGGTTGATGACTTTGGTGAGCTGGAAAACTACAATGTTTACCCCGTAGTTACTGTTGAGGGTGGTTTCAAAGTACAAAAGATCATTGGCTCCATCACAGGTACTTTAAGCCAGACAGAGACCATTGATACTATTGCCAGTCTGGAGAACGCTTTTGTCATGATGGATTTTACTGGAGCCTCGAAAGCAGATAACATTCCTTATGAAGCTACTTGCACGGCATATTTATCTTCAACCTCTGAAGTGACGGTGGAAAAGTCCAATATAAGTGGAGAATGCCAGTACGCCGTATATGTCATTGAAGCATTAAGGAACGAATTTATTGTTCGTGGCCGCGGTGCAGTGACCATAAATACCTCCGAGCTTAGTGATACAGCCCCCGCTAATAACATTGGGGACATTCTTGACACAAATAAGGTTTTTATACCTGCTAATGTTAGAAGTAACGGGGACAGTGCTGATGAGTGGCGGGAGACTTATGTTACCACAGAGCTGGTAAACGCAACTGCCGTTAAATCTACAATTGGCAATAATTCAGGCGCAGATGTTGTCACCATTGTAAGATACGAAGTTGTAGAGTTTTTAGCTTCGGGGGTATCAGTGCAAACAGGAGAGGCTGATCTGACAAGTTTGACCAACGCTGATCAAACAGTAACTTTAGATACAACTGTGGATACTTCAAGATCCTTTGTTTACGCCACTTTTAGGCATCAGGATGATGGTTTGGCACAGACATCAGTAAGGATGTGGCTCTCTGATGTGGATGAGATCAGTTTTGATAGGAACACCACAACCACTGATCTGGATAGCTTCGCTCGGTGGTGGGTGGTGGAGTTTCCTAGTGGGGGTGTATCAGTGCAAAGGGATACAGGTAGGCAGACCGTCGGTGAAGATCTCATCCCATTATCTATTCCAACACCGATCAATACATCGAGGACATTTCCTATTTTTACTGCCTCCAATAGCGGTACCGGTAACGCTTTCCCCAGAGGACGTTATTACTCAGAAATCTTAGATGAATCAAGTGCTCAATTCATTTGTGGTTATGACGGTAATACAGTAGATTATGCTTGGCAGATCGTAGATACCAGCGGTTTTGTGACTGACAAATACAACTTTGCTCAAAATGACTTTGAGTTTTTTGAAACGAATAATTCCGTGACCTTGACCAATAACTGGCCTCCCGGTTATGGCGACAACTTATTGGAAAATGAAGCCATGACGCAGATCCCAGCCACCAATGAGACATTAGCTTATGGTGACAAGACTAGGTTGCAAATGAACATGACCATCAGCGGCATCACATTTCCCAGTACCAGCACAGGTTTTATCTTACAGTACAGAGAGACAGAGGACTGCACTACTTATGGATATTGGACCGACGTAGGAGATAAGGGCAGCGGTTCTATCTGGCGGCTGTATGATGAGGCGGCAATTGGTGATTCAACTACTCAGGTGAACGACATTTCCACCTCTGACTCATCGGCGGAAGGTTATTATTCGGAAATAAATCCTTCAGCCAACAATCCAAATGACGTACTAGTAGGTGAAAACACCGAGTGGGACTGGCCCATAGAGAACAACGGTGCAGCAGACAACACCACTTACTGTTTTAGAATGGTATTGGATGACTACCGTGTTCTAGGAAGCTACCAGTCCGACAGCTTTCCCAAGATCACCACTGCCCCCGGAGTAGGGGATCTTATGAGGCATGGTAAGTTCTTTCAAAACGAAACTTTCAAAGGTTATTTTTGGGCTGACTAAATTATGAAATATATTACTACTATAATCATAACAACTATACTTATCACTAGCATAGTATGTGTGCCATTTTGTTATAAAAAAGCTGCTGCACAAGAAAGAACGCCAACGCAAACTCCGGTTACTGTCTATCGCACGGAGGATGAGTCCGGATTTTCCCAGATAGTTTTGAATGATAATGGAGACGTACGTATCATCACCAACGACAGATGGCCGCATGCAGACCCTATTAGCGATGGAAAAGTGGTGGTGTGGTCTGCCCAAGTAGGTTCTTTATGGCAGCTCTTTTACTATGATATTGCTTCAGGTCAAACCATACAGTTGACCAGAACAGGCAATAACGTTGATCCTCATCTTTCTGATGGTGTGGTAGCGTGGGAAGGACAGCGCGGCGGCACCTGGCAGATCCTTATGTTCGATGGCGTAAGAGTGATGCAGATCACCAACAGCATTTATCCTGCCCAGGACCTGGTCATAAAAGATGGCATGATAGCCTACACGCAAAAGAACGCTCAGGATGAGTGGCAGGTGTACGTGTTTGACATCCTAGAGGCAAAGATAAACAACCTTACTCCTCAAGGGTCAGGCAAAGATCCTATCATTGAGGAGGGTGAAGTTTCCTGGCAGCAAACGGACGAGGACAGCGGCGAGATCACTTTTTTTTCCTATGACACCACTAGTCGCGACACCTTTTTCGAAAAAGTAAAAGAAGGCAGACAAAAGGTTGGGGGTACGGTTCTCAGAAGGTTTAAAGCAATACCTGATGAGCCAAAAGAGCCTGTGGAGAGAACCGTTCTGCCCAAGCAAGTCACAATTGAGGATATCAAGGAAGAGTTGGGGTTGGATTTTGAGGGTTTGGCACCGGAAAGCCAGGCTGAAGAAACCCCTGTTGACGAACAGCCGCTGGAAGAAGTGCAGGAAAGCACCGAGTCTGTGACCGGAGAGGCTGACGTACCGGAAAGCACCACTTCCGGTCAGTAAGAACCCTGCCGTGTTATTGACCTGTTTGATACTTTGTGCGCATGCCATTGACCGCTGCCTCAAGGTTGTAGGCTGTGTTGGTCAGATCGGTAAGAGTCTCCAAAACCCCGTTTCCAGCCAAATAGGATAATTCTGTCTGATAAGCCAGATCTTTCAGCTCATCTATGGAGAGGGCATCTTCGCACACGCCTATATCCTCATAAGCAATGATCTCTTTGCCAGTTTGCGCCAGACATTCATCGAACAAGGCCTGTACCTGGTCTAGCCTAAGAATGAGATCCTTGGTATTGAACTTGCTCCTATCCACCTGCTCAACTTGGGATCTGACATCGGTGAAGATGTTCTTGTCTTTGAGCTCACCTTGATAATAAGACGAAAAATCAATGTTATATTTTTGGTAATCGGAAGGTAGGTAAATGTTGTAAATGGCTTGTGTCACCTGTCCTACATTTTGATATTCCATGATCAGTATTGTGGTGGCTGAGGAAATTTGTTCTGCGTTTTGCACTAGTTCAGGGGTTTGAAACTTTTTATCGATCTTATGCTGCAAGAACCCGGTGAGAGACATCTTTTTTACTTGGGCTTTTTGCCGGTTGTATTCTTCTAATTTAGCCGTCAACTCCTGATTGGTTGTTTCAATTTGGCTCAAAATGGCGTTTTTCTCTTCCAGAAAGTCCAGACGGTTGGGATCAAGTTTAGTAAGTTCGACGGTGTTTATTCTGAGGGCAACCAATTTGGTCTTTATGTACGAAAGATCTCGGATCTGTTGGTCTACATATTGAGATGTGATCGATCTGGTATTTTTATAAATATAAAAACCAAGGTTTAACATTACAACTGCCGCCACAACTATGGGTAACAAGAACTTTCTCATAAACATATCTTACTTAAAATATGTCTAAAGTTCTAATGTTTATTTGTAGGATCGTACTTAAAGAGTTGACTAGAAGGCTGCCAGATAGGTAAGTACGATGTCTCCCACGCGGGCGTAATTGCCGCTTTGGGAACCCATTCTTAGATAAATGACAGCTGTTTCCCCGGCAGTGTTCCAGAGATCTAGGTCAGCGCTGTTGAAACTGATAGTGGACCAGGAAGTGCTGGCATTGGACGTACTGGATGCATCCACGGTGCCGTTACCTTCAAGATATATTCTGGCATCCACGCTGCTGTTGGTAGAGGTGGCGTTCTCAGTCATATAACTGATGACCACTGAGTTTGAGGTGGACCAAGCAGAGAAATCCTGAGGCAGCTTGACTCTTACAGCCACGGTGTAGAAATGCTGGGTGGAAGCACCTCTTTCCCAGGAATAATAAGTTCTGATACTGGATGCTGGTGTTGTGTCCCCGTCTGCCACCATTGCACCTGTGATGTTAGTATCTGTGCCTGCACCATAAAATGCGGTTAGTGTGGCGCCGGGATATTCTGGTGAGAGAGTGATGATCTTGGTGGGCCTGGCTGTGCCGGTATAGCTGGGTCCGGAATCGGCATCAAAAGTGAATGAGTTGGAACCGTCTGACATACCAAAAGACGAGTTTGTTGCGTTGAAAGTGAAGGAGTCAGTGCCGTCCGAAACTGTGAATGTCTCACCGGTATTAATGGTCACCGTAGGAGTGGAGGCGGTCCAGGTCCAGTCGTCGGAGGAGGCAATGGTGCTAACACCGGCTACGGCACCTGCTGAGGAAATAGACCAAGCAGAACCGCTGGCTAGGGAGAGAGAGGTGGCGGGCTGTGTGTTACCCAGCGAAATGGCTGAAGTGCCTTCATCCAGGAATAACCAATTGTTTGTGCCATCCCAGATCCTGAAATCTCCTGTATCTGAGCCCTCGCCGATCTTGACATCAAAATTTGCCGAAGTGGCATCAAAAGTAAGAGCACCCTCTCCGCTGGTGATACTAATGCTGTTACCTTCCACATAAGCGTCTTGCAAGGCGCTGGCTCCGGCTAGGTCTATCCAGCCCGATGAGCTGTTATACCACATGGTAGAGCCATCGGCGTAAACATCACCTTCATTTGGTGTTGATGGCGTGGTGCCGGTCCTGATCCTTAGGGAAGCGCGTCCGGAGGTTGAAGCCGGAAGGTCCAGATAAGCGGTGGGGGCGGAAGTATCAACACCTATGGCCCCGGTACTGGCATCGGCAAAAAATATAGCTTCCAGAGAGGGTCCGCTACCATCGATCCTGAAATCAGAGTCATTGTTTTGACCGTTGGCCACAATAATGCCATCGGAACCAATGAACATATCAGCGCTGGCTTGGTCGGTGCCGCCAATGATGAGGTCATTTCCCACCACCAGATCATTATTTACGGTCAGATCTTCGTCTATTTGCACGGCTCCGGAGTCAACCCAGAGGGCAAAGTTATTGTCAGCTTCCGTAGCGGCGGCGGCTATGTACAAAGTGGCGGCGTTGGTAAGAGTGCCGGTCTCGGTGATTACGGGCTCGTTAAGATATAAAGAGGCCGCCAATGTAGTGGTGCCCGCAGCGATAGTCATGCTCTCCGGTTCGATGCGGACACCATACACATTGTTTCCAGATGCTCCGGTCACGCTGCCCGCGATTAGTACTTGCTGCCCTATGTTCGAATAGGAGGAATCGTAATCTACGATAAGACCAGAATTTGGGTCCAGCGCAGATCCGTTTCCCAGGGAAGCGTAACCTTCCACATCTAAATTTTGTACACTACGTATGCTGCCATTAATATCTAATTCAACTTGAGGATCGGTATTATTTATACCTACATAACCTGAGGATTTTTGCACGAAAAGATCATTGGTGTTGATGGAGAGGTCACCGGAAATGGTGAACTCGGTACTGGCACCGTCAAACACCAGGCCGGTGTCGGAGATTATGAGGTCGCCGTTGACGTCCAGGGTGCCGTCCATGGATAACTGGTACCCGGCATCGAAAGTGTCATCTGTATCAGATCTAAGTAGTGATGCAGAGTCAACCCCGTCAACCGTATCTGCGGAATCTGAGGTAGCCGAGTGGAAAGAGTAGGGGACTGAGGTCATTTCACGTCTGGGGTTAAAAGTTTCACCTTCGGCAAAATCTCCGTTGCCGCTGGGGTCAAATTCGACTTCCAAATAAAGATCTCCCGAAGAAAAGTCTGGACCACCGTTTTGGTTGCAAGAGGAGAAAGTACCCCCGCAATCCAGGACCAGGTTAAATATGCTGTCGTTGTCGTAAAGCTCCACATCTGATTTTGTTTCCTGCCAGACAAGTGTGCCGCCGGATACCGCGGTATATAAGCTTATTCTAAAATCACAGGTATCGGCTCCGCCCGTGCTTACACAAGAAGCATCGCTGGTGGAGACGTTGGTTCCGTCATCGTTGACTAATTTTCCTTGGTAGGTAAAAGATTCATTAATACTGGCAATTACACCGTGTGGTAACAGTGTACTCAGAAGTAGCAATATTGTTGTTGTTACAACGTATTTGTGTGTTATCCTCGACTGTTTTCTTGTCATTTGGGCAGCCTTGAGTCGTTTTACTACTATAATAGTATCAAATTGGGCAGTTTTTGCAAGACTTTTTGCACATGTGGTATAGAAAGAAATACCACCATAATGAGTACAATATATACACATGCATATCAAAAAAGATAAGAAAAAAGGAATTAGTGGATACGTCCGGGTTTAAAAATATTGGAAATGAGAATTTTTGTAATATGTGCCGACAATAGCATGAAATTGATGAAAAGCCAGACTGAAATGAAAGTAGATACAAAGATACCACCCCAAACGTAAATATCATAATCATAAGTTATGTTGACATCACGGGAAAAGATGGCATATTTCTCTGTACTATACAGAATTTCTTTAGTACCTATCTCAGGTTTACTTATTTTTATAAGGTAGTTTCCCGGATGAAGCGCTATTAGGTACTCTCCGTTAGCATCCGTATATTGAGGATTGGCAATATCGAAGATATCAGACTGGTAAAGCTGCATCTCACCAAAGGTTTCATTGTATACAAAAACTTCTATTTTGGCTCCTTCTTCAGGTTTGTTTTCAAAAAGGTCAAAATTAGCGTAGACATCACTGAACGTTCCTTCTATCTTACTGACGATTTTACCCTTTTGCTTTAACTCCACAAATCTGGTCATGCGTATGACCTGACCTGACTCCAAGTTAAGAATGAGCTCAATGGTATAGATACCGGGTTTTTCGGGAGAGAGAAGTTTCAACTTAATGTATTCTTTTTCCGTATCAAACACCTGGTCGTTGAACCTAACGCTAATTCTTTTGGCTTCTACGGGCTTTACAGCCTCTATGGTCAGACCCATGCCTTGATACATGTCAATCTTGCTGTTTTCCAGGGTTTTGTAAAGGTCATTGAACTCACTACCAAAATAGATGGTCCATGTGAACTGAAAGTCATCACCCTGTTTGTTGGGGTCTGAACCGTTGTTTATTTCATCGAAATCAGACATGCCGCTTTCGTCGCTATCCCAGTAGGTAGGGTTGGTGCCATACGTGAAGATCTCCTCTGCATCGGTCAAGCCGTCAAAATCAGAATCCCTGTTGTTGGGGTCAATAAAGTATCTAAATATCTCATCATAGTCGGAAATACCATCAAGGTCAGAGTCAGGTTCTAGGGGATTGGTTAGGAATTTATAGACCTCATCGTTATCGTTAACACCGTCTTCATCCGTGTCTATGCTGTGCTTGTCAGTACCCAGCTCATCTTCCAGATCGTTGCTTAAGCCGTCACCGTCGCTGTCGCCTCGGGGATCTTTAGGGGTTGGCAGGACATCGTGGTTATAACAGTTATCTCCATCGCGGTCATCGCTTGGATCTAAAGGATTGTTGCATTGTCCAAGCTCTTCTTTGTCCCAAACGCTGCCGCCATCGGTATCTCCCCTTAGAGGGTTTGTGAGGTGATGGAATTCGAGCAGATTACTTAAGCCATCTCCGTCAGGATCCAAGGCGGCGTCAGAAGGGTCCAGAGGGTCGAAGCCGTATAAAAGTTCCCACCAGTTGTACACACCGTCTCCATCCATGTCTACCGGTACAGCAGCATCAACTTGGGTCACTTGTTCGTAAACATTGGGTAGCTGAGCCTGTGTTGGTCTTAGCAATGATCCCAAGCACAAGAAAGAAAAAGCAAGAAGTAGTGACAATAATGTTCTTGGTAAAAACTTAGGCATTGCCTATATTTTACCTTAAAAGGGAACATTACATTAAAAGAAAAGTGGACGAATAAACAGCCCTAAATTAGGCGTTGGAGGAGATGGTGACCGTAACTACTTGGTCATAGCTACCGGCAATGGTAGTGCCGGTTATGCTGGCTTTGTAGTTGATATCAAAAACGCCATTTGAGATCTCAGTGGCTGTGTTGGCAATGTTGTCTCCGGCTTGAGGTATCTCATCATCGCCGGAATCAAAAGGGGACTCTATGGTCATGCCTGTAACATTATCCACTGAAATGCCGTATTCTTCTGAACCGGTTGTAACCGTACCATCCGCTACAGGGTCTATGTCATTGCCAAAGCCGTCGTTAAGGTCAGCATCGGCAGTGATAGCCACCACAACTCCTGTACGGTTATTGGAATTGATCGTGTATGTTTGATCCGCTTCATTGACACTAGCCGCGGATAGTGTTCCTAACTGTATGCTGGTAGTGTCCACACCAATGTTCACAAATAAAGGTACTTGTGTGGTGACCAGAGTAGTGTTGTCGTTGGTGATCAAAGCCACGCCAAAATCCAGAGGTTGGTCTGCGGAGTCATTGGTGTTGACGGCCAGAGATTCTTGAGCGTAGGTAGTTGTAGTATATGTAGTTAGGCCGTCGTCGAGAGTGACTGTGATGGACGCTCCTGCGGCCAAGGTGCCGTCAAGTAGGGTGAGAGTGATAGTATTATCCAGAGTGTTGTTGGTTCTGGTAACGACAGTAGAACCAGTAACGGTAGATGTCGTTCCATCCTGATCCACAACGGCGGTGCTGGGGAAGGTCAGGACTATATCAGAGCTAGCATCTGCGGCTGTAGTGTTAGTAAAAACAACACTGGTAGTTCCGGGGGACCCGGATTGTGTCCAAGTGCCATCAGCCAGCTTAGCAGCCTTGGCGGCTTTGTTCCCAATAGAGACAGCCAACATAACTATATATACAAATGTGAAAAGGGGCGCTGACTGCTTGAGAATCTTATTTAATTCAGACCTGCTTTTTTTGGGGCAGAGCATCTTAATTCATAAATTCTATTCCCTTTGCGATACGTTTGTCAACAACTATTAATTTCCTGTTCTTATAGGATATTGCAATAAAAAGGGTAATAATATTATACGTTATTCTTTTTTGAAGGACATGAAGACCCTCCAAAGAACAAAGATGCCTACCAGCGTTACCAAGGTGGCAACGGCTATGAATTTAGCCGGTAGCAGCCAAAAGATGGCGGTAGTTTCCAGAGGCAAATTACTGGTACCATATCTAGCCTGAAGTTCAATGGTGAATTTACCTATAGGGGGTATAAGAGAACCTTCTTTTTTATCCAAAGAGAATGTTTCCGAGATCTTTCTTTCAGGCGCTCCCGGAAGTACTGCCCCTTGGTTTTGGTTGTAGATTATAGCTTTTTCCTTTGCACCCTTTCCTCCCGAAACATTGAAAGCTCCAACAGGAATACCATGGACGCTGCCCTCGTTTTTCAGTAAAGTGGTAAATGTTATCTTTGGGTTCTCTTCAAAGTAAACACTTTTATCCGTAGCGGCGCTGGTGATGGTGATGTTCTCTTCAATGTCGCCGGGGACGTTGATAAGCATGAGGGAAGTGATCTGTACCACCGAGCCAATGGCTGTTCCCTGGGCTTCAGGAGCCTGGGTCTGTACAAAGAAAGCGCCGTAGTGACCTCCGGCTTCAGCATCTTCAGGAATATTGATAATAGCATCAACTTCCGCCACTACATTGTTAGGAATGTCCACTGAACTAACCGGCAAATCCACCCACTGGCTGAGAGCAAACTTTCTAGCTTCCTCGTCCAGTTGGCTGTTCTCAAAAAAATCAGGCGTTCCTTGTTCGTTGATGACCGTAAAATCACGCATGAAGATATAGAGCGTTTGCGCAGAACCAGAATAATTACCAATTCTAAATGTTTGCGTAAACGATTCTCCGGGGTCAACGGTGATATTTATCTTGGCTGGTGACAATTCTATGTTCGAACTGCCGGCCTGTTGTCCGTGAACTTTGTTATGAGTAAAAAAGAGTAGGGGAGCAGCCACTACTATAAACAATATCCCAGTAAGTATTTTATTGTGTCTTAAGAAACTTTTTCGCATATAAATTGTACTAATCTATTTTTCCAAATAATTTAGCATAAGTCAATAATCAGGGCAGAATGTTGGCAGTGAATTTATGTTTTAAGCGTTCGTGGCGATCGTAACCGTAACAACCTGATCATAGCTTCCGGCCACAGTGGTACCGGCGATGCTGGCTTTGTAAGTGACCACCATGGTAGCACCTGAGACCGAGCCTGCACTGGAAGCGATGTCATCAGCAGAAGATTGAGCTATGGGGTTATCACCTGAGATGTATGTGCCGTCTATGGTGAGCGATCCGGTAACGGCGATACCATACTCTTCTGAACCGGCGTCAACTGTGCCGTCACCCACATCATCAATTGTGTTTCCAAGGCCGTCATCCAGATCCCCATCCGCTATTATCTGCAGAGTAACCCCTGTCTGATTATTGGAGTTCACCGTGTACGTCTGCGCCGCTGAAGATATGCTAGCTGTAGACAACGTACCCAGCTCAATGGAAGTATCGTCCACTGCCATATTCACAAACAAAGGTACGGACGCCGTGACCGTAGTGGTATTGTCATTAGTGATCAAAGCCACACCAAAATCAAGAGGTGTATCAGTTGAATCCAAGGTGTTTATGGCTAAGGATTCTTGTGCATATGTCGAGGTGGTATAGGCAGTCAGGCCGTCAGCCAAAGTGATGGTGATGGAGGCACTAGCCGCCAGGGTACCATCCAGTATGGTGAGAGTGATGGTGTTATCTACAGTGTTGTTGGTTCTAGTAATGGCTGTAGAACCCGTGACTGTTGAGGTAGTTCCATCCTGATCAACTGTAGCTGTGCTGGGGAAAGTGAGAATGATGTCTGAGCTTTCATCAGCCGCTGTGGTATTAGTAAAAGTAACGGTAGTAGTACCGGGAGCGCCGCCCTGAGACCAGGTGCCGTCAGTCAGGTGGGCAGCCTTAGCTGCTTTGTTACCTATGAACACCGCCAATACCAAAATGTAAGTTATGGTAAAGACAGGCAGAATTTTTTTCATGGATCTTTTGAGGTTTGATTTGTTAAGGCAGGTCATACTCTATTAATTGTAGAGAAGTTGATTTCACTTTGTCAAGTAAATATTTCATACAAATTCACACGATAGCGTGTTTTATTGTACTAACAACTGATTCGAACAGTGACAATTTGGGTTAAAAAAAATTAAATTTTTTGGTAGAATAATTTTTGTGCAAAAAGTCATGAGCTCTATACGGCCAATGTACATTACTATTATTTTTATTTTGACGATATGTGTTTTAAGGCCCAAGATCGCCGTATCCGAGAAAATTGCTCTAGCCGACGAGATAAAAAGCACTAACTTTACTATAGAAGGGGATAATCTTTCTGCGGGCTCAGGTACGGGCACCAGTGCTAATTACGGGATGTCCGGGGACGTCAATCCCTTTTCAGATCTTTCCGGCTCTTCAAGTTTCAAACAAAAGTTGGGCTATAATCCCAGACTTCAAGCCAACACTCCGCAACCTCCCACGTTAGAAAACTCTCAGGAGTACTATGATAGGTTGCTTATCAAGTTAGACAGCTCGAACAATCCCACGGATACACTGTTCGCAGTGGCCATTTCCCATGATGACTTTGTCACTTACGAGTATGTGCAAAGCGACGGTACTGTGGGGGCCGCTCTGGGAGTAGAGGATTATAGAAATTATGTTTCCTGGGGTGGCGGCAGCGGTTCTTTCATCCTGGGACTTCAGCAAAGCACAGCCTATAAAGTGAGAGCCAAAGCTCTCCACGGAGATTTTACAGAGACAGGGTACAGTAATGACTCAAACGAGGTGTCCACTACCGTACCATACGTTAGTATGTTTATATCAAAGCCTGGTTTAACACTAGGCACCTTGAATGCCAATAGTATATCGACAACAACCGCTACAGCCGTTACTGTCAACACAAACGCCTATACAGGTTATCAGGTTTACGTCAACGACTCGGGTAACGGTGTTTCAGGCGGTCTATATAATGGGTCGAGTAATTTGATCGAATCCAACGACCAATCACTAGTGGCGGGTTTTGAAGGATACGGCGCGCAGGCTAGCTCAGGCTCAGCTACGGTAGATGCCAAATATGATGTCAGCGGTAATAATGTGGGAGGGCTGGCTGTCAATAACAACGGCCTATCCTACAATACAGTGGCTGCCATTGGTGAATCAACAAATGTCTTGTTCAAAGCCACCATGGCCCCAAGTACCATAGCTGGTACATACACGGATGTAGTTTACTTTACTGTTACACCCAATCTATAAAAAGAAAAAGCTTGGGATTCTCGTAGTGAGTAAGGACCCCAAGCCGTTTGTGGATGCTATTCTTTATGGTTGTAAAACAACCGATTAGCACCCTTGGAGATGATTAGAAACATCATTAGAGAAAGAAAACTAATTAACAACGATGCTTCCATCTTGTTTTGCCCTTTCTTCCTGGTTTTCCCGCTCCCTTCTTAGCTGAACTTCTTCTCTTTTCAGGGGGCTCATGGCCCGAATGGCAGCGCGTCGAGTAAAAGGCATCTTTCCTTCTTGGGTGGGGCGGTTGTGCCCGTCATTGTAATAATGTGCCACCACCTTTTTCCCGGTGACCCTTCCACCTTTTTTTTCTTCCACGAAAGCCTCAATCTTGTAGCTGGGTTTAAACTTTCCGTTCTTTCTAGGTTTTCCCGCGCCAAATGGTACAACCCTAAATTTAAGATCTTGTGCTGCCATGTTTTCTCCCTTTACTATTATGTTGATAATTTGTAGTTTAAGGATTTTATCAAAAAATAAACTCTGCTTCAAATAGTGGAAGACTCATAGAATATTTAATCATAGGCCTATAACTATTTGATTTAAATTATATAGTTGGGGATATGTTAGAATTTTTCTGTGAGTGAAATAATAAACAATATTGAACCGATGGAAGAGATCCATAAAGAAAATGAGAGTAAGCGGAGTATAAGTAGAAGAGATTTTTTAAAAATAGTAGGTGCTGCTTCAGCTAGTATAGCTACCGGTGCAGAAGTAGGTAGGATCATAGGCGAGACGGGGAGAGACTACTTGAAACTTGGCAGTCCGGATGAATTTGTAGGTTCCATAGAGCAATTACCGGAAAGAATAGAGGTAGCCAGGAATATGGAGAAGCAACTGGTTGAGATCGGAAAGTATAGGGAAAAGCTGGGCTTAACTCAACTACCCTGGGAGCTGAGCCTGATAGAAAAATATTATGCCAGCGCTTTTATTTCTGAGGAAACTTGGCGCGAACCTGCTGAGATAGCGCTCGAAATGCCGGTGGCCAAGAGATCTTATGGCGAGCTGATCAAGGATGTCATGAAGAAAGTGTATGGAGACAAGTCCGGTAGGTTGGTCAAAGCCGTTTATAGTGATGAGGGAAATCCGGAAGGAGTGCTGTTTTGGAACGATACAAGAAAAGTCTCATTACCGCGTGAAATAACAAATAAACTATATCCTGATGTGCTTCACAACGCCCTGCACGAAGCCGTTGGTCATGGCTCAGATCCTGCGGACGCACTTACAGTATTTCCTACCGGCGTGCTGTTAAAAGCCGAGGAAGGTAAATGGCGAGCATTATCAAAGGCATTATCGATCGAGGGCCAATTCCTCTTCAATCCCGGTGATTCTGCATATCCCATGTTCAAAAAGGATCTGGGAGAAGCTTATGCCAGGGAATTTGTGCTGGAAAAACAGGTTCCGGCTTTTGGTGAAGGTATGAACGATCTGACCGGCCCGCTGGCGGAGATAGCCCAAAAACAAGGAGTAGCCGCAGCTGATATTAAATTCAATAAACGGGCGTGTCTTGTGATTGGCACTAAATTGACTGAGAGCAAGCTCTCCAAAAGGATAAGTTTTAACGACAATTTGGAAAAAGCCTACAATGAAAAAATGGACAGCGCTTTAAGGGAGATATATGCCGAGATGGTAAAGTACGCCCTTATATATCCCGATCTTATAAATAATGATGAGGATATTGTTGGAGGTGTCAAGGAGGTGTTCCAAGCCATATCAGGCAGGGACGATATTGACATGAACAGGCTACGCGCAGAAGTGATAAAACCAAACCCGGAACTTTTAGTCTTAAGATCAGAGGAAGAAAAAGCAGTAGCGGCTGCCGTATCTATAATGGAGCAGGAAAGCCTATCTCAGCCCCCTCAACCAGTTGAGTATGTGTCTTCTGTTGTTGACGTGGCAGAGATCAAGGAGGAGATCACAGACATTAGTGAGAAGCGTGATAAATTTGAAAGTTTCATACACTTTGGCGAACTGCCGGAAAGCGCGCAGGAGCTAAGTGATGAGGAACGCGGATTATTTGAGACATATGCAAAACAGTGTTCGAAGATGATCAGCCAGTACCCAACTTTGTCAAACACATTATATAAAAAACTTGACTGGGAATTTGACCCGCCTCTGCATATTTGGGAAATAATGGAGATAGAAATGGCTATAGATACCGCTCAGATCAGAGAACTTTTGGATGACCCTAGCCTTTTAAAAGATAGTGAGAGGTTTCAGGCTTTGAACAGTAAGTCGGAAGTGCTACAAAAATTTATTGATTCTGAGGCTTTTGGAGTAAGAATTTCCTAAGTGGACATTGTTGTTGGCAGGCTCGCCAGGAGTTGAACCCGGAATAACGGTTTTGGAGACCGTTGTGATACCATTTCACCACGAGCCTAAGCTATGGAGCCGTTGACCGGGGTCGAACCGGTGACCTACGCCTTACCATGGCGTTGCTCTGCCAACTGAGCTACAACGGCGCATCTTATGGTGCCGGGAACAGGATTCGAACCTGTGTAGGCTTACGCCAACGGTTTTACAGACCGCTCCATTTGGCCACTTTGGTATCCCGGCAAAACTTCTGGAGCCAACGGTGGGACTTGAACCCACGACCTATCCCTTACAAGGGGATTGCTCTTCCACTGAGCTACGTTGGCCTAAACCCTTGTTAGCGAGCGCACGCGAGCGTCCAAGGGGATTGCTCTTCCCCACTGAGCTACGTTGGCGCAAGAACAACCAAAGCATTCTATCATGTATATTTTACTGGTTCCAAGAGAATTTAGGAAACTTTAGCCTTGATCTTGAGGGGCGCCTTCTTCCGGGGAGGCCATTTCCTTCGAAGACATCCTCTCAGTATCCTCTTTGATCTCCAAGATATTAGTGGCTTCACTGTCTTGCATACGCTCGATCTTTTCTTCCCATTTTTGTTGTGACGAATGAAGAAGAGATATCATCAAAAAGGTCATGACCGTAGTAAAGGTGTTAATGATGAGCTGCCAGGTGTGGCCAAAACCTATGAAAAATCCACTTAATGCCCACACTACAACAATAAATACTGAAAGAGAAAACCAAAAAGGAGAACCTACTACTTTGTCAACTGCGTTGGCAAAGCCCTGAAACTTACTCTCTAATTTTTTTACTTTCTTATTTTCTCTAGGGGACGAATTCACTATTATAATGTTAGTTTGAATAAATAAATGTGTCAAACAAGACTATATATTGTCACAACAGAGAATTGTCTGGTATAATATGGGTTACCCCTTAAATAAAGGGAAAAGCATAGTAGGAAAGGAGAGAGTAGCATGAGTGAGAGTACGCAGGAGTTGGGGACGGGTCTTAGTGATTATCAGATAAGGAATCTGGTCTCACGAGCCCACAGGCTTGATGGTGTGAATGTGCTAGAGGTAGACCTACCTCAACCAAGACTTCAGACGCACATTCGAAGCCTGCCCCCAAAGAACATTTCCGCTGAGACATGCATTTGTCACGGGTGCCCGCATCATAAGAAAGATAGTTGCCCCGGATGTGGAAGTTGTTCAATCTACCTAAATAGTAGGTAGTCAGTCCTCTCTCATGCGCGAAGCATTATGGAGATAAAACTCCGCTTCATCTGAACTGGGCTGGTGGGACTAATCTGCAACATATTTGCCTTTGGCAAAGCAGAACCCACCAGCACCACCCCTTTATCTTCCGTTTTACCCTTGTCAAATCAAACAATTAATGTTTTAATCCAATGTGCTATGTCTCGTATTTGCGATATTTGTGAAAAAAGCTACATGAAAGGAAACCTAGTGCCTAGAGGTGTGGGGAGACGTGTGACCAACAGGGCTATTAGAAGGCAGCAACCTAATCTGAGGAAAAAGAAGATCACCCTCGAAGGTCAGAACATCACAGTGAATATTTGCTCATCTTGTTTAAAGAGAATGAACTATCAAGCCAAGAAAGCTAAAGCTCAAGAAGTTGTTACCGAATAGCGTACCCATTCACAAAACTCATCCAATCAACTTCATTTTTCCCTTCCACCTGAAGTTTAGTTATTTTCAGCCTGCCATTTTGCCTTTCTGCGGACAAGATCTTTACGCGCAGATTAGGATAAGAGCTAGGTTTAAGCCGGACCTGGCTGACTAATTTATCATTGTTTTCCAGTTCACTTAGGGTGGTCCAGGCCACCGGCCAGGGATGGAAGGCTCTGATCTTGCGTTCGATGAGAGAGGGCTCTTCGCGCCAGTTGATCTTGGCATCTTCCTTGAAGACATAAGTTGTTTCCGGGCGGGTCTTGGAGTAGCAATAAGTGGCTTCCTGGTGGTTTTGCGGCTGTGGTTTGATCTTGCCTGCCGTGTAATCCCGGATGACCTGAGGTAAGTTTTCAGCTGCCACACTAAATAATCGATCATATAAAATTCCTGAGGTCTCCGTGTGGTCAAGAGGGCAGCGGATCTGATGCAAAATGTCTCCGGTGTCCATCCTTTCGTCCAGCAGATAATAAGTAATACCCGTTTCGTCTAAGCCTTGCAAAATGGCATGCTGCACTGGACTGGCGCCCCTCAATTTAGGCAGCAAGGAAAAGTGAATATTTATAATGCCGTACTTTGGTGCTTCGATGATGGCTTTGGGTATGATGAAACTAAAATCGGCTACCACTCCCAGCTCAACGCCGTGCTTTTGTAAACTTTTAATTATGCTGCCTTTTTCTTCTTTGATGGAACCGATGGTCACAAAGTCTAGGCCGTGGTCCTTGGCCCAACGTTTGACCGCCGTCTCTCTATCTGTCTGCTCTCTGCCCACCTTAGTGTCGGTTTTGGTCACGCAGAGCACAAGATCAAAGTTATCATGCAAACTTTCTAAAATAGGTTCTGATCTGTCTGATGTGCCGAAAAACGCAATTTTCATAAAAACACCATATTAACGTTAAAGATTAGTCTTTTGCTCCAGCATTTTATTGAACTCTTCTTCCGTAAGGACAGGCCCCACAGCTCTATCCTCATCCAGGATGATCTTGCCTTCCAGGTGATCCATTTCATGCTGGATGACGCGAGCAAAAAACCCGGCGGCATTGAGAAAGAACTTTTTACCTTCAACATCGTAAGCCTCAATTTTGATCTTTTCCGCTCTTTCCACCTGCACATAGGTGTCGGGAATGCTCAGACAGCCCTCCCAGCCCAAGACTTTTTCTTGAGAAGACTTTAACAATACCGGATTTATTAACACTCTATCTTCAAGACTGATATCGTCTGTATCATTGTCGCTGTCGACAAATCGTCTGGCAATACACACTCTATTTAGCACACCTAGTTGGGGGGCTGCTAATCCGGCACCCACTGGATCCTTGGCGGCCCTGACCGTATCGAGTAAGTTTTGTACTAATGTTTTTAGTTCTTTGTCAAAGCTCACTACAGGCTCACATTTTACGTGTAACTTCTCATGAGGTTCGATCAAAATAGTTTCTACAGACATGGCGTTATTATATCTCATTTCACTCGATGCTCCGAGTACGGAGTATCTCATTTCACTCGATGC
>CAYSWS010000001.1:45349-85454 GCA_964434935.1 uncultured Candidatus Saccharibacteria bacterium
AGAGGAAAGTTCTATAGATTGTTTTTATTAAAATTTGATAAACTCACAGTGGTATGTTGAATAAGTTATTCGGGTATTTTTCCCACGACATAGGAATAGACCTGGGTACGGCCAATACGCTGGTTTTTGTTAAGGGTAAAGGCATTACCATCAGGGAGCCCAGTGTAGTGGCCATCCACAAAAAGACCAAAGAAGTACTGGCGGTAGGTGAAGAGGCTAAAAAAATGCTGGGCAAGACACCCGACATCATTCAAGCTATAAGACCTTTGCGTGATGGAGTGATCTCGGATTTTTACGTCACGGAAAAAATGATCTCCTATTTTATCAAACAAGTGCACGAAACACCCTCACGGGTGCCCAAGATCCCCAGACCGCGGGCTGTTATGGGAGTGCCCTCGGGAGTGACTTCCGTAGAGAGAAAGGCGGTCATTGATGCGGCCAAAAATGCCGGTGCCCGAGAAGTATACTTGATCGATGAGCCTATGGCGGCCGCCATAGGCGCAGGCCTGGACGTGAACGAACCTAAAGGCACCATGATCGTGGATATGGGAGGTGGGACCAGCGAGATAGCTGTCATATCTTTAGGGGGTTTGGTGGTGAACAAATCCTTAAGGATCGCCGGTGACGAGATGGACGAAGCCATAGTCAATTATGCCCGCGATACCCACAACCTACTTCTGGGGGAGAGAAGCGCTGAAGAAGTAAAGTGCCAGATCGGCAACGCCGTAGAATTCGATAAAGAAAATAATTTTAGCGCCGTACTCAGAGGCAGGGATCTCAAAACAGGTTTGCCCCGTTCCATAGAGGTCAGCCCAGCCGAAATCAGGGAAGCTCTGCAGGAACCCATCTACGAAATAGTCAACGGCGTTAAAGATGCCATTGAAGACACCCCGGCTGAGCTCATGTCGGATATTGTGAAGGATGGTATCATGCTGGCCGGCGGCACGGCTTTGCTCAGAGGATTAGATAAGCTTATGGAGTTTGAACTGAAGGTACCGGTCAAGGTGGCCAAGGACCCTATGACCTGTGTGGTAAGAGGCTGCGGTAAGCTGCTGGATGATCTGGCGCTCTTGGAACGAGTCCGTATAAAATAAGCCCTTTTTTGTTAGAATAACTGTGTGAAAATCTTTTTAGTGGCTGTGTTCATTCTTATATTTGGCCTTCTTGACCTGTTCGATCCGCTAAGAGCCGCTTTTCAGTTCTTTTCCACGCCGGTGCAGTATGGCTTGAGGAGTTCGGCCGTGGGTATTAAAAATTCGTACCAGCTATTTCATGATCTCAACAACATTAGAAAAGAGAATTTGGCACTTCTGAGAGAGAATCGTGAACTGCAGGGTATTATTGTGGACCTGAAAAAAGCGGAGGAGGAGAACAAACTGCTGCGAGATCAGTTGGAACTAAAGAACAAGGATTTTTTCGATAAAGATCTTCTGTTGGCGCTAGTGTTGGGAAATCCGGCCGATCTTACCGGTACCAGCCTGGTGCTCGATAAGGGTAGCCGTCAGGGTGTGCAGGTGGGCAATAATGTTGTCTCAGGAAATATTTTGGTGGGCATTGTTACCCAAGTATCCGATGAAAGAAGCATCATGGAGTTGACCATCTCTCCCCAGGTCTCCATCACTGTTATTAATGTGGAACCTGTTTCCAAGGCGGAGGGGTTGGCACAAGGGGATCTGGGCACAAGCATAAAAGTCACCAGACTTCTTCCCGGTGAAAAGGTGGACAAAGACGATATTTTTGTTTCCTCTGGCAAGGATGGTAAATTTCTACCCGGGCTGACCGTGGGCCGGGTGAGCGAGGTAACCTTTGAATCTGCCGAACCTTTGAAGAGCGCCATCTTATCTCCCATAGTGGATTTTTCCAGGTTAGACAAAGTTTTTATAATTTTGAATTCATGAGAAAATATTTTTTGATCACAATTTTTAGTTTGATATTAGTTCTGCTGGAGGAGTCGTTCGCTGGGGAATTTTTGGGCGCCGCCTTAAATCCCAATCTTATTTTGGCTCTAAGTTTTGCCTTTCTATTTGCCGATGACCGCCGGGCAAGTTTGTACAGTGCTTTAATTGGCGGCTTATGGCTGGATCTTATGGGAGTAGGCATTGTGGGCCTGTCATCCTTTATGCTCGTGCTTTTGCTCATCTTAGCCTCATGGATCAGGAACGCGCTTTTTAAAGGTGTCTGGGTCCAGGTTGTAGTGATCGTTTGTTCGACCATGCTTTTCAAGTTGATCATGAACTACCCGCAAATGAACTATTCCTGGAAATTAGTTGTGGCCGGGATCTTGACCTCACTGATCTCGCTGATCTTTTACTGGGGCCTTAGCCGCACCAGACAAAGATTCTTAAGTTTCGAATTCAGGATCAGGGCATGAAAACAGCTTTGTTCGAAGAAATAAATAACTTTACTCCTCGCAAGAGAAAGAATCATGCCTACAAATATGATAAGCCAAAAGAACGCTCCAGGTTCGATGCCAGCAGTAGTTTGTACCAATGGCACAACGTTATTTTCCTGGGCGCCTTGATCCTGGTCTACCTGGTTTTTATAAGCAAAGCGGTAAATGTGCAGCTTAGTCATAAAGAAAAGTACTTGGGTCTAGCGGAAAGCAACCGCATGAGGGAATTTTCCATTCTGCCCAGCCGCGGTGTCATCTACGACAGGAACGGGGAAGTAGTTGTGAGGAACAAGCCCAGCTTCAGCTTAGAGATAAATACTTTGTTTTGCCGGGAAGGGACTAACATGGAGCCCTGCCTTGCTGTTGTGAGGAAAGTAGAGGAGTATGTGGTTTTGGAAGAACTACCGCGCATTGAAGAGGAGATCGAAACTTATAAAACAAATGTACTTTTGGCCACCGGCCTGACCAAGGATGAGATACTACCTTTAGAAGCCAATATCAGCCAGTTGACGGGAGTGTCCATTGAGACGGCTCCCTCTCGGGATTACCTTTTTAGTGATGCTTTTGCTCATGTCATCGGTTATGTGGGTTTGGGAGAGTCTCAGACCCCGTCTATTGTGGGCAAGTCCGGCGTGGAGGAAAAGTATGATTCGTATTTATCAGGAGTAGCAGGAAATAAAGTGGTTCAGGTGGACTCTCCCGGAACTTCGTACAAGCTCATCTCCTCGAAAAGCCCTTTGCCGGGAAAAGACATTACCTTATTTGTGGATGCCGGGTTGCAAGAAAAAGCTTTTGAAGTACTCAAAGCCAAGGTGGAAGATCCGGAGAGCGAAGCTACGGGAGGTGCTATCGTGGTGCAAGATCCGCTGGATGGTTCAGTACTGGCGCTGGTGAGTTATCCTTCTTTCGACCCAAATTTATTATCAAGCGGCATTTCTCAAGACCAGCTGGACGAGCTTAACGGCAACCCTAACCATCCCTTTTTCAATAGGGTCATTGCCGGAAAATATCCTCCCGGCTCGACCTTTAAGCTGGTCACGGCCTCAGCGGCTTTGATGGATAAAGTAATAGGTATTTACGACACTATTATAGATAAGGGTTTTATACAGATCGGCGGTTCGATTTTCAGGAACTGGAGGTCAGGAGAAGGCGCAGTGAATCTCATCAGGGCTTTGCAGGTAAGTAATGATACCTACTTTTATACCATGGGTGGGGGTTACGGGGGTGTAGGTGGTTTGGGTATCAAAAGACTTCACGATTGGGCCTTGAAGTTAGGTTTTGGACAGCTGACGGGTATTGATATAAACGGGGAAATTCCGGGCTTCATTCCTGACGGCACACACAGGGACTGGTACCAAGGTGACGATTTTAATAGTGCTATCGGTCAAGGTGAGATAGAAGTCACCACCATGCAGATAAATAATATGATGTCTTATTTTGCTAACGGCGGCTACATCTATAAGCCTAGAATTGTGAAAAGTATAGATGGGGTGGGGGAGACTCAGGGAGAGGTGCAGACTGCTGGGATCATCGATGAAGAATATTACGATGCCATCAGAAAAGGCATTAATCTAGCCGTTAAACCGGGAGGTACCGCCTATCCTTTATTTGGTTTTCCGGCTAAGTTCGGCCTTGAAGCAGCCGGCAAAACAGGAACTTCCGAGTACATAAATGCTCAGGGAGAAGACAAGACCCATGCCATCTTCACAGCCTTTGCCCCTTATTATGACGATGAAAATAGACAGAGAAACATGAACTTTGCTATGGATAAGCCTATTGTCTTGACGGTTTTTATCGAAGGTGGGGGTGGCGGCTCCGATGATGCAGCCCCTTTAGCTAATGAACTGCTTGAATATTGGTTTGCCAGATAGAAAGATCTCCCTCTCAAGCACCGCTGACTGTTAGCAGTCATGAGTACGAAAGGGGGAGATCTCCACAGATACTTGCCACACGCTATTTTTGGGACAGGAGCCTACCTCCGTCGAGGAAACGTAAACATCACGTTTACCGGATATCCATATGCGCATGGGATAGATAAGCGGCATCTTGCCAAAGTAGAACAAGCAATCATCGGTTACCATATCTTTTGGCAACGATAATCTGAGCCGCCCTCTTTCCGGGCCTCCGGGATACAAAGGAGGCAAGCTAAAACGGAAGACATAGTTGAGGTTGGTCTCTTCCACGGTTGACGAGACTTTTTTCAGCATGAGTTGCGCCTCCTTTTATTTATCTATGGACATTAGAATAATGGTTATTTCCTAATTTGGGAGAATAAGCGATTATTACAACGTGTTCAATGATATCAAAAGACTGCAAAAAGCTCCAGAACATATGAATATTCTTGGTCGAATAAGCGAGGCTGACAAAAAGAACATGGTGGTCATCGGGTCCAGGAATATGAGCGAGTATGGAAAGAATGTCATCAGGAATTTTGTGCCCAAGCTGGTGAGAGATGGTTTTACTATTGTATCGGGACTGGCACCTGGGTGTGATTCATTTGCGCAGGAAATGGCTTTGCAAAGCGGTGGACGCACCATTGGCGTGTTAGGTTACGGTGTTGACCGTATTCGAACAGATTGGAACAAGGATTTTATTGAAAAAGTGCTAGCCTCTGAGAATGGTGTTGTGATCTCTCCTTTTAAAAGGGACCAGCCGCCAACCCGGGAGTCCTTTATTTTTCGAAACAGTGTCATGGCGGCCCTTGGTCAAAGTGTTTTGGTCATAGAGGCTAAAAGAAGAAGCGGAGTTTTTCACACCGTCAATTTTGCCTTGGATTTAGGTAGGACCATCATGGCCGTCCCCGGAAATATATTCTGGTTCAACAGCGCCGGTGTTCACGCCTTAATTAAAGAGGGAGCGAATTTGGTGTGCTGCTATGAGGATATTTTGAGTGTTTTGGGAGAGTAAATGCTGTGGTTAAAGTAAATAGTGTATTTCACAGCTCTTGACGGAATATAGAACCTATAGTATAATTGTTGCAATTCAAATCTTTAATCTTTATCCTAAGGAGGCGGAAATGCGTAATGAAGGATACAATCGTGTAGGCCTAATTCTCACACGCATCTTGTTTTTTCTGATTTTATTTGGTGTTCCGGTAGTATTGATTACCAACTTTTGTATAAGCGATCAAGCTCTTGCGGAACTCAATAAAGTGAACAACGAGGCGAGAATATTTCTCATTACGATGAACGAGTTTTTACATACCCTTCCAGGAGTAATTTTTGGGGTACTAAGTTGGCTATTTGTTATTCTTTCCATCTTTCAAGATGGGATGCAAAAAAACAAAAAGTGACATTAGGGAGACATCGTGCTTTTTTGGCATTAGGCCAAGCATTCTGTCTCCCTTAATTTTTCCAATTTTTTGACAAAGAATAACTCTTGTGTATATCCTTTCCTTTGTGAAACTAGTCATTGTCGAATCACCCACCAAGGCAAAGACGCTATCTGCCTTGCTGGAAAAAAGTTATGATATCAAAGCCTCCATGGGCCACATTCGAGACCTGCCCAAAAGCGGACTGGGTGTAGACGTGGAACATGACTTTACCCCCGAATACGTTGTCAGCCCTAAAAATAAGAAAGTCTTAACGGATCTGAAAAAAAGCGCCAAAGAGGCTGAGGCTGTTGTTCTAGCCACAGACCCTGATAGAGAAGGGGAGGCTATTGCCTGGCACTTGCAGGAACTATTAAGTTCTAAAAAAGGCTCTACCCCGGTGAACTTTGAAAGGGTCGTCTTCCATGAACTGACAAAAAGTGCCGTCACT
The DNA here is from genome assembly GCA_964434935.1 of uncultured Candidatus Saccharibacteria bacterium. Taxonomy (GTDB): domain Bacteria; phylum Patescibacteriota; class WWE3; order UBA101185; family UBA10185; genus CAYSWS01. The sequence goes on from CAYSWS010000001.1 coordinate 51,503, forward strand.
GAGGCTTTTTCTCATCCCGGTGAGTTGGATATGCATCTGGTGGATGCCCAGCAAGCCAGAAGGATCTTGGACAGACTGGTGGGTTACAAACTTTCGCCGCTGCTGTGGAAAAAGGTCAGATACGGACTTTCAGCCGGCCGAGTACAAAGCGTGGCCGTGAGATTAGTGGTGGAAAGGGAAAGGGAAAGGGACGCTTTTGTACCGGAAGAATACTGGAATATTGACGGTCTATTCAAAACAGCTAAGGGAGAAAAACTTTTAGCCGCGCTGGATAAAAAAGACGGTAGGAAACTGGAAGTGAAAAATGAAGAACAGGCTAAGGGGATAGAGGCAGACCTGAACGATGACCAATTCGAGGTAGCTGAGGTCAAAAAAAGTGAGAGAAAAAGGAACCCCTACGCTCCTTATAAAACATCAACTTTGCAGCAAGGGGCTGTCAATGTCTACGGCATGTCCGCCAGGAAGACCATGTCCGCCGCCCAGAAATTATTCGAAAAAGGATTCATAACTTATCACCGTACAGACTCCATAAGCCTGGCCGCTGGATTTGTAGAATACCTAAGAACACACATAAAAAGAGAATATGGAGCAAAATATTTACCCGAAAAGCCTGTCATGTATAAAACCAAATCCAAGTCGGCTCAAGAAGCTCATGAGGCCATTAGACCCACTGATCTGAGAAGAATGCCCCAAGAAATAAAAAGTGCTGATGAGAAAAAAGTTTATTCGCTTATTTATAGGCGTACCATAGAAAGTCAAATGACAGCTGCTATATATGATCAGACACAGATCAAAGTAATGTCAGGTAAAAAGTATGAATTCAAGGCCAGTGGTTCCGTTATCAAATTTGACGGTTGGCTCAAAGTGGCAGATAAACTAGGCTTTAACGACAATGAAAACGGCATAGAAGTGCTGCCTGAGGTAAAAGAGAAGGAGCCTTTGGACCTGGAACACTTAGACCTGGCCCAGAAGTTCACGCAACCACCCGGTAGATATACCGATGCTACTTTGATTAAAAAACTAGAAGAACTGGGTATTGGCCGGCCGTCGACTTACGCGCCCACCATCTCCACCATTATTGCCCGAAAGTATGTTACCCGGGAAGCGAGAAGCTTCAAACCGGAGGATGTAGCCTATGTAGTAACAGACCTGTTAGTAGAACATTTTCCTAATATTGTTGATTATCAGTTCACGGCAGAAATGGAGGAGGACCTGGATAAAATTGCTGATGAGAAAAGGGATTGGGTGCCGGTCATTAGAGAATTTTATGAGCCGTTCGAAAAGATACTGGCCGAGAAGGATCAGGAGCTGAGCAAAAAAGATGTCACCAATTTAGGCGAAAGTGACGAGAACTGCCCTGATTGTGGACATAAATTGGTCTATAAACTGGGAAAGTATGGCAAATTTTTGAGCTGTTCGAACTATCCGGAATGTACCTATGCCAAGCCGTTGGAAGAGAACAAGGTCATGGATGAACATGGAGAAGAGATCACTGAATTTGGCAAGTGTCCCAATTGTGAGAACGGAACTTTTGTGCTCAAACAGGGCAGGTTCGGAAAATTCTTAGCTTGCAATAATTACCCCAAGTGTAAGACCACCAAGCCCTTTTTAGACAAGATAGGCGTGAAATGCCTCAAGTGCGGTGAGGGGGATGTGATAGTGAAAAAGGCCAAAGGCAAGACTTTTTATGGCTGCAGCCGTTACCCTGATTGTGATTGGTCTTCCTGGACCAAGCCCTCGTCAAGTACTGAAGATGATATTAGCGATCCTGAGACTGAGTAGTTGTACGACCGTTTTTTTCTTGCTTTTTAATCCTCGCCGTGATAATTTAGCTTGTGCCTGTTACTCTCTTCTGCGTAAGCGGCAACAGGTGAGCCAAGGATCGTAAGTAAATTTAGAATCTTTGCGCGAAAGTAAAAAGAGAGAATTATAAAACCGACTAAAACTTTTAGACCGCTTTCATAATTTCTCTCCTCAAAAAAAATGGCCAAAAAATATAAAACACCAGATATAAAAGCCTTGATCGAAGCCGGTGTGCACTTTGGGCACCAGGTCAAAAGATGGCACCCCAACATGGAGCCCTACATTTACACTGTGAAAAAAAGCATTCACATCATAGATCTGGAGCAGACGGAGAAGATGCTCCAGGAAGCAGCCGATTTTTTCTACAACACAGCGGCCAAAGGCGGTAAGATAATTTTTGTTGGCACCAAAAAGCAGGCTAGGGATATCATCGAAATAGAGGCCAAAAGGGCCGGAGCCATGTTCGTGACGGAGAGATGGCTGGGCGGTACCATGACCAATTTTGAGGTCATCAAAAAGAACAACATAGACAAGCTCAATAATATGAAGAAAGCCAGAGAGCAGGGGGAGTATGAAAAGTACACCAAAAAAGAAAGGCTCATGCTGGATAGAGAAATAGAAAAACTGGAACGATTTGTAGGTGGGCTAGCCAATCTAAATAAGATCCCGGAGGCTTTGTTCGTGGTGGATGCCAGACGTGAAAAAACGGCTGTGAGGGAAGCAGCAGTAAAAAAGATACCCGTGGTGGCTCTTATCGATACCAACACGGATCCCAAGGGCATAACATACCCCATACCGGGTAATGACGATGCTATAAAATCTATTGCTTGTATTGTCAAATCGCTAGCGGATGCGGTAGAGCAGGGTTACGCTGATTTTGCTGCCGGTGTGAAAGAGGCTAAAGAAGCTGAGGAAAAAGAGGAAGTTAAACGAGAAGCGGAGAAAAAGACTGAGGCGGCAAAAGAAATAAAAAAGGAAGAAGTCAAAAAGGAAGAAAAACCAAAAGAAAAGAAAAGTACCGCCAAGCCAAAGAAAGTCGAAAAAGAAAAAGAAAAAGAAAAGAAAGCACCTAAAAGTGCACCTGCCAAAAAGAGAGGCAGACCTAAAAAAGTTACCAAGGAGAAAAAATAATGCAAGATATTGCCAAAATAAAACAACTTAGAGAAGACACCGGAGCCGGTGTCATGGAAGTTAAAGAAGCTCTGGAAAAACATGACGGAGATGTGAAAAAAGCCAAAGAAGAGCTCATGAAGAAAGTTTCGGCTAAGGCAGCTAAAAAGGCTGACCGCGAAGCCGGAGATGGATTAGTGTATTCTTACATTCATCTTAATGGTAAGGTGGGAAGCTTGATCTTAATGGCCTGTGAGACCGATTTTGTGGCCAAGACGGACGATTTTCAGACTTTGTGCAAGGAAGTGGCCATGCAGGTCTGTACGGACGACTACAGCACCGTAAAAGACCTTCTTAAAGCCGAATACATGAGGGATGGCTCAAAAACGGTCAGTAAGCTCATAGAAGAGGCTACCGCCAAGCTGGGAGAGAAGATCGAGCTGAAAAAGTTCGTAAAATACTCCATAAACGATTAGCCCGGTGTGTTAAAATCTTAACAAGATGACTACTTCAGAACTAAAAAGCAAATTAGACAGATCACTGGAATTTCTACAATCGGAACTGTCACAGATCAGAACAGGCAGAGCTAACCCTTCGTTATTGGAGGATGTTGAAATTGAAGCCTATGAATCAAAAATGACTCTTAAAGAGTTAGGTTCGATAACTTTGGCCGACGCGCAAACCATAACCATTACTTTGTGGGACAGGAGTTTGCTGCCTGTTGTTTCCAAGGCCATTAGGGAAGGGGACCTTAAATTGAACCCCGTTGAGGCCGGAGGAAATCTCAAAGTGCCGGTACCGCCCTTGACCGAAGACCGCCGAAAAGAGCTGGTGAAGCTGGTTAATCAGAAGGTGGAAGAAACCAAGCAGTCCGTTCGCAACATCAGACAAGATGCCATGAAGGACATAGATAAGGATTTTGAGGATAAGAGCATCAGCGAAGATGAGAAATTCGCCCAAAAAGACGAAGTTGAGGACATAGTGAAGGAGTATGTTGACAAAGCTGAAGAGGATGGAAAAGCCAAAAATAGCGAACTAATGACCGTATGATAACCATTATTGCCTTCATAGTAATACTTTCTTTGCTCATACTAATCCACGAACTAGGTCACTTTTTAGTGGCTAAAAAAAGCGGTGTGCTGGTGGAGGAGTTTGGCATGGGTATCCCGCCTAGAATTTTGGGTAAGAAGTTTGGTGAGACGCTTTATTCGCTGAACGTGCTACCTTTTGGCGGTTTTGTGAAGTTGTTCGGCGAGGATGTGGAAGAACCTGACCTGAATATGAGGACCCACCCCAGGAGTTTTCTGGCCAAATCTCCGATTAAAAGAGCAGGTATTCTGGCTGCCGGTGTGGGCATGAATGTGGTGCTGGCCATGGTGCTTTACTATGTCTTGTTCACCGTCACCGGTTTCAAAACTCTAAATCTGCCGGTTTTCTTCGATTATAAGTTCAGATTTGGGGAGGTTATTTCCACGGATACGGTCATTACTTCATTTTCGGATGATTCTCCGGCGCAGGCAGCTGGTCTGGAAGTGGGGGATGCTGTAGTTTCCATAGACGGTGTGCCTGTTCATAATGTTGAGGATATCCGCGGCGTGGTCAGGGATAAGCCAAATCAGGAGGTAACTGTTCTGGTGAGGGATCTTAAAAGAAATCTGCAGGATGAGGAAAAGACGGTAAAATTCTTGACCACAGCCACCGAAGACGGACGTGGCATTTTAGGTGTCTATATCACAAAATCGGCCACCATTCATTATGCGAACAAGATCCTGGCGCCTTTTGAGCATTCTTTAAATATGCTGGGCTACACGGCGCACACCTTCAAAGAATTTATCAAGATCTCTTTGGAAACCAAAAGCGTTGAGCCGGTTTCCAGCGGTGTGTCGGGACCTGTGGGCATCTATTCGGTGGTGGAGAGCATAATTTCCTACGGAGGAGCAGATGCCTGGCTGGGGCTTATTGACCTGGTAGCATTGTTGTCGTTGAGTCTGGCCTTTATAAACATCCTGCCTTTGCCGGCCTTGGATGGTGGTAGGTTAGCTTTTGTGCTCTACGAAGCCGTATTCAAAAAACCGGTCAGTTATAAAGTGGAAGCTACTATTCACAAGTGGGGTATGATATTTTTCTTTGGTCTGCTCTTTCTTGTCACCGTCAAAGATATCAGGCAGTTCATGCCTTTTTAAGGGCGGTCCCTGATTACACTTTAGTGTAGCTAATTGTAGGAACCTTTTTTTAGCCTGTTAAATAAATTTCTTACTCAAGAGCCTGATTTGCCAAAATAAATTTGGGAATATATACTCTACTCGTTTACGATTGGAAAAAAAATTTGAATTTTTAAGATTTGGAGGTGTTTTTTGACCTGCCGTAAGGCAAACACAAATTAAGTACTCTTTTGTGTCAGTTTAATAAAATAATGACCAAGGTCAAGGTAAGAAAAGGCGAATCCCTTGAGCAGGCTTTAAGGCGTTTCAACAGAGAAGTTCACAAAGCGAGAATTTTACAAGAAGTTAAGGACAGAGAACGATATGTAAAACCTAGCGAACTAAGAAGACAAAGTAAAAAGAAATTAGCCAGAAAGATCTATTACGAAAAAGGGGGAATCATTAAGAAACAATGATCATAGAATCTTTAAAGTCCAAGCTCACAGAAAGTATGAAAGCCCGTGATTTTGAGAGGGTGGCTCTTTTGCGCCTGCTGATCGCCGCCATAAACAACAAGGAGATCCAGCTTAGGGCACAGGGCATGGCCATGGAGGATAAGCACGTCCTTAAGGCTATACAAAAGGAGATCAAGCAAAGGCAGGATTCTATAGATTCGTATAAGCAAGGCGGCCGAGAGGATCTGGTAGAGAAGGAAAACGCGGAAAAGGAGATGTTGGAAGAAATTTTAGCCGAGTTTTCCCCAGATGAAGGTCAATAACATTTTATCCCACGATAAAGAAATTTTTATCACCATAAAACTAGCTCACGACCCGGAGATCCGGGAATTGAATTATGAGTATTTGCACAAGGACCACGCCACTGACGTGCTTTCTTTCAACATGGATGAAGAGCAAGCGGACGGCAGTTACTATCTGGGGGATGTCATTGTCAATGTGGATCAGGCCAAGAGGCAGGCTGGTGAATATGGAAACAGCATGGAGGAAGAGATCGCGGCTCTGGTCGAGCATGGTGTGCTTCATCTTTTGGGCAAGCATCATGAGGGGGATGATCATGAAGCGGATGAGCATGAGGGGGATGATCGTGAATAAGGTTGTGGTTGGGTTAGGAAATCCTGGCATCACTTATACTCAAACCAAGCACAATACCGGGTTTTTGGTGCTTGATGAGTTAGTAGCCGAAGCAGGCGGACAGTGGAAGGAAAATAAGAAATTTAAAGCGCAAGTGTCGGAGTACGGAGATTATTTGTTGGTCAAACCCCAAACGGGCATGAATAGGTCCGGGTTTTCGGTGAGCAAGGTGCTGAGCTTTTACAAAATAGTGCCTAAAGATATGTTTGTGGTCCACGATGATGTGGATTTTCCTCCCCTGGAATATAAAAAGCAGTTCGGGAAGGATTCGGCGGGACATAAGGGTGTGGAAGATATCATTGATATGCTGGGTACCAAGGATTTTTGGCGGGTGAGAGTAGGGGTGGGCAGACCGGAAAACTCCACCTTTGATGTAGAAGAATATGTACTTTCCGGATTTTCGGACCAGCAACTGGCAAAACTTCGTGAAATATCCTTAACTATATTTGAAGAGATAAAGCAAAGTTAAACCCGCAGTTGCAACAATATTCCTTGTATTATGAAACATACATTAGTGGATAGACAATGTAGGAAATTTTATACTAGCAAAGTATGTATTACACAAAGTATAGACCTCAAGTTTTTAGCGAAATATCAAAACCCAATGATGTAGCCGAAGCATTGCAGAATCAGGTTAAATCCCAAAAGACCGTACATGCTTATCTTTTTGTGGGCCCTAGAGGGACCGGTAAGACAACCACAGCCAGGATCCTGGCCAAAGCTCTCAATTGTCCTGATCTTAAGGAAAACGGAGACCCCTGCGATATTTGCGATAATTGCGTAGCCATAAAAAGCGGTTCTTTTCTGGATCTCATAGAGATAGACGCCGCTAGTAATAGGGGAATTGATGATATCAGGTCCCTCAAGGAAAAGATAAAACTGGCTCCCAGCTTGGGCAAGAACAAGGTCTATATTATCGATGAGGTACATATGCTCACTCCCGAGGCTTTTAACGCCTTGCTTAAGACGTTGGAGGAGCCTCCCGTTAACGTGGCTTTCATTTTGTGCACCACAGAGATGCATAAAGTACCGGAAACCATTAAGTCCAGATGCCAAATTTTTAAATTCAAGAGAGCTACCATCACTCAGCTGAGCGAAAAATTGAGAAAGATAGTTGATAATGAACATGTCGAACTTGATGAGCAAATACTTAAGCAGATTGCCAGCGCAGCCCATGGTGGTTTTAGGGACGCCGAAACTATTTTACAACAGGTGGTTGAGGGAGAGATAGATATTAACGCATTAATAAGTGTGGGCACGCGGGAGTCATTTGCCGATTTTACAGACTTGCTTATTAAAAAAGATGCCAAGGCAGCCCTGTACAGTATCAAGAAACAATATGAAGACGGTATGGACCTCTACATTTGGGCTGGTGAACTACTAAAATACATAAGAGATCTGCTTTTTGTGCAGGTTGGGTCTATGGAGGAGGTGTTCGATGTTACGGATGACATGCTGCAAAGGATGAAAAAGCAGGCTGAAGAGTTGCCGGCCCATGAAATTACCCATATATTAAAATTACTTATGGACGCCCAAAATGATATTAAGGGTACATTTATTACACAATTGCCTATAGAAATTGCCGTGGTCAAGATCTGTCAGGAAAGGGGGGAGGGAACGAGGGAAGATACTAGACCGGAATTGAATCCAGCGAGTAGTACTATATATAAAGCCAAAAATAGTGTTATTAAAGAGGATGAAACAAGCAAAGAGAACGAAGCGGCGGAGATGGAAGATGAAGCTAAAACGGTTAAAAATTTAAATGTCAATAACAGCGTTATAAACATAGAGATCATAAACAATAGCTGGAAAGCCATTGTCTCTGAGGTAGGCTCAGTGAACAACAGCGTGTCAGCCCTGTTAAAAATGGCCAGATTGGTGGGTGTGGACGGGAGATCTATACTTTTGGAAGTACCTTTCGATTTTCACAAAGAAAGGCTGGAAACAGCAAAAAATCGAACCATTATAGAGGAGATCTTAAGCAGTATTTTGGAAGAAGAAATGCATATAAGGTGTGATGTCAAAAAGCAGGACAGGGAACTGGGTACCAGGGAAACCGGCAGACTGACGGATTATAATGTGGCCATGTCCACAAAAACTCCTGCACCGGAAATGAACGAAAAATTACTGGATGTGTTCGATGGGGGTCTGCCCTTAGACTAATATTTAAATAAACTCTAATTATGAAGGTTCCAACTCCGATCAAGAATTTAATAGAATCTTTTCAAAGTCTCCCGGGAATTGGTCCAAAAACTGCTCAGAGGCTGACTTTCCATTTGCTGCATTTTCCCCAGGACTATCTGGAGAGATTTTCTACTTCTTTGCTTGATCTGAAAGCAAAAACCAAGATATGCATTATCTGCAAGAATGTAGGGGAGAATGAGGTCTGCTCGGTGTGCGAAGATAATTCGCGGGATAAAAGTAAGATCATGGTAGTGGCCAGCCCTATGGATGTGTTCGCAGTGGAGAAGACCGGTTACAAGGGTTTATATCATGTGCTGCACGGGCTCATAGACCCCCTAAACGGCATTGGCCCGGAAGAGTTGTTTCTCACGGAATTGATCGGCCGTATAAAAGAGAAAGGGGACGATAACGGAGAGCCCTTGGAGCTTATTATAGCCACAAATACTAGCATGGAGGGGGAATCGACGGCCATGTACCTGGCAAAACTTATTAGAGATAACGGCATTGATTCCAGCAATATAAAACTAACTAGGATTGCCCGCGGGTTGCCAGTGGGGGGAGACATTGAGTACGCCGATGAGATCACCTTGACCCGCGCCATTGAGGGCAGGATAGACTTCTGATATAATCCTCACAATTAAAGCCAAATACGCTTATCAAAAAGGAGCTGGCACAATGGGCATGTCGATAAACTGGACAGTGATGGCTGCTTTCTATGTAATTTTTTTCTTTGTTGGCGTTTGGAGAGCCGGTGACAATTTTACAGTCGAAGGAATCGAAAATACCCATATGCCTTTAGAAAAACGCGACTATGTGGGTGCAGCTGTAGTTTCGATCTTTGTAGCCGCTGTGTTGGTAATAGTTGGAACCACGGATCTCCCACTATTAGTTGCCATAATAGTGGGCACGTTATTCGCGATAACCTTGTTCATTTACGGTTTTGGGGGATATATACTGCGCGATTTTGCCAGAAATAGAAAAGAAAACACTGACAAATGAAACTTTTCGAATCTTGAAGGCCCGGATCGTAGATCCATTTACCCTCCGGGCCACGTACTTCCCTTTACACTACAATCATTAACCTATAAAATACTAATATGTCTTTGAGTATTTATAATTCGATGAGCAGAAAAATTGAAGACTTCAAACCCATTAACCCCGACGAAGTTCTCATGTATACCTGCGGTCCTACCGTTTATGACTATCAGCATGTGGGAAACTTCAGGACCTTTTTCTTAAGCGATATTATTGTGCGCACCCTGGAATTTAACGGTTATAAGGTCAAGCACATCATTAACCTGACTGATCTGGGTCATCTTACCGATGATGCTGATGAGGGTCAGGATAAGCTAGAAGTAGCAGCCGAAAAAGAAGGTAAAAGCGCTAAGGAAGTAGCCGATTTTTACATCAAGGTATTTTTAAAAGACTACGATACTCTGAACCTTAAAAAACCTTTCAAATTTACCCGCGCTACAGACTACATTAAAGAAATGATCGAACTCATCCAGGAGCTGGAGAGAAAAGGTTTTACCTACGTGACCTCAGACGGAGTTTATTATGATACTTCTAAGTTTGAGGGTTATGGGCAGATGTCAGGCTTTACCCCGGAAAACGTCAAGGAAGGCGCCCGCGTGCAGGTGAACGAGCAAAAACGTCATGCCAATGATTTTGCCTTATGGAAATTTTCGCCTGATGCCAGCAAAAGATGGCAGGAATATGATTCGCCGTGGGGAGTGGGCTTTCCCGGCTGGCACATTGAGTGTAGCACCATGGCTATGACAGAGCTAGACGAAAGCATTGATATTCACGTGGGCGGCGAGGATCATAAGATGATCCATCATCCCAATGAGCGAGCGCAATCTGAAGGAGCTACCGGCAAGCATTTTGTGAACTACTGGGTCCACGGTACACATTTGCAGGTGGACGGTGGTCGGATGGCCAAGAGTCTGGGTAATTTCTATACTGTATCCGATGTTGAAGCCAAGGGTTACACAGCCATGGATCTGAGATTTTTCTATATGACTGCCCACTATAGATCGTCACTCAACTTTACCTGGGAGTCGCTGCAAAGCGCGCATAATTCGTTAAAAAAGCTGTACGATATCATTTCCGGTTATAAGGAAACCGATGAGGTAGAACCTGATCAAGCTTCGATCGAGAAGTTCAACGCCGCCTTAGAAAGTGACCTCAACATGCCCAAAGCCATTGCCGTTGTGTGGGAGGTCCTCAAGAGCCAGCTGGATGAGTCGGTGAAGATACTGACCTTGCTGAAGATGGATGAGGTGCTGGGTTTGGGAATTGAGGATTACGTGGGCTTTCAGATCCCGCAAAAAGTGCAAAACCTGGCCAAAATGAGATGGGAGTACCGCCGCCAGGGTATTTTCGATAAAGCTGATGTCATAAGAAAAGAGATAAGCGAGATGGGTTTTGAGGTGGAAGACGGTAAGACTGATTATAAAGTAAAAAGAAAGCTTTAAATATTTCCTATAACGTTACTCAATAGATCTCCAATTGATGAAATGCTGGCCAAAAAAACCTTGCAGCTGGACCGTGTACTTTGGTTCGTAGATGAAATCCTCAGAAGGAAAGTCAGAATTTGAAGTTCCCACTAGTGTTCTTTGGAAGATAAAGTTCTCTGCCGTGAATAAGCCCTTTAACAATAGAATTTCCGTGGCGTCTCCCTCTGCTACATCAAAAGCGGTGTAAATGTCACCGTCCGCTATGATGCCCACGTCTACCAGGACCACATTTTTAGCAATCTCCACATTGCCGCTGACAATAAATAATGCAGTTGAATTATCATGCACTTCCAGATCATCCATTATTTGCAGGTCTCCATCCACAAACACTATCTGATTGAAAGTGGCATCGTCGTAGTCTCCGGGGATATTTGAAGAATCTATAGAGAGATCTGAGGTAACATAGAATGTTTTGGATTCGGACTTTAAGTTGCCGTCTGTGATCTCTTCTTTGGAAGCGTCTGATTCGTTCCAGAATCTGTTGTAGTTGTAATCATCCGGGGGCGGCGACTGCGTGACCTCCCAGTCTTCTTCGGATGTGAAATAGTCGATGATCTGCTGGCCGACCTCTATCACACCGTCAGTATTGTCCTCATCTCCTTCCGCCAACATGTCTATGTAGTCATTGGCACGTACCATGCCCTCACCCCGCATTCTGATCCAGGGCCCATTGACACAAAATTCTTTGGTAGCCACATTCCCGGCTCTATCTATGGAATAGAATCTGACTAGTTTGCAGATGTTCCAGTTGTCATTGCAAAAGCTGGTTTTTGGTGCCAGTAGGTAAGCTTCTTTAGCACCGGGTATGAAGGGCGGTGTGATGAGAATGACCCAGCCATCAGGTTGCCAGGTGCTGCCGCAGTCAAGGATCCATGAGTGCCTACCGTATTCAGGGTGCAGCTCAGTTTTTATCTGGAATTTATCCGAAAAGACGGACAAACCTGAAGTCTCGTCCCTCACGTTGGTATGCGTCCAAAGATGATAGGCAGGGCCAAAAAAGCCTCTAAAAGCACCTGAGCCATACCAGCCACCGGGGGGTGTTTGGTCCAGTTTAAAGCTCACGCAGTTAGTAGACGGACAGCCGTGGGCTTCCGAGTTACCAGCTACATCCACGCTATAATATTCGAAGGTGTGACCTTCACTATCTGTAGCCACCGTTACATTGGAGATGGCGGAAGTGAGCGCTTCGGAGATGATGACGGCGTCGGCCCAAACGGTGCCGGTGCCTTCTATGCCAATATCAATGTAGACACCGATGGAATCAGCATCGTTGACAATAAAATCAAGTTTTAAAAAGGTCCAGTCGTTGGTGCCGCTTACTTTGGTGCTATCTCCCAGGTAAACATAAGATATAGGGCCAGAGCCGTCCTGAGACACGGAGAAAACTTTAAAATAAGCTTCTCCCACCACATTACTGGACTTTACCCAGGCAGAAGCCGTCATATTGCCATAAGGTGTGGCGGCTGCAAAAACAGCCTGGTTGTTGATACCATGCCAGGTGCCGTCAGTAGCCACAATCCTCTCCGAAGCGGAGGCGAAACCCGGGTAATATTCACCTGTATCGTAAGTGTAGCTGCCACTGCCATCAGTGACAGTGGCTTCCCAATCGGCTACACCTGAGGAAGACCCGGCTGCTGTTTCAAATGAGGGGTTGGGAGCCAGATTTAGTGAGTCAGCAAAAGTATCCGTTTGCCAAGAGCCACCGTCTATTCGATAATTTATCTCTTTGACACCGCTCTCAAGGTCCGTAGCCGTGAGCTCAAATTGTACCGGCGTGACGTACCATCCATTGTCACCGTCAGGTGAAGCCGGTGTTTGTATACGAGTGGTGACCGGAGCTGTTGTGTCGGCGGCTTGCACAAAAAACAGCTGTAGTGATACAGCCACAATTAAAAGGATAGAACACAATTTCAATATCTGCTTGGGCATTATTCTAATGATAGCATTCGAAAATTTAACTGTAAAAGTATTATCTGTTATTCAATGCTTCTCCAGATAATATTGTTTTTTCCAAAATAATCTCTGAGTTGCATGGTGTATTTGGGCTCATAGATAAAATTGGACGCTGGATCATTCTTATTTCCCGTGCCCTGAAGAGTTCTTTGGAAATTGAATTTTTCAGCTATGTAAAAACCATTGAAATTCAAAGTTTTTGTGGCCTCGCCCTCATTAATATCATAAGCAGTAAAAAGTTCCTGATCTGTGATTATGGCCACACCGACATCCTCAACTTTTTTATCGATTTCCACTTTACCGCTAACTACAAACAGTGCGGTTGAGGAATCGTTAATGGTTATATCGTCGCTGATCAGGAGATCACCGTCTATAAAGACGACCTGGTTGAAAATGTTGTTATCGTAATTGCCAGGAACGGTAGTATTTCTTATCTCATAATCTCCGGCCACAAAGTAGACATCAGAACCGGTCTGCAGCGCTCCTGTTAGTACTGTGTACGAGCCTGCACTTGTTAGCAGCGAATTAAATGTACTGTCTGTTGGTGGTGTCGACTGCCTGACTACCCAGTTTCGTGAAGAAGTGAAGAAATTAACTATTTGACCGCTCAATTCAATGACGCTGTCCGTATTATGCTCATCAGATTCAGCTAGCATATCAATGTAATTATTTCCTCTCACTATGCCCTCGCCTCTGAATTTTATCCAGGGACCGTTAATGCAAAAATCTTTAGAAGCAACGTTTCCGGCCACGTCTTCAGCATAGAACCTAACACTTTTACAAACCTTCCAGTTACTGTTGCAGAAATCTGTTTTGGGTGTGATCAAGGTAGTTTGGGTAAGACCGTTAGTGGCAGGGTAGGTGAGGAGAGAGCGCCATTCATCTTTGTGCCAGGGAGTATTGCAGTGCAGGAGGTCCTCGTAATAACCAAACCCATCCTCATCATCGACAGAATACATATATCTGTCAGTGTTTACGGACAGACCAGATGTTGAATCCTGTACGTCCGTGTAAACGTAGATTTCGTGTTCAGAACCTCCAAGACCTCGTATGGCGCCGGAATTATACCAATTTCCCGGCGGTGTTTGGTCAATGCTGACACGAGGGCAGTTTATGGTAGGGCAGGAGCTGGTCTCCGCGTTGTTAGCCTCATCGACACCGTAGTATTCTAATGTGTGATTGCTGCCATCGGTGCTGATGGTAACACTATGTACGGCCGATGTTTGGGATTCGGTAATGGAAACCGCGTCTGCCCAAACGATGCCTGTACCTTCAATACCTATATCTATGTAAACACCCACGGAATCAAAATCGTTAACGATGAAATTCAAACTTAAAAAGGTCCATCCATTTGTATCGTTTATCTTGTTGCTGTTACCCAGGTAGACATAAGAAGTTGAGCCGGAACCATCCTGGGAAACAGAGAACACTTTGAAATAAGCATCTCCTACTACGTTGCTGGTCTTGACCCAAACGGAAGCCGACATGTTGCTGAATGGTGTGGCGGCAGAAAAAACGGTCTGATTATTTATACCGTGCCAGGCTCCGTCTGTGGCTGTTATCCTTTCCGAAGCCACAGAGAATCCCGGATAGTATTCTCCGGTATCGTAGACGTAATTTCCACTGCCGTCTGTAACGGTAGCTTGCCAGTCAGCCACACCGGAGCTTGTACCGGCCGCGGTCTCAAAGGATGGATTTGGGGCTAGGTTCAAGGAGTTTGTAAATGACTTTTTTTGCCAAGCGCCACCGTCTATTCGATAATTTATCTCTTTGACCCCACTTTCCAGATCTGTCGCCGTGAGATCGAATTGCACCGGATTGACATACCAGCCGTTATTTCCATCTGGTGCAGCGGGAGTTTGGGTGTAAGTGGTTACCGGGGGTGTGACATCAGCTGCCAAAACAAAAAACAGCTGTAGTGATACAGTCAGAACTGAGAAGGTAGTAAATAACTTTAACAACTGCTTGGGCATTGTCTCAATGATAACACCTGTTCTTGCCCGAATAAATGTTTGAAAAAAGAAAAGAGCCTCCTAGCAAATAGTTTCATTTGGTAGAAAGCTCCTACTGGGAACGGATCCTAAAGAATTTATCCCAGTCGATCTTGCCAAGAACCTTATGTGTTTTTACATATTCAAGGAATTCTTGGTAGGTAAAGGACTTCAAATCTTGAGGCAGTTCTCTCTTAAGTTTTTCTTTGTACTCTTTTCTTAGAGCATTTTCTGCTTCCGGAAAGAGGATGCCAATTTTGTCATTCATAACGGATAATGTGTATGTTTTTCCGCCCACGACGACCTTGAACAATTCGAACATGCTCTCCCTTTCTGCTGTCTTAAAGTCAGGGGAGATTATAGCATATGTATTTTGCTCATGCAGAAAATATTATTGTCTTAATGTTGTTCTTAGTTCATTAAGAACTTGAAGCTGATATTTATTTGGATCTTCGGTAGTGGCCGAACTAAGTGAAGCATTTTTTAAAACATGGAGAGGTAAAAATATTGTTTTAACACCGGCTTTTTTATTTTTTTCTTCTTTCACTCTTCTGGTTGAATAGTCGGCCATAGTCGTTAGATCTATTTTATGCCAAGCGTTATTAGTCTCGTCGTAATAACCAAAATCCCACCCCTCTTCGTAATCTGTTTGAGCTTTGGTCCTAAAAAACGCATCTTTATCCAGTTTTTTACCGAACTCTTTTTCGGAGACTTCCTGTATCAAACCTAACTCAGAATACTTTTTAAAAAACGTCTCCAAGAACTCTTCGGCTTTGTGACCTGATTCGCCTTGTTCACCACGCCATATTTCATAAGGATAAGTTTCGCTCATAGTGAAATTATACTGCAAGAGACACACTTTATTAACAGTTGGAATTGATACCTAGTTTCTTCTGTAATATAATTCCACGTAGCATGCTAGAAATAATTACCCAATCCACGCATGAAAAAGGAGAGAAAAGATCATGAAAAAGATTGAACCTAAGGTGTTTTTGATAGGTGAGTCCACTCTAGTAAAAGAAGGAGTAAAAGCCTATTTAAAGCATATTGGCGCTTCGGAGTGGTCCACGGACGCTCCATCTGATGCAGAAACTCTGGTTGAAGTCATGGGTAGGCTTTGTTACAGAAGTTTCAGTCCCAAAATAAATCCAAATGTGACTAAGGTTCGCGAGGGTAATAGCGAATATTTATCCAACATAGTAAAGCAGAAGCACGGTTCAGTTACCGAACATGCCTCGGTCAATTTTATTTTTGCTGATGTTTCCAGGGTATTTACTCATGAGTTGGTGCGGCACCGTGCGGGGACAGCTATGTCGCAGGAAAGTTTAAGGTATGTTCGATTAGATCAACTCAAAGGATGGGCACCTACGGTCATACGAGAAAGTGAAAAGGCCATGGAGATCTTCGTGGAGACGTTCGAAGAGCTGGAGAAGCTTCAACTTCAGTTGGCTGACATCTTTAAACTGAATGACCCCGGTGTGTCATTTCACATTAAAAAAACGGCCACATCGGCCATGAGAAGGGTCGCACCCATTGGTCTTGGCACATCCATAGGTTGGAGTGCTAATTTTAGGACCTTAAGATGGGTGCTGGAGATGCGCACGGATCCTTCAGCCGAAGAAGAGATCAGATTGGTGTTTGGTAAGGTAGGAGAGATGCTGATGGAGAGGTATCCCAATATGTTTGGCGATTTTACG
The DNA here is from genome assembly GCA_964434935.1 of uncultured Candidatus Saccharibacteria bacterium. Classification (GTDB taxonomy): domain Bacteria; phylum Patescibacteriota; class WWE3; order UBA101185; family UBA10185; genus CAYSWS01. The sequence goes on from CAYSWS010000001.1 coordinate 68,049, forward strand.
CAGGAGATGGTGGACGGGCACCCGCACTTTAAATCTGCTGTGAGCAAGATCTAAGATTTGAAAATATTTTCTGTTAATTCAAACTCTGCGTAGTATCTATAAAGCTATCGTTTAGTATATTGACTTTGGAATCTTGTTTTATAGTAGCCAGATATCCCTGTACCGCCTGAGATAACTTTGATTGTTCAAGTTGATTTCTCACCTGGTCCCTGAGCTCAGGAGTATCCTCTTGGCCGGCTGCTAAAGCCTTAGTTACGGCGTCTTCTACCTCACTGTCAGCTACGGTTATGCTGTCTTTGACCAAACCTTCCAGCGTTATCTGCAACTTGATCTGCTCTTCCAGCTGGGTTAGGGTGGTTCTTTGGGCTGCCAGAGCTTCTTCCAAGGTCATACCTTGGGCTGACAGCATGTCTTGGATACTTAGGATCTCAGCATCTATATCTTGTTGGGTGACGACTATCTTTTGTTCTGCACCCTTTTGCAGGATCAGCTCCTGCGTAATAAGAGAATCCAATGTCTGGATCCCGCCTTGCTGTTCCATACTCTTCCATAATTGTGCGCGGGTAATTGGCTTGCCGTTCACAGTGGCTAAAATGAATTCCCCTCGATACATATATGCCAGTGCACCAAGCGCGATAAGCACGAGAAGAGGGAGTACTACTAGTAGTTTTCTTTTTGGGAGAGCGGGTCTGGAAAGGATTTTTTTTGTTTGTTTTGTCTCGTTCTCGGGAGAGGCTTTAGCACTCTTGGTATTGGACGACGTATGTTTTTGTTCTTTTATTTTCATAACTTTGCTATTGTACCACAAACCTCATAATCTCATTTGTACCTTTCATAACTTTGTTTTACTGATACAATATTTTCCATGAGCTTATCTATAGGAATCAACTGAGCACAGTTCGGACTTTATTTTCACAAACTGGTAGGGGAGTAAAGAAAGTGCCGTTTCATTTTACTATTAAACTACCGAAGCCTTTGAAGGAACGGGTGATTGTTGCAAGAGATAGTATGGGGAGAATATTGAAAAGTATAGTGCCTGTAGATGTCTAATGGATAAATAATAGCTAAGTGAGGAAGTTAGTCGGCTGTTTCTGCGCCGCCTGCATCTTTTGTAACTTGTGCTGTTTGTATTTTATATCCTGGTACGCTTACAGTTATTTCTACTAAAACCTGATTTTTTGAGGTTGTGAACATATTATTTTTATTTACACTGAAGTGATTGGGCTCTTTAGTATTATCAAAATTTACATGTTGAGTTTCTCCATTTTTTAATACAAAACCGTCTAGTTTTTTGTAATAACCTTCCATACTTTTTGTTACCACATCAGTAAGAGTATAGTAAGCCTCAAAGCCTGTTAAGTCGGTTCCGGAAGTATTAGTAAGCGTAACCTCAAGGTGATCCAATGTATCTTTTCCGTTTACATCAACATTGTTCTCGACAATAACGTCTTTTATGATAAAGCCTTCTGCAGTTGCTGTGTTTTGTATAAGGTTATCGTATACTCCTGGCACGACATCCTGTGGATTTACTTGCCCGTTTTCACCATTAGTTGAGCTCAGCTTAGTGGTTTGAGGAGATGCCGAATTAGATCTACCTTTAACAAGTGTTATGCTAAAAATCATAATTAGCACAGCTACAGCAAAAAATATCCATTTACTTTTCATATTGAAATTATACATCTGCTAAATGAGAATAAGATGAGTTTTTACACTAGTGAGTTTGTATCTTGTATAGCTTAATACTTTGGAATTTAACTAAATTATCTTTTTCTTATTAAAGGAAATAATAGATAAGATATTGAATATCAAGAAATAGGAAAGGAGCCAAATAATTTCATTAAATTTATCTGTAAGTATAAAACTAAGTGGTTTGTTGTTATATTCATCTTTTATTCCAAGGACAGCAAAGGAAAATCTTTCATAATGTTTTGTAATAGATGCTTCCTCTATAGTATTTCGTGTTGTCTCGTAACTTGAAAATTGCAAAAGTATATCGTCTGCCTGATTTTTTGTTACATTAATTGCATTAAAGAATCCTGATGGGACTTGATTATCAATATCCATAGTATCTCCTATCTGAGGAACAATTAGAACTATTATAATCCAAAGTGAAAGACTGATTATTAACGAATTAGGTAATGACTTTAAAGTTATTGTTAATAATGAAGACAAAGCATAAAAGATAACGAGGTATATCCATGAAGTTAATAAAGAAACAAATATTTTTAATAACTCTTGGTTAGTTATGGCAGCGCCACCTATTAATGAAACTATGATATAAATAAAAAAGAATACTGCTGATACAACACACAAGAGAATTATTGAATTTCCGAATAACTTACCCAAATAAAAATTAACCTTACTTATAGGTCTGCTAAAAATAAGTTGTAGTGCTTTATTATTTTTTTCTTTGGCTATACTTAAATACCCCAGTGCAATAGCCAAAACTGAACCAATAATCTCTAAGTACTCAATTGCTCCTCTTAGAAGCTGTAATGGGAAGAAGGTTGGTTTCAGTAGTTTATCTGGAGATAACCCACTATCTATAAGTTGTTGGTAAGCTGTTTGATATTCAAATACTTTGCTTTGAAAATTAAGAGAACCTATATAAATAGAAATTATGATTAGTCCTAACAAAAACAATAGAAAAGTTATAAAAACTTTATTTTTCCAGGCGGCAAAGAATTCTTTTTTTGCTACAGTTAGTACTTTAAACATATTATTCATTCACAAAATCGTTTACGGAGTTATATTTCTTTAACTCATAAAAACATAGGAAGAAACTAATTAAGGCGCTTATTAGAAGTAGCGCAATACCGTTAAAATTTGATGGAATTATATCTTTCAACGAGATATTCGAAGAAGTTGCACTCAGCAGTTGGCTGCCGATATTGGTATAGTGGCTCCCAAGTGATATGGGTGAAAGAAAAATACGCATAGTAGTAAAAAATCCTCCCGGTGATAATTGTTGGTCCATGGTTATTGGGTTAAGTAGTGCTGTGGGCGTTTGACCTGTGATCAATTCTGGCATGACAAAACTGATTCCGACCCATATACACACAGGAATAAAAAGTGATAAAGACTCACTTTTGGAAATAATAGCAAATAAGAATCCGATAAATGAAAAGAATAATAGATAAAAGAACGAGTACAGGTAAAAAACTAAAAGTCTTGTGATCTCTGTGGTGTTTAAATGACGTAATGGGAGAAAATAGGAAGAAATTAGGTTGATTAATAAAGTAAAGCTTATAATACCAAAAATTGTTAAACCCATCCCGATAATTTTACCAATTATTAGTTTTGATTCCGAAACAGGTCTTGTGAGAATTAGTGGTAAAATACCAGACTTTCTTTCACGAATAAAGCTTCTATTGCCTATAATAATGCCTAGAAGACTGCCAATAAGAAAGATGTATATAATTATGTTCCTAAAACTTGCGAGTGATGAGATTTCTGTAATGGGGTTTCCCGATAGCTGTACATTACTTTGAGCAATAGAGAGTCTTACAGCAGCATCATAAACCGCTGTTGTGGTTCTATATGTCGACCAGCCAATAAGGGATGATACAAGGGACATCAACGCAAAAACACTGAAAAGAAGATAGAAAAGTCTATCTCTAATTAGGTTTTTTATTTCGAAACGAGTTATAGTAAAAATACTTCTCATGTTAGGACTTATCCTCGACTGTAAAATATATCTCCTCCAGGGAATTTTCATTCTGGAATTTCTTTAAAGTATTTTCTAAGGTATCTCTATAGATTAGCCTACCGTGATTCAGCACACCTATTGTTGTACAAGTTTTAGATACTTCTGAAAGTAGGTGAGTGTTCATAAATATAGTCATTTGTTTCTCATTATTGAGTTTGATAATAATTTCTCTGAGTTTTTTAATACCCGCAGGATCAAGACCAGAGGTTGGCTCATCTAGAAACAATATTTTTGGTTCGTGGATGATAGCCTGTGCGATACCAAGTTTTTGTCGCATACCTTTAGAGAATTCACCGAGTTTTTTATTTGCAGTGTCCTCAATCTCAAGAAATTCTAAAACTTCAAAGATTTTATCCTTTGGATTACGAATCCCTGAAAGATTGGCTAAGTATTCTATATTTTCGTAAGCAGATAAATTATCATAAAACCTTATGTTTTCAGGTAAATAGCCAATAATCTTTCTAACATCATAACTATTATTAACTACATCGTAACCACATACAGAAGCTTTACCAGATGTTGGTGTCAGTAAAGTAGTTAAAATACTAACAGTTGTAGTTTTTCCTGCGCCATTGTGCCCAAGGAAACCAAATATTTCACCAACGGAGACCTCCAGATTAAGCATTTCCAGTGCAAAGCCATCCTTGTACTCTTTTGAAAGATTTGTAGTTTTTATAATATAGTTATTATTATTTTCCATAGTATTACTGTACCTCAGAAATATGGGAATAATATGAGTTCTCTTATGCAGAGTTAATATATCCTTGGGTTCTCATATAAATCCCATAAATCTAGGTTAAAATAGAATCATGCAAATACTTATAGTTGAGGATGAGGAAAAAATAGCCAATTTATTAAGAAAAGGTTTACTTGAAGAATTTTACTCAGTTGATATAGCAAAAAATGGAGAAGAGGCGCTAGTAAAATTTGAGATTAATGAATATGACTTAATAATTCTAGACCTTATGATTCCTAAGGTTTCTGGTGAAGAAGTATGTCGAGCTATTAGAAAAACCAATACATCAATCCCAATCCTAATTCTAACAGCGAAAGATTCAGTTGAAAATAAAATTGAAGTATTAGACGCCGGTGCAGATGATTACGTTACTAAACCATTTTCATTTGCGGAATTATCCGCAAGAATAAGAGCGCTTATAAGGCGTAATAAGAAAGCCGATCCTGTAATATTATCCATCGATAACCTATCTCTTGATCCAGCAACAAAAACTGTAGCTCGTGGAAAAGCAAATATCGCACTTACAGCAAGAGAATATGCACTTTTAGATTATTTTATGCGAAATAAAAATACATTATTGACTAAAACACAGATTTTAGAGCATGTATGGGATTATAGTTACGACGGGGTATCTAACATTGTTGAGACATATGTTAAGTATTTACGAAAAAAGCTTAGGACTTCTACTAAGGAGAAGGAATTAATACACACTCGCCGAGGTTCTGGTTATATATTTTCGGATTCTACCTAAATGTTTGCTAAGACAACATTAAAATTAACATTTTTTTATTCGCTACTATTCCTTACATTATTTTGGATATTTAGTTTAAGTTTGTATTTTTGGATGGAACGTTCCTTTGGAGAGGACTACATTAGCCAGGTATACGAAAGGCGTGTTCAACAGGGCGATTACGAAGACGCATTTGAGGATAACAACACAAATATAGTCACAATATCAGGAGATGTTGCATTAGATAGGCTTAAAGTAATACTTTTAATAATGAATGGGGTATTTTTACTTGTTATACCAATAGTATCAAACCTCCTTGCACATAAAAGTTTGAAGCCCATTCATGTTAGCCACAACAAACAAAAACAGTTTGTTTCAGATGCAGCTCATGAATTAAGAACTCCGTTATCAATAATGATGGGTGAAATCGACGTTGCTTTGGCTAAGGATCGAGGACAAGACGCCTATAAGGAAATATTAGTTAGTAATAAAGAAGAATTAAAGCGCCTAACCTCGCTGGTTGAAAACTTGTTATTTCTAGCTAGGGATGACCAAAACAGACCCATTTCATTTTCGGACGAGATAGAACTTACTGATATGCTCGCGCATATAGTAGCTCAGACAAAACCCATATGGGGGAAAAAACTTATCAAAGTAAACTTTAATCCTGGAGAAGAGAACATAGTTATTCGAGGTAATCGTCAAAACATATATCAGCTATTTTTGAATTTAATTGACAACGCAGTGAAATATACTAATAAAGGTGAAGTTAATATTTCAATAAAGTTTGACAACAAGTATGCCAGAGTAATTATAAAAGATACTGGTATAGGTATAAGTGACGAGGTCTACAGTAAGCTGTTTGATAGGTTTTTTAGAGTTGAAAATTCTAGGTCTGAAATAAGAGGTTATGGTCTTGGTTTAGCCATTTGCGATGCAATAGTTAAGAGGCATAACGGAAGAATAACGCTAACCTCAGCGCTAAATGAAGGTTCTACATTTACTGTTTTATTGCCTTTAAAACATTCTTAATTCACATTTTTTTCCCATGCTTACCCCATTGTTAGTTTTGTATAGTAAGTGTAGTTATAAAAAGTTAGGAGGTGATACAAAATGGAAAGAAAAAAATTAATACCACTTGCTATGCTAACATTTGTATTAGTAGGATCCTCCGCTGTGGCTTTAGGTAATCTTAAGCCGTCAATGGCATTTGCGCAGTCATCTGATACCACTAAAACAGATGCAACAGAAAAACCTGATAGCAATGATCAGACACCAAGCTATGTATCTAGTGTAACTATACAAGAATCTGTAAACGAAACAGATGAGAGTGGAGAAGCCGCTGCACTGGCACCAATGGCTAAAATAACTGCAGAAGAGGCTAAATCTTTTGCTCAAGATAATGTGGGCGGTACAGCTACATCTGCAAAACTTGAAAACGAAAACGGCAATGTTGTGTACGAAGTCAAAATAGGTACTAAGGAAGTAAAAGTAGATGCAGGCAACGGTAAAATTCTAAACGTAGAGTCTGACGAAGCAGAGAACGATTAAGAGCTAGAAGATTAGTGGGGGTTTGATTGAACCAACCACCCAAATGTATTTACAGAGCGAGGGGGTAAAATCTCTCGCTCTGTTTTATTACGTCTATCACTTGAACAGTTTAAGTGCTCATGGTATATATAAATCAGGTTATCTCAACAGTAGCGAAGCCTGCCTAAAGACTGCCCAACCTTTGTTTTGTGTTGGGCGTTTTTTGTATCTTGCAGGAGCAAGAGAAAGATAAATATAAAAATGAGTGCGGACAAACCTAAGAATAAAATTATTATTGAACAGCTTCTTACAAAGGACGCTTTTCTAAGACACTGTAAATCCGACTATTTAAGTGGGCTTAAGTTAGATATAAACAAAGATTTTTTAGTTGCTGCGGAAAAAGACGGATTCTTAAGACCCCTCAAAACCAAGGATAAAATAAAATACTATAGTCCTCACCAGATCTTTATTATTGCTGCTCTATATAAAAACAAAGTACATGATGGTGTTCTTTGGGCTGATAGTGAAGTTGGAAGTGTTGATTGGTATAAAAAGCAGGGTTTTAGGATGGTTTGTTGGGGTTGGAATGGGCACGCTTTTAATATAACGCATGCTAAAAAGGGTGGTAGGTCTAATGTTAGTGGGTTGTTAGACCATTTAGATGTGTGCAAAAAGTTTCACAAGTTTCTTATTTTCCTACATTCGCATCCACAAAAAGATGATTATGAACAAAGAAGGCACAGATACTTCAATCCCGCACCCAAACTGTTTTTTGATTTTAATTCACTTAAGAAGGATGGGAAAAAAGCGTTGAAAGAGTTTGGGCTTAGCCTAAAAACACTTAACTTGATGAGGAAAGAAGTTGCAAACTTCGCAACAGATATAGACCCTCTAGAATACTGGTTTTATTACATAGAACTGCATCCAAGATGGCGTAAAGACCTTTTCAAGGGTGTGGCCTTATTAGCTCAGGAAATGTATATGATTTATGATATTTTAACTGAAGTTGAAACGACAATAACAGGTGAAATAGCACCATCATTGCTAGAATTTTTGCATGGAGATAATAGATTCGTTTCTTTTCTCATGCCTAAAAGGGAATATGCAGAGGGTGTGGATGTAAAAGCTCTTTGGGCTACCATTAATCAGTTTGATAACTGGTCTAAATTGGCCAAAAATAAAGCATATGTGAATAATGAAACGATAAATAAGTTGAAATTGTATAAAAAAGAGCTGAGTGACTACGAAACTCGATATGGTGCTAAAAGTTATCTTTCTGGTTCAATTAGAACTATTGAATGCGAGGAAGATTTAACGCTGGGTGATTTGGATGGTAAGACACGTAGCACGGTCGAAAGTTTTATGAAACAGTATTCCAATATCCGGAAAGATAAAAATGGAAAGGAACATTATCTAACTCGAGACGAAGTGATGGATTTGCTGATAAAAAAAGAAATCACGCAAGAAGAGGCTGAATCATTAGATATTGAAATAGAGCGTAAAGAGAGAATTGCTATGGCTATAGAGTGGAGATTAGATGAGCTCAAGAGAGAACTATATTCGATTCTAGATGATGTTGGTAGTGTATTTCAAAATGAAACAACAAAGGCCTGGGATAAGGCACAAAACTTTAGTCAATGGCTCTGGATGAATAAAAGAGAAGAATATGACAGTTTATCTAAAGAGGGTAGGCAGGAGTTTTTTAGGAAGGAACAATCTAAGGCAACTAAAGCGGCTGAAAAATGTGGAAATAGAAGAGATGAATTTTATTCTTTGGTGCAGAGTTACAGTTTAGTGTTTTGTAAGAGGTGCAGAGAAAGACCTGTACAGCTTCACTATGGTAATAATGACAGACAGGCAACTAACATCCCCATTTGTGACACGTGTTTCACTCAAATTAAATCTGGCGTGCTTAGTTTTGATGATGAAAAATGGAAAAGTATCACCGAGGGACATATTGTTTGCTCTTGTGGAAAATTGCTTTTTAAGTTTGCGCACGGTAATGTTTTAAGTTCCTTAACTCAAGGCGGTGTTTCTGCTAAAATTGAGCTGATTTATGGGAGATCTTGTATTACAGTACGTTGTCCTAAATGTAAAACTAGTACAGAGAGATATATTGACTGGGGTTGGGCTTGATAGAACGAAAGGTTTTATCGTCTAATATATTAGTAGAAAAAAGTTAATAATAGTCAGCCATGGGCTGGCCTAGATAGCGATATAAAGGGCTATCAATAGATAGATAGATATAGATAAATTAATTATCTTGTCTGGATATATATTGGTAGCTCTTTTTTGTTTACCTAAATATCCAAAACAAGAGAAAGAAATAAAAATGAAAATAAAGCTTTATAACAGTAAGTATCGAAAGGATATTTTAGGTTTGGCAAGAAGTTCAAATGTTCCAGGACTTACTTGGGAGGATGTTATGCAGGAACTGGAGATTATTTTGTGGCGGAAACTCCCGGATTATAGAGGTGATAACGGCGCAAAGGAGCGTACATTTGCAATAACAATCATGAAGAATCGTATCCGAGACTTGTTTAGGAGTACTACTAGGCAGAAAAGAGTTCTTAACAGCATGTGCTTACCATTCTCGGAAGTGGACCAAATTTTAGAAGGTGACTATGCCCTAGTAAACGCCAAAAGTATATTTGACTATGAAAAATAACATAAAACGAAAATCATTAAGGAGTTTTTACTTAGCGGCATTCCTTTATTGCAAAGGCTATTCCCTTGTTTCCATAGAATATAACTCCACCAAACGAGCAGACTTCATATTTGAGGGAAACAACTCTATGGACGAGCTGATTGATAAATTCAACTTTGCTGAAAGGCAGGATGAGGAGATCTTAGTAGATGTTAGGGAGTTTGTGATGGCAGTGAAAATGCTTAAAGACAAGTTGTACCAAGGGAGGCCATGACGAAAAGTCTTAAGGTTACATTCCATCAAGTAAAAACCGACTCACTGGAACAAAAGCTAGAAGAAGCATTCCGACTACTGTTTGAGGAAACCATAAAGGTTTCAAAATCATCTGAAATTGGAAATTTATCAATGTTAAGTAGTAATAAATTGTCTGTTGAAGGAGGTGTTAAAGACCTATGACAAACCAGAACCAGGGCATACTTATTGCCCAAGAAGCTGCTGTTCCTGAGCCTATCGAAGTTGGCATGTATAAAGCCAAGCTAGTTAGTTGGGAAGAGCGGGAGAATCCTCAATATGGTGATTACATCCGTATGGAGTTTGAGATTACCTCAGGAGAGTGTAAAGGAACTCTCAGGTCCCTTGTAGCAAGTAAAAAATTAACCAAAGGGAAAACCACAGAGACAACCTCAAAGCTATGGAAGGTAGTCACCGGGCTAAGAGGTTCAGAGCCTGAAAAAGGTGAACAGATTGTGCTGGAAGACTTAATCGGCACAGAATGCCAGATCCTAATTGAGGATAAGGCAGGATCTGAAGGTTGGCAGGATATAAGTAAGGTTTTACCAGCCAAGAGTTAGTAAGGGGAGGGGAGTGTGGCGCCGCTTCCCTCCAGTATTAATATGAAAAAATATCAAAACGCAGAAGCGTATCTAAGCACTATAAGTATACCCTACAAGCTCAGCGGAGACAAAGCTGAGGTAATGATTCAATGCCTTTTTTGTGACGATAAAAAGACCCATCTCTACGTTAGTAACGAGAATGGTTGTTGGCTTTGTCATAGGTGTGGAGCTAGAGGCAGTTGGTATAACTTGTTGGAACACCTTGGTGAAACAGAGAGGGTGTCTTTGGAAGCTATATCAAACGTTCAACATACTGCAGAAATTGTAACCGATGCTCCTAAACTACAAAAAACAATGGAAGATGTAGAAGAATATCACCTGAACCTGATTGACAGGATTTTTGAGTATCTTAAAAGCGATGAAAGAGGATTAAACGCCGAAACATTAGAGGACTTTAAGGTTGGTTGGGACGGTAAAAGCATAGTATTTCCAGTATTTGATAAGGAAGGTAATCTAGTCAACATACGCCACAGGAGGGACCCTGTGCGCTCTACAGGGCCTAAAATGTGGAATGAGACGGGTGGGAAGGCTGCCATTTTTAATATAAAAGCTCTTCAAGAGCCAAAAGACTTTGTTATTTTATGTGAGGGTGAATTTGACTGCATGATTGCCTGCCAATACGGGTTTCCTGGAGTTACAGGTACTGCTGGAGCCAATACTTTTAAGCCTGAGTGGGTAGATGAGTTCAAAAATATCGAAAAGGTTTATATCTGCTATGACTCAGACGAGGCGGGTAGAGAAGGCGCTCTTAACGCTGCTAGATATCTAAAAGAGAGGGCTTATATTGTTAAGCTTCCAAAAGGTGATAACGGGGAAAAGATTGATATAACAGACTTTTTTTGTAGTCTAAAGAAAAGTAAGGAAGACTTCCAGAAGCTAATCAGTGCATCAGAACCCTATGTAGTTGAGGAGACAGCTCGAAATGTACAAGGATTTAAGATAGATTTTTCTGATCTAACTAAAGTTAAAATCACCAGTGAGACTTACATTTACATAATTAAACCTGTCAGAGGTAAAACGGACCTTAGTCTATATTTGGGTACAAAGTTAGTTAACCGAGATGTATTTTCGCTTAATTCTGCTAAGGCCAGGACAACTTTTATCAATTCTGCAAAGAGCTTGAATAAAGAACAGAAGATTGTATTGGGTAACGAATTAGTTCAGCTTACTGAAGTAATGGAACAGGTGAATAAGGAGATAATTGATGACCAAAAACAAGCTGAAAAAGTAGAGTTATCTGATGAGGAGATGACTGGTGCAAAAGAATTGTTAAGGAACCCAAAGTTAGTATATAAAATTCTAAAAGCAATCAAAAAATTAGGTGTAGCTGGTGAGGAAAAGACTGCTTTAATACACTATTTGATATTAAGTTCAGGAAAGACGGATGACCCGCTATCCATTGTTGTTAAAGGAGAGAGTAGTGTTGGTAAGAGCTATGTTGTTCAGCAAGTATTAAAGCTATTTCCTAAAGATTCCTACATAGATATTACAGATGCTACTGCTCAATCATTTTACTATGCTCCAGAAGACCATTTTGCCCATAAAATAATCATTATTTTTGAAAAACATGGTGGGGAAAAAGCTGACTACAGTATCCGGTCGCTACAATCAGAGAAAAAACTCAAGATACAAGTTACAGTCAAAGACCCCGAATCAGGGCAATTCATAACAAAAGAAAAGGAAGTAAACGGACCTGTTGGATTTATAACAACCACAACTGATGCCAGCATCCACCAGGAAAACGAAACTAGAAATATGTCTGTATACCCTGACGAAACTTCAGACCAGACTTCAAGAACATTCGAAATGACTGATGCAAAATATAGGGGAGTCCTCGCTATCAACAATGACTTTTTAGCAAAATGGGTTAATGTGCAGAGGGTAGTGGAGCCGCTACCAGTGCTAATACCCTTTGTAGAGGAGATTAGGGAGCGTTTTCCTAAGAAACCTGTAAGGGTAAGGCGCGACTACGGTAAGCTGCTGGCAATTATTTCCGTTATAGCTCTTATTCACCAGGAACAGCGAAACAAGATTGAGGTGGGTGAAACAGTTTATATTGAGGCCAATCTTGCTGATTTTTATATTGCGAAAGTTCTGTTGGAAGAAACTTTGCAGAAAACTATTTATTCTTTATCTCCCAAGAGTGAAAGCCTAATAGCTGCAGCCAAAGGTATCCCAGAGGCTACTACAGGCGGATTTAACATTAGAACCTTAGCAGATGAGGTTGGGTGGGATTATGATACTGCACATAAGTGGTTCAAGCCGGCGTTCAAAAAAGGTTATTTCAAAAAGATGGAAGACCATTCTGGAAGCAAGGCTGCAATATACACAATAGTAGATAAAAAAATACCTTCACAACAAATACTCCCAAGTGTTAAAGAACTCTACGAGATTGAGCCTAAATGGTTGGGGGATATGCAGCCATACAATCCTATTACGGGTGAGACTGTAGACATAGCTCAGCTAGAGGAAGAATCTATCGTTGTGGAAGATGAAGATAGTAGTACCGATGTCCCGACGGAAGCAGAACAGACGTTGAATACACTTGATGATGCCATTGATTTATTTAATAGCGTAGACATATACAAGACAGGTTCAAATGACAGCGGTACATCGGAACAAAGTAATAAGTTGGGGGATACCCCCTAAGCAAAGCTTGGAAATTTATGCAAAAACAATGCAAATACACAAATGAAGAAACTAAAGAACAATGTAATTCCTTTGCACTTAAGGGAAGTGATTATTGTTTTTCACATGACCCAAAGAATAAAGATGAAAAGCGAAAAGCAGTTCTCAAAGGTGGGAAAGCTCTTAAGAAAGTTAAGTTAAATCTCCCGGTTGTACCGATACGCACTCCCGATGATGTTATATCCATCTTGGAGGAAACTATAAACTTGGTACGTTCAGGGGAATTGCCGGTTAGTAATCCTGCAAATACAATAGGTTTTCTCTGCAGCCACTTGTTAAAGGCATATGAAATGACCTCTATATCAGACAAACTTGAAACCATTGACCGGTTGATTTTGGAAAGGAGGCAAAAGTAATGGCTAAGGACCTAACTCCATCAAAGTTATCCTCTCTGGCAAAAACACTATCAGGCAAGGAAGCTGCGCTGTTGGTTATTGATTATCATATTCGTGGGGAGAAAGAAAAGAAAGACTACAGTGACGAGGTTAAGACCATTAGTTCTACCATTACATACAGCGACACTCATAGAAGACAGGAATACATTTTCTACCATGATATGTGGCGTAACTGTGGTTTTTACTCATTAGATTTACAAACAAACGTTATGAATTTGGAGATTTATGCATGGAAGTTCGAAGCTATAAAGCAGGTTATGTATGACAACGGCTTCAAGTATATGTTATCTAGGTTTATGAATATGCTTCCCAGATACCTTACACAAGAGCAATTTGACGAATTATATTTGAAATGTAGGGAGAAAATGCTAGCGGAGCAGTTACCCATAGAATGTGTAGCTCAATACGAAGCATTTCAGATCCTAAAAAAAGAAAAACTTGTTCCTGAAAATGTACATTTATGGGTAGATGATGTCTTTTCAGACAACCAAAAATTGGAGGATGCTTTTGATGAACACATTGATAAAGCTATTAAGGTTTTAGAAGCTGATATTAAAAAGGGGTTACTTAAAGAGATCAAAGTTAGCGAGAAGGCAGGGTGGTATCACAACGGGGATGAATACATTGGTTCAAGAGGGATATCTGGTGACAGTTGGTATAGCTATGACAAAAAGCTAGACACTGGTTACAACGAAATGATTGATGATAAAGGTAAGTTGGTTGAATTTTATGAGGGTGAAGTAGCCATAGCACAGGGCATGGCAGCAAATCTATCCACAAAGTATAAGGGTGCTTGTTGGGCGGAGGACCGTAGGAAAGACATGATTGAAAGTATCCAAAAAGACTTATCTTTTGATATGAAGGGCAAAGTAATTTCTTTTGATGAGGTGTTTGGTCCGATGTTACAAACACTAACAAAGTGGACGAATGAGAGCACACAACAAGCTGTAAACATCTGGGAAGTGCTTAAAAAGGCTCAGAGAGAGGTTTTTGATGACAAAATAGAGCTGGATACATTTATTGCTGACAAAGCCAAAGAGTCCATTAAAAGACCAAAAGAAGTCATGGGTAGTTTATTAGAGCATATTAAAGACATATTGAATTTCTTTTCAATGGAAGATAGACCTAAGATAAAAAATGAAGACAAGTACCAGATTATTACGGATCCTGCACCTGATGAAAGGTTCGTAGAAGAGCAATTTAGGTCATTGGTAGAAATGGCAGAGAGGGAGAGCGGATACAAATACAAAATGTAATCTATTGTAATGTATTGTAATTTAGTCTATATTTAATTTATGAACGAATATTTAACTACAGAAGAAATAGCAGAACTCCTGAAAGTAAACATAGTTACTGTTAGGCGTTGGATTAAAGGCAAGAAACTGCCTGCTATGTATATTGGTAAAAGCTACAGAGTGAAAAAGAAAGACTTTGAAAAATTCCTAAAAGACAGGGAAGGAACAAAGGAGGAAAAACAATAATGCTACTTGCCCTATACGCCAGAGTTTCAACACAACGCCAGGAAAACGAGGGAACTATTGATTCCCAGATTGAGGAAATAAAGCGCAAAGCTGATTCAGAGGGTCACATTATTGTTCAAGAATACCTTGATGACGGCTGGTCAGGGGACATTTTAGCCAGACCTGCGCTAGATAGGTTAAGGGATGATGCCGATAAAAACATTTGGGAAGGTATTATAGCCTACGATCAGGACAGGATAGGCCGTAGGTACTCGTACCAAGAATTTGTGATGGATGAACTTGAGGAGAAAGGGTTAAAGGTACTATTTTGTACTTCCTCTAGACCCGAAAATGGTGAGGAAAAGATATTGCAAGGTGTCAAAGGTTTATTTGCGGAGTACGAAAGATTAAAGATTGCAGAGCGTATGAGGCGGGGTAAATTACACAAAGCTAGAAGTGGATATGTGGTTGGCACGATGGCTCCTTATGGATATACCTACATTCCCAAGCAGGGTGATAAAAATGGATATTATGAGGTAAATCCTGCGGAAGCCGAAACCGTAAAGATGATATTTGAAGGTATTGCGTATGAAGGGAAAACGATTCGGGGAGTGGCAAAGGGTCTTATGGAATTAGGTGTTATACCAAGACGAAGTAAACGAGGTGTATGGAACAGTAGCACACTAACCAGAATGCTTCGTAACGAAACTTACATTGGTAAAAGCCATTACAATAAGAGCGAATCAATCGTTCCAAAGAACCCAATTAAAGATACTAAATATAAAAAGATCAAAAAAACTAGTAGGGTAATGAGACCGGAGGAGGAATGGATTGCGATACCAGTGCCTAGAATAGTTTCTGATGACCTTTTTAATAAGGTGGGGGCCCAATTAGCAAAAAATAAGAAATTTAGCCATCGAAATAAAAAGTATGCATATTTATTGAATGGAATGATTCGTTGTACTTGTGGCAAACCTAGAACAGGGGATGCTGCCCAAAAGGGAAAACATCTGTACTACAGATGCACAGATAGAATATACAATCACCCTTTACCCCAAACTTGCCACGAAAAGAATATCAGTGCAGAAGTTACAGACAAGCTTGTATGGCAAAGAACCGCCCAGTTTATGAGTAATTCCGATTTAATTAAGGGGTATGCTGAAAAGTGGCTAGAGTCAAAGTATGACAAGACAAACGACACTCAGGACTCGGTGGGAATCTTGAAAGACGAACTAGATAAAATAAAGAAGGAAGAAGATCGCTATGTTAAAGCCTTTGGTGCAGGTGTAATCAATGAGACACAATTAAAGGAACGGTCCGAAGAAATAAATAACAACAGAACCGCCCTCCAAAAACAAATAAGAGAAAAGGCACAAAGAATAAAAGATAACACTGTAAATGTTCCAGAACCGCAGCAAATAGATGCTTTTTGTAAGCAAGCACAAAAGGTACTTACTACCTTGAGTTTTAAGACAAAACAGGAGATACTACGAAATGTTCTAGACAAGGTAGTAGCCAATCAAGAAGAGTTACAAGTTTATGGCTATCTGCCAGTCAGAGAGGAATCATATGTCGAAGTCTGTTCTATCAATAGGGATCGTGGGTTTACCCAACGTGGGCAAGTCTACGTTATTTAATTCATTATTAAAGCGTCAGGCGGCGCTGGCGGCCAGTTATCCCTTTGCTACCATCGAACCAAATGTGGGTATTGTAGAGGTGCCTGATGAGAGGCTGCAAAGGCTTGTGGTGGTGGCCAAGAAGGAGTTTGCTAATAAGGAAGGAGCATGTCCGGAAAAAGTCACACACGCCACCATAAAATTCATTGACATCGCTGGATTGGTGGAGGGAGCGCATAGGGGAGAGGGCTTGGGCAATAAATTCTTATCCCACATCAGGGAGGTTGACGCCATTTTGCACGTACTGCGGGGTTTCGAAGATGTGAACGTGGATAGGGCGGGGTCTGTTTCTCCGCAGAAAGACATTGAGCTTATTAATACGGAGTTGATGCTGGCAGACCTGCAGACCATCGACAATAGGATGGCTTCCAAGAAGTTCGCCCAAGATAAGCAATTTTTAACTACGGTCAAGGAAAATTTGGAGAAGGGGATACCTGTAAGATCCATGACAATGTCCGATGAGCAAAAAGAGTATGTGAGAACGCTGTCTCTGTTGACACAAAAGCCTATGCTGTTAGTCATGAACGTGGGCGAGGCAAAACTAAAAGAGAACTCGGATCCGCAATACATTTATATATGTGCCAAGCTGGAGTCAGATCTAGCCTCTTTTAATGAAGAAGAAAGAAAAGATTATTTAGCTCAACTGGGAGTAGAGGAGGCCGGCTTGGATAGAGTTATTCGAAAAAGCTACGAAATACTAGGATTACAATCATTTTTTACATATGGACCAAAAGAGGTCAGGGCTTGGACCATTAAAAAAGGCATGAAAGCGCCCCAAGCCGCCGGTGTTATCCATACTGATTTTGAGCGCGGGTACATAAGCAGCGAGGTCATAGATCTTGGGAAGCTGGAAGAGGCGGGGAGTTGGAAAATAGCCAAAGAGAAAGGTTTTGTGAGGATGGAGGGTAAGGAGTATGTCATGCGGGAGGGGGATGTGGTTTT
>CAYSWS010000002.1:0-83124 GCA_964434935.1 uncultured Candidatus Saccharibacteria bacterium
TTCAAGCCCAAGGTCATGCCCTACAAAAACATACTGCTAGGCTTGGTAGTGACCATTTTCATGGATATGGACCACCTGGTAGACTTCTTCCTATACAAAGGAAGTTTGACCTTCAATTTGCACGAGTTCCTTTTTTTGAATTTTTTTGAACTGCTGGGTAAGACTTATTTGCCTCTTCATGCCTGGGAGTGGGTAGCACTGCTCCTACTTTTTTATCTGGCTTTAAAAAAGAAATATCAATTCATACTTTTCATTGCCTTGGGAATATTTTGTCAACTGCTGGTCGATTCACTATCTTACGGTTTCGATTGGCGGGTATATTTTATAACCTACCGCTATTTACACCATTTTGATCAAAGCATTTTTTATACCCTCAGAGGCTGATATTATTAGTTTGCGGTTAAATCTGATAAAATTGGGGCATCCTCAGCACTATGCCCTGACTGACGTATAAATAAATGGGTAAAGCTAACAGAAAATATACTAAATACAACATCATCTGTCTCTCAAACCAGCTCTGGGATTTTCCCAATTGGACCAATAAAAAGCATGTCATGTACCGCCTAGCCAAAAAGGGGCACAATGTCATTTTTGTGGATCCGCCTATCAATTTTGGCCGGCTGCTCATCAAGCAGATCCAGCGCCATGAATGGCCTCTCAAAAGGATCTTGACCAAGTGCCGGGAAGATAAAAGTGGTGCCGTGATCTTTACACCCGTTAACCTCTTTCCATTTTCCAAACTGACCTCGTTTTTTCATATTCGAAAAATAAATAGGTTGGCCAAGAAATATGCTTCCGACAAAAGAAAAACCGTGCTTTGGGTCTATCATGTACAGATCAAACAGTTGGAAAAATATCTGCAGAAAATAAAATATGATATCTTGGTTTACGATTGTGTGGACAACTACGACGCCTTTCCGGAGCAGAAAAGCCTGTTCTCCACAAATGTGTCACAACAGAAATTGATCGAACAAGAGAAAAAGCTGACCGAAACCTCTAACTTGGTGTTTGCCTCGGCGCCGGGATTAGTGGAAAAACTTAGTAAATATAATTCGCGGGTGTATTACACGCCTAATGTAGGGGACTATAAAAGATTCAAGAACACAAAAAGTTATAAGTACAAGATCCCGGAGGACCTATCCCGTATTCCCAGACCCAGGGTGGGTATGATCGGGGCCTTGGATGAATATAAGTTTGACGCTGAGCTGGTTAAAAAGTGCGCTTTGGAAAATCCTAAATATTCTTTTATTCTCATAGGACCCTTAGCCCTCAAAGATAAGAAAGCCAATTTAGAGGATTTGGGATTGGCCGGAATAGAAAATATTCATTACCTGGGCTCCCGTCCATACGAAGAGAAAAAGTTTTACATGGCAGGTTTTGATGTGGACTTCATTCCTTACCAACTTAATAACTACACTGTTGGGGGCTGTTTCCCGGTCAAATTCCACGATTCTTTAGCCGCCGGGCTACCGGTAGTAGTGACAAATTTACCGGCGTACGCCCCTTTTGAACATGTTTGCTA
This sequence comes from uncultured Candidatus Saccharibacteria bacterium, assembly GCA_964434935.1. GTDB lineage: Bacteria > Patescibacteriota > WWE3 > UBA101185 > UBA10185 > CAYSWS01. The sequence goes on from CAYSWS010000002.1 coordinate 1,523, forward strand.
TATTTCCAAGAACTATGATGAGTTTTCACAAAATATCAGGCGGTCTTTAGAGGAAGATAACGATAAAAGAAGCAAAGAACGGCAGGAAGTAGCCAGGGTTAATAATTGGGATAATAAAGTAGAAACCATGCTTAACTATATTGATACCAACTCGGTATAATAACCTAAATGAAAATATTGTACGTTTTAAATTCCGGCGATTTTGGGGGTATGGAAAAGCATGTGCAGGATCTGTGCGGTGGCATGGTCCATCACGGTCATCAGGTGTTTGTATGGTGTCCGCCCGGGGAGAACGTAGAGAATTTTTCCCATGCAGGGGCTAGGGCCACTCAAGCTAAAATAAGATCTGATATCGACCCGTTTTACATATTGAAGTTGGCAGGTTTCTTAAAAAGGGAGAAAATTGATATTTTGCATGCCCATGAATTAAAAGCTTCGGTAAATGCTTTGATAGCAGGTAAGCTGGCGGGGACGAAGATCCGCATAACTCACACTCACACCCCCATCTCCGAATGGCAGATCAGCGGCTGGAAAAAAAGGCTAAATCTGTTCATTTATCCCAAGATTGTGAACGCGTTAGCAACTTATGAAATTGCCCTTACGCCTTCTAGAAAAGATATCAAGATCAGCGAAGGTATAAAAGAGGAAAAACTTATGGTCCTGCCTAGCGCAAATGCTGTCAGCATCAGAGAATTGTCAACCGGTAAAAATATTAGGGAGCAATACAGGAATAGTACATTAGCTAAGCTGGAGATCGACCCTGGTTCAGTCATCTGGGGTTGTCTGGGCAGGCTGACTGAGGAAAAAGGACACGCCGTGCTTGTTGGAGCTTTCAAGATCTTCATCGACGGTTTGCCTGCGGATGAAAAAGAATCGCATAAGCTTATTTTAGCCGGAGGAGGTAAGCTGGAAGGCGCACTCAAAGAAAAGATCAAAGAATATGGGCTGGAAAATAAAATTACCATAACGGGAACGCTATCCCATCAGGAAGTCATTAAGTATTACGGTACGTTCGATTTTTTTGTTCACCCTAGCCTGGCGGAAGGTTTCGGTTTGGTCTTGATTGAAGCCATGGCGGCCGGCATTCCGGTCATTGCCTCTGATCTGGCTGTGTTCAAAGAGGTGGGCGGCGATGCCGTACTTTATTTCCAGACCGGAGATGCGCATGATCTGGCCAGGGTCATGCAGGAAAATAAGGACAGACGTTTAGAGCTAAAAGTATTGGTGGAAAAGGCGCACAAAAGAGTAGCCGAAAACTTTTCTTTGGAAAAGTTCGTTGAGGGATACCGCAATTTTTACTTAGAACTACAACAAAAATAATTGTATAATTTCAAGTATGAAAGTTTTGATGCAGGGTAGAATAGGTCTCCTGGATGCCATGGGCGGGGATAGGATCCAGATAGAGAACACGGCCGAGCAGCTAAGAAAACTTGGAGTAGAAGTTGACATCACCACCACTATAAATCCGGACGTCTCAGACTTTGATCTTGTCCATGTCTTTCAACTGGATTGGACTCCGGAGACACATTTTATGGCTAAAAATGCCAAAAGATACCAAAAACCTTTGGTACTGTCTCCCATTCATCATAATGTAGATGAAGTGAAAAAGTTTGATGATGAGTATGTTTTTGATCTCAGAAGGCTATCTAAGTATTTGTTCGACGATCAGCATAAGCGTGATACTTTTAAAAATATTTACAGATGCCTTACTAACCCTTATAAAGTTATGCCCACTCTTTATAGTGTTCTGCACGGGCTAAAAAATATGCATATAGAGACCCTGGCTTTAGCCGATATGGTGTTGGTGCAGACCAAGCTGGAAGCCAAAGATCTTAAAAACACATATGGGGTGGATTTTCCTTGGGAAATTGTTCCTAACGGCGTCAGTGACAAATTCATCTATCTCAAAGACTCCAAGAACCCGCTACCATTCAATGATTATATTTTTTGTGTCGGTCGCATTGAACCCAGAAAGAATCAGCTGCATGTTATCGAAGCTGTGAAAAAACTGAGGCAAGATTCTAACCAGGACCTAAAACTGGTGCTGGTGGGTAAGAAGAACATGCTCACTCATCCTGAATATACTGTAAGGTTTAACAGCCTGTTGGCCAGGTTTCCCTGGGTCACCTATATAGACCATGTGCCCTACGATGAAATTCCGGCGTACTTTGCTCACGCTAAAGTTTGTGTCAGCGCCAGCTGGTTCGAGACCACAGGGCTGACTTTGCTGGAAGCCTTATATTGTGGTACAAATGCTGTGGCCAGCAGCCCCAGAGCCAAAGAGATACTGGGCGATCACGCTTCCTACTGCCGCCCGGATGATGTGGGGAGCATTAGCCGCGCTATTGGCGAACAGTTCTACGCCGGAAGGCCAAAACTGGATGAAGACATGCGGCTTAAGTATACTTGGGAGAACAGCGCAAAAAAAACTTATCAAATATATAAAGAGTTACTGAAAAAATAATTTATGGAAATCGTCATCATAGTCTTAATAACCCTACTTTCTGTTTTATTGCTTTGGAAGAACTTTGACCTTGGTATTAAGGTGCTGCTGGTCCTGTCCACCTTGCTGCATAAAGAAGTTTTCAGCATTTATAAATGGGATTTTCTGCCCATAAGGTTCTATATGTTGGGTTTGGGTCTATTCCTGGCGGGAGATGTGCTAGTCACTTTTTACAAAACAGGAAAACTTACAAAATATCTCCGCATCCTCAAAGACCCCCTTATACTTTTATTATCTATCTTATGGGCAGTGCGCGTGATCTCTATTTATTTTTCTCAGAATCTTCCCGCCAGCCTGCAGTTGCTAGCTTTTTTTACCACTATGATCGCTTTAGGTGTGCTTCTTTACCAAAGATATGCAGGGCATTCCTTGAAATTGCTTGGATTGATCAAGTTTTATATCTATCTGGCCTTTGGGTTGACCATTTTTGGTTATTTTCAGCTATGGTTATACACCAAATACGAGTTTATCGTAGGCGCTCTGTGGAATGTTCCGGGTCACACTCCCAGGATAGGTTCGACGTTTTGGGATGTCAACCATTTTGCTGCCCTCTTGGCTTTACTACTGCCGGTGCTGGGCGTTCTCATCTTGTTCTCCAAGACTTGGAAGAAGAAACTGATGTACACAGGCATGTTCGTGTCCATGACCGGGTTATTGGTTTTAACCAGCTCGAGGACGGCTTGGATCATAGCCCTAGTGTCGTTTCTGTCTTTCATCATCTTGTTCATGGTGAGAAGGCTAGGCTCTAAGGGCGTCAAATATATTTTAGTAGCGTTGGTATTGATCTCAATACCGTTCTTGAGAGAGTACAGCATAAAATCAAGTCCCTTCCGAGCTTATGTGAAGGAAAACTTTCATTACCGTCTGGATTCTTTTGCCAGCCACGTCATGTTACTGCAGGGTTCTTTTCAGATCTTTGAAAAATATCCCGTTTTAGGGGGAGGCTATGGCAGCTTTTTTGAGCATTTCAGCCGCACTGATATTGCCGCTACTTTTTTTGGCCGGGACCCGGCGGCCTTTAACACCAGAGTTCCGGCGCACACTATTTGGGGTGAGGCTCTGGCTGAGACAGGCGTGGTTGGGTTTTCGGTGTTGTTGCTGTTTGTGCTGATTTTGTTGGGTGTGATGTTGTTCGGGGCTTTAAAACTAAAAAATAGCCAAGATAATATCCTGGTCTCCGCTATGTTCTCATCCATGCTGGGAGTTTTTGTGGCCGGGATATTTTATTCGTACAATACGGAATTTTTTTGGCTGGTCCTTTTCTTGTTCTATCTTTTAAGTTTGGCTCTGTTAAAAAAGGAGTTTTCCTACCGGCAGGTGTTCGACTACTTTACCAAGTCCCACAGGTTGTATCTGGCCATGATAGCGGTCATAAGTTTTGGGCTTATTTTTGCCCGCCTGGGCGCAAATCATCTTATCCCTTGGGACGAAGCTATATACGCCAAGATTGCCAAGAACATGGTCATCAAGGATGAGTATTTGAATTTGTATTGGAAGAAAAATATTCTTTGGTTCGAAAAACCCCCCTTAGTCATGTGGCTTATGGCCATGTTCATGAAGCTGCTCGGTTTTACCAGCTTGGCTGCCCGCCTGCCCTCAGCCCTGCTGGGTTTTGGTACGGTCATTGTTACCTATCTGCTGGGTAAGAAGCTTTTTGGCACTCTGGCCGGCTACCTGGCGGCTTTGAGCTTGGTCACCGGTATTCACTTTCTCTATTATTCCCGGGCTGCCATGACAGATGTGGCGGTCACTTTTTTTATTTCCTTGAGCATTTATCTCTTTTTGTTGGCCAAAGAAAAGCAAGGGCTGATCAACTACTTTTGTACCGGATTAGCCGTTGGTCTTGCTGTGATGGCAAAGGGTGTGATTGGAGTTTTACCCCTCATGATATTTTCTTTCTACGACATTTACCTATTGTGGGCCGACAAGAAAAGTTCTTTGTCTAAACTCGTGAAGCCCTACGTAGTTATTCTGCTGGCGGTAGTTCTTATAGCCTTACCCTGGCATCTGCTCATGTATCTGCGTTATGGACGCACGTTCTTGGATACATATCTTTTATATCATGTAGTGGATAGGGCTACTCAGGCCATTGAGGAAAAAGGGCAGCCGTTCTATTGGTACGTGACGGTCATCAAGGTGAGCATGAGAATATGGTTTCCGGGTTTGCTGGCTGCCCTGCCTTTGTTTGTCATCAAGTCTTTAAAGAAGGAAAGGGCATATGCTTTGTTCTCGATCTGGTTCTTGCTGGTGTTTTTGCTTTTTTCTGCTGCCACTTCGAAGATCATATGGTATGTTATTCCCTTGTATCCGGCAGCTGCCATCATGGTGGGGGCACTAGCGCAAAGACTTTATGAGTGGCTGTCCAGGAAGGAACCGGTGTTGAAAGAACCTACGGTAACATTTCTCTTTGTTTTTGGTTTAACCCTGTTTAGTCTTATGTATCTTTTTTATGTGAGAAACTTAGTGTATACATCTGACCTGACAGGTTCCGAAGCCAGTTTGATGGAGATTAAAGATGCCAAGCTAGGTACGGATGATGTGTTCACCATCGACAGGGTGCCGTTACCCTTAGTTTTGTATTACACGGACAGCCCATACAACATTGTTGACTTTGAGCCTACAAAGGGCAGGACCCCTGCGCAGAGTTATGATAAACGTGTGATCGTGTTGGCCAAAAGAGGCAGATTCGAAGAAAATATCCCTCTGTACAAAGATCCTGCTACGGTGGTGGCCGAGGATGGAGATTATATCTTGTGGTATCACGAATCTCCACTAAACGACGATCTGGCTGAACTAAAAAGTGTGGAAACGCAGTTGGCGGAGCTGGAAAAAGATCCGGTAGGCAATTTTTACAAAATAAACAGCTTGCAGACGAGAAAAGAGGAGCTTATCAAGGCCATCTCCGTTTTTAAAGAGGTTGATTAGTATCGATCGTTTTTTGTTTGGACATAAGATACATGACCACACCTAAACTGATGGCTGAAGCCAGAAGGAGGGAGAAGGCCAAACCCCTTAAAGAATACAAAGGGATGAGGATCATCGAAAATACTATTAGAGAGGCTAACTTTCCTCCTGAGATGAAGGCCAGATATTTGGTCTTTCCTTCCACAAAAAAGTAATTTTCCATGAACGAATGGATGGAGCTTATGGCTCCGGAAAATACTAAGATGTTCAAAACGTCCAAGGACTCGTCGTATTTATGTTGGAAGAACCAAGGTACAAAGAATTTGGCTAGGACTATAGTTATAACGGATAAAAGCAGGATACCCATGGATAACACAGCCGTTTCCGCATAATCATAGCCTTTTTTCTCTCTTTTTCTCAGGGCGTTCTTTGGCAGCAGAACGGTGAAAATGGTATAGGAGACAAGGACAAAAGAACCGGAGATCTTATCTGCCAGAGAGTACAAGCCAACACTGGTAAAGTTTGTGTATATTTTGGCCAAAGAATTACTGACGGCGGAAAAACCTTCGGTGATGAGCTGGGAGATGCCGGGAGAAAGAGCCTGTTTTAATGTTTTACCAACTTGCGAGAAATCGAACTTGAATTTTTTTATGTCCGAGGGCAGGATGAGGTAAAGCAGGGCGCTGGGCCCAATGGCAAATGAGAAAACCATGAAGTAATTTTCAAAAGAAAGATCGACCACCTTAAAAAATATCAGCACAGCAAAAAAACCCTTGATGAGGGCCGGGATCATGTTCAGCAAAATGAGAGCGGTATAGTGCTCCATTCTTTGGAAAAGGCCGAATAAAGTGTAATTAAAACCATAAAAGAGAAGACCCAGTAGAAATGTCAGCACAATGACGGGAGAACCGAGATCGAACAAGAAAATTATGGGCAGAGAAATAAATATGGCCGCCACAAACAACAGTATCTTGACGGATATGAAGTGATCGATCAATTTCTTATCTTGTGTGGTAATGGAGCCGGCCACGTAATTGGAATTGGTGCCAAAGTCCAGGATCTTGGACAAGGAAACTAGCAGTGTGGCCAGTAGCGCGTACCGGCCAAATTGATCCACGGCTAATGACCTGGCCACAACTGAGAGAAAGACAAAACCTAAGGCGGCATTAAACACGGTGCCTAATCCCACATAGGATATGTTCAAAAAAGATCTGCGCAAAGGTATTTTCACAACTATAGTATTTTAGCACTTTCAGGTTTTACGAATTGAATATTATAGGTTATAATAGCGAAAACTAATCAAATAAGGAGAGCATCATGCCATTTAGTAATTTTGATGATTCCCACAGCGATCTTTCAGCAGACGGAAAAAGGAAGTTCAGAGATCACGTATTCAACAGGATCATTGGTCGTGCCGTTACGGATAAAAAGTTTGGAGAAAAGTTGTTACACTTTCCAGCTCAAGCGATCCTGGATATGGATGAGAAGACCGGTCGCACCTTCCAAGACTCTTTAACATATCCGGAGCACGTTTTCCTCATCACCCACCGATGTTCCAGTCTTCAGGAGTTGGCTAAGTTGTTTACAGCCCAGCTTGATAAAAACTAATACTCCTTGATGACCAGCCTTAAGGCTGAAGCGCACTTTTAGGCTTCAGCCTTTTTCTTTTTAAGATATAATCACCCTATGAAGATAGGCATCGACGCCAGGTTCTACGGTAAGGCCGGCCCAGGTCGTTACACTAAAAATATAATTCAGCATTTGGAAAAAGTTGACCATAAAAATCATTACCTCATATTTCTTAGGCAAGATAACTTTAGTATGTTCGAACCTAAGAACAAGAATTTTACCAAAGTGTTGGCCGACCATAGCTGGTATTCTCTAGATGAGCAGACCAGGTTTCTGCTGGCTCTAGTAAAAGAGAAGCTTGATCTTTACTACGTTCCCCACTTTAATATTCCTATTTTATATCCGGGAAAGATAGTTACCGCCATTCCGGACATGACCATGCATACCTACAGCACGGAAAAAGGCACCACGCTTCCCATTTGGTATTTCAGGCTAAAAAAGATCATCTACAAATTTGTTTTCTGGTGGGCAGTGTTTAAGTCATACAAGGTCATTGTGCCTTCCAAGACCGTTCGTCAGGAATTTTTAGAGCACATTAGGGGCTTCGGTGAAAATAAATATGTTTTGGCTTATGAAGGCGTCGATCCTGATTTCATCGAACATAAAATTGAACCTGAGAGTGTTTTGAAAAAGTATGGCATCGCCAAGAACTTTATTCTCAGCGTGGGCAGCATGTACGAACATAAGAACGTGGAAGGGCTGATCGCCATGTTCAAGATCTTAAAACAAAAATATGGTTATAACGGACAGTTTGTTCTGGTGAGCAAGAAGGATAAGTTCTCGGAAAGATACTATAAAAGGCTTAAAGATGAAGGTTTGGAAAAGGATATTTTAATGCTGGCCTTTCTGGGGGAAGACACAGGTTCGGAAATTGTCGTGTCTGATGTGGAGATAACAGCCCTGCGTACTCAAGCGGAAGTTTATGTCATGGCGGCTTTTAAAGAAGGTTTTAGCTTGACGGCTTTGGAGGGCATGGCCCTAGGGTTACCGGCGGCTTTGTCGGACATTGCTTGTCACCGGGAGGTCTATGGAGATTCCGTACTTTATTTTGACCCTCATAATAATGAAGACATGGCCGAGAAGGTTCACACGTTACTTAGCCATGAGGCAACAAGAGAAACTTACATTAAAAGAGGCTACGAACAGGTAAAAAAGTATGACTGGCACAAAACGGCTGAGATCACTCTACAAGTGTTTAACCAAGCTTTGGAACAAAGTTAGCAGCTGTTCGGCAGTATTTTCCCAGGTATATTTCTGAGAGATCTCTCTAGCTTTTTTTATATCTTCAGCCGGGCGCTTTTTTGTAAGCGCTTTTTTGATGCCGTCGCGGATGCTGTAGATGCTGTAGGGGTCTACATAGATGGGGAATTCCCTGCCCAATTCTCTGAAAGCCGGAATGTCGGAAACAATGGCTGGAGTTTCGCAGGCCATGGCTTCCAATAAAGGTATGCCAAAGCCCTCCTCTAAGGAGAGGTTGATAAAGTATTCGGCGCCGGAATATAGAATGGGCAGATCAACATCAGGTGTTCGGCCTAGGAACATGACATTGTCCTGCACACCGTACTTTTTAGGAGCATCCAAGGAATCTTGGTACATCCAGCCCAGCTTGCCGGAAATGAGCAGTTTAGCGTCGCGCAGATCCTTATTTTCTTCCAACGCCAGACTAAATCCATGCACCATGCGCGGGATGTTCTTTCTGGGCTGGATGGTGGAAACAAAGAAAAGGTATCTTCCGGCACCGATCTTATATTTTTCCCTTATCTTATCTATTTCTTCCCGGCCGCGTTTATAATAAGTGTCATTGACACCTTCGGGAACCACCCGCACCTTTTCCTGATCGATGAAAGGCCAGCTCAGGTTGGAAATAGCTTTTTTAACGGAAACCGAGGGTACGATGACAAGCTTGGAAAACCTCATAACGCGCCACAAGATAAGGGGATGGACAAGATATTTGAAAGAAAACTTTTTTAGGTTTCGATTAACTTTATATTCCAAGCCATGGACCATGGATACAAAAACCGTCTTTGGTGGCCGGAAGAGGGGAATGGTATGCACAGCGTTGAAAAAGACGTCTACCCGGTCTTTAAAAAGCTGTTTGGCCAGGGCCACGTGCGTCCAAGACAACGGGCTGAACACTACTTTATAAGAGAAGTTAGGGTTGCCCAGACTTAGTTCCTGCCATAATTTCTCCGACGGCTGCCTGTCAAAATAGACAATATATTCGTTAGCCTGATCTATCTTGGCAAATGATCTGAAGGTATTGAAAGTGTAGACCTCAGGACCGGCGAGTTTTTCGATCAATAAATGTTGACCGTTCAATCCTATTTTCACAACTCAATTTTATCAAAGGCCAAGGTTTTAGTAGAATGCAATTATGAAGATGGCAATTGTTTGTGACGATCTCATACAGCACGGCGGTCACGAACATATAATCATGGAGTTTTGCCGGCTGTACCCTCAGGCCACGCTTTTTACTACCATGGCCACCAAAAAGTGGCAGACGATCTGCCGGGAAAACAAGATAGAGCTTAAGACCTCCTTCATGCAGAAGCTGCCTTTTAAGCGCAGATTAAATAGGTTTTACGCGCCTTTTCTCTTGTACATACTGGCTTTGGAGAGTTTTAGCTTTGACGATTATGACGTAGTGGTTTCTCTGACTTCGAGGTTTTCTCAAGGAGTGATAACCAAACCGGGCACCTTGCACATTTGTTATTTGAGCACGGTGGGTAGGATGTTTTGGGAACCTCAAGGGTATTTCATGCACGAAGGATTTGGCCGTTTACCGATCTTCAAAAAACTGGCCCGGACTTTTTTAAGCCTACCCCTTTCTTACATCAGGCTCTGGGACCGAACGGCTTCACAGCGACCTGATATTTTCATCACCATTTCCAAGACCTCGCAGGAGAGGATCAGGAAATATTATCAGAGGGAAGCGCAAGTAATATACCCGCCGGTGGATATTAGAAAGTATATTCCCGGACCGGCCACTGCCGGCGAGGATTATTTTTTAGTGGCCACCAGGCTGGCGTCGTGGAAGAGAGTGGACATAGCCATAAAAGCTTGCCTGGAGCAAAATATGAGGTTGAAGATCATGGGAGAAGGTCCGGATAAAAGCAGGTTGGAGAAACTAGCCGGCGGTTCGGATCTGATAAAATTCTTAGGTTTTGTGTCCGAAGCGGAAAAGATCTCTTATATGCAAAACTGTCAGGCCCTGATCATGACGCAGTTCGAAGATTTTGGGCTGGTGCCCATTGAGGCGGGTGCCTGTGGTAAGCCAACCATTGCCTTTGCCAAAGGTGGCGTGCTGGAAACCGTCGTAGAGGGCAGGACAGGCATGTTCTATGACGAACAGAACGAGCATTCTCTGGGGCAGGTTTTAAAAAAGTTCGAGGCAAAAAAGTACCGGGCAGAAGATTGTCAGGCTCAGGCTAAAAAGTTCAGCTTAGAAGAATTTCAAAGCCGCATGAGCCGATCCGTATCAGACAACCTTAAAAGCTACAATGCACGTTAGCCTTGCTGTAGTGTATACTTTAATTATTAATCTCATATATGATCTATAAAGCAGGAAAAAGGATGTTCGACATTGTTGGTTCGCTGGTAGGTATTGTTTTATTTTCCCCGGTCATGTTCTTGGCCGCCCTTTGGATCAAACTCGTCTCTCCCGAAGGACCGGTCTTTGCCGATATTCCCAAAAGAGTAGGCAAGGACGGTCGAGAGTTTAATATGCTCAAATTCAGGTCCATGATTCCTAACGCTCAGAAATGGCTTGAGGACAGACCCGAATGGCTGAAAAAATACCGCGAGAACAGTTACAAGTTGGACCCGGATCCCAGAATGATAAAAGGAGCTAAGTTCATAAGAAAGACCAGCATTGACGAAATGCCCCAATTCATAAACATCCTTTTAGGGCAAATGAGTCTGGTGGGTCCTAGGGCATACTTTCCTTTTGAACTGAGGGAACAAATGTCGAGGTACCCGCAGACGGAAAAATATATAAAAAGGGTGCTGACCATAAAACCGGGCTTGACCGGTCCCTGGCAGGTGGGGGGCAGATCTGAGATAGGTTTTGAAGAGAGGATCAAGATGGATGCGGAATATGCCACCAAAAGGTCATTGATCTACGACATATGCATAATAATAAAAACACCCTTGGTGGTTTTGTTGCAAAAGGGCGCAGTTTGACTATCAGGAAAGGGAATGGTAAATTGCAAAATGTCGATGAAGAACCTACAATTAACTCCTCGGATTTATCACTTTCAACCGGCCGCAAGATCCAGGATAATACTATGATTCAGGACAAATTTAGTGCCATTAAAACAAAGAATAAGAAGGGTTTGCTAAAAGGCTTTGGTGTTACAGGTGTTATTCTGCTGGCTTTGGGTAGCATCCTGCTGCTAATTTCCTACATTTTTGTTATCAGCCCGGCCCTTTCTCTCTATGGACATGTTAATACCTTAAAGAACGATTTTTCCTCGATCTCGGAGGATCTCAGAGCTCGTGACCTGGTGGAATTGGAAAAAGCCACGCTGTTGACTGACGAAGATCTGGACGGTCTAAGAGCCGCCAGAGAAAGCAAGTTCGGTTGGGCCAAGAACATCTCATTTATGCGCATCAATGAGTTTTATAGCGATTCAGAAAGATTTATAAATGCCGGCCATTTGGGTATGGATGCTTTAAGAGAAACATCACGTATAGTCACGCCTTTTGCTGATGCCGCCGGTTTGCGAGTTTCTGAAGAGGAAGAGGCCGCGAGTGACGACACGGGACTTATGGAAGCATTTCAATCCTGGGTTTCCATCATGCCTCAAGTGTCGGAGGAGATGGATGGCGTGCTGGATATACTCACCCGGATCGGCGAAGAGCTGGCCCCCATCGATACCTCAAAATATCCTGAATCCTTCAGGGGGGTGGCCGTACGAAATAACGTAGAGTTTGCCAAGAACTCCTTGGTTAATGCTAAAGAATATGGTCCCGACATTAAACGGGCGCTAGTGATCATTCCCGAACTTTTGGGTATCAATAGCGCTGTGGACAAAAGGTACATGGTCATCATGCAAAATGATAAGGAAATAAGGCCTACGGGTGGTTTTTGGACCAATTACGCTACTTTCAAGATCAAAGATGGTTTGCTGCAATCGGATTTTACTTCCAAAGATTTTTATAGTATCGATTATGCCATAGATGTCATTGATGCTTTTTATGATTTCCCGGACGCCCCGCCTGCCTATACAAAATATCTAAAAGTGGAAAGATGGTTTGCCAGAGATACCAACAGCTCGCCTGATCTGCCAACCTCCATAGACAACTTCATGTTCTATTACGATCTGGGTATGAAATACGATCCTGTAGACATTAAACCGGTAGACGGCATCATCACCATCGACACCAGGGTCATCGAAGAATTAATGAGCGTAACCGGTCCGGTTACCGTGAATGGCCTGACATACGATGCCGACAACGTGGTGCTTGAGCTGGAAAGAATAGCCTCTCTAAGCCAAAGAGAACAGATAAATAGAAAAGGCGTACTGGGAGACCTCATGGAAGCCATGCTCATAAACGTGTTCGAATCCCGAACCGATGTTTGGAGCAAGTTGATAGACACCTCCGTGGATCTGGCCGTAAGAAAACACATACAAGCGTATATGTTCAACGAAGAGGCACAGGCATTATTGGAGAAATACAATTTTGCCGGTAGGATCAAGGACCCCGTAGAAGGTGATTACTCTTACGTGGTGCAAACCAATTTAGGTGGAGACAAAACAAACTGGTTTGTCACCAAGGTGGTGGACCATGAATTAGCCAAGGAAGGTGATAGGTGGGTACGCACGGTAAAGATCACTTACACATATGACCAACCGGGGGAGGAATACGCACCTTTTGTTAAAAGGTTCAGAGATTGGGTGCGAGTGTACACACCTCTAAATACAGAGCTCATTAGTATCAATGGCAGTGAGGATGAAACAGGTACCGGAGAAGAGAGAGGAAAGACATACTATCATGCCTATATTGAACTCGGTCCGGGAGAATCAAAAGAGATGACCTTTAGATACTACCTTCCTCAAGGGGTGATCAAGGACAATAAATATCAATTACTGATCCAAAAACAACCGGGTATAGATTCGGAGGTTCATGTTGTGACTACGCCCAGCAAATCATCTACTATTGAGATTAATAAAGATTATACTTTTTCCACCACTTTGAATTAGCACCATTGTTGTATCATTGACCTATGCAGGGATTTACCACGCAAGCCGTTGTTTTAAAAAACATCAATTACCAAGATACGGATAAGATATACACATTTCTTTCCCGTGATAAAGGCAAAATAACGGGTATTGCCAAAGGTGTGAGGAAAATAACTTCCCGACGGAGCGGCAGCCTGGATTCGTTAAATTTGGTACAAGTGCATCTAAACCCTCACCAAAGTGGCCAAAACTACATAACAGAGGTCAAGACCGTAGAAACTTATAAAAAAGCCAAAGAGAAACTTCCCTTGTCAAAGCAAGGATTTTACATTGCAGAATTGATCAACAAGTTTCTGAGGGAGGATGATGAAGCTCAGGGTGTTTATGATCTGGTGATAGACATTCTTAAGAGAATAGAAAATGATGGCGAGAACCTAGGCCTGGAAATTAACAAGTTTGAGATCAAGTTATTGGTCATGCTGGGCTATCAGCCGGAAAATACTTTTATGAGCAGGTGGAAAGAAGCTGTGGATCGTAAGGAATTTGAGCAAGCAGACAGGCTGATTAAAGGCTTCATGCACGAAGTGCTGCAGGAAGATATAAAAAGCTTGGAGCTAGGTTAAGAAAGATAGTATACTACAATCAATATGGCAGCAAACATATCGCAAAAGATCATAAGTTTATGCAAAAGGAGAGGCTTTGTCTTTCCCTCCAGTGAGATATATGGCGGTTTTGCCTCCACCTACGACTACGGTCCTTTGGGAGCGCAAATGTTAAAGAACATCAAGGACTCTTGGTGGGCTTATTTTGTGGAATCCAGAGAAGATGTTTATGGTTTGGATGGGGCTATTTTTTGCCACCCCAAGACCTGGGAAGCCAGCGGTCACGTGGGTTCCTTTAACGACCCCTTGGTAGAGGACAAGGTGACACACAAAAGATATAGAGCCGATCATTTACTAGAAGAGAAGCTGGGTATAGAGACGGCCAAGTTGTCTTTCGAAGAGATGCAAAAACTTTTGGCCAAGCATCAGATCAAAAGTCCTGAGGGCAACGATCTGACAGAGTTAAAATCATTTAACCTGTTGGTAGAAGCAGAAATGGGAAGTACGGAACAAAATAAAGAAAAAGTATATATGAGAGGGGAAACATGCCAGATAATTTTTCTGCAATATCTAAATGTATTAAATTCCATGCGTGCCAAGATACCTTTTGGCATTGCCCAGATCGGCAAATCTTTCAGAAATGAGATCACTACCAAGGACTTTATTTACCGCACCAGGGAATTCACACAAATGGAGATGGAATTTTTTATAAATCCCAAGGAAGGAGACAAATGGTATGCATACTGGCAGGAGGAAATGTTGAACTGGACTTCAAAAGGATTGGGTCTGCCCAGGAACAATTTTAGATATAGAGATATTCCGGAAGAAGAAAAATCACACTATGCCAAGATACAAAAAGATTTTGAATTCAAATCACAAAGCGGCAAGTGGTTCGAGCTTTCACCTTTAAATCATAGGGGAGACTGGGATCTAGGAAGTCATCAAAAATACAGCGGTCAGAACTTTATGTATAGGGACCCCTATTCCAGCGAAGAGTTCTTACCTCAAGTTATTGAGATTTCCATGGGTTTGGACAGGATCTTATATTCGCTGTTGGATAATGCTTATACTGAAGATGGAGAACGCATTGTTCTTAAGTTGGACAAGAGAATAGCTCCCTACAAAGCTGCCGTTTTTCCCCTATTGAAAAACAAGCCCAAGATGATCAATAAAGCCAAGCAGATCCATAAAATGCTCATTGACAGCGGCATTAAGGTAGATTGGGATGATAGAGGAAACATTGGTAAAAGATATTTGGCTCAGGATGAGATCGGCACGCCCAGCTGTATTACGGTGGATTTTCAAACGTTGGATAATGACACCGTAACTATTAGAGACAGGGATACCACAGCTCAGATAAGAGTGGGCATTGATGATATAGTGAGCTCGTTAAAATAATGTTTTAACTTCGTTAAAAAAAAGCCTGATCAGGCTATGGCCCAACCAGGCTTGCGTTCCCGTTCAAGTGATCTAAATACTGTCGAAGAAGTTCATTACTAGTGTCTTTCTTTTCCAGCTTCGTCTCTTCAGACTCTTTACCCCTTTCGTATTTGACTCTCACCAATCTGCGGTCTGTTCTGAATCCGCAGCAGCACTGTGCGTACAAAATAAGCCTGGTAGTCTTTTTGCCGTTTTGTTTCCTTTCGATTCTCAATGAAAATGTATCGTGGATCTCTTCAAAAAGACTTGTACTCATGACTGCCTCCTAACCTATATTTAAAAATCATCATAGGACATTGCCTTTTAAGAAGCAAGGATTAGGCAGTATCGATAGAGATGTTGATACAGCAACATTTCGGGTTTTATTTGTCTTGACGAACGGATAATAAATGGCGCATTATAGATATAGATTGGTGACAAATGGTGAAAACTGCCCCTTCACCATTTACAGACGGTTATGAAAATGTTTTTAGGCGAGTACAATCCGAGTGTCACGGAGGGCAGCAGAGTCGCTCTTCCCAAGAAGATGAGAGACCAAATTGCCGGAGATTCTGTTGTCTTGACGCGAGGATTCGAAAAGTGTGTTTATGTTTATGACAAAGCCGATTGGCAGGAGGAAGCCCAGAAGTACATTGAAAATTCCAAAGTCGACGAACGCGCAAAGATCAGAGATTTAGAAAGATATGTGTTCAGCTCAGCCGCTGAAACATCTATCGACAGTCAAGGCAGAATTGTCATCCCCGCGAACCTTCTGGAATACGCCCGTATAAACGATGAAACATCAGTGGTGGGTGTGGGTAACAGAATAGAACTGTGGGATAAGAACACTTGGAGTGAATATCTGGAACGTATTTCTGCCGAACTATCATGAACCATTCGTACCATACGCCGGTAATGCTTAATGAAGCCCTTGAATTTTTAAAACCTTTGCCAGGCCTTAGCTTCATTGATTGCACCCTGGGAGATGGCGGGCACGCTATAGAACTCCTTAAAGCCGGAAGTAAAGTATTAGGTATGGATGTAAATGCTAAATCGTTGGAAAAAGCCTCTACAAAGATAAAAAATGAAGGCTTGAGTGGTAGATTTGTGGCCGTACAAGCCAATTTTAAAGATCTGGAGAACATAGCCAATAATGCCGGTTTTAATGAGGTAAATGGTGTGCTTTTTGATCTGGGATATAGTTCGACACAACTTGAGGATGAGAGTCTTGGTCTCAGCTTTTTACAAGATGGGCTTTTGGATATGAGATTGGATAGTTCTCTAAGCGTTACTGCCGCGGACCTATTAAATACACTTAGTGAAAAACAGCTCACATTTATCATTGGAGAATACGGCGGCGAAAGACTGGCAAAAAGATTTGCTAAAAAAATAATTGAATTTCGTGAATTGAAGAAGTTTCAGACTTCCAAACAACTGGCACAAGTTTTGGAAAATGCAGCTCCTTCAGGGTACGAAAAGGGCAGGATACATCCTGCCACCAGAACTTTTCAGGCTCTGAGAATTGCCGTTAATGATGAAATTGACAATTTGAGAAAAGCACTGCCTCAGGCTGCACGCCTTCTACTGCCTGGTGGTCGAATGGTAGCTATTAGTTTCCATTCGCTAGAAGATAGAGTGGTCAAACAGTTTGGCCGCCACGGCGTGCAGCCTAGAATGGTGGAGTTGACCAAGAAACCGTTAACTCCGTCACCTGAGGAAGTGCAAAAGAATGTCAGGGCACGCAGTGCCAAAATGCGTATTTATGAAAGATCGACAGACGAAAACAATATGTAAAAAAATAAGTGTCTTCACCTTTGGAATTTTTGTTATCAGCTTGTTATCACAGATGTATATCTCGAACACCACAGCCCTCAAGGGTAAGGCTTTTCAGCACTTAAACGATGAAAAAGCCAGGTTGGACAAAGAATTAGCCTTATTAAAATACGAAGACTCTAAACTTTCCTCATTGGAATACGTAGAGGAAAAAGCTCTGCAAATGGGATTTGTAAATATGACGGAACCCCTTCTTTCCATATCGTCGCCAGCTTTAGCCTCATTGAGCACACAATAACTATATAATGAACCTACACTATGACAGCCAGAAAAAAGGTTAAAATACGAAACCTGCGCATTAGCTTTATCTCTATAACATACGGTTTAGCTATCCTGGTGTTTATAGTACGCCTCTTTTCCATACAGGTCCTTAAACACGGTCAATATACAGCTCTGGCGCAAAATCAATACTGGAACTTGTCCGTCATACCGGCAAAAAGAGGGGACATTGTCAGCTCTGACGGATTTGTACTGGCTGGAACGCAAACACACTATTTGATGTACCTGGAACCTAAAAAAGTAACGGATGCGCAGAAAGTAGCCCAAGCACTAGCGGAAGAACTAACTAATGTGCGTATGCAGGAACAATCTGTTAATGAACCGGAGAGCGAACCTCTGGACCCGGAGTTTCGTCAAGCGTATATTTTCCAGGATTACTATGATCGTATTTTCGATGATCTGAACTCGGATCTTTACTGGGTAATAGTCGAGCATGATCTGACTCCTTTGGACAAAGAACATATAGAATCCCTAAACATCGAAGGGGTAGGTTTTGAGGAAGAACCGGTCAGATATTATCCTGAGGGCAGCTTGGCCTCGCATATACTGGGGTTTGTAGCTTTTAACGAACAGGGTGAGAAGCAGGGGTATTTTGGCATAGAAGGCTCGTTGAACGGTGACCTGAAAGGTAAGCCGGGTAGAATATTGGAGGAAAGAGATGCTTTGGGAAAACCTATACTTATAGGCGGCTACAAAAAGGCAGACCCCATCAAAGGCAGAGATATTTACCTCACCATAAATCGTACCGTTCAGTACGTTGTGGAAAAAAAACTTAAAGAAGGGGTGGAAAAATACGACGCCAGGTCAGGTAGTATTATCGTCATGGACCCGTACACCGACGAAGTGCTGGCTATGGCAAACTATCCCACTTACAGTCCTGATGTCTTTGATTACGATGAGGAAGATGAGGACGCTCATAGAAAGTTGGAGGAAAGGAAGAATCTAGCTATATCACAAACTTATGAGCCTGGTTCGGTCATGAAGCCCTTTACCATTTCAGCGGCTGTTGAATTGGGTTTGGTTAATCCCCAGACCACTTTTAATGACAAAGGACCGGTTCAGTACTCGGATTATGTAATTGATAACTGGGATGGCAAGCACCATGGTATACAAACCATAGAACAGTTACTGGAGAAATCTAACAACATCGGTGCGGCTTGGGTAGGACATCAAGTAGGATCACAGAACTTGACCAGATTTTTAACTGAATTCGGGTTTGGAAATAAAACAGAGATCGAATTAGAAGGTGAGGATACGGGAAACATAAGAGACTATAATACTTGGACAGATATTGACCTGGCCACCATCTCATTTGGGCAAGGAATTTCAGCCACTCCCTTACAGGTTCTGAACGGCTTTAATACTATTGCTAACGGAGGTTTCCTTCTTCAGCCTAAGATAATATCCAAGATCGTTGATGAGGATAAAGAAATTGTTATGCCTTCGAAACAAGTGGATAGAGTGATCTCCAAAGAAACATCCAATACCATGACCAATATGCTCATCAAAGCCACGGAAAGCGGTGAAGCTAAATATTTTGTCATGAAGAACTATAAAATAGCCGGCAAAACAGGTACCGCGCAAATTCCTGAAGAAGGTAAGTACAACGCTGAGAAAACCAACGCAACTTTTGTAGGATATTTGGCCAATAGTAAAAGATTTTCCATGATAGTTAAACTTGAAGAACCCAGGGCCAGCATTTATGCTGCTGAAACAGCCGTCCCTCTCTGGATGGATACGGCCGATGAGCTGATAAAATATTTTGGCATACCAGCCGACCTTCCCACTGAGTAAATTCTCTTCCCGCGAGAAATTTGCATTATTTTCTTCTTGTGACAATAGGTAAATTAAAAATGTGGAAAAAAAAGCTAAAGGATCGGTTGGAGAAAAACTGGCCGCGCTTTATCTGCAAAGGAAAGGTTACAAGATCGTGGATACAAATTGGTATTGCCGTTGGGGAGAGATAGATATCATTGCTCTGGATCAAGAACACTTGGTGTTTGTGGAGGTCAAGTTCAGATGCACTTATAATTTTGGCGCAGCCAGCAGTGCTGTGCATGAGCACAAGTTAAGATCATTAAAAAGAAGTATTTGGCGTTATCTATATTTATACGACAAGTTCGACCGTCCCTGTCGTCTTGATGTTATCAGCATACAGGGTGAAAATGGACGTTACCACTTAGAGCATTATAGATCTGTGGATTTTTAACGATCTACCGGTGCGTCACTCTGGAGCTTGTTCAGGATATCAGTTTTAAAGGTTTGGTAATTACCGTCCAGCGGCACTACCGTCCAGGCACCTCCGTAATCTTCTGCCGGGGGTGAATAAAGGTATTCATAGTCGAGATATAAAGAACTAAATGTATATTTATCCTTGTCTTTGTAAAAATCCCAGAGATATTTGGTATCCGCTAGCTCAAGATTGGTGCTCATTCTGCCCTGGGTCACGGTTTTGAAAGCATTTTCCACTACCATGGGATTAAAAAGGCTGCTAGGCTGCATGATCGCCCTCAGCATACCGATCAAGATCTTGTGCTGCCTTCTCATGCGTGCCCAGTCGCTGCCTTCGCCGTTATCTCCCTTTCTTGACCGGGCAAAGACAAGGGCATCCTGGCCTGAAAGCTGTTCTTCGCCCTGGGTGAAAGTGACTGTTTGTATGTCCAAGGTCTCATCGACCGGGTAATTAGGGTCAGTAAAAGTTCTATCCACAGTGACCGGAACTCCGCCCATGGCATCTACAATCCAGGAAAAGTCTTCAAAATCGGTCAAAATGTATCTCTGGGGCTCAAGACCGGTAATTTCGGTCACGGCTCTTTTCATAGCCTCCCAGCCGGAATTTACGAACAAACCGTTTATTTTACTTCCCTCATACCACAAGTCTCTGGGAATTGATGCCAGGACCACGTTGTTCTTTAAAGGATTAATAGACACCAGGATCATGACGTCGCTTCTAAAACCATATTCCAGTTTGCTTCTCCTATCTATGCCCAAAAGTAGAATATTGATGGGATTGCCCAGCGGATAAAGTTCCTCGAGCCTTTGCGGCTGCTCTTTTTCTTTGGCCATCCTCGAAAAAGGACTTATAGTCACGCTGGTATCAGCACCAGCGGATCTTGGTTCCTTATTAGCTTGATGGGCCACATAGCCCAAAACACCAAGAGAAATTACTAAAGTAATAGCTAATACTCGTTTCCACATAAGAATAAGGATAGTTTAAATACCTTTTTTTCTCAACAACATAGTCTTGATGATTGATGCGACTTTGTATATGATTAGTCTATGCCCAAAAAGATAGTCGTGGTCGAAGACGATCAAGCCTTTTACAATTTGTGTGCCACCGAACTCAAGCTCAAGGGCTATGATGTGGTGCATGTGGCCGACGGTAACATGGCGGTATCGCGTATTAGGGAAGAGCTGCCGGACCTCATACTGCTCGATATCATTCTCCCGGGAATAAATGGCCTGGATATCCTAAAAGAACTCAAAGAAGCTGAAGAGACAGCAGAAATTGCTGTCATTATGCTTACTAATTTTGGTACGGATGAGAATATTTCCAAAGCCGTAGAGCTAGGAGCCGACGATTACCTCATGAAATATAACCTGGTACCCTCAGAACTGCCTGAAAAACTTGCTTCCTATCTGGGTGAAGACTCAGAAGCAGGTGTTTCTCTGACTGGTTAAATATGATAGACCCTACACTAAGCCTATTTTTAGTCATCGCTATGAGCGTTTTAACCCTGATGTTCTTTTTGCTGTTGTTCCTGTTCTTGAAAAAAGACCAAGACCTCTTGCAGCTTAAAGCAAAATATGAGCACCTACTGAAAATGGAATCTGAGCACTTCAAGCAAAGCAAGCAAAGAGATGATTACGTGGCTATGATGGTGCATGAGTTACGCTCTCCGCTATCTGTTATCAAAGGTTCGGCGGATCTGGTGGTGCGGGAAGAGAAGAATTTACAAGAAGATCAAAAATATACTTTATTAGGGCAGATCAAGGAGTCAGCTAATGATCTGCTGGAAGTGGTCAATGACATCCTGGATGTTTCCAAGATAGAATCAGGCCGATTTGAGATCAAGAAGAAGAAAGGCAATATTAACAAAGTCTTACAGGAAGAGGCGGAGTACTATATGGCGTTAGCCAGAGATAGAGAGATCGGTGTGCAAACGGAGCTCTCTAACGAGATCCCTGAATTTGAATTTGATGAGGACAGGATCAAGCATGTCATGAACAATTTATTATCGAACGCTTTAAAATTCACTGAGGCTGGGGGAAAGGTAGTGATCCAGTCTAATTCCATTGATAAATACCATGTTGAAGTTATTGTGTCCGATACGGGCAGCGGCGTTCCGGATGATATGAAAGGCAAATTATTTAATAAATTTGTGCAAATGGAAAATAGGAAAGAAGTTAAGGAGAAGGGAACCGGCCTGGGATTAGTAATAGCTAAAGGAATTGTTGAGGCACACGGCGGCAGCATTTGGGTGGAGGATAATCAACCGGTGGGAGCTAAGTTCATATTCACTATACCTGTGTCCGATCCCGTATAGTCATGGAAATTCCAAAAAATATATTCAGAAATTATGATATCAGAGGTACGTATCCAGAAGAGATAAACTACCAGAATTCAAAGCTTATAGGCAGAGTGCTGGGCACTCATATTTGGAAAAAAGGTTTTAATAATGTGGTTGTGGCCAGAGACGACAGAGAAAGCTCGCCCGAGATCTCTAAGGCTTTGATCGAAGGTTTGATCAGCACGGGATGTAATGTAACGGATATAGGCATCTCTTTAACACCGGTCATACATTTTCTTACTTGTACACAGAATTTTGATCTGGGAGTGGTGGTAACAGCCAGCCACAATCCCAAGCAGTTCAATGGTTTCAGGATAGATTACAAACACGCCAAATCCATGTATGGGGACCTTATACTTATGCTGAGGTTCATGATCGAAAGGGAGGAGTTCTTGAGCGGAGAAGGCTCAGCGGAAGTAAAAGATCTTTCGCCTTATTATATAGACTATTTATCGGATAAATTCAATTTCAAGTCGTCTTTGAGAGTGGTCATTGATTGTGGTTGCGGAGCGGCCAGTGAGATAGCGCCCAAGATCTATCAGAACATTGGTTGCAGCGTCATCCCGGTGAACTGCAATTATGATAGTAACTTTCCGCACGGTGTGCCCGACCCCGAGAACACTCTTTTTATGGATGAGATAAAAGAAAATGTCCTTAAACATAAGGCCGATGTTGGTTTTGGCTATGACACTGACGGGGATAGGTTT
The DNA here is from genome assembly GCA_964434935.1 of uncultured Candidatus Saccharibacteria bacterium. Taxonomy (GTDB): domain Bacteria; phylum Patescibacteriota; class WWE3; order UBA101185; family UBA10185; genus CAYSWS01. The sequence continues at coordinate 24,155 of CAYSWS010000002.1, forward strand.
GGTGTGGTAGATGAAAAAGGTAATATTTACGACACGGACATGATCTTGCTTCTCTTCGCTGAGTATGTGCTCAAGGAAAATCCCGGCAGGATAGTGTGCTACGACGTAAAATGTTCCTCGGCTGTGGACGACTATATTAGAAAGATGGGAGGTGTGCCTAAGATCATGCGCACCGGACATCCCTATTTTGCCGAAGAAGTGCAAACCGAGGCAGTACTGGGAGCGGAGTTTTCAGGTCACGTGTATTTTTCCGACGACTATTTTGGCTATGACGATGGTGTATATGCTTCCTGCAGGGTATTAAAGATCATGCAGGAAAGCGGTAAAAGTTTATCTGAGCTTATGGCTAAGTACCCTAAGAAAGCCTCCACGCATGAGATAAAGGTCAGTTGCCCGGATGAAGAAAAGTTCAAAGTCGTGAACGGCATAAAAATATATCTCATGAACGAAGTTTCGTACCGAAAAATGATAGATATTGATGGGGTGAGGGCCAACATTACGGATACCGGCTGGTTTTTGATCCGCGCTTCAAATACGTCGCCTTATTTAAGTATCAGGGTGGAGGGTAAGGACGAGGAGGAAAAGGAAAAAATATTGGAAATTGTGAGAAGCGCTTTAAAAAGTGTTAGTATTGTACAGTTGGAAATAAATTTTTAAAATATAATATAAAGTTAGGATATTTTTCTTATGAACAAAAAAACTGCCCCCATATTGAGATTTAATGAGGTTCGAAAGACTGACATACCATTGGTGGGAGGAAAAGGTGCCAATTTAGGAGAAATGGTTCACGCCGGCATCCCCGTGCCTGATGGTTTCATCGTTACAGCTAAGGCTTATTACGATTTTCTCAAGCTCACATCGTTAAAACAGAAGATCTTGACCGAACTTTCGGGTTTGGATGTAGATGACTCTAAAAAGCTGCAGCAAGCCTCAGAAAGAGTGAAGACCGCTATTTTAAGAGCTAAGATGCCTGACGAATTGGCGGAAAAGATCAAGAAATCCTATCACGAGCTGTGCGGTAGCCACGATAAACTGGTAGCCGTCAGGTCCTCAGCTACGGCCGAGGATCTTCCCGATGCCTCATTTGCCGGACAGCAGGAGACTTACTTGAATATTAAGGGTTGGGAACAAGTTGTTAAGAATACTCAGAAATGCTGGGCTTCGCTTTTTACTTCCAGAGCTATTTTTTATCGTACGGAAAAGGGGTTTAGCCACTTTAAGATAGGCATCGCCGTACCGGTGCAGCTCATGGTGCAGTCTGAGGTTTCGGGGATCATGTTCACGGTCAATCCCCTGACCAATAATCCCAAAGAAGTGTCCATAGAGGCAGGTTTTGGCCTTGGCCAGCCCATAGTTTCCGGTGAGATCACGCCTGACCAGTATATCGTGAGGAAAAAGACCAAAGAAGTGTTATCCAAGGAGATCATGAAACAGACCTGGCAGTACACCATAGAAAAGAAAGTACCCATTTCTAAAGCTCACCAGAAAAAGCAGAAGTTAAGTGATAAAAAGATTGTTGAGTTGGCTGAGATAGGCATGAAGATCGAGGAGCACTACGGACATCCCCAGGACATTGAATGGGGTATGGAGAATAACAAACTTTATATTGTGCAGTCCAGACCGGTGACCACGTTGGATTCTCTGACCAAGCAGGAAACCGTTACTACCAAGATGGACGCTTCCAAAAAAGGCAAGAAGTTATTGGAAGGTTTAGGCGCTTCACCGGGGGCTGCTTCAGGACCGGTGCGTATAATTGGCAATCCCAACGAGATCAACAAGGTTAAAGAGGGCGATGTTCTGGTGGCCGTTATGACCAACCCCGATTATGTGCCGGCCATGAGAAGAGCCGCCGCCATTGTGACCGATGAAGGAGGTAGGACCAGCCATGCGGCTATTGTCTCCAGAGAGTTGGGAGTGCCGGCGGTGGTCGGTTCCGGACAAGCCACTAAAATGCTAAAAGACGGTGAGATCATCACAGTTGATGGTTCTGAAGGCTTTGTTTATGCCGGGGATCTTACCAAAGAGGTCGAGCTGGAAAAAGTCGATACCTCAAAAATGAAAACTGCCACCAAGATCTATCTTAATCTAGGCGAACCCCAGCTGGCGGTGGAGATGGCACAAAGGAACGTTGACGGTATAGGGTTACTGCGGGCAGAGTTCATGATCGCTAACATTGGCAAGCACCCCAGGTTGTTCATCAAGGAGAAAAAGCAGAAAGAGTTCATCGAACAATTGGCTGAAGACTTGGAAACATTTGCCTCAGCCTTTGATCCCAGGCCGGTGGTCTACAGATTTACCGATTTCAGGACCAACGAGTACCGCGGCCTTAAAGGCGGCGAGGAGTTTGAGGATGTGGAAGCTAATCCTATGATAGGTTACAGAGGTGTGAGCCGCTACATAGAAGATGCAGATGTCTTTAAGCTTGAGGTTGAGGCTATTAAGATCGTGCGCAATAAGAAAGGCTATAAAAATCTGCACGTCATGTTCCCCTTTGTACGAACTGTTGAGCAGCTGCAGGAAGTTAAAACAATTATGGCCTCATACGGTCTAAGACGAAGTGGTTCCTTCAAAGTCTGGATGATGGTGGAGGTTCCCTCCAACGTCATTTTACTGGACGACTTCATAGATGTGGGTATTGATGGTGTTTCCGTAGGTACGAATGACCTGACCATGCTCACTTTGGGGGTGGACAGGGATAATGAGCGCGTGGCCAACGTCTACAGCGAAATGAACCAAGCCATACTTAATAGCTTGGAGAAGATCATTACCACAGCCAGAAAGAGAGGCATAACCTCATCCATTTGCGGACAAGCACCCTCGGTCTATCCTGAGCTGGTGAAGATGTTAGTGGACTGGGGCATGACCTCGGTTTCGGTAAGCCCGGACGTTATAGAAAAGACCAGAGCCATTGTCTATGAAATGGAAAAGAAAGTATTGAGCAAGCCCAAGAAATAGCACTGCCTTATGCCCAAAATTAAAGAAATCAAAGCTCATAAGATAGTCAATTCCAGAGGAAGTTGGACTGTTGATACCAGGATCACTCTGGAGGATGGTATGTTCATAGAGCAACCTGTCCCCAGCGGAGCTTCCAGAGGAGAAAATGAGGCTGCTTATCTTCCTGTAGAAAAAGCTGTGAGCGTCATATCCACTGTCATCAACGACGCCTTGAAAGGGGAGGATCCCACACAGCAAAGACGCATTGATAACATATTGTTGGAAATGGACGGCACGGGAAATAAGAAGAATTTGGGTGGTAACAGTATTTTGTCCGTATCCTTGGGCATAGCTCAGTTGAGTGCCCGGTTTTTAGGCATTGAGCTGTTCGAATATGTCTCTGATCTCTATGGCAAGAAGATCGTAAAAGATCCGCACATGAAATTTCCCACACCGGTTTTCAATATTCTCAATGGCGGCAAACATGCCTACAATAATCTCTCCTTCCAAGAATTTATGGTTATTCCGGCGCAAAACAGGAATTTCCTCCAGCAAATGGAGATGGGTGTGAACGTCTACATCAAGCTTAAAGATAATTTGCTCAAAAAGGAGTACAGCGTTGGAGTGGGTGACGAAGGTGGATTTGCTCCTGAAGGATTTACGGCCGACAAAGCACTGACTTTTATAAGAGATGCGGCCAAAAGTATGTATAAATTGGGCGAAGATGTGTTCATGGGCATGGACGTGGCAGCCGAGTCCTTCGTCGAACACGATGAATACAAGATCTCGGAAGAGGACCTGTCTTTGGGCGTGAGTGAATTCACAGACTACTATGAGCAAATGATCAACAAGTTCCCGCTCATTTACATTGAAGATCCGTTCTACGAAAAAGATTATGAGGGTTGGGACAAGTTCTACAAGAGATTTTCTCAGCGTTTGCTGGTAGTAGCTGATGACCTGGTCGTGACCAACACAAAATATCTGCAAAAAGCCATAGATAAGAGGCTGGCTAATGCAGTCATTGTAAAGCCAAATCAAGTCGGTACGTTATCCGAGACCCTGGATTTTATAAGAATGGCCAAGGGTAATAACATGGCTATAGTTGTGTCTCACAGAAGCGGTGACACAGCCGAAGACAGTTTTATAGCCGATCTAGCCCTGGCCGTGGAGGCGGAATTTCTAAAATCAGGTGCTCCCGTAAGGGGAGAACGAGTGGTCAAGTACAATAGGCTGTTGGATATTTTTTCTGAGATCTCGTCTTAAAAGAGCGGCTTACCTTAAAACATAAGCGGCATAATCTTTACCTAAAGGAGTTTCCACGGCGGCTGTTTGTTCGTCAGAAAGTTCTTCAAAATATTTTCTAAAGCCTCTTATGGAATTACCATGGCAGGAAATAGCCACGTTCACTCCTGTTTGCTTTACTAAAGGCACGATCTCATCGCAAAAATCTTTGACCCGGGTGCAGACCATGGCTAGGTTCTCGCCGCCGGGAGGAATGACATTATAATCTCTTCTAAAAGCATGCAGCAGTTCCTTGTTCCACAAATAAAGTTCCAATTTACTGTACCCTTCCAGCACACCGTATCCTCTTTCTTTGATACGTGGATCCTTGACGATCTCCAGAGACTTGGCTGTTTGATTTTGCGACATGACGATCTCCATAGTTTTTATAGCTCTTTTTAGATCAGAAGAAATAAGCATGCCGATCTTCTTATCCTTTAATTTAGGTGTCAGTTCCTCAGCCTGTTCTCTTCCTTTTTCAGTAATATCGCAGTCTCGCCAACCGCTGAAGATAAAATTAGCATTATCTTCCGATTGCCCATGCCTGAAAATATACATGACCGGATATTTTGTTGATTCTTCTTTAGGTAGGGGATCGACCTTTTTGTAAGTAAGAAGTTCAACAGCTCTGTCCACTTCTTCTTGGGAATATCTTTGGTAGAAGGCAGTAAGGTCCATGTATAAATATTAGCACATGAATTAATTTATGATATCATCACCTTTGTGAACCAAATAGTCGATGCCTTTTTAAATCATGATCTCATGAGATTCATACAGCTTATAGGGCTGGTGGGTGTATTTACGGTCGTCTTTTCCGAATCAGGTCTCTTGATCGGATTTTTCTTACCCGGCGACAGCCTGCTTTTCACAGCCGGTCTTCTGGCTTCTCCGGGATTTCATTTGTTTAGCATCTGGACATTAGCCATTGGTGCTAATATAGCCGCTGTGTTGGGCGACAATGTAGGATACGAATTCGGCAAGAGAGTAGGCAGGAAGTTGTTTAGGAAGGAAGAGTCCCTGTTATTCAAACCGAAAAATGTCATCAAGGCCCAGGAATTCTACGAAAAGCACGGTGGTAAGGCTATAGTCATCGCCAGATTCATGCCTATTGTGAGAACTTTCGTACCGGTGGTGGCGGGCATAGGCAAGATGGACCATAAACGTTTTACTTTTTTTAATTTTTTAGGCGGGACCATGTGGACGTGGGGCATGAGTTGGTTGGGTTACTATTTGGGTAGCATAATACCTGATGTTGATAAATATCTCTTACCTATTGTACTGGTGATCATTATTATTTCCGTGTTGCCTCCCATTTGGCATGTTTATAAGGAAAATAAGGAATCCTGGCACGAAAAACTAAGGGAAAAGGTCAGGAATAAGATAAAATATGGTGCTTAATCGTACCTTCTGATAATACCCGTCACCTTACCCTGGACTTGCACTTCGCTGGCTTTGACTATGATGGGATCCATGTTCTGGTTGGCCGGCTGCAATCTTATCTTGCCGTTTTCCTCACGGTAGAACTTTTTCAAGGTAGCAAAGCCGTTATCCAATAAGGCCACCACTATATCACCGTTGTTAGCTGTGTCCTGGTGCTGAATGACCACATTATCGCCGTCAAAAATACCCTCATCGATCATCGAATCTCCTCTAACTTGCAGCACGTAGCACCTTTTTGTCTTGGAAACCAGGTCCGAAGACACCAAGACAGTATTTATGGGATTCTCAATAGCCTCAATAGGTTCGCCAGCGGCTATGTAGCCCACTACAGGCAGTTCTATGGCGTTCATGGATGTGCTGAAGGCATCGTCTATCACCTCAATGCCTCTGACAGCTCCCTCATACCTTTTTATAACACCTTTTTTACTGAGAGCCTGTAAATGTTCATGTACGGTAGCCAAAGAAGAAAGACTCATGGCATCGGCTATCTCCTGTAATGTGGGTGAGGTGCCGTTTAGCTGAATATACTGGGAAATATAATCTAGGATCTGTCTTTGTCTTTTATATAGTGTAATTGGGCTCATGTGGTGCCTTTCGTAAAAACTTTGTATTTTCTTTGGTAATTATATGCTACCGAACAAACACCAAACATGTCAACAACTTTCCATAGAAAACCCAAACATTGTGCTAAAATCTTTTTATGTTCAAATTGCAGGCAGACTTTGTGCCTACGGGCGATCAGCCCCAGGCTATAGACTTTCTCAAGCATAATCTGGAGCAGGGAGCGCGTCATCAGGTGTTGCTGGGGGTCACCGGCAGCGGCAAGACCTTTACCATGGCCAATGTCATCCAGGAAGTACAAAAGCCAACCTTAGTTCTATCTCACAACAAAACTCTGGCTGCCCAGCTCTATCAGGAGTTCAAAGAGTTTTTCCCCCATAACGCCGTCGAATATTTTGTGAGCTACTATGATTATTATCAGCCGGAGAGTTATTTGCCGGCCACCGATACCTATATTGAAAAGGATGCTGACATCAATGAACGCATTGATAGGCTGCGCTTGGCGGCTACCACATCTCTCATGACGCGGCAGGATGTGATCGTGGTGAGTTCTGTGTCCTGTATTTATAACCTTGGTTCGCCGGCTGAGTATTCCAAATTTGCTGTAGAGCTCAGAAAAGGCATGAAGATAAGGTTGCAGGATCTTCTCAAAAGACTCAATCAGATCTTTTATGAACGATCGGAATTTGATTTTAAAAGGGGAACTTACAGAGTCAGGGGTAATATTGTCGATGTCTATCCTGCCTATGTTGATTACGCTCTCAGGCTGGAAATATTTGATGATAATCTGATCGATATAGATTATTTTGACCCTCTTACAGGAACAAGTGTGGGGTTTGAGGATCTACCGCAAACAAGACGTGGCAGTTACATAAAAGCTCTCACTCAGAACGAGCTGCAGCACCTGAGAGATATGTTAAGAAGCCACAGTCCTATAAGCATCTTTCCCGCCAAGCACTATATTACGGCTGAAGAAAAAAGAGAAGGTGCTCTGCAGCAGATACGTCACGATCTGGACTTTAGGGTCAAAGAGCTGGAATCAGCGGGAAAGAACATTGAAGCCTATCGATTAAAACAGCGCACTAATTACGATCTGGAAATGATGCAGGAAATAGGTTATTGCAAAGGTATAGAGAATTATTCCAGATATTTTGATGGTAGAAAACCGGGCGAACCTCCGTATACACTAATGGATTTTTTCCCTGATGATTATTTGCTGGTGATCGATGAGTCTCACATCACGGTCCCCCAGGTCAGAGGCATGTACAATGGCGACAGGTCCCGCAAGGAGAATCTTATCAACTATGGTTTTAGGCTGCCCTCAGCATTGGATAATCGCCCCCTGAACTTTGAGGAATTCTTAAGAAAGATCAATCAGGCGGTTTATATAAGCGCTACGCCTGCAGAGTGGGAGCTAAGCATGTCCCAGGGTTTGGTAGCTGAACAGCTTATCAGGCCCACCGGCATTGTGGATCCACGAGTAACCATTTTGCCCTCCGAAAATCAGATCGAAGACCTGTTGCAAAGGATCCAGCAGCGGGTCAAGGACAGGCAAAGGGTGCTGGTGACAACCTTGACCAAGAGAATGGCGGAAGAGCTCTCCACTTATCTCAAGGAAAAAGGCATAAACGTCACTTATCTACATTCGGACATAGATACTTTGGAAAGGACCGACATTTTGGACGATCTGAGAAAAGGTAATTATGATGTTCTGGTTGGCATCAATCTCTTAAGAGAAGGTTTAGATTTACCGGAAGTGTCTCTAGTGGCCATCCTCGATGCCGATAAAGAGGGCTTTTTAAGATCGGACACCTCTTTGGTGCAGACCATGGGCAGAGCAGCCAGGCATATATTAGGAGAAGTGGTCATGTATGCCGATAAGGTCACCGGTAGCATGGAGAGAGCTATTAACGAAGTCGACAGGCGTCGTGAGATACAGGTAGCTTACAATAAGGAACATGACGTGACCCCGGTGCAGATCGAAAAACCCTTCCGAGACAAGCTCATAGACGAGGTCATCGAAGAACAGATCACTAAAAAAGACCATGACCGAGATACGGAGATCGATTATATGCAGTTGCCGCCACGGGAATTGAAAGCCGAGATCAAGAAAATGGAAAAGCTTATGAAGTTCGAAGCCGAAATGTTGAATTTTGAAGCTGCGGCTGAGCTTAGAGATAAAATAATTAGGATCAAGAAAAACTCCAATATTGACTAGTCTTATTTTGGTTTGTACAATCAATAAAACTTAGCTGTCTCAATTATGACAAATAAATATCTACGAAATGCTTCCGGACTATTAAAACATATCAAAAATATCCTTATTTTGATCGGGCAAGTTCTCATTTCCCTTTTTGATGAAATTATCATTTTAATTGGGAGACTGAGAAACAAAGCTAAAGAGATAAAAAAACAGCAGGACTTCTCATCACTAAAAAAAATATTGGACAAAATGACTGCCCTAAAAGCCCCAACTTTAAGCGTAAGAAAAAAAGTAAAAAAGAACTGGGTTCCCGGTTATAAGGAGGTAGAGTATAAACCCAGGAAAACGACACTCAGGATCTTGGTCAGAAGATTTTTGATCTTCTTTTCCGGTGTTTTGTTCGCTGTAATATTTTTGCTCATCCCTTCACATGTTCTGGTCTGGCTCCACGATCTGCCCAATCCTGACCTTTTAGTTACTCGGCAAATACCCACACCTACCAGGATATTGGATAGGAATGGCAGATTACTTTACGAGATCTTCATCGAAAAAAGATACGAGCCCGTAAAAATTAAGCAAATACCTCAGCATATGATCGATGCCACTATTGCTGTAGAGGATGCCCAGTTTTACACCCACGCGGGCTTTGAGCCTAAGAGCATGCTTAGGGCAGCCAAGTCAACCTTTGTCGATAATAACCTGCAAGGAGGTTCCACTATAACTCAGCAGTTGATAAAAAATGTTTTACTTTCTCCGGAGAGAACGATTTCCAGGAAATTGAAGGAACTGGTCCTATCCGTTGCCGCTGAGGCTAGGTATTCTAAGGCACAGATCTTGGAACTGTACTTGAACAATATATCCTACGGAGGATCCGCTTGGGGGATCCAATCAGCGGCGCAAAAGTTCTTTGCTAAAAATGTTTGGGAATTAGACCTGGCCGAAGCTGCTTTACTGGCAGGTTTGCCAACAGCGCCAACCACTTATTCTCCCCTGACGGGAAATTTCGAGGTGGCCAAGCAAAGACAAAAGTATGTATTGGATCGGATGAAGGACCTGGGTTATATCACCAAGCAGGAAGCTGAGGATGCTTATGCGGAGGAGTTGATCTTCGCTCCACAGACAGAATATATACGAGCACCGCACTTTGTGGCCTATGTACGCAAAGATCTGGAGGAAAGGTTCGGCAAGAATTTTGTTGATCTGGGCGGACTGACCGTGACCACTACTTTAGATCTGGACCTGCAGGAAGAAGTGCAGCGCATAGTTAAGGAGGAGGTGGAAAAGAACGCCCGGCTTAAGATCTCCAATGGAGCTGCCGTGGTCCTGGATTCGAAAACCGGGGAAATTCTGGCTTATGTTGGCTCTATAGATTATTTTAAAGAAAATTGGGGAGCTTTTGATGTCATAACTTCCTACCGTCAACCGGGGTCTTCCATAAAACCTGTGACCTACGCCTTGGCCCTGGAGAACGGATACACGGCCGCTTCTATTTTAAAAGATGAGCCGGTTAGTTATAAAATTAAAGGTCAGCCTGATTACACTCCCAGAAATTATGATGGAAAATACCACGGTAACGTGACTGTGAGACAAGCTTTGTCTAACTCCTATAATATACCGGCCGTGAGGTTAGCCAAAGCTTTAGGCCCGGACAATATTGTGGCTTTCGGGAAGAGGTTCGGATTGACTAATTGGGAAGTTGACGGTTCGTATGGCCTTTCGGTCACACTGGGCGGTAAGGAAGTAAGATTATTGGATCACACAAATCTTTATGCCGCGCTAGCCAGGCAGGGGAACTATTTAGAGCCAACTCCATATCTTTCTATTGTGGACGGCATGGGGTTTGATGTTTATAAGGATGAGAGGCAGCCCCAAAAAGTAATTAATGAAGGCACAGCCTATATTTTGTGGAGCATTTTATCGGATAGCGTTTCCAGGCTACCGGCCTTTGGTCCTAATAACTATTTGGACATTCCCGGTAAGACGGTAGCTGTAAAAACAGGCACCACGGATCAGATCAAGGATAATTTTACTTTGGGATTCACGCCAAGTTATACGACAGGTGTTTGGGTAGGCAACAATGACGGTACACCTCTGGATAGAAGCCTGGCCTCAGGCTTGAGTGGCGCAGCCCCCATGTGGAACAGGATCATGACTTTGGTGCTGAAAGATAAAGGAGATGAAAAAATGGTAATGCCGTCAAATGTTTTTATGAAATATGACGAAAGCTGTAAGAAAAGCGAGGTTTTCATTAAAGGTTCCAAAGTACCGGACCATTTGTGTGCCGTAAAAGATGATAAAAAGGACAAAAATGGTGAAAATAATTAAAAAGCTGATAATTTAAGTTCTTCACAAACCCAAAGAAATACCGTAGAATTTTCTATGTTATGGACAAGCCTTCAGCCTTGACACACATCGTTATAAAGGGTGCCAGACAACATAATTTAAAAAATATAGATCTTAGTATCCCTAAAAATAAGTTCATTGTCTTTACCGGAGTCTCAGGCTCAGGAAAATCGTCACTGGCTATGGACACTATATATGCGGACGGGCAAAGAAGATATGTGGAAAGCCTTTCCGCCTATGCCAGGCAATTTTTAGGCATTATGGACAAACCGGATGTTGATTCTGTGGAGGGACTGGCCCCGGCCATTGCCATAGATCAAAAGACTACTTCCAGGAATCCACGCTCTACCGTAGGTACAGTCACGGAGGTATACGACTATTTGAGGTTGCTGTTTGCCCGAGTCGGACATCCGCATTGCCCGGAGTGCGGAAGAGAGATCCAAAGACAGTCAGCGCAGGAGATCACGGAGCAAATAGTTTCCACTCTGGAGATGAGCGAAGATTTCAATACAGCTAAAGGAGTGAGATACTTTATTCTTTCTCCGATCATTAAAGACAGAAAAGGGGAGTACAGCAGTTTGTTCGAAAATCTGAGAAAACAAGGCCTGGTCAGAGCCAGGATAGATGGTGCGATCAGGGATCTCAGAGAAAGTCTGACATTGATCAAGACCAACAAGCACTCCATTGAAGCGGTCATTTCTAGGGAAGTGATCAATAAAAAAAGATTATCCGAACCCAAGGCCAGGAAAGACTTTATAAGTAGCATAAATCAAATTGTGGAGACCGCCCTAAGGCTTAGTAATGGTAACGTGCTTTTAAGTATAGTTAAAGATAAGGAATTTGATTTTCCTGTATCTCCTAAGGAATTTGACGACCATCTCTATTCGGAGAACTTTGCCTGCCCTTTTTGCAATATATCTCTGCCTGATCTGGAACCAAGAACCTTTTCCTTTAACTCACCCCACGGTGCTTGCCCGGTGTGCGACGGGCTGGGCACACAGATGGAAATTGACGTTAACTTATTGTTCAATCCCAACCTTTCCGTCTTGGAAGGCGGTTTTTATCCCTGGACCAGAGTGTTCGAGCACAGCTCCTGGACAGCTAACATCGTCAATGCCGTGGCTGCAGAATACGGCATTCCTTTGAATGTTCCCATTAAAGAACTTAAAAAGTCGGCCATGGACATTTTGCTATATGGCGCCCCTCAACAGAGACGTTTTTGGGTGACTTATAAAAATAGAGAGGGATTTACACATAGATACAAAGCCAGGTTCGAAGGGCTCATCCCCAACCTTATGAGAAGGTACAAGGAAACACAGTCAGATTTCATGAGACGGGAGATAGAAAAATACATGGTGCGGGACAATTGCGAGGGCTGCGGCGGCACCAGGCTTAAAAAAGCCTCATTATCGGTAACGTTGGATAAATTTAATATTGCCGAAGTGTCCGAATTCTCCATTAGAAAGATACAGGCCTGGCTGGATGATCTGGAAAATAAGTTGACCAGCCGGGAGAAGCAAATTGCTGAGGCTCTGCTTAAAGAGATAGATTACCGTCTGCAATTTTTGATAGATGTGGGGATAGGTTACTTGACCCTGTCCAGGACCTCATCTCAGTTGTCGGGTGGAGAAGCGCAGAGGATCAGATTGGCATCACAAATAGGTTCAGGTCTGTCCGGTGTGCTCTATGTGCTGGATGAACCCTCCATCGGTTTGCACCAAAAAGATCAGGGTAAGTTGATAAGAACTCTTAAGCATTTGCGGGATCTGGGTAATACGGTCATTGTGGTAGAACATGATATGGAAACCATGCTGGAAGCTGATCATCTGGTTGATTTTGGGCCCGGAGCCGGCGAACATGGCGGAAAGATCGTGGCCGAAGGTACGCCTGAGGAGATCAAGCAGGCCAAAGATTCGTTAACGGGACAATATCTGTCCGGAAAAAAAGTTGTTGGGGCTAATGGCGTCAAGGAAGAGCACCAACTGCAGCAGTTGCTGGAAGACGAATCCAACCACAAAGTTATAAAAAGGCTCTCCGGCAAGACGGTCGTGCTCAAGGGAGCCAGAGGCAGGAATTTGAAGAACATCAACTTTGAGATCCCCTTGGGAAAATTCACCTGTGTCACGGGAGTCTCCGGCAGCGGCAAGTCGACTTTGGTCATGGACACATTTCATAAAGGATTAAGGCAGCACTTTGGTCTAAAAAATGATGAGAGACCGGAAGAGTTTGATAGTTTGGAAGGTGCGGAGAATCTGGATAAGGTCATAGCCATCGATCAAAGTCCTATCGGCAGGACGCCAAAATCAAATCCGGCTACCTACACTAAAACCTTCGATCATATCAGGGACCTTTTTGCCAAGACCGAAGAAGCCAGGATCAGAGGCTATAAACCCGGAAGATTTAGTTTTAATGTCAAGGGTGGACGATGCGAAGCCTGCCGGGGAGAAGGTCAGATCAAAATAGAAATGCAGTTCATGCCTGATGTCTACGTGAACTGCGAGGTCTGCCAGGGAAAAAGATACAACCGGGAAGCACAGGAAATATATTATAAGGGCAAGAATATCAGTGATGTGCTCAACATGACGGTGGAGGAAGCTCTGCGGTTCTTCGAAAATATACCGGCTATAAGAAGGAAGATACAAACTTTGCACGATGTCGGTTTGGGGTACATAAGACTGGGACAGCCGGCTCCTACTTTATCCGGAGGAGAAGCGCAAAGGGTTAAGTTGGCGCTGGAATTGTCCAAAAGACCTACCGGAAGCACGCTTTATATCCTTGACGAACCTACCACCGGCTTGCATTTTGCCGATCTGGAAAGACTGATCGTCATACTAAAAAGATTGTCTGCCAGGGGAAATACCGTTGTCATCATCGAACACAACCTGGATATTATTTCGAATTCCGATTACGTGGTAGACCTGGGACCCGAAGGCGGCTCTGAAGGTGGAGAGATAGTTTTTTCCGGTACCCTTTCACAACTAAGAAATAATAAGCAAAGCTACACAGCCCAAGCCCTAAGGCAATCGAAAAAATGATCTTCCAGGGATTTATAACGCTTTTTTTAGGATTTTTCTCGGCATATATAATTGACTGGGTGTGCAATTCTCCGTTCAGATCTTCGAACCGTAACGTATCTTGCTTTTTAGGCAAGCTGAGTGACCTGACCTCAAAAGGCAGCAAGGTTTTACCTTCCAGGTTATAAATGTAGGTTCCACCTTCGTTTTTCAAATAATATTTTTTATAACCGGCTAAGAGATAAAGAGGATTGAGAGTGAACCTTTTATAAAGGCTGACCAAATGGTCGAACTCCGCGTCGGCGGCATTTTCCGAGATAGCAACCTCCACTAGCTTTTTATTGTCCTCCAGACGGTAAAAACCGGCCGGCAGGGGTCTTTCCGAATCCGCACCCTTGATGACAAAAGCAAAGTGACTGTTGTCCAATTTAGAAAAGAAATCAAGTTGAGAAGTGTTGCCCCAGGTGGGGTCAACGGGCACCCAGCCGAAATTAGGATCATAATATTCAGGCCAGGCATGAAGTAAATCTCCGGATCTTAATTTTATGGACAGAGGCAAATTGACGTTTTGATAAACATTCACAGCGTACCCATTCAACTCTCTGGCGGGTATACCTAGCGCTCTGGCCAAAGTGATAAAGAGATCGGTGAATTCCATGCAGGCGGCCGGAACTTCTTTATTGAGGGCTTTTAGAGCTCCACCCCTTTGCAAATAATCATTATTTATGACATCAAAATCATAATTAAGTGCATTGACTGTAAATGTATAGACCAGTTGAGCGTTTTGTGACACGTTCAGTTCTTTATCTAAGATCTTGTTCTTTAAGTTTTGTATGAGCGGATCGTTGACCTCCCAGTATTTTTCCGCTCCGGTGTACCTTTCCACCAGATCTTTGGGTATGTCATTGAAGGCTCCTCCCAACTCACTATTTATCTGCTTGCCTATGAGCCTGACTGAACCCGTTAATACCACCTCAAGCTTTGATCTTGGCCTGAGGACATACTGGGCTATCAGATTACCGTCCTTGTCCTCATAGACTTTGACCGGCTCAGGTTCGATCTTTTTATGGTGCACTTGCTGCAAATTCCTGATATCAGGCGGCAGGGCAATTTCCTGAATGCCGGCAAAAAAGGAAGTATTTTCCAGCTGGTAGGTCAACTTGTAATTTAACACCTGATACTTCCCGAAACTGGCAGAAATGCCTTTATTTTCCAACCCCTCTTTAGTAAAGGTGTACTGGGTCCTGCTGCTTTCCGGGTTGATGAGCTTGGGTTCAGGTGTGATGAAAATATTTGGTCCAAAGGAGGTGGGTACTGAAAGTATCACTTCATATTCACGAATGACATCCAGATCGGCTATTTTGGGTATGCGCACGGTATAGATCTCGCCGATCTTGGTAGCAATGTCCTTGGTCTTATATTTTAAGGTGAACTTATTGCTTCTGCTCTTGCCGATGACGTTTTCGTTAAAAAGGACCTTAATGATGTTTTGATCGTTGTTAATCTCATTCACGATCTCCATGGGACCGATCTCGTCCCGGGCCGAAAGATCGTATACCTGCATTTGCTTGAGTGTCAAAGAATAGTTAGTGGCAATAACATCATCTTTTAGGTTTGTTATGGTGATGTCCTGGGTTACAAAGGTTTCACTATTGGGTTGGACATCATATAAGACACTGAATTCGGTTTTGAACTCGTCAGCGGCCATGGTTTTGGTACCAAACATTACTGAGCATGCCAAAATAAACAAAACCAGCCATTTTCTTTTCATGAATATCATTTTACAACACATCTTCAGACTGCGATGTTAAAATTAGCCCATGCGTGAAGACGTGATAAACAAAGTTAAGGAGTTACCTCGAGAACCGGGGGTATATTTGTTCAAGAATTCCCAAGGCACCATTATTTACGTAGGCAAGGCCAAGAGATTAAAAAATAGGGTCTCTTCTTACTTTCAAAAAACCATTTCCCTGGAACCCAAGACCAAGGTCATGGTCAGCAAGATCAGTGATATGGAGATAATCCGCACAGCCTCGGAATTGGAGGCTCTCATCCTGGAAGCCGAACTCATAAAAAAGCACAAACCACGCTACAACATAATTTACAAGGATGATAAATCTCATCTTTATATTGTAGAAAGAAAAGATAATTTAAAAATAGGGGGTAAAGTGGTCAAACTATCAAAAGTGATAACAGCCAGAAAAACTGACCTGAAGAAAAATGATATCAAATTCGGTCCATATACAAATAGCCGCACGACCAAACAGATACTACGTACATTAAGAAAGATCTTTCCTTTCAGGGATTGTTCACCGGCTAAGTTTTACAGATATCAGAAGATAGACAAGCCTTGTTTATACGGCCATTTGGGTCTTTGCCCGGCACCTTGCTTATCCGGGGCTGACTTGGAAAAGAGCAAAAAAGAACTCATAAGATTGAAAAAATTCTTACGAGGTAAAAGTTCAAGCATCATCAACGAATACGAGAAGCTAATGGCAGAAGCGGCCAAGCACAAAGATTACGAGCAGGCCGCAGATTATAGGGATATGCTCAGGAGGTTCGAATATATCAGAGCCAGCTTCAAACCGGCCCAGCAATATATGGAAAATCCTAACTTGTTCCAAGACATGGCGCAAAGATCTTTACGGGAGTTGAGAGATAGTATACCTATTTTGGATAAGCTGCCCGTAAAAATAGAGTGTTATGACATTTCCAACATTTCCGGCCATGAGGCTGTCGGATCTTTAGTTGTCAGCAAGAATGGCAGTCTAAATAGTGACGAATACAAAAAGTTCAGGATCAAATTGAAGTCGGAGCCGGATGATGTGGGTATGATGGCGGAAGTGCTGTCAAGAAGATTAAAGAACAAAAAGTGGGAACTTCCGGATCTCATAGTTTTGGATGGAGGGAAGGGACAGGTGTCTGCTATAGAGGCGGTATTGAAGGATAACGGTCTCAAGATCCCGCTGGTGGGTCTAGCCAAAAGAAAAGAAACACTGATATTTTTGCAGGGTGGAGAATTTATGAAGCTTCAACTTCCAGAGGACAACGAAGGTTTAAAACTCATCATCAGATTGAGAGACGAAGCCCATCGTTTTGCTCAAAGTTATCACCATTATTTAAGACGTAAAAAAATTCAAGTATAATGTTTTAGTGTTAAAGTCATTAATTAGATTATCGCTGTTTATTACTATTTCCCTTAATATTACTCAATACATCATTGGCTGTTTTTCTTTCGATCATCCCAGCGCCATCATCTTGTTCATCATGGGTTTGACCCTTTTATATATGTTCATGCGCCCCTTACTCATTCTCATCTCCTTGCCCAATGAAGGACCGGGCTACATTTTCATGAGTTTTATCTTAACCGCCATCACCGTCTATGTTCTTACTTTGTTCATACCGTTCTTTAAGATCAGATCCGCCACCATATCCGAGTTGATGTTTTTTGGCTATGTGTTACCATCTAAGCAATTGAGCGTGGCCTGGTCGATGGTATTTTCTTCGCTTCTCATAGCGGTTTTAATGGTATTTTTTAATTGGATCTGCGAAAGCAGAAAAAGATAATATGTATAGGATCTTGCAAATAACACATATCATAATGTCCGTGGCTGTAGTAGGACTGGTCCTGATCCAATCCAAAGGTGGGGGTTTTGCTTCTGGGATCGGAAATTCCATAGGATTTTATAGGTCTCGTCGAGGATTGGAAAAGCTTGTCTTCATTCTCACCATAATCATTGCTATTTTAGTGGTGGCAAATTCTCTGCTCTTAGTTCTGCTAAGCTGATATGTCAACATACATCATCGAAGGGGCCCATCAACTTGAGGGCACCATAAAACCGTCAGGTAGCAAAGATGCCGCCGTAAAACTACTATCTGCCTCATTACTATCAAATGAAGATATTGTGCTGGAAAATGTCCCTAGAACATCGGATATTGAACTAATGATAGAGATCATAAAAGCGGTTGGAGGTACTATTTCCTGGATAGGCGATAACAAACTAAGTATTAACGGCTCAACAGTAAAAACGCACATCATACCCTTTGATATTGGGTCCAAAAGCCGCTTCGCCCTGCTACTGGCAGGACCGTTGCTGTTTAGATTCGGCAAGGCAACACTACCCAGGACTTTAAGTGCATCTAGTAAGCCCCAGCCTATCAATAGGTGGATAGATACTTGGAAGGCTTTAGGAAATGATGTGGAGACCGATAAAGAACATATATATTTGGAGGCAAAGGAACAATACGGTACTGCGGTGAATTTTAAGATCAGCACCCATATGGGAACAGCCAACGCCCTCCTAACCGCCGCTTTTACTCCCGGACAAACAGTTATTACAAATGCTGCTGAAGAAAGTGAGATAGACGATCTCATAGAATTTCTTAATGTCATAGGCGGACAGGCAGAGAGGTTCGAGCCCAGAAAGATCAGGGTTATTGGCCGTAATGTTTTTACCAAGGGGTATTTTGAGATCCAGCCGGATATTATTGAAACAGTAGCTTTTGCTACGGCCGCCTTGGTGACAAAAGGCAGCATTGTCATAAAGGGCATCAAGAAACTTCACTTAACTTCGTTTGTAAATTTTCTCACTAACATAGGAGCTAGGTTCGAATACGACCGTGAGCAGATGTGCGTGTGGTACGGGGGAGAGGAATTCCAGCCTCTTAAGCTGGAAAGCGCTCCAGCTCCGGGATTTTTAGCGGACTGGCTTCCCTTTGCTGCCACACTGCTTACTTTTGCTCAAGGGGAAAGCTACATCCACGATACCATCTTTGTGGACAGATTCGGCTTTGCTCAGGATCTCAACCGCATGGGTGCCGATATAAGTTTGAAAAAACCTACTGAGGTGGGTTTCCAGGTTGTCATCAGCGATGAATCCTATGACTATGAGAAATTGGGCGAACCCAATTCGGTTTTGGAGATATGTGGACCCACCAAGCTTAGAGGTATACGGCTGAACATGGATGATGAAAGGTTCAATTCGGCTTTGGTCATTGCTGCTCTTGGCGCCGAAGGAAGGAACGAGCTCATAGGTGTGGAAGAAATGTTTGTTAGATATGAGAATTTCTTTGAGAAATTAGGTAGTTTAGGGGCCGTTATTTCTTCGAACCCATGAAAGACACAAAAAACAGTTCTTATAAATCTTTCCTCTTGGTAATTTTTTCTCTGCTGGTGTTCGGATTATTTATCATTTACAATTCTACGGCTTATTTTGCTCAATCCACCTTCGGCAATCCTTTCAAATTTGTCATGCTGCAGCTGGTTTGGATATTGGTAGGCCTCCTGGGTTTTGTATTTTTTTCTAAGTTTGATTACAGGAAGTTAGGCAACGTTTCATTTTTGCTTTTTGTATCAAGCATTGGGTTCTTACTGTTCTTGGCTTTCATCGGCTTATTTTTATGCCGAACTCCTGAAGATGCTGGTATAATCTTTGCCCCCTGCATAAACGGGGCTAGCCGCTGGTTCTACCTCAACCCCGAGCCTCTGCCGGCGCTACCTTTTCTTGGTGTTTTAGGGTTTCAACCTGTCGCTCTGGCAAAGTTAGCCCTGGTACTATATTTATCCACGCAGTTAAGTAAGTTTGAAAATAGAAAAAGTTTTGGATATGATCCATTCATTGTCTATCTTGTCACGGTCATGATATTTTCTATTCTATTAATTCTGCAACCCAATATGTCAAATGCTGTGCTCATCTTTTTTATAGGCAGCATTATCTATTTTGTATCCGGCTACCCGCTAGTACCCATTTTGATCTCTACTCCAATTTTGAGTTTAGTAGGGACCGTATTGATCTTCACATCAGAATACAGAAGAGAGCGCTTGTTAACTTTACTGGGGTTAACACCTGCAGGTGGAAATGAGGCCGGTTATCATATACAGCAAGTGCTGATCGCCTTGGGCTCAGGAGGGTTGCTGGGCTTAGGTTTTGGTCAATCACGGCAAAAATACCAATATTTGCCGGAAGTGGCCTCGGATTCAATATTTGCCATTATAGGCGAGGAGTTTGGCTTCATGGGTACAACAGTAGTGATCTTGGTCTTTGCTTATTTGCTGCACATGGGCTTGAACATAGCTAAGAATGCTCCTGATATGTTGGGGAGGATGCTGGCGGTGGGTATCACTTCGTGGATTGGGATGCAGTTTTTTATAAATATTGCCGCCATGACCAGGCTCATACCTTTGACAGGCATGCCCATACCTTTGATATCTTATGGTGGTTCGAGCATGGTCTTTACGCTCATGGGCTTGGGGGTTTTGAATAATATTCGCAGACAAACAAAAGAGTCATAATTTCTGCTAGAATCAGTAATGATGAATACTATAGTGATCACAGGCGGACATCATAGTTCAGCTTTGCCCGTCATCGACGAATTAAAGAAAAGGTATCCCAATATAAACATGTATTGGTTTGGGCATAAAAAGACACTACCGGGAAGCAAGAACACTACTTTAGAATTTAGGGAGATACAAGAATTGCACATTCCTTTTTACGATCTTAAAGCCGGTAAATTTTACAGAACTTTCAATCCGTTCAGATTGATAAAGATCCCGGTAGGTTTTTTCCAAGCCCTATTTTTACTAAAAAAGATAAAACCTGATGTTATTCTTTCTTTTGGCGGTTATTTGGCTGTGCCGGTCGTTCTTGCCGGATGGCTTTTGGGCATTCCTACCGTAACTCATGAACAAACGGTGACCGCCGGATATGCCAATAAGTTGATCAGTAGGTTAGCTAAAAAAGTTTTATGTGCCTGGCCGCAGTCTATGGACGATCTGCCCCTGGAAAAAGCTGTTCTTACCGGACTACCTATTAGAAAAGAAGTGTTTATGAGAAATAACAAGGATTTTAATATCCAGAACAGGAAACCCACCATCTTCATAACTGCCGGTAAGACGGGCTCGCATATCATTAATCTGGCTGTGCAAAAGATCATGCCGGATCTGCTGCAGATAGCCAATGTTATACATCAAGCGGGTGACTATTCAAAATATAATGATTTTGACAAGTTAAGCGAAGAATACGAAAAAATAAAAACAAAGGTTGAGGGAGTTTATTATTTAAGAAAGTATATTTTTGCCGATACTATTGGCGATGCCTATGGAAATGCCTCTTTGGTCATCTCCAGAGCCGGTGCCCATACATGCATGGAAGTTATGATCCTGGGCAAGCCGAGCATACTCGTGCCCATATCTTGGGCTTCTCATAATGAGCAATATAAAAATGCTCTTATGGTCAAGGAACTGGGGTTGGCGGAAATTGTAAATGAGGACAAGATAAAAGATGAGAAATATTTTTTGCAGGTCATCAAAGAAGTCTTGGATAATCTTGAGCAGTATGTTTATAAGCAGCCTTTCGAAAAAAATTTGCAAGCCGCCAAACTAATAGTTGATGAAATCGTCAAGATCCTCTAAAAAAAGCCAAAGAATAAGAAAACACCGGGCATCACGCTTTAAGTATCTTTCCCGGAAATATGTTCCGATGCTGGTTTTTATCCTCAAAATGACAGTAATTCTTGTTATTTTGGCAGGTGCCGTCTATTTTATTCTCTTCTCCTCTTTGTTTAGCATCAACGTGATTTACGTTGAAGGCACACGTGAATTTGTAAATAAGGAGGATGTGAGATTAATGTCGGAAAATAATGCTTTAGGACATAATATTTTTAAATTTGATGAAGCGCAGCTATCAGAAAAGCTGAGCAACAATCTATTGGGAGCCAGATCCTACTTAGTAAAAAAAGAACTTCCGCATACCATTAGAATAGTAGTGAATGAGAGAATACCTATAGCCGTGTTGTATAAAGAGAACGACGCCAGTTATTTTGTCGATGAAGACGGCTACGTTCTAGGATATGCCGATGACAACACGGAAGGGCTGCCTAAGATCCAATATGACAAAGAGATAAAGGCGGGGCTGTTCATAGATAAGAATCTGGTGCCGGTTTATTTGGAATTGACCAGGCTTTTAAAAGAAGAAGATGTTAAGGTGACCAGTATGAGCTTTTCCGCCAAACATGTTAACCTCTACTTGGAGAATGAGGTGGAGGTGTTGGTAGGAAATGAGAAGAACAAGCAAGAAGCGCTAAAAACAGTGGCAGCTCTATTAAAAGAAGCTGTTATCGAACATAAAGAAATACGGCGCATTGATATGAGATATGATAAAGTTATAGTATTATTTAAGTGATTTTCTAAATATGGCAAAAGAAAGAATCATTACCGGTATAGATGTAGGTTCGACTAAGATTGCTACGACTGTAGCCGTGGTGGACGATAAAAAAGTATCTGTCATAGGTGTTTCAGGCAATGTTGAGTCAAAGGGTATAAAAAAGGGTTTCGTCAGCAAAATAGACGGCGCCGTAGAAGCCATAGCCAATAGTTTGGAAAGAGCCGAAAGGATGGCCGGTGTATCAGTTTCCTCAGCCTTTGTGACCGTCAATGGTAGCCATATTGAGACCAGGAATTCTCACGGGGTGGTGGCTGTTTCGCCTCATTTGAGTTCGGAGATAACCCCTGAGGATGTGGCCAGAGTGACGGAAGCCGCCCAAGCCATCTCACTGCCTTCGTCTCGGGAGATCATCCATGTTCTTCCTCGTGATTTCATTGTTGATTCTCAGGATGGCATAAAAGATCCGGTGGGTATGACCGGAAACAGGCTGGAAGTGGAGACCAACATCATCCACGGCTTATCAACTGCTATTATCAACTTGACCAAATGTATCGAACAAGTGGGGGTCAGCGTGGATGAGCTAATTTATACCGGGATCGCTTCGGCTGAGTCTGTGCTTACCGATACGGAGAAAGAGCTTGGTACATTGCTGGTAGATATCGGCGGAGGCACCACTTCAGTTATAGCTTATTTGGAAGGCAGTCCTATATTTTCTTCTGTCATACCCGTGGGAGCTAAGTACATTACCAACGACCTGGCCGTAGGCTTAAGGGTACGCATGGAGGATGCGGAGAGCATAAAACTTAAACTGAGCAATGAATACGCGCTGCAAGCAAAAAAACAGCTCGAACAGACAGACGATGAATTTGATGTGTCTGATCTGAATCTCGAGGCTGAAAGTATTTCCAAGAAGGTTTTATATAGGATCATTGATGCCAGATTGGAAGAGATATTCAGCTTAGTGGCTTTGGAGATTGCCAAAGCTAACGTCAAGGGTAAACTTCCTGCTGGTACGGTTGTTACCGGTGGTGGAGCGCTTACAGCCGGTATGGAAAGAGTTGTAGGAAACGTCTTAAAGACGTCGGTTAGGATAGGCAAGCCCTCCGGAGTGACCGGATTGATAGATGAGATCCAAGGCCCGCAGTCGGCTGCCACAGTAGGAGCTGTTTTATATGGAGCCCACTTGTATAGGAGCGGTTCCATATTGTCTTTAGAGAAAAATCGCGGTAATATATCTAGTAAGATTAGTACAATCTTTAGTAAATTAAAAAACTTCCTGCCCTAAGTAAAAGTTAATATGCAGATAAAACCTGAGATTGAACGATTTGCGAATATTAGAGTTGTGGGCGTTGGCGGCGCCGGGTGTAACGTTATCAATACTATGATCGAATCACAACAGATAAATGGCGTGGAATTTATTGCTGTGAACACAGATGCTCAGGCCTTATCCATCAGCAAAGCTTTTATTAAACTTCCCATAGGACAAAATCTGACTGGCGGTCTTGGTGCCGGCTCAGACCCTGAGTTGGGGAAAAAGGCCGCTGAAGAAGATGCCGACCTTATTAGATCAAACCTGGAGGGGTCGGATATGGTTTTTATAACCGCCGGCATGGGTGGTGGTACCGGTACGGGGGCCGCCCCTATTATTGCGGGTATAGCCAGAGAACTTGGTGCTTTGACCATAGGAGTTGTAACCAAACCGTTCTCTTTTGAGGGTGTGCGCAGGATGACCAATGCGGAGCGTGGTATTGCTGAGCTTAGCAAAGAAGTAGATGCCTTAATTACCATTCCCAACCAAAGGTTATTAGAGATCGCTGATGAGAAATTACCGGTCTTGGAAGCTTTTAAAATGAGCGATAGCGTGCTTAACCAAGGGGTACAGGGTATCTCGGACTTGATAGTTATGCCCGGTCTTATAAATGTAGATTTTGCCGACGTTAAAACCATTATGAAAAATGCCGGTACAGCCCTTATGGGTATAGGCATAGGTACCGGAGAAGACCGTGCAGCTGTGGCAGCCAGAGCGGCCATAACCTCTCCTTTGCTTGATATTTCCATAGACGGTGCCACAGGAATACTGTTCAATATTATCGGTGGTAGTGATATGAGCATGGCCGAAGTTGATGAGGCAGCTAAGATAATCATTGAGGCGGCTAGCGCAGAAGCCAATATTATATTTGGTACTACGATCGATGAAAGCATGTCGGAGCAGATAAAGATCACCGTCATCGCCACGGGATTTGATACCGAAGATATAAGATCAAAACTGGGCATGAGAAAAGATTCCCCTTCTTACCAGAGAGACTCTTTTGAATCTTCAAAACCTATAGGGGTTGCGCCGGGCGCACTTTCCGGTGATGAGGAGGATACTGACGAAAAGGATAGCGATGAGGACAAAGATGGGGGAAAGCAAAGAGACTCTTGGGGAAAACCCAGCCTAGGTGAGGACCCGGAAAGCAAGTATGACATTCCGGCATTTCTAAGAGGTAAATAACTATTCCCGTAACGGCAATTAAAATATGCATATATAGAAATTAAATGATTTCAGTTATGTATTTCCTTTGGTGACCGCAAATGCATATTATTACCACAACTTTTAATGTAACAATGAATATTTCATTGTAATTTGTAAAAATTTATGTTTCGATTAGTATTACACTGCCCTCATATATTTTCTACGGAAAATTGACCATAAGCTAGGCCTATAGGAAAGTAGGCTAGGTGGCTTTTTTACGTCAAAAAACACTATAAAATGCAAGAGAATGTTAAAACAAAACCCAAAGACACATCTGTAAATGTAAGGTTGAGAAAGATACGTGACATGGAAAGAAAGAACGAGAACATCATTTTAAGTGAGAACTCCCGAGTTATTTTGGAAAAGAGATATTTAAGAAAAAGCGAATCTGGCGAAGCAGCGGAAACCATACCGGAAATGTTTGAGAGGGTAGCTAGGGTAGTGGCTGAACCGGATACACCTTATACGGATATTACACGCACCAAGCAGGATTTTTACAACCTACTAACCAGTAAAAGATTTTTTCCCAACTCACCGACCTTTACCGGAGCCGGCACTCCCTTAGGTCAGTTAGCAGCCTGTTTTGTACTGCCTATAAATGATGACATGGGTAAAAATTCAGACGGTATATTTTCCACCTTAAAAGATGCCGCCTTGATACAACAAGTGGGAGGAGGAAATGGTTTTTCCTTTTCGGACCTGAGATCAAAAGGTGCGGTAGTAAAAAGCAGTAACGGTAAAGCTTCCGGGCCTGTGGGCTTTATGTCGGTTTACGATAAGGCTTTTGGTGAGATAGCCCAAGGCGGTGTGCGGCGAGGCGCCAACATGGCTGTATTAAGGGTGGACCATCCTGATATAAGAGAGTTCATAGCCTGTAAATCAACTGAGGGCGATATTGCTAATTTTAATATCTCGGTAGCCCTGACCGATTCATTTATGAAAGCCGTAGTGGACGACACTAATTATGAGCTTATTGACCCCGCGAGCAAAGAAGTAATAGAAACGCCCAGGGCCAGAGAGATCTTTGATCTTATCATCGAACATGCCTACAAGAACGGTGAGCCCGGTGCTTTATTTATAGACACAGCCAACAAAGAAAACCCTGTACCCCAACTTTACGAACTCAAGGCTACCAACCCTTGCGGTGAGCAGTGGCTGGGGCCGTATGAGAACTGCTGTTTGGGTTCGATAAATTTGGCCGAACATCTTGATGCCGATGGCAACCTAGATTGGGAGCTTTTTCAGGAGTCTATAGAGCTTTCTACTAAATTTTTGGATAACGTAGTGACCGCCAACAAGTATGTACCAACTGTGCCTCAGCTTAGGGAGGCAGCTTTGAATGCTCGCAGGATAGGTCTCGGCTTTATGGGTTTGGCTGATGCCATGTATGCTATGGGGATCAGATATGGCAGTCAAAAAGGTCAGGAGTTTGCTGCACAGATTACGGAATTTATGAGATACCATAGTATGCTGACCTCCATTCGTTTGGCCGAAGAAAGAGGTCCATTTAGAAAGATCTCCGGTAGCATCTACGATCCGGAAGATCTGCCGTGGGAGCCCCCGGTACCCCTTTCCCCCTACGAACACGACTTTAACCGGCCCGCCATTGATTGGAACAGGGTAGTTAATGGTATAAAACAGCACGGTATCAGGAACGCCGCACAAACAACCATTGCTCCCACAGGGACCATTTCCACGGTAGCTGGTGTAGAGGGTTACGGTTGCGAACCGGTCTTCGCTCTGGCTTACTTTAGGAATGTTTATCAGGCCGCGGGAGATGAGGAAGGTCTTACGCTGACCTATACCAGCCCGAGATTTATCGAGGCTTTGGATAAGGCCGGCATTGAAGGTGAACAAAGAGAAAGAATTATAGACCAGATCATAAAAAAAGGTTCCTGTCAGGATATTGACGAATTACCGCCCGGCCTCAAAGATACCTTTGTTGTCTCAGCGGACATAGCCCCGGAAGAACACATTTTAATGCAGGCTTCCATGCAGGCGTTTATAGATAATTCTATCTCCAAGACCTGCAATTTTCCCTCTACAGCTACCAAGGAAGATGTGGCCGAGGTTTATATGAAGGGGTGGAAATTAGGATGCAAAGGCTTAACGGTCTATGTCACCGGTAGCAGGCAGGAAGTTGTCCTGGAAACAAAAGAAACTAAAAAAGCAAAGGCGGGGAAGGCTGAGGAGGAGTTCGAACAAAAAGTGTTCTCTCAACCTGTAGTAGAGGAGGTTAAAAGTGTGGAAATGGAAGAAGCCAGAGGGTACAAATTATCAGGCACTACCTATAAGATCAACACACCTCAAGGAAAGGCTTATGTGACCATAAATAGAAGTGATAGAGGAGAACCTCTGGAAGTATTCATCAATGTGGGCAAGGCCGGGTCCGACGTGGCCGCTTTGTCTGAAGCCATGGGCAGACTGGTTTCCGGCTGGCTGCGCGCTTCCAAAAATAGAGCCTACACTGTGAAGGATATAGTCGTGCAGTTGATCGGTATTGGCGGCGCCTCATCTATCGGGTTTGGCAAGAACAGAGTAAGCTCATTGCCCGACGCTCTAGCTAAAGTATTGGCGGAAGAATTTGATATCAGAGTGAGGGCTAACGGTTCGAACGTGGTCCACGAGGACGATAATGAAGTATCTTATTTTGCCCAAGCCGATATGTGTCCTGATTGCGGAAACTCAACTTTAGTGTTGGAAGAAGGCTGCGCTAAGTGCTACACCTGCGGTTTTAGTAAATGTTAAGGGCATATGAATTTCAAGATCAAGAAGTTAAACGGAAATATTGAATTATTCCAAGCAGAGAAAATATCAAATAGTGTTTTTTTGGCCGCCCAAAATGTAGGGGGAACAGATAAGGAACTGGCCAAAGAATTAAGCTGGCAGATAGTTGATATTTTAGAAAAGGAATTCAAAGATAAGAGGTTCATTACTACCTTGGAGATAGGCAATATCGTGGAAAAAGTTCTCATCGAAAACGGACACGCCAGTACGGCCAAAGCCTTCATCCTCTACAGAGAGAATAAGAAGCACGCACATCAGGATAAGGATTCGCTGGGTATAAAAGATGATATAGGCCTGTCTTACAACACTTTATACATTCTCAAACAGCGCTACCTGAAAAGAAAAGATACCGGGGAGATAGAGGAAACTCCGGCGGGTATGATACACCGCGTGGCAAAATTTCTCTCCGCTGTGGAAAAAGGTCAAAGAAAGCAAGCCAAATGGTACAAAGAGTTCAAAAACATCATGATGTCCTTTGATTTCTTACCCGGTTCCAGAACTTTAGCCAATGCCGGAAAGAACGCACCTCAGCTGGCCAATTGTTTTGTCTGGCCGGTTGAGGATGACATAAACTCCATTTTTAATATCTTACACAAATCGACCTTGATCAAAAAGAATGGTGGCGGCTGCGGTTATAATTTTTCGCAGGTCAGGCCCGAAGGGGATATTGTGAACGGAATACCGGAACTGGCGGCCGGACCGGTCAAAATGATCGAAATGTTCAATCTCATGACTTCACTTTTTAAGCAGGAAGGAAAATATGAAAGCGGTAACATGGCTATTTTAAATGCCGACCACCCCGACATTTTTAATTTTATCTCGGCTAAAAAGGATGATGGATATTTATCTAAGACGAATATTTCCGTGGGCGTCACCAACAAGTTCATGAAAGCTGCTTTAGAAGGTAAGGAGTGGGACCTTATTAATCCCAGAACTAAAAAAGTCGTGAACACAGTCAATGCCAAATCTATTCTGGACCTCATGGCAAATTTAGCCTGGCAGACAGGCGACCCGGGCCTTATTAATCTCTCGGCTATAAACAAAGGCACAGCCCTGGCAAATCCTCTCAAGAAGAAAAGAGGGGATATTATAACTACCAACCCTTGCGGAGAGGTCCCGCTATATCCGTATGAGTCATGCAATTTGGGTTATGTTAATTTTGTTAATTTTGTTCGTGAGGGAAAATTTGATCTGGAAAGACTGGCTAAAGTCATCAGTGTGGCTGTGAGGTTAATGGACAATGTTATTGAGGCCTCATGGTTCCCAGTCGAAGAGGTGCAAAAGGCTGTGCATGAGCATAGAAGAATAGGTATTGGGGCAGTTGGCTGGGCAGAGGCTTTAGCTGAGCTGGAAATTTCCTATGATTCCCCGCAAGCCGTCAGGTTGGCTAAGAAAGTTACCAAAACCATGTACGAACACGCTTTTAACGCTTCCTGTTCTCTAGCTGAAGAAAAAGGGCCGTTCCCGCTGGTCAAGGATTCTATCTGGGCTGGAAAAAAGCACCAGCCCAGGAATGTAGCCCTGCTCACATTCCCTCCTAGCTCCAGCAACGCCGTCATCTGTGACACCACCTTTGGTATTGAGCCTTATTTTGCCTTGGCCTACGAGCAGAATGTATTAGAAGGTATGCGACTGAGGACCGTAGCCCCCGTCTTTATAAAAAAACTCAAACAGAGGGGTATTTATACGGACAAGTTGATACAAAAAGTAATTGATAATCATGGCAGTGCTCAGGGCATCAAAGAAATACCTCAGGATCTGCAAGTCATCTTCAAGGTAGCTCACGATATATCTTGGCGAGATCACATTAAAATGCAGGCTGCTTTCCAAACTTATACCGACAACGCAATTACCAAGACCATAAACATGCCCACAGAGACCACACCTAGTGAGATCAGGGAAGCCTTCATCTTAGCTTGGCAGCGGGGTTGTAAAGGTCTGACGGTATACAGGGATAGAACCAAATCAAATCAGGTGTTCGAATTTGGCAGTTCGCAGAGTTATAGGCCAGCCTTTACTATGTGCCCCAACTGCGATATACCGTTGGAAAAAGACAACAAATGCTATAAATGCGCCAGATGCGGTTTCAGCACTTGCGAACTGTAGCCAAATAGCTTATTTTCGAAGAAATACCTTATTTTCGAAGAAATACCTTATTTTCGAAGAAATAGCTAATTTTCGAAGAAATACCTAATTTTCTTTAGTTACATGCCAATATATACAAAACAGGGCGATAAGGGTGAAACCAACCTGAATAGTTCGACTCTTAAAAAAAGCCATCCCTTGTTGGACCTCATCGGTAACATCGATGAGCTGAATTCCTCATTAGGGTTGCTGCATGCTATAAGAAATAAGAAAATAAGAGCTTTGGTCGAGGATTTGCAAAATGACCTATTTTCCTTAGGAGCCAAATTATCAGGTGCGAAAATAGATCTCAACTATTCTTCCAGGACAAATGATATCGAGCATGCTATCGATGAGTTGTCACTTTCTCTGCCCAAACTGTCCAACTTTATAATTCCCGGAGGCTCAAAGTTTGCTGCTCAGCTGCAGCTTTCACGGGCTGTGGCCAGAAGAACGGAAAGGAGTGCCGTCGCCTTGATGGAAAAAGGAGTTCTTAAAGACAGTGAGGGAGAGGGCCTGATCACGTATCTGAACCGTTTATCTGATTTATTGTTTGTCATGGCGCGATATGTTAATTTTAAACTTGGTATAAAAGACACTATTTGGCCTAAAAAAAGATGAACAAATTTTATTACTTATTATTAATGTCTCTGGTTGTTATAGGCATTGTCGTGGCAGGTGTACTAGCAAAAAGGGCTGACCAAACGGATAGATTTTTTGAATATCAGAAATCCCAAAGTGGAAAAAACTATGAGGGAAACTAATTTTTTGTTATAGTACCAGCATGTTTAAAGTACCGGAAAGAAAGAGCATCCCCCAAATAGAGGAAAAGATACTTAAATTTTGGCAGGAAAATAAGATCTTCGAAAAATCCGTCAAAAGCAGACCTGGATCCCAGCTTTACGTTTTCTATGACGGACCCCCGTTCATATCAGGCCTTCCCCATTATGGACATTTATTAAGTTCCATTGCCAAGGATATTATTCCCCGATATTGGACCATGAAAGGGAAAAGAGTAGAAAGAGTCTGGGGTTGGGATGCGCATGGATTAACTGTAGAGAACAGCGTACAAAAAATTTTAGGCATAAAAAGCAGACGTGATATAGAAGGTTACGGTTTAGAGAAATTCATAAAAGAATGTTATAAGTACACTTCCGAAACTTCAGAAGAATGGGTCTGGTACATAGATAAAATAGCTCGCTGGGTGGATATGGAGCATGCCTACAAAACTACGGACAAAGATTATATGGAGTCGGTCATCTGGGCCTTTAAGCAGCTTTATGACAAGGGCCACATTTACGAAGGTGTCTATACCTCACTTTTCTGTACCACTTGCGGCACTCCGGTCTCCAACTTTGAGATCGCCATGGACAACACCTATAAAGATGCGGAGGATCCCTCGATCATTGTAAAATTTGAGGTTTTGACGCCGGGTAAATTCAAAGGAGACTACATTTTGGCCTGGACTACTACTCCCTGGACCATGCCTTCCAACAGAGGTTTGGTAGTCGATAAAAAGGAAACTTATGTGAAGGCAGTCAGCCAGGGAGAAACTTATATTGTGGCTAAAAAGCTGGCAGACAGCGTGTTCTCCGGCAGACCTTTTGCTATTAAAGCAGAGTTTTTGGGGGAAGAGCTTTTAGGTTTGGAATATCAACCGCCTTATGAATTTTTTACCAAGAATTTGGCTGATTTCAAAGTTTATGAGTATGAAGGCATGGTGAGTATGGAGGAGGGCACAGGCATTGTTCATTCGGCGCCCGGTTTTGGGGAAATTGATACGCAGATGGGCTATCACTACGGTTTGCGTATCATGCTCAGTCTGGATGATGAGGGGAAATTTATAGCTGGAGATACGGGTAAGAATCCCTATGAAGGTATGTTCTATGCCCAAGCTAATGAACTCATAAATAAAGATCTCAAAGATCGTGGACTGATGTTTTACAGCGGTACCATCATGCACAGGTTTCCCTACCACGATAGGTGTGACACCTGGCTCATACAGAAGGCTCAAAATTCATGGTTTGTGAACATACAAAATCTTAAGGCCAAAATGCTTGAATATAATGAGAATATAAATTGGGTGCCCGAACATTTGAAACATGGGCGTTTCCAGCATGTCATAGAAAATGCTCCCGACTGGTGTATATCCAGGTCAAGATTTTGGGGAGCTCCCATGCCCGTGTGGCGCGCTCCGGACGGGGAAACCATTGTCATCGGCTCTATTGCCGAGTTGGAAGAGTTATCAGGCGAAGAAGTAAAAGATCTGCACCGTCCTTATATTGACGACATCACCATAAAAAAAGATGGCAAGATCTTTACCAGGATATCTGAAGTGTTGGATTCCTGGTTCGAGGCCGGCTCCATGCCCTACGCTCAGCTCCACTATCCTTTTGAGAACCAGGAGAAATTCGACAAGAATTTCCCCGGGGACTACATCATCGAATACATTGCCCAAGTCAGAGCTTGGTTCAATATGATGCACAGGCTTTCCACCGCCTTATTTGAGTCTAATTCTTTCAAGAATGTCATTTCCACCGGGGTCATGGCGGGAAACGACGGCAGAAAAATGAGCAAGACCTACAAGAACTTCACCGATCCTAAAGAGGTGTTGGAGACTATAGGCGGGGATGCATTGAGGCTGTACCTCATGAACTCACCTTTGATGGTGGGGGAAAACGCCAACTTTGATCTCATCGAACTTAAGAATAAATCGAGAAATGTACTCAACCCCTTATTAAACAGTCTTAAATTCTTTTTGATCTACGCAAACTTGCATAATTGGCATCCAAAAGATATAAAAAAAGAGCCTGAAGGTGAACATGTATTGGATAAGTGGATCCTGACCAGACTGCACCAGGTCACAAGGGACTTTACGGTAAATATTGAGAAGTACTATGTACCTCAAGCCATACAGCCTTTGGAAGATTTTGTCGATGATCTTTCCCGCTGGTATGTGAGGCGCTCCCGGGACAGGATCTCCGACAATGAGGGCAATGTGATGGAGGTTTTTTACCACGTACTGGTGACATTTTCTAAGGTCTGTGCTCCGGTGACGCCTTTTTTGGCGGAAGAAATATATCAGCAATTGAAATTACCTCATGACTTTGAAGAAAGTGTTCATCTGGAAACCTACCCACAGTATGATGAGGGCATCATCAGCCAGCATGAAGAGCTGTTGATGTTCATGCAGCAAGCTAGGGATATGGTCAGCGCCGCTTTATCGATCAGGGTAAATAACAAGATCCCCGTGAGGCAGCCCCTGGAAAGCTTGATCACCACCGAAAAATACAAACTACCCGAAGAGTACCTGACCATTATCAAGGATGAGACCAATATCAAGGACATCATATTCAAGAATGATCTGGAAGATCTGCCGGAAAATAGTAAAGATCAGCAGCAGATGGTAGCTCTCAACATAAATATCAGTGCCGAACTTAAGAAAGAAGGCTTACTCAGAGATATCATCAGAAGATTCCAGGACGAAAGGAAGAAAAATAAATTAAGAGTAAATGACAGGATCATAGCTACCTATCCGGACCAAAAAGATATAAAAGAGGTTGTGCATAGTTTTGAGAGTGAACTTAAAGAAAAGATCTTGGCAGACAAATTGATATCCGGCAAAGATTATGCCGTTGAACTATCTGAATAATGATAAGAAAACTTAACATATCGCTTATTTTAATGCCCGTTCTCATTTTTGTTTTCGGCTTTATAACGTTGCTTTCCACATCTCCTTCGCTAATAAAGAACCACATGTTGTTCTTTCTGGTGGGCTTATTGTTTTATGGAGTTTTTGTTTTCATCGATTACACCTTATATAGATACGCCTGGAAGTACCTGTATTTTTTAGGAGCCGTCTTACTACTGATAACCGACTTTTTTGCCGAATTCAGATCAGGCGCCGCTCGTTGGTTGAGCGTCGGGCAGGCTAGTTTTCAAACTTCCGAAATAGCCAAATTGTTCTTGATCATAGCTGTGGCTTCATTTGTGGTGGAGAATAAAGGCAGCTTAAATAATATAAAAAATGTTTTGCTGGTGTCTTTTCTCACCCTAACTTATGTCATCCTCATTCTCGTTCAGCCGGACCTGGGATCTTCCATAGTGGTTTTACTTGTCACCGCCGGCATAATGTTCTATGGGGGTTTTAGCAAGCTTTATATGTTGGTAGGGATCTTCGTGACCGGTATCTTTTCTACCCCTTTGTGGCATTTGCTCAAGGACTATCAAAAAGAAAGGATCTTGGTATTCCTAAATCCTCAGCTGGATGTGCTGGGATCAGGATATAATGTTATCCAGTCTTTGATAGCCGTAGGTTCGGGAGGCTTGACGGGAAAAGGTTTTGGACAAGGAACTCAGGCAAATCTGCAATTTCTGCCTGCTTATTGGACGGACTTCATCTTTGCTTCTTTTTCCGAGGAGTGGGGATTTGTGGGTGTCTTTTTATTCATTTCGATTTACACATTAATGTTATATTTCTTTTTACGGATCATCAGCGAAATAGAAGACCTATTTGGTAAGCTGTTATGCGTGGGAATTTTTATGATGTATTTTTCACAGTTTACCATCAATGTGGGTATGAACTTAGGTATATTGCCCGTGACGGGAGTCACCCTGCCTCTGGTGTCGTATGGAGGGAGCTCAATTCTCATCTCCCTGGTCTCCTTAGGAATAGTACAAAATATATGGGTGAAAAGCAGACCGTAGTAAATTTATATAAATATTTGGTTATGTTATATTAAGAATATGCAAGATATCACCGTTTCTTTAAGCGACAACGTACTCAAAGTTAGCATTATCGAAAATAAGGAATTCAAAGGTGTCTCAGCTGACGTTACTAAAGACGTAGTAGATGATAATAGGATCCTGAACAACCAGGAGTTCGCTGTAGCTTTGAAAGAGCTTATCTCAGCCGTCACGGATAAAAAGCCCAGAAATCTAGCCCTTAACATTCTCATAGAACCCAACGACGTACTCTTTAAATTTGTCACGGTTAACAAGCATGGCGGAGAGATAGAGGATCAGATCATTAACGAGGTCAAGACCAAAGATAAAGATTTCCCGTTGGAAGAAATGTATTTTTCTTACCAAAAGATCGCACCTTTTGTTTACCAATTCATAGGTGTAAAGAAAGAGGTTCTTGATAGTTACCTTGAGGTGGCGACCCTGCTGGAAATGAGCTTAAAGTGCGTTATTCCCTGGACCATACTTTTACCTCGGTTTACCAACAAGAATGAGCCAGCTATTTATATCTCCAAAGTAGCCGGTAAACAGGTAGTGGTCTTATCTGAATTCAACGGTGTGTTCTTCTCAGGTATTTACGAAGAAGATAAATCGACCAAAGAACTGCAAAAAATAGTCCAAGAGCTTTCTGTCTTTAAGAGGTCTGATCCCATCAACAAAGTTTATATTTATAATTACGACAATTTTAGCCTCAATCCTGATTATCAGGTGCTGGATATAGAGATTCCCAACAGTGACCTGGAAGAGGCCAAAGGCTATGAAATGCACTTATTGCAGGGTTACATGAAGGATAACGACAAAGACATTTTGACCACGCAGGTCAACTTGCTAAATCTGCTGCCTGTTCCCGTGGTGGTAAAGGAAAGGAATATGGCGCTGGTTTACAGTGGAGCAGCAAGCTTGATCTTACTGCTGGGTTTGTTGATAGGCGGGGGGATCCTCATGAACAGAAGTCGACAGCATGATAAAGATATGGCAGGAAACAATGCAAACAAGGAAGTTTTAAGCGAAGATACTCAAGTTAACAACCAGGATGAACAAAACCAGCCTCAGCCAGCGGAGAAAAAACTAGACCTAAAACAAGAGGACCTGACGTTACGAATCGAGAACGGCGCTGGAATTCCCGGAGTAGCAGGTAGGACGGAGACGTTTCTCAGTGAAAAAGGGTATGTTGTGGACAGTATAGGTAATGCAAATGAGGTGGGATTGGAACAAACACTGATCAGGATCAAGCCGGATAAAAGTTCCTATAAGGATCTGTTGCTGGAAGATATGAAGCAGTATTTTGATGCCAAGGTACAGGAAGATCTGCCGGCTGATTCTGCCTACGACGCTTTGATAATTGTCGGAACTGATGCAAAAATCTAATAGTTTTATCTGCAAACATTGTAAAAAAGAGGTTTTATATAAAGCTCCCGGTACCAGGCACAGGAACCACTGCCCTTTTTGTCTACACTCCTTTCATGTAGATAAGCAGGTGGGTGATAGAAGATCTGCCTGTTGGGGGTTGATGGTCCCGGTGGGGAAAATATATAAAAAAGATGGAGAAGAGGTTTTAGTGCACGAATGCGTTAAGTGCGGTTTTATCCGCAAGAATAGGATTGCCGGTGATGATAGCTGGGAATTGGTGGAAAAACTGCCCGTGCTGGAATTCTTTTAGGGATGGTCGTAAACTTGCTCTTGAAGTGTCTTTATAGTACTATTCTTTCTGTTTGTTATGACATATGCAGTGATCCGCCTAGGCGGAAGACAATTTAAAGTATCTGAAGGTGAGGTTATAAAACTGGAACGACAAGCCAGCGACAAAAATGAGGTATTGCTTTACTCTGACGGGAAGAACGTAGCTATTGGCGATCCGGTGTTGACAAATATTGAGGTAGTGCTAAAGAATCTGGAGGATAGAAGGGATAGAAAAGTCCGCATAGGTAGGTTCAAAGGCAAATCCAGATACCGAAAAATTCGGGGGCACAAACAACCTTTAAGTGTTTTCTCAGTGGAAAAGATAGGTGAAAAAGGTAAAAAGGCCGCTGTAGAAGAAAAGAAGGTTGAGGTTAAACCGTCAGCGGCTAAAAAAAGAGGTAGACCTGCCAAGAAAAAGGAAGAATAATTAATATATGGCACATAAAAAAGCCGGCGGTGCGCAGGCAAGACAATCAGGTAATGTTGTAGGAAAAAGGTTAGGACTTAAAGTGTCCGGAGGTCAAGCTGTAAAACCTGGCCAGATCATTGTTAGACAAAGAGGAAAAAGGTTCGATCCGGGAGAGAATGTGGGCATGGGCAAAGATTTCACCATTTTTTCCAAGGTAAGCGGAATTGTGGAGTTTGTGTGGAAAAACAAAAAAAAGAAAAAGATCAATGTTCGATCAGTCTGATGCTGTTTAACGGATAATAGACCAGGAGCGCCCTTCCTACTATCAATTCCTCCCTTATGGCCCCGAGAGTTCTTGAATCTGAGCTTTTCTCCCTGTTATCTCCCATGAGAACGTAACTGTACGGTGGCACATTATACTCTTCACCCTCTTCAATACTTTGATTCCCCAGGGTCAATATCCCCGGCGCAAGGTAAGGTTCTGCCAGAACCACATCGTTAATAAATACCTGACCGTTTTCCAACTTGATCTTTTCCAAGGGTAAGGCGATGACCCTTTTTATCAGCAGCCGTGTATGTTCCTCAGGATGTCTAAAAATAACAATTTCTCCCCGTTCCAGGGGTTTAAATCTGGTAGACAACTTTTCCGCTATCACCTGTTCCTTATCATGAAGAGTAGGTTCCATGGATTCACCGGTGACTTCCAGAAGTTGCCCTAGGAAAAGGTATACCAGCAAGAAAATTGTGGCACCAATGATAGTAATTTCGATGAAATCAAGTAAAATATCAAATATAGATCTCTTGGCCGAGGCAGACATTAATTAATTTTAGTCGAAATATTGTAAAATAACAGTACTAATTTGGACTCATAGCTCAGTTGGTTAGAGCGTTCGGGTCACATCCGAAAGGCCCCAGGTTCGAATCCTGGTGAGTCCACCAATTAATCAATGAACTCCTGCTGCAGCAGGCTCCACAGCTCAGCATAACCTCCGTCATAGCCCAGCGCCCATATACCCACTCCAGCCAGGTCCAGGTCATTGATCATGTCATATTTAACCTTCAGAGAATCCACATCGTCATAGAACACCTCACGCACAGAGCCTGTTTCCGGGCTTATATATGTGAAATAAGGTGTTTTTGCCAGATCATCCCACTTCACGTCAGGTTTTACTGTAAGAACAGTCTCCATAATGGCTTCATAAGTTTGGGATTGAGAATATCCCGAATCATCACTGCCGCTTATGCGCTTGGCGTATTTGTCATCTCTTTCCACTACCCAGTTGTAGCCGTAGTAAGGTACTCCCAAAACGATCTTATTAGGTGGAACATAAGCTAGATAATCGTGCATCATGGTGCCCAGGTCGTATTCTGCATGAACACCTTTGCCGCCAATGGGAGAGACCGGTCCGGCTGTATCGGAAGAAGGACGGTGAAAATCATAGCCCATGATAAATATAAGATCAGCGGCTTTTCCCAGACCCTCGATATCAGTTATCCGGTCCTTGACCACGGAATCGGCAAAGGTTGAAACGGTCAAGGTTGAATCCCCGATGGTTTCGTCCAGTTTCTTGTTCAAAAAGTCAACAAATTCGGTGTATTGGCGAGCCTTTTCCTTGGGCGTATATTGCACATACTCAAAATTCAAATTCACATCCTTGATGTCTTTTTCGATAAGCTCGTTAATGATGTTGTTGGAAAGGTTAAGCCAGCACTCCCGACAATCGAGGAATTTATCGGAAACATCATCCACGTGTGAGATGATGGTCAGCGCAAAATTCACATTGTGCTTTTTAGCTTCAGCTATAATATCGGTAAGCTCTTTACTGTTCTTCCATTGATTGTAACCGGGTACCGTTTCTCCATTCTGGTATTTAAGAAAATCACCGTTGGCATCGATGTAAAGCCCAAAATAAGCGATATCGGTCAGTTTATCGTATTGGAAATATTTAGCTTCTTCTAACGTCCAATAAGGTAAATAACCGTAAATTATTTTTTTGGGCGGTTCCCGCACATTGTTAAAAGACAAAATACTAAAGGAGCTACCCATAGGGGAAAGGATCTTAAGCTCGGGGTTTCTTTTATTTACAATGCGATCCAAACTAAAGAACGCTCCGGATAAAAGTACCAACACCAAAGATGCGACCATGGCAGTTTTAATCTTCACAAAACTCATTTTACTTGAATTTATGCACTTTATGAAGATGTCGCGGCAAATGATAGAATATCCTTGTGCATAAAAGGCTTGTCTTGTATTCAATAATTTCCTTTCTGGTCACTCTAACTGCTCTTTTGGGCATCTACTTCTTTGTCTTCCCTAAACAAGAATATGCTGTGAGGGAAGATATTTTAAGTTTTGTGCAGCACAGGATATATCAGAGCGGTAATTGTGACTATGGAGAGAGCCTGGGCTATGTAAGATATTCCGGAGACCAATGGGACAAGAACAATAAATTTGGTTTATATGTCTACGCTGAGAACAGGAACTATTTTGAGTTTGCCCAACAGCTGGTAAATTCTCATGGCGGAGATTGGGGCTATGTTCTCATTCCTTTTAATGTTAAAGACAAAGACATGGAAAAGTGGGGTAGAGTGTTCGAACAATTAAGGAACAAACATTTGATCCCAATAATACAGCTTTGGGATGTGGACCTGAATAAATATAAAGAGCAAACCAAAGAGGCGGCTGAGTTTCTAAACATCTTCATCTGGCCCATCAAAGAAAGATATGTCAGTGTTTATAATGAGCCCAATTCAGCCGATTTTTGGTATGGTGCCATTGACCCTGCAGAGTATGCACAAATATTGGACTACACCATAAAAACTTTTAAAGATATGAACGGAGATTATTTTATGCTTAATGGGGCTTTTAATGTCAGCGCTCCTACGGAGAAGAACCATTTGGACTCATTTATTTTTATGGAGAGAATGAACGAAGAGATACCTGGCATATTCGATGAGCTTGATGGCTGGGCCTCCCACTCTTATCCCCAGCCTAACTTCAGCGGCAGCCCATTTGCCAGCGGCAGGTGGAGCATCAGAGCTTACGAGAATGAGTTGGAAGAGTTAAAGCAGTTGGGTGTGACAAAAGAGCTGCCTGTCTTTATTACGGAAACCGGCTGGGCGCACGCCCAAGGCAAGGACCATAACGATAGCTATTATGATGCTGAGCTTGTGGCTGAGTATTTTAAGATTAGTTTTGAGCAAGTGTGGCTGCCGGATGATCGGGTGCGTGCTGTGACCCCATTTACCATTAGCTACCCCGCGCCTTTTGACCATTTTTCCTGGATAAACTCGGACTATGTGCCCTATAAACAGTACGATGAAATAAAGTCCATGGAAAAAGTGGCCGGGAATCCACCGCACTTTGAAGAAGATAGTTTAAGAATTTCAGGCTGCAATGAATAAACAGACAACCTCATTTAAAATAGCTACCAACACGGTTTACCAATTCATCGGCAAAGCCGGCACCATGTCCATTACTATATTAGCTACCATTCTTATCACCAGGCTTTATGGCAGAGAGGCCTATGGGCAATTCAGCCTCATGCAAGGATGGCCGGCACTCATGTTCATTATTGTGGACTTTGGTTTTAACGCCATTGCCACCAGGGAATTGAGTAAAGACTTTAGCCGCGTAGCAAAGATCCTAGGCAGTATTCTGGTCATCAGGATCCTGGTTTCCCTGTTTTTTATAGTTCTCCTGGCTGTACTGTTGACATTTTTTCCCTATTCTGCGACTCTAAAGTTTGGCATTCGCTTGAGCTTGTTCCTCATCCTCACGCAGTCCCTTTTCACCACAGCTAACGTGGTTTTTCAAACCAAACTCAGATATGACCTTTCCACTTACTCCCTGTTTGCAGGATATCTGGTAGTCCTAGCCGCAGTAGCGATCTTTTCTTATCTACGCATAAGTGTGATATGGATAAGTTTTAGCTATGTGATAGGGGGGTTTGTGACCTTTTTAACTTCTCTGTATTTTCTTAACCGTATTGGTGTGCCCATAAAATTAACCTATGATCGAGCCACGGCCAAATACTTGTTCTGGCAAACACTACCTTTAGGCATCATGTTCATTTTTAGCCAGATCAATTTCAAGGATGATGAGATACTGCTCTCAATTTTAAGACTGCCACAAAAATATAACTTGACCAACACCGAATCAGTAGCTGTTTACGCCCTACCTTATAAAGTATTCGAAGTCGCTTTAGTGGTACCGACCTTTTTCATGAATGCCGTCTATCCGGTCATGGTGCGCCACATGACGGAGAGTTCGCACAAGCTGAAAAAGACCTTTTTGTCTTCTATGAAAGTACTGATATTTGCCGGTATACTGTCAGGTTTGATGGGCATAACGCTTTCCAAGCCGGCTATTGACCTTCTGGGAGGTTCAGAATTTATGCAGTCGGTTATAGTGCTGAAGATACTTTTAGGAGGTTTGATCTTTTATTATTTAACGCAACCTTTGTCCTGGCTGATCGTGACCCTAGGAAAACAAGTTTACCTGCCTTACATTTACTTATCTGCCGCTATTTTTAACTTTATAGCCAACCTTGTCTTTATCCCCAGATATTCTTTTTACGCGGCGGCTATAATTACTCATTCATCCGAAGTCTTGATCCTCATTCTTTTAATTGCCGCTGCCAGGAAGGCTTGGAAATTAAATTATGCTTAAATTGGGGTTTTACGGCAGTGTATTTGCCCTCTTATTAGGCCAACTAGCCTTGATAGGCACCTTGGGTGAGACAAAAATTTATCTTTTCGATCTTGTAATGGCGGCTCTTGCCATATTGGGGACATTACAGCTCTTGTTAAAGTCAGGGCAGCTCAAGATATCACTGTTTTTGGCCCCGTTTTATATTTTTTGTCTATTGGCTGGAGTGTCTTTGGTTTTTAACGCAGCTAGTTTGGATGGCAGAGATATGTTGGAGGCTGTTTCTTATTTAGCCAGGTTCATTATTTATGTTTCGGCCGCCAATGTGGTTTATAACATGCTTTGCCTTGGCATCATCGACATTTCCCGTATCGGTAAAACTTATGTTCTTTCGGCCTTGGCGTTGTCTGTGGCCGGTTTTATACAACTAAAAGTTCTACCCGATTTTTCAGTGCTGGATCAGGCGCTGGGATGGGACCCGCATAAGTTTAGGTTGGCCTCAACATTTTTCGATCCAAATTATGTAGGTGGATTTTTGGTCCTGACGCTGACATTTCTCTTATTTAAAGACGATCTCTTTACAGGCAAAAATGCTCTGAAGAAAAAACAATTCTTTGTCTTAATTTCCATTACTTTACTGGCCGTATTCTTGACCTACTCACGAAGCGCCTGGGGCATGCTGGGCGTAATGCTCTTTATTTATGGCCTGGCCAGATCGCCCAAGATCATATTTTTGTCTCTGATCTTA
Organism: uncultured Candidatus Saccharibacteria bacterium; assembly: GCA_964434935.1. GTDB lineage: Bacteria > Patescibacteriota > WWE3 > UBA101185 > UBA10185 > CAYSWS01. The sequence continues at coordinate 65,750 of CAYSWS010000002.1, forward strand.
GCTTTTTTCACTTATTTTGCTGTGCCCAGGATACAAACCCGTTTGGCCGGCATCACCGATCCGGCCGATTCGGCCCAATTCAGACTCATATCCTGGAAAAACACCTTAAATATTGCCAAGGATAATCTATTTTTAGGTGTAGGTTTTAATAATTTTAAGAACTCCCAAGTGGCGTACGGTTATTTGACACCGGATACTATAAAAGACCATAGCGCCGCCGGCTCGGATTCCAGTTTACTACTGGTGCTGGCCACAACAGGTATTATGGGTTTTCTTGTCTTTACCGCGGGCATGCTTATGCCTATTGTAAAAACAAAAAGTCTCTACAGTTTGGTAGCGATCGTGCCCCTGCTGCTGGAATCAAATTTTGTGAATTCACTGTTCTATCCCCAGATCATGTTTTTATGGCTTGTTATGTTCGCTCTGATGGAATATGGTAAAAAGGCTTTAAGTTAAGGCTTATTCGGACTCTTTTTGATATTTAATGTTAAAAGCCTCGATTTTGGAGTTTCCGGCCTCGTCAACCGCCTCGACGGTTATTTTGACATCCCCTTCGACCACTCCCAGTAAATATTCAAAAGTGAGATCCGGCTTTTGCACCACCAGTTTTTTATTTATAGTGATCTTCGCCTTTTCGCTGACCTTGCCCCTGATGAGAACACGTTCATTAAGGTTTTTTATGGTATCACCGGGTTTAGGACTTTCAATGTCTATGTCCGGCTTGCTATTGTCGACCATGATGATCTGGGTTTCTGACTTTTCGCTCTCGTGGCCTTTTTCATCGACTGATTTAGCAAAAACAGTATTCCTGGATTCTATAAGAAAGATGTTTTCGAACATGAATTTGCCTTCGGCATCAGCTATAACCTCACCTTTTTCCGGTCCGTTCACGAATATCTTCACGGTCGAACCCGGCGCGGCATAGCCCTCAATATTAATTGTGTCTTGATTGGTAGCTTTAGGCAGATCGGCAAACGAAGGAGGGTTTACGGTAACGTCGGCTATGGTGTCCTCATCATTTTTGTGTATGGAGACAAAGCCCAGTAGAGCCCCAATTTCAGGTCCAAAGAAATTCAATATGAGGAGCCCGCCAAGGAGAAAACCAAAAATGCCCAATAAGCTCATCCTTAGTCTTTTAGACAACTGCTCCTGGTCATATTTTTGTGTCGGTTTGCGCCTGCGGCTAGTGTACGATGTGGTCATAAAAAAATTCTAACAAATTTACCTCACGGTAGCTTTTAGAAACTTGTTAAACTCCTTTTTAATATCTTTTCTTTGCTGAGCGTATTTCACGGTGGCTTTCAAGTAGTTCAGGGGATCTCCCGTGGTCAGCCACTCACCTTCGATAGGCAGAGCTATAACGGTTCTACCTTGATTTGCCAGATTAGAGATGGCGTCAGTAAGCCACAGTTCGTTGCCTTTGCCCTTTTTTGTCTTGCTCAAAGCATCAACTACCTCATAGGAAAGTACGAACCTGCCAAACTGAGCCATGCGCGAAGGTGCCTCCTTTATGGTGGGTTTTTCTATGATGTCTTCAACGGCGTATGGTATCTTCGAATACTTTTTATATTTGAAAATGCCGTATTTGACCACTTCTTTCCTGGGCACTTCTTGCGCAGCTATAACGGCGGTAGGCTTGTACTTGTAAAAAGTGTTGATAAGCTGTTTGACCACAGGCTTTTTGGATAACGTAAGATCATCACCGAACATGTAGACCACGGCCTCGTCATCATCTATAAGACTTTTGGCTGCCAAGAGGGGAGAGCCGTTGCCGTAGGGAAGGTGTTTTTGCCTCACGTAGATGAAGTTGGCCATATCAGGAATATTCCGTACCATTTCCAGTTGTTTGGTTTTTCCGGATTCTTTTAAGGAGTTTTCGATCTCATAATGACTGTCAAAATAGTCTTCCATGATGTGGTGGCCGGCCCTGGTGACGAGAATGATGTCTTTTATGCCTGAGTTGACTGCTTCTTCGACCAAATAATGAATGATGGGTTTATCAATGATGGGTAGCATTTCTTTAGGCTGGTTCTTAGTGGCAGGCAAAAATCTGGTGCCGTAGCCAGCGGCGGCTATAACGGCTTTGGTGATAGGTCTGTCCTTTTTCATAGTAATATCTATTATACCCAATTGTAGTCACAAAAAAAGAAGACGCCACGTCTAGTTTATAACTAAAAATGGCGTCCGGAATGTTTAAAAAACCAGATTCTAAGACAAGATGGCTCTTAGCAAGTATAAAACTGCTAGTGCAGCAGCTATAAAACCAATAAGAAGAAACCTTTTACCGTGCGCACTAGTTTCGTAGCATTTTTCTCTGTTTTCTTCAGCCTGCTGTCTCAACAAAGATCCCTGGTTTTTTAGCTCTAGAGCTTCTAGTCTTATTGCATCTGCCTCTGCTTTAAGACTTTCAGCCTCATCAATATCTCCTAGAATAGAAAGTTGAGTTGAAGTTAAGTACGCTTGTGATGATTGATGCGCTTTTCTTGTTGATGTGGTGAAATAATTTGTCGACTGGTTATCGATGGAAGCTGATTCTAGGAAGCAGCTTGCAGCAATATTGAACTGTGTGATTCCAATTAACAACAGCGTATTAGCTACAAGGAATAAGGATGTGTTTGAGAATCCAAATTTTACCCTTTTAGACATCTTATCTCCTCTTTTCTATTGTAAAGGACAGTTTTCATTATTATACCAATAAGGCTATATGTAGTCAACCTATAGTACGTTTAAAGTGGAGTGGAGCCAGCGGTCGGAGTCGAACCGACGACCCATCCCTTACGAAGGGATTGCTCTACCTCTGAGCTACGCTGGCAAGCCAAAAAGTTGGAGCGGGTGATGGGATTCGAACCCACGATCTTCTCCTTGGGAAGGAGACGCTTTACCACTAAGCCACACCCGCAAAGGTTGGGCTAGCATATTATAAACCAAAAACTCCCACTCATTTAGTGGGAGCTTTTAATATTCAAATTGTAGTTAAAAAAGTTCAAGGCAAGACTAATGTTTGTCCCGGAACGATCAGTGCTTGCGAACCATTTGGCAAATAGCCTATGTCAGAGCTATTAGCCTGAAGTATCTTTGTCCACTCTGCCCCATTTCCATATTTTGCCTCTGCAATTTCCCATAATGTATCACCTGATTTAACCGTATAAGAACTGCCGGTTATGTCTCCTTGCTGGTAATCGGTAGCCACCCACTGTGAAAAAACTGAAGTTTTAGTATCTGTCGAAGAATCGTCTATTTGCATGTCTATTGGACCTCCTGTTCCGGCCATATCTGTGTCTTCTCCTTTATCTCCGGAAAACAATTCTCTTAGACGATCTCCTAGTGATGTGCTTTCATTCTCATCTGTTGTTTGGGTTGAGCCGCCTTTTACATCTTTATCCGAAACACTGCTGCGGTTAAAGTAGGAATAAGTTGCGAAAACTAATGCTAAAACAAACAAACCACCAATGATCAATGCCAAACCGTCGTTGCTGCCTGCGTCTTTTTTTGTTGCTTTTGCTTCTGCCATATACACCTCCTTTTCTATTTTAACAGGGTGCTAACCCATAAACAAATACTCTATAGAAGGGCAGAATGAAAGGATTTCAAACGAACATGGGCAGTGTACTAATTTCTATTATACACATAACTATGCTGGCGGGATAGACGGGACTCGAACCCGCGACCTTCCGCGTGACAGGCGGACGCTCTAACCGACTGAGCTACTACCCCAAGAAAGACCAGAATATAGTAACAAGATGATATGTTATCTGCAAATGAATGGCAACCCGTGTTTGCTAATTATTCGTTAAAACATTTATACTAAACCTACACATGGAACATCACGAAAAAAGGATCCTGGAAAGAAGGATATTTGGAGGCACCAACTTTATTGTTGTGTTATGGACGTTGATATCGATCTTCAGGTTGGTTAGGCACATGACCGTTGATCCGGTGGAAACCTTCAAGCAGCCAGAGTTCTACATCTTTATTCTACCTTTGATCTTTTTAACCGTGCTTAACATTATTATGGGCATAACATTATTTTTCCCTCAGGAAAGCAATAAAATGTGGATCATCTCCATTTTGATCGTAAGCGCTACCTTACTGGCTTTAAATACGCTGCAGCTCAAAATAGAGTCTTTGGATAGGGCTCAGATGGAGCAGCAGAACAGAACTCTGGGATTTTAACCTGTGACAAAAACTTACAAGATCAGCAACAAAGAAATAGTTTTAACTCTTAAAGAAGTTCTGGCGGCTATGGAAGTGAAGAACTTTAACTATTTCCGCATCAGGGCTTATCAAAATGTGATCCCTATTATCGAAGGGCTGACCACGAGTTTATACAACCTATGGGAGAACAACAGATTGGATGAGGTTCCGGGTATTGGTGCCGGTATAAAGGGGCAACTTAACGAACTTTTTACCACGGGTAAAGTTATGGAGTTTGATGTCATCAGGAGGGATCTGCCGCAGGGTATGTTCGCCCTTATTGGTCTAAGAGGAATCGGGGCTAAAAAAGCCTATAAATTGGCTACAGCTTTTGATCTCGATGATAGGGAACATGTTTACGAAATAATCAAAACCGCGGCGGAAGAAGGAAAAATAAGAGAGTTGGATGGTTTTGGCGAAAAATCAGAACAGATGGTCTTAGAGTCTATTTCCGAGATCAAAAAGACCAAGCAGGAAAAACCCAGGCTGCTTTTGATACAGGCGGAGGAGATAGCTGCCCGTGTCATCTCTTATCTGACCAGGCATCCGGAAATTGAGGAAGCGGTGGCTCTGGGTTCGTTAAGAAGGAGAAGTCCTACCGTGGGAGATCTGGATATTGCCATAAAGACCAAGAACCCGGAAGCAGCACTCAGCCACTTTGCCAAGTTCAGGGAGATCGAAGAAGTCTTGGTGGAAGGGGATAAGCGCGTTTCCGTAGTTTTGGCCAATGATATTCAAGTTGACATAAGGATCTGTGAGGAAAAATATTTTGGTTCCATGATGCAATATTTCACCGGCTCAAAAGCGCATAATATTGTACTCAGGACCTTTGCTTTGGAAAAGGGATGCTCTCTTTCGGAGTACGGTATAAAGAAGATAGGCAAGCTCAATGAATTTTCCCGTGAAGACGATTTCTACAAATTTTTGGGCCTTCCACTCATTCCTCCGGAACTAAGACAAGGCAAGCATGAGGTTGAGCTGGCGGCCGGGAACAAACTACCGCGCTTGGTAGAGATCTCGCAAGTAAAAGGTGACCTGCATACTCACACTATAGCCTCGGACGGTATAAACACTTTACAGGAAATGGTGGAGGCAGCGGTTGTACTGGGATATGAATATATTGGCATCTCCGACCACGCTCCCAGCGTGCAAAGCCGCGGGTATGAGGAAACGCAAGAGATCATCGAAGATACCAGAAAAAAAATAGATGAGCTGAATGCAGCCCAAGACAGGATAAAAGTCCTTTACGGCTATGAGGTCAACATCCTGGCCGATGCCGAGATCTCCTTACCCGATGAGCTTTTAAAAAGACTGGACTATGCCATAGGCAGCATCCATGGTGCCTTTAACCAGGATAGGGAAACTATCACAAAAAGACTTATTGCCGCGGCAGAGAACCCTTATATCAATATCATCGGGCACCCTAGCGGCCGCCTTATCAATGAAAGAGAACCCTGCGACATCAATTGGAGGAAATTATTCGCCGCCGTTAATGCCAACAATAAGATCATAGAAATAAACTCACAGCCCAATAGACTGGATCTGGCTGAGGATCTCATCCCCCAAGCAACAGACCGCGGCATCAAGCTTATATTGAGCACGGATTCTCATGCCGTGGAGCAGCTGAATTTGCTGAAATACGGCATAGATACCGCCCGCCGGGGCTGGTGTTTGCCGGAAAATATTGTTAACACCGGCAGTTATGATATGATGCTGAGAGCATTAGAGACAAGCTCTGAGAGATAGAGGTTTCGTGGATGCAATTTTAACGGAAAATAGGTAGAATCTAAATGTATTTAGTTTAGAAAGGTAGAATTTATGGGATCATTTGCATTTTTAGTAATTATTTTGGTGGTAGCTGCCTTTTTTATCATAGGTGTCTACAATTCACTGCAAACTCTCAAGGTAAGAATAAAAGAGGCCTGGAGTCAGATAGACGTACAGCTTAAAAGAAGGGTTGACCTGATCCCTAATTTGGTCGAAACCGTAAAAGGCTATGCCAAGCATGAAAAAGAAGTGTTCGAAAATGTCACCAAGGCCAGATCAGCCCTCATGAATGCCAAGACAGCCAAAGAAGCCGGTGAAGCTGACAACATGCTCACAGGTGCCTTGAAAAGTCTATTTGCCGTAGCTGAAGCATACCCTGAATTAAAAGCTCAGGAAGGGTTTTTAAATTTGCAAAAAGAGTTGTCCGATACTGAAGACAAGGTGGCTTACTCCAGACAATTTTATAATAGCGTGGTTAGAGATTTTAACCAAAAACTGGTGGTTTTCCCTTCTAATTTGATCGCCGGAATATTTGGTTTTAAGGCTGAAGAATTCTTCGCCGCCCAAGAGGGTGAAAGAGAAGCTGTAAAAGTAGACTTTAAATAAAAGTCCGCTTTTGATAAAAGTAGACTTCAAAGAGGAATAACGGCCGTTTGGTATGCCGAACGTATATAACTACATCTCCCAAAATAAGAGAAATACTGTGGTTATAGTTGTGTGCTTCATGATCGTAATTTCACTCATCGGTTATACTTTTGGCGAGTTGTTCGATCCAGGATACGGGACCTTCTACATGGGGATTGCCTTGATATTTTCAGGTATTTCAGGATTTATCTCCTTCTATAATTCAGACAAAATAGTGTTGTCTATTTCCCGCGCCAAAGAAGTTCCCTTTGGGGCTAACCCCGAGTTGCACCACTTGGTGGAAAATATGTGTATTGCCGCAGGTCTGCCAAAACCTAAAATTTACATGATAGAAGACACGGCCAAGAACGCTTTTGCCACCGGGCGGGATCCTAAACACAGTACGATTTGTTTTACTTCCGGTATCGTATACGGCTTGGAAAAAAGAGAATTAGAGGGAGTAGTGGCTCACGAGCTGTCACATATCCAAAACTTCGATATCAGACTTATGTCCATAGTATCCGTTCTGGTGGGTTCGGTGACCTTGCTGGCGGATATGTTCACCAGGGGAATTTTGTATGGTGGGAGGAGAAAGAGTAGCCGAAGCGGAGAACTAGGAGGATTACTATTTTTAGTCGGTCTGGTATTGCTGATCCTAAGTCCTATCATAGCCACTCTCATAAAGCTGGCCCTTAGCCGACAAAGAGAATTTCTAGCCGATTCTTCGGCCGCCCTGCTGACCAGATATCCAAAAGGCTTGGCGGATGCCTTAAGAAAGCTCTCCGCCGACCAAGAGATCCTGGAAGCCGCCAACGGGGCCACAGCCCATATGTACATTACAAATCCCCTGAAAGGAAGATCCTTCTCCTCTTTATTCGATTCACATCCCCCGGTGCAAGAAAGAATTGCCCGTCTGGAGAGCATGTAGATTGTGATATATTACTTTAGATGACCAAAGAAAGGCTTTCAAAAGAAGAAGTATTGCATATTGCCCAGCTTTGTAATTTAACCCTCAACCAGGTGGAAATAGATAAACTGTCGGTCATGTTGGCAGAAACCATTGAATATGTAAAAGTTTTGGACGAACTGGACACCTCTCACGTTAAAGAAACATATCAGGTCACAGGTTTGACCAATGTTTTTCAAAAAACGGGACAGAAGAACACTACTTTATCCCAGCAAGAAGCCCTAGCCAACGCTAAAGAAGTTATAAAAGATATGTTTGCCACTAAAGCAGTGTTTGAAAGATAAAAATGCCAAAACTAAGCCACCTGACAGTAATGGAGACAATAAAGGGTTTGCAAGCAGGCGATTTCTCTGCTGAAGAAATAACTAAAGATTGTCTTAGCGAAATTGAAGAGAAAGACGCAAAAATAAAAGCCTTTGTGACCGTAACGGGAGAGTTGGCGATAGCAGAGGCTAAAAAGGCAGATGTCTTAATAAAAAATAAAGGGGCCAAGGCGTGGGCACATAGACCATTGCTGGGCGTGCCGTTTGCCTGCAAGGACAACTTTTCTACCAAAGATATCACCACTACGGCTTCTTCGAATGTGCTAAAGAATTATATTCCTCCTTTTGAATCTACCGTGACGACAAGACTGCGCGGGGCAGGAGCTATTCTTCTGGGAAAAACGAATATGGACGCTTTTGCGCACGGCTCCAGCACGGAGACTTCAGATTTTTTCAATACGGCCAATCCCTGGGATCTAAAAAGATCACCGGGGGGTTCTTCGGGTGGTTCTGCCGCTGCGGTGGCAGCCAACATGTGTGTCTTTGCCATGGGCAGTGAGACGGCCGGGAGTGTGAGGGGACCGGCTTCCTGGTGTGGTGTGACCGGTCTTAAACCAACTTATGGCAGAGTAAGCAGATATGGTGTAGTGGCCATGGCTTCATCTACAGATTCTCCGGGCCCTCTTACTAAAAGCGCGGCGGATGCGGCCAAAGTTTTACAAGTGATCGCTGGACAAGATGACAACGATGCCACCACCTCAAGCTCTAAAGTCGAGAAGTATCTGGATCTTTTGGAAAAATATTCATTAAAAGGGAAGAAGATAGGCCGACCTAAGTCCTACTTTGAAATAGACTTGGAACCCGGTGTGAAAAAGCTGGTAGATGAGTCACTAAAAACTTTGGCAGGCCTGGGAGCCACCATTGTGGATATGGATCTTATCGACCCCAAATACTCCATAGCTGTATATACCATACTGCAAAGATCAGAAGTGTCGTCAAATTTGGCTAGGTTGGATGGCATAAGATATGGAAATCCCAGGACGGAATTTGGATTTGAAGCTAAAAAGAGAATGATGCTGGGGGCGTATACTTTAAGTTCAGGTTACTATGACGCTTATTATGCCAAAGCGCAAAAGGTTAGGACCCTGCTCATCGAAGACCTAAAAAAGGCTTTTAGCGAGGTGGATATGATAGCCGGGCCTACCATGCCCTGCGTGGCCATGAAGTTAGGCGAATCTGAGAAATCACCCATGTTTGGGGAACTTATGGATGTGCTTAACGAACAAAGCTCTATTGCCGGAATTTGCGGTATTTCACTGCCTTGCGGTTTGGCGGAGGGCTTACCGGTGGGTATGATGCTGATGGCTGATATGTTCAGGGAGGAAGAGATACTGGGAGCTTCTCATGTTTTTCAAAAAGAAACAGGGTATCATAAAGATATTTACAGTATTAAATTTTAGGAGAAATTATGAAAATTAGCGGCATAGTAGGTGTAATAGTCGTTGCCATACTGATAGTGGCCTCCATCATACTAGGTAATTTGTTCTTTACCCACATACTGGGAGTGAATGTAAGCAGTTTGCCACCCTTTTTTAAATTTATAGTGCATATTTCCGGTGCAGCGATGTTACTTTTCATAATTAAGAAAGTTTTTGTCAGATAATAATGCTCGAATGGTTGTTCGGAAAAACTAATACAAGACCCGTGTCGGCTAAGGGGGTCATCAGACCTTACACTATGAACAGTATCCAGACCGAGTGGCGTACCATCAACTCTTTTTTGGTGGAAAAAAGACCTAGTCAGCTAAGACAGGCTTTGATAACAGCTGATAAAACTTTAGACAATGCTTTAGGAGATCTGGTGACCGGTCAGACTATGGGTGAAAGATTGAAAAATGCCCCGCATATATTCGAAAAAAATCTTTATAACAAGATCTGGAGCGCTCACAAGGTAAGAAATGCTCTTATTCATGAAGCCGGCTACGAGCCCCCGGCGCACATCATGACTTACAGCATTTCCACTTTTAAAGAAGCCTTAAATTTTTTAGGCATTAAAAATATATGAAAATAGACATGTTCGAATTACTAAAAACCGTAAATAGAGATGATTTCCTTATGATCAAAGGTCCCATAATTATGCTCGTTTTGTTCTTTGTCATTGGTGCTTTCTTTTTCCCTAAGCCATCAAAAATTTATAAAGACGGGGCCCTGAGATCATGTACATGTGTGGGAGTAAAGGCTACGCCTAGAATGACAAAAGGCTCGACTATTGGAGACGTCTATTGTCTGGGAATACCCATGAAATGTACCACGCAGCAAATTAGAACCGTCAACCAAGATGAATGAAGAATTATTCGGTAAGTATAGGCTGGTTCTAGGTCTGGAAATACATCTGCATCTTAAAACGGACACAAAAATGTTTTGCCGCTGCAGCACCGATGTTTACGGGGCAGAGCCGAACACGCACACATGCCCCACATGTTTAGGCTTACCCGGAGCATTACCTGTACCCAATCTTGACGCCATAAAAAAAACACAAATATTGGGCTTGGCCTTAAATTCGACCCTAAATCAGGAAAGCCGCTTTGACAGAAAACATTATTTCTACCCCGATCTGCCCAAAGGTTACCAGATCAGTCAATATCAAAACCCGCTCTGCAGTGGAGGCTATATGAACTTAAGTTCAGGTAAAAAAGCCGCCATAGAAAGAGTTCATTTGGAGGAGGATACAGCCAAATCTATGCACGAAGGCCACAAAACCCTCATAGACTTTAACCTAAGCTCCATGCCTTTGGTGGAGATTGTGACCGAACCCACATTTACTGCTATTGAGGATGCCGTGGAGTTTTCTAAAAAAGTGCAGCTGCTGGTCAGAGAGTTGGATCTTGGGGATGCAGATATGGAAAAGGGGCAAATGAGGCTGGAACCGAACATTTCTCTCAGGACACAGGATATGGAAGGAAAGCAGATCTTGCCGGAATACAAAGTGGAGATCAAAAATATCAACTCTTTCAAGTTCATGGAAAATGCTGTCAGGGCCGAGATCATAAGGCAGAGAAAGTTGCTCGAAGGGGGCACAACGCCCGTGCAGGAAAATAGGGGTTACGTTGAAGAGAAAAAGACTACTATAAGTCAAAGAGGAAAGGAGCATGCCCATGATTATAGATACTTTCCTGAACCGGACATTCCACCCCTCATGTTCTCGCCAAAGTATATACAGCAGATCAAAGATGAATACGAACATTTGCTGAGCAGATCTCCGGCACACAAAAAGGAGGAACTATTGCAAAAGCTTGACTTGGAAGAAGATATAAAACAGAGAGCTGTTGAACTATTAAGCGAAGATGAGATACAAAAAATAGCTGCTATTGTCGAAAAAAAACATAAAGCTAAAGACATTGTGAACCTGTTCCTTAATAATAAAGAGGTCAGAGAAGAGGATATCTCCAGCATTATTAAAATGCTTGAAAATGAAGAACACAAGCTAACCGATGAGAGCGCTCTTATGGACATAATTAAAAAAGTCTTGGCAAATAATGAGGACGCGGTACACTCCTACCAGGAAGGAAAAGAGAACGCAGTGCAATATCTGGTGGGAATGGTGATGAAAGAATCTAAAGGAAAAGCTGACGCCGGAAAAACCAGAGAACTGCTCCTACAAGAATTAGAGGTCTGAGTATAGTATGGAATTAAAATTTGATATAGAAAACCCTCAGCACGAATACATTGTTACCATGGAAAGAGCGCAAGCCGCCCTGGAAGATCTTTCCCATGAGAATATTATTGCCGTGGATATTGAGTCTAACAGCCTTGACCCTTACCAAGGATCTATCCTAATGTTGCAGCTGGGAAAAGCTGATTTTGCCTACATTTTTGATGCTAGGAAAATCAACCTCAAAGAACTTCCCCTGCTCAAGAAGATCATGGAGGATCCCGGAAAGATAAAGATCCTGCAAAACGCCAAGTTCGATTATGGATACTTAAAGTTAAAAACTGGTATTGAGATCACAAATATATACGATACTATGTTAGCTGATGGAGTGCTCACGGCAGGGTTTGGTCAAAGTTTGAAGCTGGAAGAGATCGCCAACAGACGAGTTGAACCAAACATCTTGGGTAATAAGGATAAATTGCAAAAGTCGTTTGATAAACTTCCCCGGCAAGCCAGGATATCCGAAGAACAGATCAGATACGCTGCTGTTGATGTGCTTATCCTTTTTCCTATCATGGAAACGCAGCTCAAGATCTTGCATAAAGAGGATATGTTAAAGATCGCTAAACTTGAGTTTGCTGTGGCTCCGGTGGTATCAGAGATGGAGATGAAGGGAGTTTACATTGATACGGATAGATGGCGCCAGATCATTAAAGACCTCATGGTAAGGAGAGATCAGATAGCGCGGGAGTTCCAGGATGCGGTCAGGGAATACTATACGTCGCAGCAATATGGTTTGTTTGGAGGTATGGCCGATGCCATTAATCTTAATAGCAGTGTGCAGCTCATGGACCTTTTCAATAATCGTCTGGGTTTGAATTTACCATCTACCAGCGACGGTGTTCTAGCCAGGGAAAAACACCCCATCGTTAAAGTTCTCAGGGAATACAGAGGTTATGAAAAACTTATATCTACCTATGGCGAAAAGCTGTTGGAAAAGATCAATAAAAAGACAGGCAGGATCCATCCGGAATTTTTGCAAATAAGAACCGCCACCGGTAGGTTTGCTTGTAATAATCCCAACTTGCAAAACATTCCCAGGAACTCCCAAGAAGCCCCCTTTAGGGAGTGCTTCAATCCGGAGGAAGGTTATAAGCTTGTGGTTTCAGATTATTCGAATTTTGAAATGAGGATCCTGGCTGAGCTTTCTGGGGATACAAAGATGATCAACGCATTAAATCAAGGTTTGGACATACACTCCTATACAGCCTCGCTGATGTTTGACAAACCTTATAGTAGCGATTTCAAGGAAAAATTCCCTGAACTAAGGCAGATGGCCAAGCCTATCGGTTTTGGACTTATGTATGGTATGGGAGCCGTAGGTTTGGTATCTCAAGTCTATATGTGGACCGGGGCTGATATTTCCGTACAGGAAGGTGAAGACTTGATCAAGAAGTTTTTTGCCAGCTATCCAAGAGTGCAGCTTTTTTTGGAACGAAGCGCCAAGGACGCCGTGCGTCTTGGCTGGAGCACCACGCCGGCGGGCAGGAAGAGATGGTACAAAATGCCGGAGAGGACCGACCCTGATTTCAATCGAAAAATGTCCGCTATACAAAGAGAAGCCAAAAACCACCCCATTCAGGGTACCAACGCCGATTCCATAAAATATGCTTTGGTGTTTGTGCAGAACAGGATAAAAAAAGAAAATATTGATGCTGCTATTGTCTCTACAGTACACGATGAGATCGTGTGCGAAGTTAGAAATGATCAAGCGGAAGATTTTGCTCAGCTTTTATCCAGCGAGATGGTGCGCGCCGGAGAGCTTTTCCTTAAGAAGGTCAAAATAAGGTCAGATCCCTTTGTGGGAGATGTGTGGGAGCATTAACCTCAAAATACTATTAGCAAATCCATTGACCAAGTGCTAAATAATGGTATACTTTCTCCATGGTTTTATGTCATAGATGCGGCCAGAGACCGGCTAAAATACCATTTAATAAGATCATCGACGGCAGACAGGTCTATATGGCCCTGTGCGAAGTTTGTTACAAAGAAGTGGTCAAAGAAACGTCGACCAAGGCTTCAAAACTGGAGAAGTTCGGTAGAGATCTGACGGAAATGGCTAAAGAAGATAAACTTGACCCCGTCATTGGACGAAAAGATGAGATAGAAAGAGTCATTCATATATTATCCCGTAGAACAAAAAACAACCCCGTTTTGATAGGCGATCCCGGAGTAGGGAAGACTGCCATTGTGGAAGGTTTGGCGCAAAGAATTGTCAAAGGGCAGGTGCCTGAGCCGCTCAGAGGCAAAAGAGTGTTCGCTTTGGACATGGCTAGCATCATTGCCGGCACTTCTCATAGAGGGATGTTCGAAAGCCGGCTCAAGGACATTATCAATGAAGTAGTAGAGGCTTCCGGTCAGATCATTTTGTTCGTCGATGAGTTGCATACGGTAGTGGGCACGGGCTCGGCGGAAGGCGCCATGGATGCGGCCAATATTTTGAAACCGGCTCTTGCCAGAGGGGAGCTGCAAATGGTGGGAGCTACCACCATCGATGAATACAGAAAATATGTGGAAAAGGATGCAGCTTTAGAAAGAAGATTCCAACCCATCATGGTCAACGAACCCACTCCGGAAGACACCATCGCTATCATAAAGGGCTTAAGAGAAAGATATGAAAAGCACCATCAGGTGATCATTACCGATGAGGCTATTAAGTCAGCCGTAAAATTAAGTGACAGATACGTGAGCGATAGATTCCTGCCGGACAAAGCCATAGATATAATCGATGAAGCCTCGGCTCTGGTAAGGCTGTCCAACATCAAAGAACCGGCTAATTTAAAAGAGGTGGAGGAAAAGTTGGCTGAGCTTAAAGAAAAACTTAGAAATGAGACAAATGAGGAAGTTAAGAACAATCTGACGGCGGAAATAGAGCAGGTGGAAAAGGTGAAAAAAGAACTGTATGAGATCTGGACCAAGACCAAGCTGGAGGACAAGCCGGAAGTTACGGAAGACGCGGTAGTAAAGGTAGTTTCACGCGCTACAGGTATCCCCCTGGAAAAACTTAGTCTCAAAGAAAAAGAAAGACTCATGAACATGGAGAAGAACCTGCACAAGAGGATCATCGGACAGGATGAGGCGGTTTCCGGTGTGTCTGAGGCTATCAGGCGCGCCAGGAGCGGTTTAAAAGACCCCAAGAGGCCCATAGGTGTGTTTTTGTTCTTAGGACCCACGGGAGTGGGCAAGACGGAGCTATCTAAGGCTTTAGCTGAAGTATTGTACGGTGACGAAGACCTCATAGTACGCATAGACATGAGTGAATACATGGAAAGGCACTCTGTAAGTAAGCTTATTGGCGCGCCTCCGGGATATATCGGTTATGACCAGGGTGGACAGCTCACGGAAATAGTGAGAAGAAAGCCGTTTTCCATAATATTGCTCGATGAGATAGAAAAAGCCCACCCGGAAACCTATAATGCCCTGCTGCAGATCATGGAAGAGGGCAGATTGACCGACAGTAAAGGCAGAACTGTGGATTTCAAGAACACTATTATAATCATGACCTCAAATGTGGGTTCGGAATTGCTGAGAAAATCAGGTATCGGTTTTAATATCAAGGAAAAAAGCAAAGAAGAGAACAAGATAGAGTTTGAAAAAAGGATAAAATCGATACTTAAAGACTCCTTTAAACCCGAGTTTTTGAACAGAATTGACGAAATAATCATATTTTCGAACCTTAACAAAGAGGACATCAAAAAGATCACGGTCAATTTGCTGGGGGATGTGCAAAAGAGGCTGGATGAGCATGATATCAAGCTCAATGTGTTGCCGGGGGCCGTTGATTACTTGGTAAAATACGGTTTCGACGAAGAATACGGTGCTAGGCCGCTAAAAAGGCTGATACAAAAGGATCTGGAGAATGTGCTGTCAGGCATGATCATTGCCGGTGAGCTGGAGGACGGTTCTGAGGTGGATGTGAGCGCTAAAGATGATAAGTTGAGCATCAAAGTCAAGGCTAAGGCCTCCGTTAAGTCATAATGTTGCAATAAAAACCCAATTTTGTTAATCTTAACAGCGTTATGTCCCAAGATGACACCAAAGAAACAATAAAAGAGAAGGAAACACCTGAAGTAGAGGAAGCTGTGGAAGAGGAAAAAGCCGAGGATAAGAAAGTTGAAGAGGCAGCCGAAGAAGAAGTCATCACCCAAGAAGACCTGGAAGAAGAGATCAAAGAAGATACATCCGAGGAAATTAAAGCAGACAAAAAAGTAAAGATCCCGGAATTTAGAGCCGGAGACACCATCAAGATCCACTACAAGATCATCGAAGGTGACAAGACGAGGATCCAACCATTTGAAGGTATTGTCATTGCCAGAAAGGGCAAGGATGTGTCAAAGACATTTACCGTAAGAAGAATTGGAGCTGACGGTATTGGCGTAGAGAGGATATTCCCCTTATTTTCACCCAACATATCAAAAATAGAGATCAAAAGAAAAGGCAAGGTTCGAAGAGCTAAGCTTTATTACTTGAGAGATAAAAAAGGCAGAGCTGCCGTAAGGGTAAAAGAGAGAGTAGCGGTAAAAGGCAAAGCTAAGACTGAAGCAGAAAAATAAGATATTTGTTTAGATTGTTGTTCTTCCCATCCGACATATATGAATCCAGAAGTTGACAGTTTTTTTGTGCCATTGTGTCCGTGATCTTTTTTAATTCCTCTTCACTATAAATATGGACATATCTTTTATCCTCTGAATCTCCCCAACCGTAGTAATAATCATTTTCTTCCAGGTCATCGGCCTTGACAGCTTTGGAAAATCTGTCATCCGGGGAGAGGTCCCAAAATGTTATTAACAGTAAGCCGTTAGGATTGAGCAGATCCACTAGTTGTTCGAACCAATGCAGGCGGAAATTTGCATCCGGAATGTGATGAGTAAAGCCAAAAACGGATACCACGTCATATTTCTTTGTCAGCTTTGGCAGGTCAAAGAAGACATCATAAGTTAAAAAGGAAGCTAGTTGATACTTCATCACACCTTCGATGAGCATATAGTCATTGTTGTCCAAGCCTAAGTAGTCAATTTTATAGTCTGAGCTTGTGCGCAAGAATTGGTAGAATCGGCCGTTACCGCAGGCAATATCCAGCACGGAAATGGTTTCTCTGGCGAAGTTATTTTTTATTATGTCTAGGCATTTATCCCAACCCAACCAATTTGATTGGCGTGATTTCGAAAATTCTACGCCGTGGTTTTTATAAAAATCTGTAGTCTTTTGAGCGAGTTCACGAATTTTAGTTTCTTCCATGTTTAAATGATACAGCACTTAAATTGACAATAATATTGAATGAATTAAAATTGGAGTATGGCAGAAAGACCACACTTTCCTTTTGGCGAAGAGCATGCTGATTGGAGAGCAGAAAAGTACAGTCAATATAAAGAAGATAAGGATAAAGTTCCTAGGGATCTATATGCGGACAGCGTAAGACCGGGCTTTGATCATCTAATACCCGAGGATAAAGCTAAAAAAATGGAATCAGCTCCTCCTGAGGGAACAGCTGAAAACTATGATATGGACTATGTTGAGCTGTCCGATGGGAGAAAATTATCTAAAAATGCCTATAATGAAGCGCTAAGAGAAGGAAGGTTGCAGGAGTTACTGGGCGAAGCTCAGCCCGTTTAATTTGTTTTAAATAACGTATCCCCATATACTATTCGTGCCCTAGACATTTTTATGCCAAGAAAATACAAGATAAAAGTAGATCTGGTTACTAACAGATCGAACATAATAGTATTGATTAAAAATATCTCTCAACTTCAGGAACCCACCAATGAAGCTATTCTCAAACTTATGCAAAAGTCTCCTCTCAAGGAAGGCAAGCTGATTTCAAAAAGTGAGCTGATTAATGCTTACAAAGT
>CAYSWS010000003.1:0-16901 GCA_964434935.1 uncultured Candidatus Saccharibacteria bacterium
CAGCGTCTCCTACCAAACCGGCTCGGCCGTTATCTACGCTGCCAGCAGCACCAACTCCGGAAACAACGGTTCTAACTGGAAATTCGTGGATTGCAATGAGTTCCTCTTCAACAGTCTTGATCTTGATGGCATAGACGTTGACTAAAACTACCCATTAGTGAGCACAAATACTACCCAACCACCACTTTTCCCCACTCTAAAAGGGTCACTTTCTGAACACAAAAAGTACGCAACACAACAGCCGTTTTTACCCGCCACTACAGCTAAAAACGCCCTTGCCAACCCCTCAAAACAATGTAGAATTTAACATACAATATGCCCAGAACACACAGCCAAATCTTTGGCTATAGTTATTTTATTGATAAAGTACTGTCCCTTTTAAAATATGCTTATGATACGCTAGACTTTTCCGCTGATGAGTATGCTTACGATATTGCAAACACCCGTTCATCTTATTCTTCGTCGACCAATCCATTTAAAAAGCCAAACAACCTCATACAAAAGCTTAAAAATTTATTCAGACAACTCACATTAAAACTGTCGGGCAAGCCTGCAGGGCCAACTGGGCAGGCTCTAAAACGCCTGCCCGGCAGTGTTTTAAATAAACTCCCTTGGCCGCAAAAACTGCGCCAGCTCAGAAAAGACAGAAAATTGGCCATATTCTTCTCAGGTTTGCTACTTATACTAGCGCCGGTCGCTTTCCTCATCCTACGCAATCCTAAAACCACTGAGGCCGCCTGGTGGAACAGCGGCTGGCTTTACAGAAGATCCATAGTCATCTCTTATTCCGGCTCCACTACACTCACCAACTTCCAAGTAGAACTGGACGAAGTTGACGTGGACGGCCTCAACGCCGCCGGTAAGCTGCAAAGCGCCTGCCAGGACCTAAGATTTATCACCGGTAACGGCCAGGACCTGGAATACTGGGTGGAAGACGAATCCACTACCAATGACACTCTAAACTGCACCTCCTCAGACTTTGATATCTGGGTCAAAGTGCCCTCCATACCCAACGGAGGTACTACCATCTATATGTATTACGGCAATGCCAGTGCCAATGCTAAAAGCAACGGAGGCGCCACCTTTGACATGTTCGATAGTTTTAGCACCTCAACACTCTCCCCGGTCTGGGATAAAACCGAAGATTCTATCTCCATCACTGCCGGCAATCTACAACTCTTCCCCACAGATGACGCCGTTGACTTGGAGGGAGTCTCTTCAGCCAGTACATATGGCGGTACCAATCCCACTGACAACTCTGCCTCGGTAATAACCATGAAAGCCAAACAAACAAACACAGCCGCCACTGGACGTCTGGGCTTTTCCAATACCTCGGATCTGCTGGTCAGCTATAACACAGATGACTCAGCTGCCTTCCTATTTGACGGTACCACCGGCGGCAACCATGAAACTGAAACTGCCAATGGAGGCTCAACTGAAAGCTCAACCGCTGCCGTGGCAGAAGACAACACCTGGCATGACTTCTCCATCACCTGGGATGGCACTAATTCAGTTACGTTTGATGTAGATGCCAATACCACGGATCACACCTCCCAAGTACCAAATTCGCCCCAATATGTGCGTCTGGAAAACACTGACACTACAAATACCATTGCTGTTGATTTCATTTTTGTTCGAAAACTAGCCACCACTCCTCCCACTACTCCGGCTTTTGGCTCCTATGGTACAGAAGAAATAGGTCCCGGGACTATTTTATTCTGGAAATTTGACGAAGGTTACGGTACCACCGCCAACGATTCCAGCTCCTCCAACAATCCCGGCACCATCACCGGTGCTGCCTGGCAGAGTGAGGATTACTGCCTGATTGGCAAATGCCTACACTATGACGGCAGCGAAGACTATGTCTCCATGCCTGATAACAGTTTGTTCGATTTTGATGGTTCAGACTCATTCACTATCCAAACCTGGATCAGACACGGGAAACAAACAGACGGTTCGGAAGACACCATCTTCTCTAAGGTCTTGACAGGAACGTTGGCGGTCGATGCTGTAAACATTGATGATGCTTCTAATTTTATAGAATTTTCTGCTTACTTTAACGACGAGGCCAATCAAATTTTAAGGGATACAGACGGAACCTTGTACGCGATCCTCATCAACGGTGATTTCATCTCCAACAATCATGTGGAGATTTGGAGTTCTTCCGACGGCAGTTCATGGTCACAACAAGATCCTTCCAACTCACCGTCATCGGGCTGGGACGTCAGCGCCGCTATCGATTCCAATAGCACTATTCACCTGTTATACACCTCAGGGTTAGGGAGCGGAAATATATATTACACAACTTTTGACGAAACATTCGATACCACACCTGAAACTTTATTATCTTCAGCAAACAATTATGTGGGTGGCAGCATAGATGTGGATTCATCCGATGTGCCTCATGTGGTATTTTCTTGGGGTAATTTCTCTTTAGATTTCAATATTCAATACAGGAACAGGGTTGGAGGCAGCTGGAACACCACCAGAACCATAGATAGCTATAGTGGTACGACGACTTTTACTAACCCGAACATCACTCTCAATGAAGATGATATTCCTGAGGTAATTTATATAGATTTTGTAGATAATGATCTTTCAGCCGCCGTGGGCAACCAAAATAATGCCACATCATTCACAACCACGGACATTGATAGTGATGTACGCAAGGATGCTTACCCCAGCATTGCTGTGGATGCTAATGGAGATACATGGGTCTCGTACCTGGACGAGAACGGAGCTACTGATTACATTACGCTTGCGCAACATTTGGACGGTACCGGATGGACCACCTGGGAAACACCAGTCACAGATAGTGACGCTGGTCTGGACTCTTCCCTAGCCGTAGACGGCACCGATGTGTATGTTCTCTACGAAGATGAAAACGGCAATATTGCCTATAACGTATACGAAAACGGCTCGTCTTGGGCCGGTGAACAGATCTTGGAAACAGATGTTGACTACGAAAAAGTCAAAGTTCGTTGGCAGATGAACAATAATCAGTCTTATGATACCTTCAACATGGACTATATTTACTCCGACAGCACTGACATATGGTGGCATGTCATAGAGTTTGGGGTTGGTGGAGGAGGAGATGAGAGCAGCGCTAACGGATACGAGCTCTATATGCAAAATGATGGAGATCTGGTGTTTGGTATTGATGATGACAACGTCAACTTCCCGGAAGACTCAGTTTCCTCTACTACAGCTAACTATGATGACTCTAAGTGGCACATGGTTACGGCTGTAAAAGACGGTGTGGACAGTCTCAAACTCTATGTGGACGGGGAGCTCATTGACACGGATAACAGCATTTCCGCCACCGGTTCCCTGGCAACTGACCAGCCACTTTATGTAGGCCACAGAGTTAACATCTCTACTAGGGACTTTGATGGTTTTATCGATGAGACAAAAGTGTACCCCTATGCCCGTACTCAAGATCAAATAAGGACAGACTATACCGCCGGCAAAGCCGGACAGTCTACGGAAGAAGGTGCGGGAATAGTGTTTGGTTCCCAGGATGATAGGTTTTTAACTGACGGCTTGGTCGGGTATTGGCCTATGGATGAAACCAGCGGAGATGCCTCTGACTCATCAGGAAATGATCGAACATTAACCAATAACGGCACAACCACCTATGTTGCTGGAAAATACGGCAATGGTTCGGAACACGTACCTGCCTCTTCTCAGTACTTTAATGCTTCAAGCACTATAGATAGTGTTAAGAGCATATCTTTTTGGGCCAATCCTGATAATACAACCAATTACTACCTACAACTAACAGACTCTGCCTACTTAACATCAACATCCGGTACATTATCCGTCTCGGGTTTTACAGACTATACAACATATGTGAATGGCGTTTCTTCGAACACGATCTCAGCTGATTCCTGGTCTTTGGTCACCATAACCACACAAACTGCCATAGATGCTACAAACTTTAGAGTAGGTTATGCCAATTCTAACTACTATGATGGTACTTTTGATGAGTTTAGACTCTACAACCGCACCCTCTCATCTTCAGAGGTTCAGGCTCTTTATCAATGGGCTCCCGGACCGGTAGGTTATTGGAAAATGGATGAGCCATCCGGCACCAGATACGATTATTCAGGTAACGGTAACAGCCTTACAGATGGTAATACAGTGGAATCAGCTCCCGGTAAGTTTGATAAAGCCGGTGATTTTGAACATGATAACAATGAATACCTCACCATTACGGACGGCAACCAAACCGGTCTTGATATCACAGGTCCTATGACCTTTGGTGCTTGGGTCAAGCTGGAATCTAATGATAACGGCAGTTATATTGCTGCTAAAGGAGGTTATGATGCTAATCGTTCCTACTGGTTCTACATAGATAGCAGCCAGAAACCATACTTTGATGTTAGTAGCGACGGCTCTTCCTTTGATGGTGCCATCACCGGCTCCAGTGACGACATCCCCATAGGAGAGTGGCATTATTACACAGCGGTTTATGATGGAGCCTACTTAAGGCTTTATGTAGATGGTGTTTCCGTAGCCACGCCTGTTTCTTATTCCAGCGGTATTAATGACTCTTCCGGAGACTTTTTCATAGGCACTAACGAAGACTACTCTACCTATGACATGGATGGTCTTATCGATGATGTTAAGATCTACAACTACGCCAGAACCCAGCAACAGATAATCTCTGATATGAACGCCGGACATCCCACGCCAGGTTCCCCTGTAGGCTCAGCTTTAGGACATTGGAAGTTTGATGAGGGATATGGTCTTGTAACTTATGACCATGGTACCGGAGGAAATGACGGAGATCTAGCCACCGGCTCTAACCAACCCTCATGGAGTTTGGATGGTAAGTATGGCGGGGCTCTAGATTTTGATGGTAATGACTATGTCACTACGGCTGATCCTCCCTATGATTTTGATTCAGAAGATTTTACTATCACAGTCTGGGTAAATGAAGATGTATCAGCTCCTGCCACCTCAAAACAAGTTGTGAGCAAGAGATCTTCCACTACCAGCGGCTATGCCCTATCTGTAGGAGGGTCTGATGAGGTATATTGTCAAACAGCTAATGGAAGTGGAGTTGATAACAGTAATACCGCTACTGGTATCATCACCAAAGGCGTTTGGACCCATCTGGCTATAGTGAGAAGCGGCACAAGCTGCCTTGTGTATGTCAATGGCACGGATAAGACCACCTCAGCCGGCACTCATGATGATCCGGCACTAAACAACAACTCTCTAAGATTTGGCTCTTCCACAGGTGGTTCTGAGTATTGGTATGGACAAATAGATGATGTTCGCATATATAGTTCTGCCCTAACTGCCTCTCAGATAGCGCTAGTGTACAATCAAGCAGCCTCAGCTGTTCTAGGAGCCGTGGGCACAGATGGATCAGGAAATGTCTCTTATTCTGCAGATAGAAGCTACTGCCCTCCGGGAGATACCACCTCCTCTTGTGGGCCTGTTGGTGAGTGGAAACTAGATGAGAACCAAGGAACGACTGCCTATGATACTACCGGTAATGGATATGATGGAACACTTGGCGCCGGGGACAGCTCTCCTTCCTGGGCTATAGGTAAGATTGGTCCAGCTCTCAAGTTTGATGGTTCTAATGACTATGTGGACATAGGTACCGGACCAACTTCTGTTAAAACCGTAGAATTTTGGGCTTATCCCCTCACCACTACCGAATACTTTGTCAATATCACCGGTAGTTCAGAATACATATGGGCAAACTCAGGTACCGTTACCGCCACAGGCTTCTCTACACCAAGAATATATGTGGATGGTGTTCGAACAACTTCTATTGTGGCCAACAAATGGCAGCACATTGCTGTTACATCAGCTACAGCGGAAAATGCCTCAAATCTTGATATTGGTCGAACAACTGATTCAAGCTATATGGAAGGAAGAATTGATAACCTACGTCTTTATGACTATGACCTAAGCCAAGAACAAGTAGCCTGGAACTACAACCGTGGTGGACCTATTGGCCGCTGGAAGCTTGACGAATGTGAAGGAACTACAGCTTATGACTCATCAGGTAAAGGTAATAATGGCACCATCACCATAGGAGCATACGGTACCAATACATCCTTAGGCACCTGTGATAGCGGTACCGGTAGTGAAGCTTGGAACAACGGTACAACAGGTAAATTCAACTACTCTTTAGACTTTGATGGTAGTGATGATTACATCAATATGGGAAACCCAGCCTCAGGACTTTATGATTTTAGTACTGTGGTGGACTTCTCCATCTCTGCCTGGGTAAAGACCAGCGGCGATAGTCAAGAGCAAACCATCATGGATAAAAGACAATCAGATGGTGTCGGATACGTGGTTTATGTAGATACAAGCGGTAGAGTAAATTCATATCTATACGGTTCATACGGCTTTCCCGGAGCTTCTGGATATACCACAGCTACTGTAGATGACGGTAACTGGCACTTCATAGTAGCTACCTATGATAGATCAGCCAATATGAATATCTATATAGATGGGGTATTAGATCCTCAGGCTACGACTGATATATCCTCAGAGGTTGGTAACATCTCCAATTCAGGAAACCTCATCATTGGTGATGGCAATCAGGGTGTTACCGGAGCCTCAACACTAGAGTTTAAAGGTCAACTTGATGATGTGAAGTTATATAACTACGTTCTTACCCCGCAACAGATACAAAACGACATGAACCAAGGAGGAGCCATTAGATTTGGACCATCAAGTGGGGCTCCGTAAATACTTGTTTGACAATTACACAGACACCGCCGGGTTGAGTATGTTTTCTGGGCCAACTGGGCAGGCACTTAAAACTCTCGACCCGGTGGGGAGTTATCTTCTTATTCTGTATTGTAAGGCTTCTGCTAAATGGGCCTTTTCTATCATTTCTGAGCTTTCCAGATCCGCTATCGTTCGTGCTAGTCTTATAGTTTTATAATAACCACGCATCGACATATTGAATTTCTCCACTGCCATGTGCAAAAGTTGTTTTGAATTGCTGCTTATATGGCAGTATTTGCTCATAAGTTTGTTATTTACCTCGGTATTAAGACATATTCCTTCATCTCCATATCTTTCGCTCTGAATTTTTCTGGCTTTTTCCACCCTTTTTATCACCATGTTCGAATCCTCAAAACCTGTTCTTTTCTTATCATGGTCACTTATTTCACGAATTTGGATTTTGCCCACTTTTATATGCAGGTCTATTCTATCAAGCATAGGTCCTGATATCCTATTAATATAGTTGCTAACTTGATATTGAGTACAATTACACACACAATTAGGTTCGTTGTAATACCCACAAGGACAGGGATTACTAGCCGCTACTAAGATGAACCTGGCAGGATAGACAGCGCTACCTATAGTTCGAACAATTGACACCTTTCCCTCTTCCAGCGGTTGCCTCAAACTTTCCAAAACTCTGCGGTTGAATTCAGGAAATTCGTCCATGAATAATACGCCTCTGTGAGCCAGGCTTATCTCCCCCGGCTTGGGATTACTACCCCCTCCCAACATGCCCGAAAAAGAAATGGTGTGATGGGGTGCTCTAAATGGTCTGCTTTTTATAAGCGACTCCCCCGGCACCAGCAATCCGGCCGCCGAATAGATCCGGGTCACCTCCAAACCTTCTTTGAAGTTTAGTGGTGGGAGAATGTATCTGAGGGCTTTAGCCAGCATGGTTTTACCGGCTCCCGGAGGACCGGTCATCATGATGTTGTGACCTCCGGCAGCCGCTATTTCCAGAGCTCTTTTGGCATGGCTTTGACCAACAATATCAATCAGGTCCACTTCATCGACACTTCCCGCCCTCGAGCAAGCCTCCGGTATACCAAACTCTCCCGCTTTGGCTGCTACCAGGCTCCTTTTCCCTGATATATGTTCGAATAGCTCTATTAAACTCCCCACTCCGTACACATCTACACCTTCTACTACAGCCGCCTCATTCACATTATCCTCAGGTACAAAAAGGCTTTCAAAACCATGTTTTCCGGCAAAAATGGCTGCCAACAGAACTCCTTTGGTGTGCCTTAGGCTGCCGTCCAGAGATAGTTCGCCATAAAAGAGCGCCAGAGGTGAAACCTCAAACCCCCTAATACCCGCCAGTAGACCAACGGCAATAGGCAGATCATAAAAAGAGCCTTCTTTGGGGATATCGGCCGGAGCCAGATTGATAGTGATCTTTTTGTTGGGAAAGGCAAAGCCGGAGTTGATAATGGCTGTTTTCACCCGCTCCTTGCTTTCCGCCACGGCTTTGCTGGGCAAACCTACAATATCAAAGCTGGGAAATCCCCTGCTGGCCACGTTTACCTCCACTCTTACTAAAATAGAATCTATGCCCTTGCCGGCGGCCGAATTAACTATGATCAACATAAAATCTCCCGTTTTCTTCCCTAATTTGCCCCGACAACGTCAGCATGGTGATCTCGCGGCTCAATTCCGCAGAGCCCATTTTACTTCTCTCCGCTATTTCCTCAATTGTAAGTGGTCCTTCCGCTAGGCTTTTCAGCAATGAGCTGCCCTCACTGGTCTGATCATTCACAGAAGTACCCGCGATCCCAAAACACCCCAGCACATCATCCACACTCCGCACCATGACCGCACCGTTTTGTATCAATTCCAACGTCCCCTGCGAGTTCTGGCTATCAATGGGCCCCGGTACCGCCAACACCTGCCGGCCATACCTTCCAGCATATTTAGCCGTGATCAAGGACCCGCTGCCAATCCCAGCCTCCACCACCAAAGTGGCTTGACATAAACCAGCAATGATCCTATTCCGCTTGGGAAACATAAATTTACGAGGCGGTTCATCCTCACCGTATTCGGACAAGATCAATCCGCCATTATCCAAGATCTGCTCATACAAACCCTTCATATACCCCAAACACGCCCGTTCGATGCCGTAGGCCACCACGGCTACCGTTCTTCCACCAGCCGCTAGAGCTGCCTTGTGTGCTGCCATGTCCACTCCATACATAAACCCCGAAACCACGGTCACGCCCCTGCTAACCACCTCAAACACCAGCCTTTCCGTTATCCTCCTCCCATAATCGCTCATGCGCCGGCTGCCCACTACAGCCAGGCACTGCGCAAACATCACATCCTGCCACTCACCCCGGTAATAAAGCTTTTCCGGCGCATCATCAAGCTCCTGCAACAATACCGGAAACCTTTTATCCCTTTGGGAAATATATTCGAACATATCTGTAATTTATCCAAAGTTCAAATTTTCCAAAACAACCTGTTTTCTAATTCGACAAGAATCTTCTTGCGTTCACAACTGAATTTGTCTCTTTCATACGATTGTGGTAACCTCAACCAAAATTATTATGCACAAAGGAGATGGAGATGGTTATTAGCGACAAGCTATACGTGACCAGAGACGGAAAAGAATTGAGAATAGAATTAGATGAAGATGATGTCAAGTCTAATTCCATCTCGGGTATTGTCTTACTACAGATCGATCACTCTTCCGAAAATGGTAAAACCATCATAGCCAGCGGTGTTGAAGCAGGCAGGTTCAAAGAAAATTGGGTGGTTTATTCAGAACATCAACTTCTGCCCAAGGTTAAGATGATGGTAGAGACTTACCTCAAGAAAAGGTTCAGCTAGAAAAGCTCATCAGACCACAGCCAAGCCCCCCCCCCGGCTGCCATGATGAGCTTTACCTTTTTCTTTAGTAAACGGTTGACAAATTGCCAGAAAAATATAAACTAGTCCTTGCGTCCAAAGACAGCAAGCAGCCATAAGCCTTGCCGAGGAAACAAAAATTAGTGACAGGCTTTATTGTTTTGCGTCTTTGGGAAAGGCGCCTTTTTTATGCCAAACCAAAAGAACCAAAACTTGATCGAAGAAATAAAAGCCAAGGTCAAAAAGGCCAGATCTATCACTTTTGTTGATTACCTGGGCTTAAAAGTCAATGACATCAACGATTTCAGACAAAAAATGACCGATGAGCAGGCTGAATCCGTCATTGCCAAGAACACCCTCATAAAACTAGCCCTTAAAGAAGAGGGTATCCACTCCCCGGAAATAGACGATCAGCTCAAAGGCCCCACGGCGGCCATATTTTCGTACAAAGACCCGGTAGCCTACTTGAAACCACTTTTCGAATTTGCCAAGAAAATGGAGTTGCCCAAGGTTAAATTTGCTGTCATAGAGGGCGTATACACAGAAGCGGACCAGGTGGAGACCATCAGCCAGCTGCCCTCCAAAGAGCAGCTACTCGCCCAAGTGGTCGGCGGCATGAAATCACCTTTATCAGGACTTGTGAATGTTTTAGGAGGAACTCAGAGAAAATTAGTTACCGTGCTATTTAGGATAGCCGAAGACAAAAACAAAGGGGGTGCTAGCTAATGTCAGAAGATACAAAAGTCAAAGAAGAAAAAACAGAAGACGTAAAACTAACCGGAGATGCCAAAAAGATCATGGATATGGTTGAAAAAATGAACGTGCTCGAACTTAACGATCTGGTCAAGGCTCTGGAGGACAAATTTGGAGTTTCTGCAGCCGCTCCCATGATGATGGGCACCATGCCTGCCGGTGCAGCCGGTAATGGCGGCGCTGAAGCCGAACCTGAAGAAGCACAAACCGAATTTGATGTTGTCTTAACGGATGGCGGCGGCAACAAAATTGCTGTCATCAAAGCCGTAAGAGAAATAAACCAAGCCCTAGGATTGGTGGAGGCTAAAGGATTAGTAGAATCAGCTCCCAAACCGGTCTTGGAAGGGGCTAAAAAAGAAGACGCTGAGGCCGCCAAGAAGAAATTGGAAGATGCCGGCGCTAAAGTGGAACTTAAATAAGACTTATAAAACTATGTTACGGCTGGGCTGACTCAGCCTGGCCGTAAGCTTCTTTTACTATCTTTCCCAGTTCCATAGCCGCATCTTCCGGTGTGGCTTTATCATTCACCCAAATACCCGCTCCCAGCTCCAAACCCCCAAACACCTTGATATGAGGAATAAAACCCATGTGCCAGTGGAACGGTTCGTGACGTTCTGTGTAGAACCAAAAATTCCTGTCCGGAAAATCGAACATCTTGTCATAGGCTTTCAAAGCTGCTTGCAGTACGTCTGCCAGATCAGCGATCTCTTCTTCGTTGATGAAAGCCAAATTTGGTAAGTGCCTTTTTGGCAGTAACATCATCTCATAACTCCATCTGGAAGCCTGCGGCACCAATAAAGCATAGTGTTTGCTCTCGCAGATCACGCGGCTGCCTCTTTCCAGCTCATCCTGGATAAGATCACACCAATAACAGCTGCCATGCTCATCAAAGTAGGCTAAAGCGTCCTCCCTCTGCTGTCCTATAATGCCGGGAAAGCTCTTCAAAGCCACTATCTGCGAATGTGGGTGCTGCAAGGATGCCCCGGCTTTTCCACCGCGGTTATTGAATACGAACGAGTCCATGTCCTCCTTCATATAATGCTCTACCCTGTTCAATATAGCCCTGATATACCTCACCACTTGCTCATGCGGTAGATCGGAGAGGTCAACAATGGGGTCCGGCGAATGCACAATGATCTCGTGATTCTCTAAAATGGGAAATTTGTTGGTGAACACTCTTACATTCCAGTCTTCCTGGTCCTGATAAACGGTGGGCGGCGTCATGCTCTCATTACCTTTGGCAAAAAAATCAACTTTCTTGGCCTCGCCGGCTTTTTTGTCATCTTTTTTGGTGTCCACCGCGCCGGTCTGATCGGTCCTTTTAGCCCGTGCTGTAGCTAAAACTGAGGGTATCTTGGTCAATTTATCGAATATAATTTTTGTCATTGTTTATCTCCTAGAATTTATTACTTTTTCATAAAGCTCTTTGTACTTTTTGGCGCTTTTGGCCCAGGAAAAGTCCTTGGCCAAACACTTTTCCACCATGGTCTTATACTCTTCCTTATTTTCGAACAACCTAAACGCCTTGTCTATAGCTTTATTTAGGCTCAAAGATGAGTAATCTTTAAAAACAAATCCGTCCTCTCCGTCGTCTACCGTATCTTTGAGACCACCGACTCCCCTGACAATGGGCGGCGTACCGTAGTGCATAGCGATCATTTGCGTGAGCCCGCAGGGTTCGTATTTGGAAGGCACAAAGAAGAAATCACTGGCGCTATATATGTTGTTGGCCAGATCCACGCTGAATTTTATATTTATGGATAAGTTGCCTTGGTACTTTGGCTCTTCGGCTAGCTGTTCAAACTTCTCTTCCCATGACTTTTCCCCTGTACCCAACAGTACGAACTGCCCACCATTATCCAGAATGTGCGGCAGGGAAACATAGAGTATATCCAAACCTTTTTGACCGGGATCAAGGCGAGAAATAAAACTGAACATGGGTTTATCTGACTTATCCAACCCTAATTCTTTGCCCAGGCCCTCTTTATGCTGAGCTTTTTTCTTTTCCCAATCCGACTTTTTGAAATCTCTAGGGAAAAAAGAATAATCTACACCGTTGACGATGCCCGCCAGAACATCTTTCCTCTCCTGCAGTGTTTCCGCCATGCCATCGCCGAACTCCGCTGTCTTGATCTCCTCAGCGTAAGTTTCAGAAACCGTGCTCACAAAATCGGCTGTGGTAATGCCTTGATATAAAAGGTTCAAGTCCCCGTCCCGGATGTCATAATCGATCATGGGATGGCTGCCGGGAGAAAATCCCAGCTCTCTCACCAGCTCTACCTCAGAACGTCCCTGGTAGTTGAGATTATGCACCGTAAACAAAGTGGCTGGGCGTTCATCGTGGAATTCTTCGTTGAGGATCTGCGTGACCAGGCCTGTATGCCAGTCGTGGCAATGAATGAGATCGTAGGTGTTGTATTGGGATTTTACATATTCGACTACAGCCCGGGAAAAGAAAGAGAACATCTCCGTCTCGCTCTGATCATTTCTAAAAGCGTTGACCCCGCCAATGCTGAAATATTCCAGATTCTTAAACAGCAGTACATCCACATTGGAATCAGGCAGCTTGGTTTTGTGCACTTCCACATGATTGCTCTTGCCATCAAACGGCACTTCCAGTTCAAGAGCCTTGTAAACTTTTAATTTTTCAGTTTTAGCCGAGGGATAAAAAGGTACGGCCACATCAACGTTGACATCCAGTTTTTCCAAAGCTTTGGGTAGAGAACCAATAACGTCTCCCAATCCGCCTATTTTGACAATGGGGGCTACTTCTGAAGCAGCCATCAGCACTTTCATATTATATAGATTATCACATCTTCACATGGCATTTTTGCGCTTTTTCCAGGCTTCGAATTCCTTTTTGCTTTTAACATCCCGCAAATGTTTCTTGGCCAATTCCGGGATCTCGTCCCAGTCATGCTCTAAAAATGGCTTCACCGAAGGCACCTGCCTGGCACTCCACAGCTCATCCACTACATGCAAAACGTCATAAATATCCGTCCCCTGCTCCAGCTTTAAGATAGCATCTCGCCATTTTACGGCTTTTTCAAAATCTCTCTTGGCTGACGCCTTCTCCATGGCATCGGTAAATTCCAAAATGATCTGGTTGTACCATTCGGAGGGTGTACGTTTCTTGAACGGCTCTTTGAGGTAGGTAGACGAATTCTCCAAATGCTTTTTTCTGATAAGTCCGCTTCTCTGCCATTCAAAGGCTTTGTCCATGATGGCTCGGTACATCCGGTCTGCTTTTTTGTCCTCTTTTGTCCTCCCCGAACCTCCTTTGAGCACTCTTATCACTTCTTTTAGATTGAAGGCACCGGACTCCACCATCTCCAAGCTCCACCAGGGCTTGACTGACGCCCACCAGAACTGATCGGAGGCCATGGCGCTGTCCATGAGCTTGCGGGCATTTCTGTAAGGTTCGCTGTCTTTATTTTTGTATTTCTTCAAAGTTTTCAACACATAGTCCACGAATTTCCACTGCATCTCATGAATAGGATTATTGGGATCTTTCCAAAGCACAAATGAGTTTACCTGTCCTTTAAGCTCAAAATCCTGCTCCGTATTGGTCCAGGTGCAGTCCCTGATGTTGACTTTTTCCACCGGCAATTTTTCTTTTAGCAGATCTCTGACCAGCATAGGTTCGAAGAACTTATCTTTTAATATTTCGAACAAGACCTTCTCATGCCCCACCCGGTGATGACCAAAAGTTTCCGCGTCCATGACGCAGAACCAGTAATTATCCTTATTGTGCAGGTCGGTTGTTTCCGTGATGAATGACTTAACATCCCTCACCGTAGCCGAAAGCACCAGCGAACTCACCTTTTTGTGTCTGAAGAAAACATACATGCCTGATTTTTTGTGTATATAGAACCTATCAGGCTCGGGATAACCTTTGGTGTAAGAGATCTGGGGAGCAGGCATCCACTTATAGCCCAACTTGGCCGCCACTTTGAAAACCTTGTCGCTCACGGCCAGTTCCGGAGAAAAGAAGCCTGCCGGTTTGTACACCTCGCCAAAGATCCTCTTGTTGGTCCGCTCGTTCTGCTCTATCTGCCTCATGATCTCTTCTTCCGGTATCAGAGGCAAGAAAGCGTGGTACATACCGCTGCCCGTAAATTCTATCTGGCCTCTTTTAGCCAATTTGGCCAAGCTTTCGAGCACGTCATAATATCTCTTGTCCCGCAATAGTTGGCTGAGGGCACCGCTGATATTGACCACAACCTTGGCTTCGGGATCTGCCAGCAAGCCGTTCACCAACGGACGGTAGCTCTCGTTGACTATTCGATCCAAAATATCCGTTTGCTGATTATAAGGCTGGTAAAAATGTAGTAAGAACGTTATTTTCATTGGCTTGTATTATAATATAGATTCTATTCTTTGGCTCATGTCCTCAATGTAGGCTAGGAGCTCCTTTTTCTCCGCCACCGTGGCATATTGTTTATAAAGATCCAAAGCTTTATGCACAAATTCGGGTGCATAGAGCATCTTGCCCCCCACATCCTGATTGGAAGCCCACCAGAATTGATCGCTGTGTAGGCTCTGCAGCAAAAGTATATGTTTGAAGATCTCGTTTTTGACTTCAACGTCTTCCAGTTTGCTCAATCTGTCCAGGTCCCACAAAGGAAAAGTGTCGAACATATCAGCCTCGGCCTTAATCTCAATATCCTTATCCTGGCGAGCGTCTTCCCCTACTTTGTGCTGCAATTCCCACAACATTTTCTGCACTTCATTGTCCGGTTTCTCCCACAGAGGATAGATCTCACCCCGTTGTACCTGTTCCAAGTTAGCTCCCCAGGAGGATTCCACTACCTCTTTTAAAGGCAAGCTGTCAGCTTGGCTCACCAGCTCTTTTACCGTCACCAGATTTATCCCCAGCCGGTTCAGCTCTTCTACCATACTCTCCAGCAAACTTATACCCTCGTCGTAGTGGTGACCAAAGAATTCCCCATCCAAGGCCAGTACCAGATCCTTGCCTTCTTGTCGAACAAATAAGATCTGATCTATAAGGTCACCCAGCTCCACAAATCTCTTGAAAGAGAGCATGTCACTTATACCTTTGTGCCTGGTCACGATCTTGATGTTTTGGTCCTCCAGATGATAGACCGGATTATAAAGATATCCGCTGGACCTGGGCACGGCCACGTCATCGGCAAACACCCAGGTGTAGCCCATGGCGTCCAGCTGGCTAATGATGGTGCTGTTGATGGCTGCCTCAGGCGGGAAAAAACCCACAATGTCTTTGACCATAAGAGCATCCTCACCCTCAAAGCCTTTATTTTTACCAAAGTAATAGGCTAAACCTCTTTCATTAAGTACTATTTCCTGCTCTGCCAAGAAATCAGGTATTTTTGTCAGCAGCGGGTGATAGGCTCCGGTGGAAGTGAGCTCTATCTTTTCCGCTTCGAACAGCTCCTTTATTTTGCCCAGCGTATCATCAGAACCAGTAACATGCAGGAGATAGCTTAGGCTGAGGGGAATGTTTAAGGTCAGCTTAAGGTACGGTTTATTTTTTATGGTCTTGAGAATAGGTGCGTAGGATGTTTCTGTGATTTCTTTGACCGCGCCGTGTTCCTGGGTCGGTGGCTGGTAAATGTGTAACAGAAACGCTAAATTCACATTAAAAATTATAGCATTAAATGCCATTAAAAAAACCAAAGGTCAAGCCCGGAAAAGACGGTTTCGTATTCTCCTGCCCACAGAATAAGAAACTTTAATGTCTTTCCCGGGTTGGGCCCTTGGTTTAATGGAGTTATTATAGCGAATGATTATAGGTTTGTCAATTATGAGGTGAGATAATCCTCTATAGTTTTTTCGCGCACGTCTTTCTTATTCCTAAAGGAAATCCCCTTGTTGTATAGTTTTATGTACTCCCTAGCCGAGAACTCCCAGCTGAAGTCGGACTCCATAGCATTTCTCTGCAATTTTCTCCAAAGCTTGTTGTTCTTCCTCAGTTCCAAGGCGCGTATGATGGTGGCAAACAAGGAAAAAACATTGAAATCAGAGAATACCAAACCATTACCCGTCTTTTTTGTCGAATCAAAGTTCTCTACTGTATCCGCCAAGCCCCCCACTTTTCTCACAATAGGAATGCAGCCGTACCTTAACGCCTCTATCTGCACAATACCGCACGGCTCGAACCTTGAGGGGTAAAGTATGCAGTCAGCGCCTCCAAATACCAACCTGGGGAGTGTGAAATTGGGATAGGGATGTATGCCTACCTTATCCGGAAACTCCTCCCTAAGAAGGTGAAGTCTGTGAGCTAAACCTCCGTCTCCTCCGCCTATTTGCACAAATTGCACATCAAAATCACGTAGAACATGAGGAAGCGCCTCAACAATAAGATCGACTCCTTTTTGGTAATCCAGTCGGCCCACAAAACCCAGAAGTAGCACATCTTCTTTCACCGGTAACCCGAACTCTTCCTGTAGGGCTTTCTTATTTATTGCTCTGTCATCAATAGAATCGATGTTGAAGTTCTTGGGCAGCATCTGGTCCGTCTCCGGATTGAACTCTTCATAGTCAAGACCGTT
>CAYSWS010000003.1:17001-65310 GCA_964434935.1 uncultured Candidatus Saccharibacteria bacterium
TCTTGGGCAGCATCTGGTCCGTCTCCGGATTGAACTCTTCATAGTCAAGACCGTTGATGATGCCGAACAACTTTCCTCTCAGCTCCAGCAGTAGCTTATCCAGATTTTCGCCAAAATCAGGCGTTAGTATTTCCTTGGAGTACGATTTTGAAACCGTGTTCACGATATCAGAGTAAAGAATACCCCTTTTCATGAAATTTTGTGTGTTCAGGCGGGGGTTGAAAAAGTGAGCAACCGGAGACTTGCCATCATCATACTCAAGCTCCGTGGGATTGGTGTGATTGAGTAGGTAACCTTGAATAGCCAGATTGTGAATGGTGAAAACCGAGGTGATCTTACTTAAGATGGGGTCCTTTTTATAAGTTGTTTTGAGGTAATTTGACACCAAGCCGGTGTGCCAGTCGTTGCAGTGTATAATGTCCGGCTTGAAACTATCCTGTCTAATGAACTCCAATAAACCCCGGGATAAAAGAGCCCACCTGGTAGGGTCGTCGCTATAATTATAAACATTAGCTCTTTTCTCAAAGTATTCCTGATTTTCCAGGAAATAGGTTATTACACCATCTTCGCCGGTGTAACTTTTCACATTGCAGATCAGGTAGGGATTATTCTCATCGTCCGTAGGAACCTCAAGCCCTTCGTAAACCATTTCCATATGGTATTTCTCCAGATCTATAGACCCGAATTTAGGCATGAAGATGCGCACGTCAACCCCCAAGGGAAGCATGTTACGAGAAAGGTAGGCTACAACACTGGAAAACCCGCCAACAGTGGCATAGGGAGCTGCCTCAGCGGCTACCATGAGAACCTTAAGGTCCTTTTTAGCTTTAGCGCTAGACATGGATACATTCTAACACAGTTCAAGCCCGGCTGCAGGGAGTTTTTCCTATAATCACAGGCAATATTGATATTTTTGATATGAGATTATGATGCTTTAGAGGACGTCGGCCATTTCCTGGGCCAGTTCGGTCTCGCCAAAGGTGGAAATGTCCTTTTTCAGCTGTACTTTATCCACCACAAACAGGCCATGGACCTCTTCTTTTGCCTGATAAATAGAGGCATCGTCCGATATAATAAGGCACAGCTGCGCGTTAGACTTATTGGCCGGGGTCAGCCTGAGGATCTTTTCAAAAAAGTCTCTATCCGTAGATCTGATGTAGGCGTGAAGGGTAGCGAACGGCTTGACCGGTTTATGCAGAGAGGCGCCAGCGTGCAAGGTAAAACCATATTCCAGGTTTGAATTTCTGGCGCTTTTATCAAGATTCTGGGCTATATCTTTTAATCCGCCCAGCATGCTTCGGTAGTACATTAAGGTAGGAGTTGCTCCCACCGGAGCTTGCGGTTGGGGCGCTGGTTGAGGTGCTGGAGGTACATAGGCCGGTTGGGGTATAGGCTGGGGCTGTGGCTGAGGTATGGGTGCTTGATATTGAGGCTGGGGTGCCGTCGCCGGTGGTTCTTGTTCATCTTTGTATCTATTGGCGGCTTCTCTGAACTTGGCTAACCAGTCTACCGGTTCTTCTTCTTCAACTTCTTCCTCTTCTTCAACTACTACCTTTGGTTCCGATTGCGGTTGAGGTTTCGGCTGTGGTTTTACTTCTTCTTTTTCCTCTTTTACGGGTGCTGCTTTCACCTTTTTTGGCGTTTCTTCTTTTTCTTCTTCATAAAGTGATGGGGTAATTCCGTCCGGATATAAGAAGTTTATGATATTATCTTTGGTAAATCTGTGTCTTCCTGTGGCTGTCTTGATTTCTGCCGTTAATTTGTTATCTTCCAAATATCTGTAAACTGATCTCAAGCTTACTCCTAATATCTCAGCCACTTCTGTGGATGTATAATATCTATCTTCTAATTGCATACATTAATAGAAACACGACGTTTGTCATATGTCAATAAGTTTTTGTCTATTTATATGTACAAATATGATATTCTACTCTATGCTTTTATGGACTCAATGAATACTTTTATTGGAAATAGAGGAAACGTCATAATAACTCTTTTGACTCTCCATGGCTGCTTTATGAATGTATATAGCCATAATAAATGCATTTTTTCATATTTCTTACTAGGTTGTTTCATATCGTTAGTAATGTAGTTAAATGTACGGCCAACGCCAACGGATATCCTAGTTGGTATCTTATTGGCATTTCTTTGTATCCATTTTTCTTGTTGTATGGGATTATATGCAACCAGCATGATATCAAGACGCTTTATTCTATTAATATTCATGCAATCAGTTATATATGACAGCGTTTTTGTATCATCAATTGGCCGTCTGCTAAACTGTGAAGTGGCACCTATAATACGCAAATTAGGGTACAAAGACCTCATGGTTTTAGCTGCATCTTCAGCCATATCGTAATTTACTTGATCGATCATTTGGCCTTTATTATTTCTTTTACCTCCTCCCAATAAAAACACTGAGTAACCTCTCTTCTCTGCCAACTCACACAATCTGTATGTTAAATCTACACCGGTAATAGGGCTGCCAAACTCAGATCTTTTGGTAAATCCCTCTATGCCGGATTGAAGACCGGCAAAAAACGCTTTTAACGGAAAAAAAACATCCTTTTTAAGCTTTGCTACCTTTTTAAGATAGTGATTTGCGTACAAAACTCCCACGCCATCGGGTAAAGAGAGAGCGGCATTGTTCACAATATGCAAAAATTCGGGGTCCTTTAGAGCCGACATGATAAAATAGGGGCTGGTGGTGGCAATGAGCCGATTATCGCCCTCACTGTCCAGGATCTTCTCTATGCGTACCACGGCATCATCCATAGTCAATCCCAGATCTACGTTCACGCCCAGGATCTTTTTTATTTCCGCTTTAGAATCAACAGTTGGCATAATTATCTTTTCAGCATGCTCTTGCTGAAAATTTCCAAATTTTCCAGTGCCCGCCCCAAACCTTTGACCACGCAATACAGGGGGTCGTCCGCCAAGTGCACGGGAACACCGGTATACGAGCTTATAAACTTATCGATATTTTTTAGTAGGGCCGTTCCCCCGCTCAAGACAATACCCTTATCAATGATATCCGATGACAGCTCCGGGGGTGTGCTCTCCAACACACTTTTAACCCCCATGGCTATGCTGTTTAGGGGCGACTCCAAGCAGGAAACAACTTCCGTGGATGTCAGAGTTACCGTTTTGGGAAAACCGGTAATGGAATCCCGGCCCTTGACCTCCATGCTTTTGTCTTTCTGTAGGGGCTGAGCAGCTCCAATAGTCATTTTCACCAACTCGGCCGTGTTCGGACCGATCACCAAACCATAATTTCTTCTTACATACTGAATTATAGCCTCATCCAGATTATTACCCCCCACCCTGATGCTGCCGTGCACTACCATACCATACAAGGAAACTATAGCAATCTCCGTGGTACCTCCCCCAATGTTCACGATCATGTTCCCGCTGGGTTCTGAGATGGGCAGCTCCGCCCCTATGGCCGCCGCCAGAGGTTCGGGCATAAGGTAGGCTTTGCGGGCGCCGGCGGAATAGGCAGCCTCCAGCACTGCCCTGGACTCGACCGAAGTCGCCCCGGCCGGTATGGAGATCATGACATTGGGTTTTACCATTCTGGATCTGCCCACCACTTTACCCACAAAGTATCTCAGCAGGGCTTCCGTGACCAGATAATCGGCTATGACGCCGTTTTTCAGCGGTCTGGTAGCCACGATGCCTTCGGGTGTTTTGCCTAACATCTCTTTGGCCTCATTACCCACAGCCACTATTTTATCGTCGTCTTCGGATACGGCCACCACTGTGGGTTCTTTAAGCACCACCCCTTTGCCCGTCACATAAACCAGAGAGTTTACCGTCCCCAGATCAATAGCAATATTTTTGGAGAGCATGGCACCATTATCTTAAATGAGTGCTGACAAAGCAAGAATGAAAATAATTTGATAGAATACGCTCATGCTTCTGACTAAGAAGAACTGGTTCCAAACATTGTTAACGCTGATAATCCTGCTGGGCATCACTACCTTGATCTTTTTGTACACTTCAGGTTATCGAATAAACCGGGGCGACAAGGAAACGGTCAACTTGGCCACCACCGGCATGGTGAGCGCCAAATCCATTCCTGACGGCGCCAGCGTCTTCATGGATGACGAGCTGGTTACTGCTACCAATGACACCATCTCCGGAGTCGAACCTGGGATACATAATCTCAGAATAGTCAAAAAGGGTTACGAAGAATGGAGCAAGGACATTGAGGTCTTTGAGGCTCTGGTCACGGATATCACCGCCGTACTGGTTTCACAAAGCCCCATGTTCGAACCCCTGACCAATACCGGCGCCAGAAATCCTAGCGCCAGCCCTTCGCATAACCAGCTGGCCTATTTTTCCAAGGATGAAGAAAACCCCGGCGTCTGGATCATTCCTATCAACCAGGGCGGCTTGAACTTGTTCAGGGCCAACCCCTCAGTCGTGCTGGAAGATACCAAGGTCAATAAGTATTCTGACGGTAAGTCTATTTCCTGGTCGCCTGATGAGAAGGAACTGCTGGTGGAAACCAATGATAGCGTGTTTTATCTGGTCGATCTGGAGACAGGCACAGCACAGTCAGCCAACGACGCCGACGCCATAAAAGCCGACTGGAATGCCAAGCTGAAAAAGAAAAGGGAAGACTTTGTCTCCAAACTTGACATCCTGGAGAATATGAAAGAGATGGCTTTGTCGGACCAGGTCATCTGGTCGCCTGATGAAAAGAAGTTCTTGTTCACGGAGCAAAACGGCGACATGCTGCAGTACAAAGTCTACAACATGGAGAAACCTCTGCCGGTGGGAGAGAAAGTTGAAACTTTAGTATTCGAAAAAAACATCAACGAACCCCAGCCTGAGATCACCTGGTATGCAGATAGTTATCACCTGATCTTAACCGAGGGTAATGTATTGGAAGATAATTGGGGCACCATAAGTCTCATCAGAATAGATGGCACTAATAAGGTCGAGATCTACAGCCAGTCGCTGCACTCACCTTACGTTTATAGCGTGCCAAGCGGTGACAAAATAATCATTCTTACGACATTTAAATCCGGAGATCAGACCGATCTCTATACTGTGGGTATCAGATAACAATAACTACTCTTCTTTGTCCCCACCTTCGATCAGCTTAGCCGTGACCACCATTCTGTTTAATGTCGTGCCCGGAGGATCGCAGGTCTGCAGCGTCAAAAGAGGCTCCACTACCGGCCTGGTGATGGGATAGGTGTTCCAGCCCTTGATGACTTCCTTATTTACTACTTCATACACAAAAGTCTCTCCTTTATAAAAAATGTGGATCCTGTCACCATAATTTAGCTTTCGTATGAGGTTGAATACGTTAGCGTACTTGCCCAAACGCCAAAAATTGATGGAGGCGTGGGCAAAAAGGTAGACGTTTCCCGGTTTGTTCGAAGGATAATTTGAGGTGGAAGCGTGGGCTACGCCGTGTTTTAGGGCTTCACTATAAGCATTTTGGTCAGTTATGGACACATCGGCCACAATAGGCGCGTTGACGCCTATCCTCTCTATGACAATGGAAAAGTCCCTGTTCACAGGTTCAATGTAGATAGGCCGGCTGGTGAGAAATCTGGCAAAAACGCTGTCTTCCACGGCGTTATCGCTCTTTTTGAAAAGACTGATCTTTTGTCCTTTTAACTCCTTGAGGTCAAACCAGATCTCATCCCTAATGATCGAGCCAAAAGTCATATATATCAAGAAAAAACCGGCAGCCACCATGGCGCTGGAGAGGAGGGTGAGCTTGTGTTTGACGGGGACAGAACGCCTCATAAATTAATTATAGCAGGGTTTCGTCATACTAATTCTGGAATTTTCTCAACATATTAGCCGGAAGTTAGCAATTTTGTACCCAATGTGCGATGGGCCGTTTCCGGCCTTTGCTGCGGGAGTTTTAAAAAGATGGTGCCCCCAGCGGGAGTCGAACCCACATTTCGTCCTTAGGAGGGACGCGTTCTATCCATTGAACTATGAGAGCAAGTTCACAATTTCTTATCAATATTTTACCGCAGCTGAGGCCTTTTCGAACATTTTGGAACCCGCGCATTGTTTAGTCCAAAGCCAATGTACTCGTTGGCGGAGGGGGAGGGATTCGAACCCTCGTGCGGATTGCTCCGCGCATGGTTTTCAAGACCAGCCAGTTAAGCCGCTCCTGCACCCCTCCAAACATAGGAAATTATATCATTTAAGCGGTGATTAGTAGGCGTAAAGATCATCATGCGTACGTTTATATTTCAAAAGCTCATCCTCATTGAACCACATATTGATCTCCTCCTCTGCCTCTTCCGGAGTGCCTGAAGCGTGGATGAGATTTAGCACCGCCCTTTTCCTCCTCATGCTTGTCAACGCTGAATCTAAACCAAAGTCTCCTCTAATGGTACCGGGGAGGGCGGCATCGGGATAGGTATACCCCACCAGGTCTCTGATCTTTTTTACTGAGTTTGGCCCCTCAAAGACAAAAGCAAAGACCGGCCCTATTTTGAACATATCGTACAACCAGCCGTTCACAATTCTGCCAATTTCCTCAGCCTCCACCGTACCGAAAATCTCCATAGCGCTAAGATCGTATTCACCGCAATCTTTTAGGTTAAGTTCGCCAATTTTCCTATGCCAGGCTTCATCTTTCTTGTAATGCTTTTTTACTACCTCTTGGTCGGCTTCCAAAAGTTTGGCACCAACTATCTTGAGCCCGGCGCGCTCGAATCGCTGTAGGATATCTCCTACAATTCCCCTTTGTACAGCGTCGGGTTTTAACAAAACTAAAGATCTCTGTATCATAAATTACTCCAAATAAGCTTCTTCTATACTATACGAACCGTCGTCATAAACAACAAGCAAAGTGATGCTGGTCTTTTTTTGTTCCGCTCTAGCATCAGTAATGGGTCCCAACACTACATGCTCCAACCCACTATCCGCTTCATCTGGATATTCACTGAAACTGTGCTGGTCGGCGGCAAAGATCGCTTTGACATCTGAATCTCTAATGGCATTCAGCAACTCGTCTGCCTGCTCCTTAACATCGGCTACTACCTCACCCTTGACCAAACCCATCACCGGCTTGCCATAAGATGCCAAGGGATGATAAAGGGGTTGTGAGAGCAGAACGTAATCAGCGCCCTCTAACTCTTCTATAAATTGTCCTATTATATCCTTGTCAATAACTGTATAATTGGCACTATTATTTAAAAGCACAAACTTAATGTCGCCTATTGTCACACTAACTCGGGGCTGACCGAAGACATCAAAATAGTTCTGATGGGTGGCCACCGGCATGTCGTTAATGTCAAGGTCCCTGTCACCGGGCAGAGAGTAATACAAAAGACCGCTTTCATCCATGATATTTTTAGCCTCCACGAGCTTATCTTTGACACCAAAATCCGTATAATCTCCCAGATAGAACACCACATCAACGCCGGCTGCTTTGGCTGCGATCAAAGCTTTTCTTAAGTTCTCGTCATTGTTATGAGAATCAGCCATGAGGGCTGTCTTAAGTATCACTGTCCTGGAAGTGGCAGCCCCTTCGCTCTCACTTAAAGAGCCAGTCTTCTTGAAGCTCTTGCCAGTAAGGCCGCCCACCTCTTCTTTGAAGCTTTCGGATGGGGCAATATTGGTCTTTAGTACCCTTTCAGCAAAGCTGCCCGCTACCTGACCGGCAGTTTCCTTGGAAATACCTATCCTTTCCAATAAAGGTCCGGCCATTTCCGCTGCTTTATAAGGATCCAGATGGGCAGCATTCTTGACCAGAAGGGATAGCCCTAGTATAAAAGCACTTAAAATAACAACAGCAATAACAGTCCTAAAGAACCTTTGAATGAAAGAGATCCTTTTTTTTCTCCTGGCGCGCTTTTTCTTGAACATAATCACATTTTATCCACAACAGGGATGCCAAGCAAATACAAGCCGTCCTTCATCACCTGCCCCACAGCAGCCGTCAAATGCAATCGGAACATCTTTTCATCCTTAGTGGTGGCTTTTATGATCGGTAACTGAGCGTAAAAAGCGTTGTATCTTTGCGCTAGCTCAAAAATGAAACCGGCTATCAAATTGGGTGCCAATCGTTCCCCGGCCAGTTTTACTTGTTCTGAGAACTTGTAAATGTGTCTTAACACGTCTCTTTCCACCCCGCTAAGCTCAACATTTACCTCATATTTGGACATGTCTTGTCCTTTTTTGTCAGCATAATTAGCTTTATCCAACACCGATCTGGCCCTGGCGTATGTATATAATAGGTAAGGCCCTGTATTTCCTAGCAAGTTTGTGGCCTCTTCCTCATCATAGGTGATGTCGCTACCTATACCGCTCTTTAGAATACTGTATTTGATAGAGGCCACTGCCACTTTTTGCGCCGTATCATCAAGGTTTTTTCCTTCCACAGCAGCATCTTCCGCCTGGGACATCTTTTCCAGCACCTTCTCTTTGACCATGGCCAACAGCTCTTCTCCGGCTACTATATCCCCGGTTCTGGAGGACATTTTACCGTGTTTGAACACCATTCTGCCATGTCCAATATGAGTGGTTTTGTCTGCCAGGCCAGTATTTATCTCTTCCAGTGCCTTAAGTACCACCGTAAAGTATTCGTTCACCTCGTTGTCGGTGATGATGAAGGACTTGTCATATGCATAGTCGTTGAACTTCATGGTGGCTAATCCCAGATCTTTAGCTTCGTACACCGGCAAACCTTGGGAATTAATAAAGACCCGCGTATGCAGACCGTACTTTTCCCCTTCGAAAATGACTGCCCCCTGATCCTCCTTAAAGACTCCATCTTTTATATGCTCTTTGACTATTTTCCACCCCACCTCGCCGGCCTGCCTCTCAAAATAGTAATAGTCGAATTTTGTGCCCAGGATCTTGTACAAAGTCTCAAAATATTCCAGGCTCCATTTTCTACCTGCCCTATACAAAGACATGATCTGTTCCAAATCAAAAGGCGGTTCTTCTCCTCCAATTAAATTTTCGTAATCAACAGCCGTGATCCATTTTTCTTCTTCTTCGGTAAGAATCTTTTGCGCCAGCAAATATATATAATTGTTTAACAGTTGGATCTCTTTTTTGGCCGACTCGTTTTCTTCATAGGCGGTAGCTCCCAGAGAGTATGCTTGACCCAGATAGTCCATCCTTTTTTTTAACTCCATTTTTTCCAGATCGATGAGTGTCAAGTTATCCTTTTTCAATTTTTCCTTCAGCCCCCAGATCGAGTTTGCCACGTGTATTCCTACATCACCTTGATAGTTAGCCCGCTTAACATCCGCGCCCAGAAATTCGAAGATCCTAGCCAGCGACTCGCCAATAGTATTGGTCATGACGTGACCTATGTGGAAGATCTTAAAAGGATTAGGGTCTGTGAACTCCACCATTATCTTCTCTCCGGACCAAAATTCAGCCGCCCCATAGTTTCTTTCTCCAAGTGCGATGCCAAAGAGTACACTATTTAACCAATCAGTAGTTAAAGTAAGATTTATAAAGCCTGGTGGCGCTATTTCCACCTTTTCAAAAATAGGGGTTATTTTATCACCTCTGGCGAAGGTTAACGGACTTTTCTCCATCTCATAGGCTAGCTTTTTAGCAATCTCTAGAGGTTTCTGCTTAAGACGGGACGCCAACACCAGCGGGATACTGGTGGCCAGATCCCCAAAATCCTGGTTTTCCGGGTGCTCAACAGGCGCATCGTCGATCTCCAGACCATAAGCCTCCTTGACCACTTCTCTCAGGCGGTCCTTCAGCCAAGCGTTTATCGACTTTGTTTTTGTCATGGCACCAAAATTCTACCTTCAATTGATAAAAAGCTCAATAGTACCACTCTCATCAGTTCTTTTTACTTTGCATCCCTGCCCGCTCATAAATCCCAGTACCTCATCGCTGGGGTGGCCATACTTATTCTCACCCACCGAGACAGCGCACAGCTTAGGTTTCAGATAAGCTATCAGTTCCGGATTGAACGAATCTGTGGAACCGTGATGAGGCGTCTTATATAACTCCAACCTTCCGTCAATATATTTACTTAACAGCTCCTTATCCAACATGGACGAGGCCTCTTTTTCCAGATCACCCAGGAACAGTGCTTCAAAATCTCCATAGTCCAGCAGCAGTGATACCGAAGAGTTATTAATGTTCTCGGAAAACTCCTGCTCCCGGGGAGGCCACACCACCACCAACTTCACCCGTCCCAAATTGATGACGTCCCCTATCTTGACCTCTATGCCATCCACGGACTCCAAATGTGCAGACCAGCTCTTATATCCCCGTGAATCGTAGGTAACTGTCCTCTGCAACACCTTATCCACCCTGCATCTCTCCAGTAATCTGTTCAGTCCTTTAAGATGGTCCTCGTGAGGATGAGTGAGCACGAGCAGGTCCAAGTGGCAGCCGTTGAGCCAAA
Source organism: uncultured Candidatus Saccharibacteria bacterium (assembly GCA_964434935.1). Lineage (GTDB taxonomy): Bacteria > Patescibacteriota > WWE3 > UBA101185 > UBA10185 > CAYSWS01. Next base: position 27,380 of record CAYSWS010000003.1, read on the forward strand.
ACTCTTTATCGATATATCTATCAACCTCGTAATCAGGTCCGCCGTCAATAAGAACCTTTGCCCCGCCGGGAAGTCTAAGTAGTATGGCATCCCCCTGCCCCACATCGAACACCTTGATGGCCAAACCATTCTTGCGCGGAACCGCTAAAAGTTTGCCCAGCAAAAATACCATGAGCAAGATCAGCAGTCCTTTATTTATCATTCGCCTTTTTTCGAACCCGTAAATAGATGCAGGCAAGTAAAAGGTAGTAGCCTAGCAGAAGTTGCAGAGATATTTGGTAAGGGGCTATGGCAGAGGTGAAACGGGAAAAATATTCTATCAAAGTGACAAAAAAATCCAAGGGTACATACACCAATATCGCCAGAAAAGCGCCTAAAAATCCGCTCAGGGCGTTAAGAAATAAGTAAAGACTGCCCAGAATAGTGGCTAGGGGTACGGTCCAAAGCACTAAAGCGTTTACCAGCGGACTCATGAGGCTTACCTGCCCGAACTTTAAAGAAAGGAAGGGCCAGATAAGCACCTGCGCCGATAGTGTGGCTGAAAGATCCTCCACCCACACGTTCTTGGCCGAGGTGAACTTTTTTATGAGGGTGGAAATGGGGTGTTCGAACATGATAAGGCTTAGCGTAGCTAAAAAGCTTAGTTGAAAGCTTAGATTGTAGATATAGCCTGGGTTGATGAGGGCCATGACCAGACCTGTGAAGAGGAGCACGGACAGGGCGTCGACTTTCCGGCCATAGAATTTCCCTAAAGCAATGATGCTGCCCATGACCCAAGCTCTGACCACCGGCGGTTCAAATCCCGACACCACGGAAAACAAAAAGGTAGCCGCTATGCCCAAAGCCAGATTTCTGGTCTTGTAGGGTGAGCCGAGCAGACGGATGACAGCATTATAAACCAAGGTCACATTATAACCTGACACTACCACCACGTGGATGGTACCGGTGTCTCTTAACATCTTTTTGAATTTGGGTACTTCATACAGGTTGTCGATGCCTAAGGTCATGCCCAGTAGAAGCTCGCTGTGGGGACTGGGGAGGTCTTTCCTCACCCTAGCCGCCGTCCTCATTCTGAAAGTTTCCAACTTTTCCTCTCCCAGCGATGCGCCCTCATCGCTAGTGTATCTCTCCCTCAGGGACCGTTCATTAACCGCTTGGCAAAGTATATAATCTCCTTCACAAACCTTATTGATCCTAGGGAGCAGAACCAGCAGCAACAAAAAATATAAAATGACTGTTTTTTTCATTAAAAACCGATCTGGGACTGTATCTTTTCTAAAACACTACCGGGCACGCCTGACCTTTCCGTCAAGTCCGAAAGATCGTTGTAAGGCCTGTTTTCTATTATTCTGGCGGCGTAAACCGGTCCTATACCCGGCAAGCCGTCAATATCTTCCTGGCTGGCCGTATTCACGTTTACCGTCCCTTGTGTACTAGTCTCCGATTGACCAGGGTTACCATCACTAGTTTCTGACGGCTGCGGTAGTGGATCTTTTTCCGGTAAGTAGTTGCTCACGGTATAGCTGTTGGTCAGTGTAGCTATCTCCCGGCTTTGCCCGTTTACATTTATGGGATCGTCCCACTTGAATGGTATATAGATCTTTTGTGAATCTTTAAGTTTTGACGACAGATTGATGTATTTGGACAACCACTCTTCTGAAGCGGATTCGGAAAACCCTCCCGCCAAGGATACAAGCTCAGATAAGCGACTCTCTGCTGCCAACTCGTAAACCCCCGGGTTTTCTACCGCGCCTGAGAGGTCTATAAAAATGGTGTCATCTTCAACTGGTACAGCGGGTTCTTGTAAAATTTCCGAAGATTCTAAATTATTTTCTTCATTGACCATGTTTGAGATCAGTAAAATCGAGCCAAGGGTCACAGCGTATAAAATGAGCAAACTATAAAATATATTTTCGTGGATCAAAGTAGAAAGTTTTTCAATCAACTGTGAACTCATACTTTATATTTCTCATACTTGCTTAAAAGTTTTAAGGCGCATTTTTCTTGCTTTACAAGACTTTTTCGTTACATGAGGCTGATTATTTCCCGCTCTTTTCCCGCACATTATGGTCTATATTACCTTATAAATATTATAATTCCCGCATATTATTCGCATATTTACTAATCTTTGATCCACCAAGTGAGCTTAGATCTAACGCAGCTCTAGTATCGCAGACCGGATTGTGCATTTATAAGGGAACGAGTATAAAGGATGTCTGAACTTAATCCTCTAAGGCTTTCAGGAGTATCTGTTTAAAGGCGGGGTTCTTTTTAAGATCTTTGAGAAGTGAGATGAATTTTGTCTCATTAAGATCATAAAATACTTCCCTGCCTTTTTTCTTGTTCTTCAAGAACCCTAAGGAGGCAAGAACTCTCAAATGATGAGAGGCAAGGTTTTCCTCAACACTTAATTTATCAGCAACAGCGCTAACATTTTGAGGCCCATCGCTGAGGTATCTCAAAATTTTTAGCCTGTTCCTATCAGAGAATGCCTTAGAAATTCTCTCTTGATTCATATAAGGTCAATATACAACATCCGTTATGACAATTCAACTAATTATAAAGGGACTAATTATAAAGGTAGTAGATATATACATACAATTTGGTATAATATTTGTTAATGAGTTCTCTAATAGAAGTAGACAAATTAATACGCATGGCAAAAAAGGAAGGTGTCGACTTTGGTAAGGGCGATCCTTATAACAGACTCCGCTACTATACCAAGATAGGCTGGTTACCCCATATGGAACGCAAAATGTCTGATGATGGTGAGGTAAAAGGCCATTATCCCGCCTGGGTGCTTGAACGCCTGGTGCTCATAGACAAGTTAAAAAGACAAGATGCCAGTAATGAATATGTTACGAGTAAGATAAATACCCGTAACAAACTTTACGGCCTATATGCTAAATTCAATACCCAAGACTTCAGGAACAAACTCATTTCTTACGCTACAGTACTTATTGTCCTCTTAATTTTGCTTACGGAATTGGACATAATAAGTTTATCCAAATCAAAGAATAAACCCGTCATTAACTACTCTGAGTCCCTTACGCCTCAGCTCATAGACAGCGGCACGTCCTTTGTACCGGTCGGCAAGAACAGAGTTTTTGTTAAAAATTCCCAAATTACAGCAGGGAGTAAGGTTTATGTGACTTTCAACCAGAATTTTTCCCCAGCTACCAGGTTCTGGGTATCCAAACTTGAACCTCAGAGTGGATTCTATGTAGATCTGGACGCTCCCGTGTTCGATAATGTAGAGTTTAGTTGGTGGATTAGCTATTAAACAGCTGTTTCCCGTTACGAGAAATTACCTCTTGACTTTAATTTTCCGTTATGCCTAGAATAAAATAACAAGTATCAAGTTCAAGTGCAGGTACTTATGCCTTGAGATCTAAAAAAGCTTTGGATCGTCCGGGTTAAGAGACCTTAATAAAATGAACGAAAAAGAACCTAACAGACTTAGTCTGATAGTAGGCGGCCTATTTCACTATCTTCCTATGGCCCTGGCGTTTCTAATGCCGGTGTTCTTCCTATCTACTACGTCTGAATTTTTTGAGTTTAACAAGTTGGCGCTATTGACGGCCTCAACGATCTTGCTTCTTCTAGCCTGGACCTACAAGATAGTTGAAACTAAGAAAATAGGCATAACCAAGTCCCTCATTGACTTCCCGTTATTCCTGTTATTGCTGGCGATCGTGCTCTCCACTATCTTTTCGGTCAATAAGACCATAAGTATTTTCGGCAGCCAGGGACGATGGTTCCCCAGCTTGTTCGGTGCCGTGATCCTTTATGCGTTCTATTACCTGGTAAGTGGAAATTTGCAGGATAAGAAGTTCATCAAATCCTCTCTTATGGCCTTCATTGGCGGCGTTACCCTGTCCAGCTTTGTGGCCATTTTAAGCTATTATCGAATATATATCGGTAGCGCGGCTTATTATAGGATCAATAACTTCACCTTGACCGGATCTATTACTACAGCTCTGGTGCTGGCCGCCTTGGCTATAGTCATGGCCCTGGCCCTTATGCTCTACGAAGAATCCATGCAGAAGAAAGCTCTTTTGCTGGTCTCTTTGGTCATCAACTACTTCATAGTAGTGCTGGTGAGCATATTACCGGCATGGGCTGTGCTGGGAACAGGTCTGTTGGGGATCGTCTTCTTCATAAGCTACAAGAAGATAACGGAAAATACCGTATTTCTCACCATGGCCGCAGGAACGTTGGCAGCCATTACATTGGTAGTGTTTCTACCAACCACTAGAGAGCTGATCACCAACCCTGACTATCCCAAAGAACTGGTCTTGCCGGTCCAGGAGTCATGGATTGTGGCTTCACAAACAGTACAGGATTATCCTACACTGGCTACAGGTCCTTCATCCTTTGGACTTAACTTTCCAAGATACAGGCCGCTCTCACTAAATAGCGGTGACCTTTGGAACGTCAGATTCGATAAGCCATACAATGAGGTATTCAATTCTTTAGCAACGCTGGGTCTTGTAGGCCTGCTGGTTGGAGCATTCTTTGCTTATAAGTTGTTCCAGGTGGTTCTGGTCTCACTAAAGACTCACGATGATGATGGTTTATCAAAGGTCCTGGGTATTGCCGTGGGATCTTTGCTCGTGGTCTACTTCTTTACCTATGCAACTTTCCTCAACACCTTTATTTTGTTCCTCCTGGTCGCCTTTTTAATAAGCAACCTGGGCTTGAACAAGTCAGAGGTAGCTGAAAAGTTCGCTGTAGGCTTGTCCTCCATAGCCCCGGTGACAACTATCGGGGAAGAAGGCGCCATCAAGAAGGAGTATTTACACTTCATCTTTGCTTTGCCTATCCTGGCAGCAACTATTTATGTGGGATATGTATACTACAAGGTTTACTTGGCAGAATATTATATTCGAACATCCATAGTGGCCGCTCAAAGGAACGAAGGGGCAAGAACATTTGAGTATCAAACAAAAGCTATCAATATGAATCCCAGAAGATCTGCGTATCATAATGCTTATGCTCAAACCAACCTTGCTCTGGCTAATAGCATTGCTTCCAAAGAGCAGCTGACAGACCAAGACAGGCAGACCATACAACAGCTTATTGCTCAAAGTATAAGAAATTCCAGGCTCTCAACCGAGGTTTTAGATCCTCTGAGCGTTGACAGCTGGACGACCAGAGCCAGTATCTATCGAGCCATAATACCTATAGCTCAAAATGCTTCTCAATGGTCCATTGCTTCTTATAATACGGCTATCCAGCTGAGCCCCACTGATCCTAGACTTAGATTGGATCTGGGCGGTATCTACTATGCCAGAGGTGACTACCTCACAGCAGCTAACTTCTATAGGCAGGCGATCTTGCTCAAGCAGGACTACGCTAATGCTCACTTTAACTTTGCACAAGCCTTGTTAAAGCTTGAGGATTACACCAATGCCAGAAGAGCTCTGGAGATCACCAAGACATTGGTAGATCCCGACTCCAACGATTACAAGCTGGTGGATGAGCAACTGGCTAATCTACCTCAGCCTGCACAGGAGTCTAATTTACCGACCGTAGAACAGATAGAAGGTAAGGCTAACGCCCAGGAAGCACAGCAACCCGCGGCTCAGGAACCTCTGAACACGGCTGGTGAAAATGCACCTGCTAGCGGTACCAATCTCAAAGAGGAAGTTCTTCCTCAGGGAGAAAATCAGCCGCAGCCGGCTCCAGCTCAATGATCTGTCTTTGAGGCATCAGAAAAGCCCGCTTTCGCGGGCTTTTCTTTTTCTTCTAAGTCATTTGGTGGCTATGCACCCCAATCTACTAAGCTCACGTTGTTCGCTAAGTAGCTTGGTGGACCGTAGGGGATTCGAACCCCTGACCTCTTCCATGCCATGGAAGCGCTCTACCAACTGAGCCAACGGCCCCCGATACCCAACCGGGCTGTATTATTTTAACTCATGAACTTCACTTCTGCCAAACACTATTCTTCTGTTGGGCAGATTATCGATGGTATAAAGCTTAACGGGCACTTTCTTTTGCACCAGGGGCTCTCTTTTGATCTTGGCCAGCTTAAGAGTGATGAGATTTATAAGCTCCTCCAGACCTTCGCCACTCACGGCAGAAATACCTAACACTTCCACACCTTTTTTGGCAAATTCCTTTTTTATGGCAGGAAAACTTTTTTTAACTTCGGTAACATCAATCTTATTGATAACCACAATTTGCTCTTTTTTCAGCAAATCCGCCTTGTAACCTTTAAGTTCCTGCCTGATCATGTCATATTTTCTCACCGCCTCCTGCACCAGGTCTTCTTCACCCTGCAGATAGGGATCGATGACATGCACTAATAATCTTGTTCTTTCTATGTGTCTTAAAAATTCATCGCCTAAACCTTTGCCCTGAGAGGCTCCCTCTATCAAACCGGGGATGTCAGATATGACGACTTTTTGTCCGCTCTTAAGTGTCAGAACGCCCAAATTAGGACTAATGGTGGTAAAAGGATAGCTGCCTATCTTGGCATTGGCGCTGGTCAAGGCGTTCACCAGCGTGCTTTTACCGGCGTTGGGAGCGCCTATAAGGCCGACATCGGAGATTATCTTAACTTCCAGTCTTATATCCTTATCCTCACCGCTGCCTCCCTTGGTGTATTGTTTTGGGGTTTGATTGGTGGAGCTCCTAAATCTGAAATTTCCCACACCGCCTTTTCCGCCCTTGGCCAGCAGAACTTTCTTGCCATCTTCGTCCATGTCTTCGATCAGCACCTCCCTGTCCCCCAGTATCTCGTAGATGAGCGTCCCCAAGGGTACTTTGATAATAAGATCTTCCCCATTGCTGCCTCTTTGGTTCTTTTTATAACCTTTCCCACCGCTTTCTGCCTTGAACAAGGCTTTTGAGCGAAAATCCATCAAAGTAGCCAGATTGTGGTCCACCATAGCCACCACATCCCCGCCGTCGCCTCCGTCTCCGCCGTCGGGCCCGCCCTTGGGAATGAACTTCTCCCGCCTAAAGGAAACGGCACCATCACCACCGTCTCCGGCTTTAACTTTTATCACAGCTAGATCTATCATGAGGGTATTTTACCTCAATTTGCATAATTTAGAGGGTTTTGGGGCACACCATAGTACTTGACCATAAAGTGCACGTGAGGACCCGTAGACCGGCCTGTACTGCCCATTAAGCCTATGACCTCACCCCTGGACACATGTTGACCATAGCTCACATACAGACTGCTCATATGGCCGTAGACGGTCTCGTAGCCATTGCCGTGGTCTATGCGCACATGCAGCCCCAAACCAAAGGGGTCCCAGCCGGCTCTTACCACGGTACCGCTGCGGCAAGCATAAATAGGAGGAAATCCCATATTTGAAGGTTTGGAAATATCCACGCCATTGTGGTACCAGGAAAAATACTGGGTAAGGATCCTGGTGGTGGTAGGCCAGACACAAAAGTTTTGACTGGGAGTAGCCGGCGGCGCCCCTGCCGGGACCGTGGATATACTTGGTACAGTAACCAACGGTATGACGGGCTGCGGCACCTTGGCGCCCGGAATAACAAGCTCCGTACCCACTGCTAATTTAGAAGTATCCAAAATATAGTTAAAGTCGGCAATAGCTTGGGTTGGAACATCGTATTTTTCGGCGATGGAGGCTAGAGTATCACCCTCCTCAATAGTATGTATCAAACCTGACACCGGAGGTATGGTTATTGTTTGGCCAATGCCCAAAATAGAATAGTCGGTCAAATTATTTACATACTTTATAGCGTCCACGGAGATCTTGAATTTTTCACCTATACTGGAGAGGGTGTCACCTTCAGCCACAGTGTACTCAAAAGACTCCGCTCTTTTCCTGCTCTCGGGTACTAAAGTGGTGGCAGTCTGCACATTGGGAATAATATCGCTGGTGTAGGTCAAGTAGTCAGGATCTATTTCTCCGCCGCTCACGAACCTGGTGCTATTGAGCACTTCGCCAAAAGTAAAAACAAAAAAGGCTATGGTCATGACTGCCAGATTGGCAATGGGTCTGCCTAGTTTTCCCCTGGACCAGATGAGTTTTTTAATAAGATAATCTTTGATCTTGCCGGGAAATTTCTGGGAAAAAAGAGCCGTAAGCGACAAAAGCTTCATCAGGTCTTTGATCTTTTTTAGGAAATACCTTACTAAGGCCCAAAAAAACTCTCCCGGGATCTTCCTGCTAGGATGAAATCCCTTAAATCTAAGCTGGTAGAATCTTTTAGATTTGGAGTGCTTTAATGTGAACAGCATAGGCCTTAAGCTACTTTAAGAGGGTTTATGCAGGTTGGTCAAGAATTCCTTGTTCGTTTTGGTTTTCTTAAGTCTTTGCATCACCAGTTCCGTAGCATCTTTATCGTCCAGTAGAGCGATCATTTTTCTGAATTTGGTCACGTTTTCGAACGTTTCTTTATCGAAAAGCAGATCTTCTCTTCTGGTCGAACTGTTAACTATGTCTATGGCTGGGAACACCTTCTTATTAGCTAGATTTCTGTCCAGCTTGAGCTCCATATTACCCGTACCTTTAAACTCTTCGAAAATAACCTCATCCATTCTACTGCCCGTTTCGACCAGAGCCGTGGCCACGATGGTCAAACTGCCGATGTCTTCAAAATTCCTGGCGGCGCCAAAGAAATGTTTGGCCGGATACAACGCTGAAGGATCAAATCCGCCGGTCAGTGTTCTGCCGCTGGGTGACACCACCATGTTGTAAGCCCTGGCCAGCCTGGTTATGGAGTCCATGAGAATGACCACATCTTTGCCTTTTTCGGCTAATCTTTTAGCTCTCTCCAGGCAGATCTCGGCCATTCTGGTCTGAGCATCCGGTTTTTCATCGAAGTTGCTGGCGAACACTTCACCTTTTACATTTCTCTTAAAGTCGGTGACCTCTTCGGGTCTTTCTCCAATGAGGGCCACTAAAAGTATGATGTCAGGATAATTGGTCGTTATGCCATGGGCCACGTCTTTTAAAAGCCAAGTTTTGCCGGCTTTGGGAGGAGATACTATCATAGCCCTTTGGCCTTTTCCTATAGGAGATATGAGATCGATCAGTCTGGTGGATATCACATCCTGCGTAGTCTCCAACCTTATCCATTCGTTAGGGAAAACAGGAGTAAGTTTGCTGAATAGAGGTCTTTTCTTAGCCTCAGCCGGGTCCATACCGTCCACTTTTTCCACTTTTAGTAGCGATAGGTATCTTTCGCCTTCGTTAGGAGCTCTGGCAAAACCGGTCACAAAATCACCCATCCTCAAGTTACACCTTCTGATCTGAGATGGGCTGGTATAGACGTCTTTGGGCAATTCATCAGATACTTTTTCGTCCTGTCTGATGACGCCAAAGTCGGGCATGATCTCCAATATTCCGCTGATGGGGATCATTTCACCTTTGTAGTATGAAGAATCACTATTGCCGGAGTTTCCGTTACCGGAATTTCCATTATTTCCGTTGTTGGACATCTGAGTGTCCCTTCTTCTGGAATTTCTACGATCGGCAGAACCGCTCCTGCCCCTCCTGTTGTTATTACTACCTTGGGTAGTATCATTATTTTTTATAGGCATTTTTTATTTATATGAGATTTTAATTTATTAATTAGACTGGATAACTAATGAAAGTTATTCTAAAGTCGGGAGACAGCCACTGCCCCCTGCTGCCTCCCGGCTTTAGAATCCGACGGGCCATAAGAAACTAAAAGTCGGGTTCGTGTTCATATTTTTATAAAAACTCCACTTTTACAATAACTCCGCCCTTACCACAAGTCTTTTATCATAACCTGACCCTTGCAAGTACACACCTCCACATGTGATCAAAGTCAAGGTGGATTTACTATCCTCATCTTCCAAAACATCTAGTCGGGAGGGGTCTTTTATATCAAGGTAGGACAATTCTATCACTTTGTAGTTAAAGATTCTACCATATTTGTCCTTTACTTCAATCACATCGCCGAATTGCACACCCTGCAGATTATAAAAGGCGGCGGGAGCTCCGGTGTTGGTGTCGTAGTGTCCGTTTATGATGAGATTCCTGTTTTCCCCGGGCACGCCTCCCTGCACGAACCAGCCTGCCTGATACCAATTCTTGGGGGTTTCCATAACACCATCACTGTCAACATTGACCGGCACCAGATCTGCCCTTATACCTACAGCTTTGATCTCAATAGAAGTTGGGGTTGTCAGTATAGGCTCGAGCTTATTTTCGAACACGGAAACCTTCTCGGTGGACTCCCCCAGTAGCTCTCCGGGCTGACCGTTGAACCTATCACTCACCACCTTGGTAATGTTCACACCGCGGCTCACCAGCAAAATAGAGATGATTATGGAGGCGGCGGGAACCAGTAGAGCGATGCTAAGACCGAACAACCTTTTAGGCGTGCTCATGGGCGGGTTCATAGATTCTGTGTTTTGTTCTTCGTTCATACTTAAAAATTTAGGTTAGGGACAGAATAGTCGCGTAAGGTGTTGGCCAAACCCAACTATTCTATACCTAACCCAAATTATACTCGTTTGGCGGGGGCTCTGTTTATTACAACAGAGCCCTTAGCCAAAATAACTAATAATTAAACTAGATTTGTACTTTTTCTAACGATAAGGCCAACGGCCATTAAAGCTGCGCCAAAGACAGCAGCTATTTCCGTGGCGCCGGTCTCAGGCAGTTCTTTGACCTCTTCGTCACCGTAACAAACAGTGGCAGTGTCAGAACCTTCGAACTTATCGTCCCAGTTCACTTCAGCTTTATTAACGATACATTTTTCGAACTCATTATCTCTATCAAATTCGTCTTTATCTATCTTGGCCTGTATGACGAAGGTCTTGGTCTCTCCGGGTTTAAAATCATCCCAGTATTCGGTCAGACCGGAACCTCCCACTCTTTCCATCTCATCAGGTAAGAAGTCTTCCATCTTCATATCATCAAAACCATCAGCTTTTTCATCACTTTTATTCTTGATCTTGACCCTAAACTCAACCACATCATCCTTTTTTACATCCATGACCTTGTCTTCCCAACTGTCATCGCCTTCAATTCTCACGTCTTTGTCTATTTCGAACCTTTTATTGATGTAACAGGTTTCTCCGTTGCCATAAGAAGATTCGCACTTAGCGTAAACAGGGCTATTAACCACGAATAAAGCAGCTACAGCTACAAAGGTACCTAATATTAAATTTCTTTTGTTTTTTTTATTCATATTTTTTTTCTCTAGGGCAGATGTTTGAGACAGAGTAAAAGACACAAAAGCCATACTAAATGCATGACTTCGAGGACTATTGTACCCTGTAGCATGCCTAATGTCAAGTATATAGGCTGTATGTCAATTTTACCTATAGTTAACTTGCGTGAAAGCCTCAAAAAGGTTACAAACGTTGTGTTTATAGCCTTTAGTGAAGCGGGAATCGTTTAAGACCTTACATAATTTAATATGTATAGGTAGATTCCCGTTTTGGTTTTGTTGATGTGCTAAGCTCCGGGTACTATTTCTAGTGGAGCATCCCCAAGGGGATAGCGATAGAGCGCAATATCGTCCCATAGGCCAACACCCACAAAGCTGTTTTCGCTAAGGCAGTTAGTGTTCATATTATGGACCTCAAGGAACACCTGGCCGCCATCGGCATAACCCTCAGCTTTTTTCTCCAGCCACAGAGGCACATTGTCAAAATATTTATTGACAAAGTTATGTTTCAGATTTTCCTCTGCCTCCTCCACAAAGTAATCGATCATCACCCGGTCAAACACATAAGGTGTGTCGCTGCTGAGATCAACGGATACCTGAAGTACAAAGAAGTGCCAAGCGTTGTCAACCCCCATTTCCATGAGGAAGTTCATGTTCTTTGAGCTAGGTCCTCTGGTGTACATCAAGCCTGCATAGTACGGATCGCCAATCTCCATATGGGTTTCTTGGTTCACGTATTTGTTAAAATAATAATCAATCTCCGCGTACCAACAGGTGCCGTCAAGGCAAAACTCCAGGGCGGGATCGATCATTTCCAGATCGTATCCGGGGGCTGCCTTCATATATCCTGTGAGGATATACGTCGACTTGTCAATAACCTCAAAGCGTCTGTGAGTGACATTGTTGACGTTCAGTCCGTTTTTACCCAAGGGATTTGCGAGCACAGCTCCAACCTTATTGTCACCTGACGGTGAAAATGCCTGAATAGGTTGGAAGAGCGTGTCTGCAGAGCTTGGAGGATCATACACATCGCAAACATAGTTCATGTCTACATCGGGTTTCCAAGCATCGGCTGAATCAGCAGAACCGAAATCCTCATACCAAACCAGGTTCTTGTTGGCTTGAGCACAGCCTGACAACAACGACAACATTAAAACAAAAAGTGCAAAAGCTATTCTCTTTTTCATTGGGATTCTCCCTCTCCTTATTGGGTTATTTCTATATATGTCGGATGATTTAATGTTAGCGGTATTATAAGCTAAATACCCGTTTTTGTCAATACTATAGGGCTATTCTTCCGGGTGCTTTTCCAGCACTTTTAGCCTCAAAAATGAGCCCAAAATAGCCACATTCCATACCACCATTAAGGCTATGATACCGGCATATTCGAGCATTTGCGGCCAGAAAAAGATCAGTAAAAACTCCCCCTCCTTAAACTCAGGTATGACCCAACCGTTAGCCCAGTTGTTAACCTGAAAATGATCTTCCACCTCACGGGCAAAGTAAAAAGGCATGTTCTCCTGCAAGAAGTTGCCTTTCTTGACCACATAGGCTTTCCAACCCGGGTCATAGGCCTGGTATAAAATTAGATCCTTGCCTGCTTTAGTACCGTCAAAAAACTTGTAAGCGTAGTAATTCTCTTTTTCCGCCTCGACTGAGGCAGCAAATTTCGCGACGGGCATGTCCGCTAGATCTTTTCGTACCAGCTTTACGTTCTTTAAGTAGTCAAAAGGTAGTAGGTAAACATCCAACAAGGTAAGCTTGTTCTCTGAGGGTATCGATTCATAAGACGGATTTTGGAAGGAAAAGAAGTAGCCGTCGTCATAGTAAAATCCCGGATTGATGACAAAATACTCCACGCCGCCCTTAAGGTTGACCTCCATTTTTGACTGGCGCCTGGTACGGTTGCCGAAAATATAAAAGAAGAGCTCCTTGCCGGAGACATTTTCGCTATCCACTTTCACCAGATAACCGTTCCAATGGTCCAGCAGGCTCGAAGCATAGCCAAAGCAGGCCATACCTCTATCTTCGGACTCAATGGCTAGGGTAGAGCCTCTTTTAAGCACGCCAAAACTGCCTGAATCCCGGCAATTGTTAATATCCACGTAGGTAGGGTCAAATGACTCTATGACATACTTTTTAACTTTTATTATCAGGGTGCTACCATCCCAGGATTGCTCTGTCTGCATTTGGTAATCCTCGATCTCTTTACCTAAAAAGACCCGGGCCGTGAGAGAAGCGGGGTTTTCAGCCAGCTCATACTGTGAGAGGTCAAATTCATTCAAATCAGCCTTGAAGACAAAATATTCTCCTTCCTCTCCTATACTCCATCGGCTGTTTAATATCTTAGTCTGTGTGGTGAGGTCCAAAAAGGGATAGATATAGTCGGGCTGACCGGAAAACTTATACGTCCCCACATCAAGGTAAGCCTGATCCTTATTAGTCAACTTGATATCGGGCTGTGCGGAGGGTACGCTTTCGGCCACAGACATGAATTTATCTATATTGTGATCGTGCAAAACTTTAAAGATCTCCAGATCTCCATAATCCTCCACTCTGACAACCTGAGTGGTTTGCGCCAATATCCTGGCCAGTTGATCATACTGCAGTCCTTCCTCTATTGAGGACACCGGCTGCAGTGTCTTGTCCAGTATCAGATAGTCAATATCGTATTTCTGCAACACTTGTTCGAACAAAGCGGGGTTGATGGATTCTATGGCGTATTTGACCTCCCAATAATAGCTCTCACTAGTTAGGCTCCAAACGTCAAATGTTCTGGAGACCATAGGCTGTTCGATGCCGTACCATAAAAAACCTGATCCATCATAGCCCCAGCGGTTGCTAAACCAACCCCAAAAAGTGTAGTCCGGCAGGAAAGCTATACGCTTGTTCTTATCCTGCTGCTTGAAATAACTTATGGTTTGCCGGTAAGGGTCTGGCAAACCGACCTTCATGATATCGGCAAAGTAATTTCCCAGAAAAGCCGGCAAAGAGTAGACAACCAGCAGGATGAGCACAGCCGCCGTAAAGACCACCGATTGCCTAGATTTGCCGATCTGGTACTCATCTTCATGTTTACCGTACAGTTTCAACATGTAGTTATGTGCCCTGTCCAGACCGGACACAAACAGGTAAGAGTAGACCAAACTTAGAGGTACCACAAACTTGGTAAAAGGTGACCGGAAGATCTGGCTTACAAAAGATTGGCTGAAAATGACCGAATTAAAAAATGACAGAGCTTTAGTATTACTAAGAAGCATCATGCTGATAAAAACGAAGATGCTGACAAAACCGTAATGAGCCCGGTGTTTCTTAAAAAATCCCCATATTACAAAGATAAAGGGTATGTAAGACAAAATATTGACAAAAAAGTTATGCAGATGGACATGCCAAGGCCCAAAAATTAGGTGGTCGTTGGTGTCGTAAAGATCAAAGTAGAAACCTTCCAGCCGGGCAAAACTTTTTAAGGTGCCTTTTTCTATGTTCTGACGACTCACGATGTCTGTGGCCAGTTGATTGATCTTAGATTCTTTCACCACCTCAAGAGAAGTCTTTAAAAAGTAAACCTGGGGCAGGATCCAAAACAGATTCACCATTATTATGAGCCCAAATGCCACTAAAAACCTACGGATCAATTTCTTGTTGTCCTCATTTTCGAAGAACATGCCAAATGAAAAGAAGGCCAGGCATAAGATGTAAACCACAAATAAAGTCTGTAAGTAAGCTTGGGGCGTGGCCAATAGATTTACCGCCACCAACGAGAATATTAGTCCGGGAGTCAGTCTTTTAGCATAAACGAATCTGAGAAAGATATAGATCTCCCAGGGAAGCAGGCCAAAAAACACGGAAAAAGGCTCAAAAGGCAGACTGAAGATCTGCAAAGTACCAAGATTGAGGATATAAAAACAAGCTCCGATGAAAGCCAGGATCCTCTTCTCTTTTCTAAAACCTAGAAACTTCAGTAGAGTAAAAAATCCTAATCCTCCGGAATAGATCATAAAAAAATGGAAAAAGTAGCGAATGACGGACGATGGCAGGATCAGCCCCACAAAAAAGAGAAACACAGCCCTAACTATATCTGCCGCGTGCGCCATGCCGCTGGTCAAACCAAAGCTTTGATATTCCTGCCAGCTGGCGTGTGTAGCTCTTTTTACCGCCACCAGAGGGTTTAACTCCGTTTGCAAGCTATCCCAGCCCAACAAATATGTGCCCCGTCTGTAATTAGCCAGAAACAAAAAACCAACTACCAGCAAGAGAAGCAGCGGGTATAGGCTTCCGGTGATCAGTTTGTATTTTTTAAATAGCTCTTTCATCAATTAAGCTTGTAAACATCTACGTTACTATCACTATATACTAATTCGATGGGGATGGATTTTAGATCCGGGCTGGTCCTGTCGGCCTGAAAAACGTAGTAGGCATTGATGTACCTGCTTTCCTCGGACATTTTGTCCGACATGATCATCAGCTCATCACCTGCTCTGGCATCTATTTCTATAGAAGGTGCGAATTGGGATGATAAATTCCCTGCTTGCTGCTGCCAGGCAGGTTCTATCACCTGACCTGAGGGTAGATATACTTTTACATCATCATATGTTCCGGGCGTCACTAATAGGCCGTTGAGATAGAATTTTCCTCCTCGGGCAAAATAGAATCTGGCTATGGTATGCGGATTGAAGTTATCGAGTTCGAAGTTATTCTTGACCACCCCAGGCGTGCTGGTGGACAAAACCACCGTTTCCGGGTTCAAGTAGAACCACCAATCACGAACGTTCGCGCAATCGTCATAGTAGAGCTTGCCTACTTCCTCATCCTTAAAGACGACTATACTGCCTATATCTTTAGCCTTAAAAGCGTCCATGGCCTCCCGCCTATCACCGGGACTAAAACCGGTTTCGGGCACATCTCTACGCTCAAATTGACATACCAAACGGCTGAAGTGTTTTTCATCCAGTGTTTTTTCCGAAGCTGCTGTGGCGGCTGTGTAGTGAAAATATCCATCTAGGATCTTCTTTTCATAGAATACAGGCAAAGCGCTGCGGTAAGAAGAGTATTTAGATAGCGGGATGTTAAGAACTGCCTGCCCTGATAAAGGGCTGACTTCCCGTCTCATCTCTCCGGCCGCCAAAGGTTTGGAAATCTGAACGTGAAAGAACAATCTTTCGATGATGACAACGGTCAGAAGCAGGCTTGTGTACACCGGTTTGGTGAACAAATGATCTTGCGTGACCAGAGCCAGCGCCATGAAAAGAGAGAGCAGAATAACCACCCGGCCTCCTTCAGGGTAATAGGGAATGGACCAAATGCCAAAACTCAAGAACAAGTAGAGCAGGAAAAGGCTTAGCCCCAGCAATTGAACTTTCTTGTCCCTGATCTTCATCAGCAAGTATACCAATATGCCAAGTTCTAAAGTGCCTACGGTGATAACTCTTTCTATGGCTTGCGGGGAAGGATTAATGAGCGCCCAGAGATCTCCCAGATACCTGTTAGGCACAAAAACATCCATGACATGAGGTGCAAAGAACTTTTGTCTGGCATCGGCCAATATCAGGTCTCCGCTCAGAAGTGCCCGGATGTAACCATGGAATAAAAAGGTGAATATGACTAAAAATATGGAGAAGGCGTTTATAATTTGTCTTTTATACTTTTTTATAAATTCTTTGTACTTAGGCAGATCTTCCTTGCGCACAATTAAAAGCAGGGCAATGGGTAGAACAAATAAAAGCAAGACCAAGTATTGTAAAGATCCCATACTTATTAAAATCACGGCCGCCAGCATCCACACTAGATCTTTTATCTTAGTTCCCTGCTCACTTTGCACAATATTTTTATTCAAATTGGCAAAATAGTAGACGAGCATAGGTACCCCTCCTATAAAAGCTAGATTCAAATGACCATTGATCCTGGCAAAAACATAGGGAGAAACGCCAAAAATAAGTGCCGCCAGCAAGGCTTTTAAGCTTAGGTCCCCTGCCTGATGGTAAAGCTGACCGAATTTTTTAAAATAGTGATAGGAAAGGTAGATATTCAAGAACAGTATCAACACTATAGTCAGGTTGTAACTAAAAATGGGAGATAAAAATATACTTAGCATTGCCCCGGCCAAGACAGCAAAAGCACCGTCAAAGCCGTAACTGAAATCGAAACCATCAGGATATCTTAAAGTATTGGTAGCGGCAAATGGGTGCTTAAAAGCTAGCATATTCTCCCTGGCCAGATTCATAAAACCAAAATATTCGTAGTTATCAAAGCCGTCACCTATCAAGGAGTTATTCACATCGACAAAGAATACGTTACTGAATATAAGAGTTAAAAAAAGAATGAAAAGAATATTTTTCATAGGGCAGCCTCTTGTAAGACCTGGTTGTACTTGTGACTTAAAACATCCCAACTGCGCACCCGACACATAGTTTTGGAGAATCTCTCCAGCTTGTCCAGGTTGTGCATTGCCCACAGTATCTTATTCTTCACAGGTTTATCAAGATCAAAACATATCTCGTCGATGGAAATACCGGCCTCATCCAAAGCTTCCTTCATATCGCCTGAGTTAAAATAGCCCCTCAAAGCACTGGAAAGCAGCACTCCCATACCCTGTGAAAAAGCATGCGCTAAAGGCGCAGAGGAAGACATGAACACGGTGTAAGGTAGTATCAACATATCAGCCGCACAGAAATAATAAAGCATTTGCTCCTCCGGTATAAAACCGGTGGCCAGGGCTCCCCTCTCCTTGGCCTTGCTTAGTATCTCATCGACAAAAGCTTTGTATTCAGGCTCATGTAGATGATTTGGATTTGCTCCACCACCAATTATCAACTTCACTCCGTCTATCTCTTCCCATATGTCCAACAGCTCTTTTACTCCTTTATAGTGGGCAATAAAACCAAAATAAAGCACATATTTCGCCGATGGGTCCAGCCCCAATTTTTCTCTGGCAACTTGTTTATCAATATGAGGTTCTTGTATAACAGCTAGTGGAATAACGGTGATCTTGGCATTATTACCCATTCTCTCTTTGAACTCTTCTTCAAACACTACCAGGCGATGGGATACGAACAGTAGATAGGAATAGAATAATTTCCTGATGGAAGAGAAAAAAAAGGTTTTCAGAGGGTTTCTGGCAAAAGTAGATATGCCGCCGCCTAATACCTGATGCACTATCAGGACTAGCCTTTTGCCTCTAAGTTTGAGAAAAAGCATCATAAGTAAGGCAAAGGCCACATGCGGGAAGTTGCCGAACATGAACATCTCAAAAGGCAGCACAATGACCTTATTATCTGCCTGGGCAGCCCTGACAAAAAGCTTGAACAAACTTAAAAAGCTGCCCCTCTTCCATACTCTTTCCACTTGGATCTTGTTCTCAACGTAAGCCTCCCTCTTATCGAACACCTCAGCCCACACCTTAAGCTTAATGTCGGGATTGGCCTTGATCAAGGCTAGCAAAGTGACTTTGGTGTAATAACCCACACCCACGGTCTTCTCACCATGGATCTGTGACTTTTCAGGGTAGCTTGAAATAACTAAGTATTCCATATATGTATATTATAGAGTTTAATTTGTGGCCAAACCAAATCTGGAAGCCAGTCTCCTGGCATAACCCAGTTCGTATCTGCCGGTGAGCTCGTTGACCCTTATCTTGATGAGATCAGCTAGTGAGGTGAATATGGCTTTGGAAAGCTTAACTTTTGAGTCTTTGTCATCGGACCAGGCAACGGCTTGTTCGACAATATTGTAGCCAAGCCTGCCGGCCAAAAATAAGATCTCGGAATCATAGCCCCATCTATCTATCTTGCTTCTACTGAAAATGTCATCTTTAGCCTCTCTGGAGAAAGCTTTGAAACCGCAAGTGAAATCAGTTACCCAGGTATTTAAAATCAATTGGGAAAGCAGTGTGTAAGCTCTGCCTAATATTTCCCTATGTCTGGGCTGATGCTTGATGACGGTTGATTCTCCGTTCTTTCTGGTACCAACAATGATAGGCCTATTGGCTTGCATATGAGGCACGAGCTTTTCCAGCTCTGTTAATGGGGTGGCCATATCAGCATCGAAAAATAAAGTGTAGTCACTATCGGAATGCTCCATGCCTGTTTTGATGGCATAGCCTTTACCTCTATTTTTAGGATAGGTGACGAATTTAACTTCAGCCCCGGTTCCATTTTCAATATTTTGATAAATACTTCTTAGAACTTCTAAGGTGTAGTCCTTACTGCCGTCATTAACGAATATTATTTTTTCCAGTTCCAGATACGGGGGAATGACCACATTTTTCAAAGCGGTAGATGTTTTTATTAATCTTTTTTCTTCATTATATACAGGTATAACGAAACTTATAGTTTTTGTCATGTCTCAGTTCCTTTCAACTTTAATGACCGTGTCATTATACTATAGGTAACCTATAGCGTCAAGTTGAGAGGAAGCGCTTTGTCTTATTCTGTGGGAGGATTAGATCTCTATGTTTAAAGGCACGATGCCGACCAAAGGCCAGATCATGCTCTTAAAAAAGAGACGTACTAGAAGAGGATGTGGTGGTTATGGGGGTTACCCATTCCTCTTCTAGTACGATTGATGGTGTTGACCCCAAATTGAGGGTCGCGACCGGTTTAGATTTGTTACTTAGTGTGGCGGTATTACTTATTGCGAACAGGAGGGTGCATTGGTGACAGTACTTGCGTATATGCCAGGTAAGTTGGAGAATGCTTCACACTCACTTGAAAAGTCATCAAGGTAGAAAAGTATGACATTCCCAGTACCTGATATATCTGCGGGACCGACAACCCAACTCCAAGATCCGCCGTTTTCGATAGCACAAGCTGCTCCATCGAAGCATTCGGTATTATCATAGGTGCCAAGGCCGCCCGTGTACACTGCAAAGGCACCAAAGCCGTTCTTGACGGTGCCAATAGAGATGAACCCGTTGTTCCCGCTGCGCTCCCATACTTCACGTAGCCTTACGGCAAGAAGGGGGTTGATCCTGTACATCAGTTGAGAGGGCAGCTCAGGGCATTCGGACATTTCACCAAGGAAGGAGATGAGGTGCTCAATGGATGCGTGTTCAATTTCAGCCATCCATTTGGCCCAACATGCTCCTCCCCCTCCGGGGATCTCTCTTTCGATGCGGAAGGTTCCCGCCCAGATCAGATCTCTGTGAAGGCCGGGGCCTCGGTACTCAGTATCCCTATTTCCATCAACCAGATTGATCTCGCATATAAGCCAACCATCGCAAAAAGCTTCTCGCGGCTGACCGTCTGCAGAGTCTTTCACATCCCAAAACCAAGCAACGCCCTCTTCTCCGGGAACCACCATAAGTGATAGACCTACCAGATTGGACATTGCCTCAGTCTTGGCTTCCAAGGTCATGGATGCAAAGTCATCTGGTAGTCCGGGGGGCCATGGTATTTGGTTGTCGGTATCTACAGGATTGGGTCCAGGGACTACTGTGGGTACTGAAACCCAGGATCCTCCAGTATTACCGCTTCCCTGTCCCGTGGTTGCCGGTGCCGATTCTGAATCATTTGCCGAAGCAGCTGGTGCTGATTGCACATCTTGAGATTCTGCCACGGCGGGAGCTGATTCTGGAACTGGAGCGGTGTTACCGCTTTCTGTCCCGATACCGAGATCGCCAAGAGATGGTAATTCCGGCACAGCCGCCACACTCAGTTTTTCACGTGAACCCTCAAGACCGACCACGCCGGCCAACCCGGCCGCTACTGGCTCTGAGACTTGGGCTTGAATGAAGTCTTTGATCCTTGTCGGACCAACGACGACAACAAAGACAGAAGCGGAACACAACGTAGTGATTAGCATTACAGCCACTACGGCTAAAACGATCCAGGTCGACTTGCTCGGGGATTTGTTCTCTTTCACACTTACTGTTACAGGGTCGTGCTCTTGCTCATTCATTTCTTTTTCCATCTTAAGCCTCCTAGGCTCTCTACGAGATTATTCCGATTTTTTTCCACCACGTGTCGTTGTCTGCAGCTCCTCCTTTGTAATTTAAAACCACCACCACTTTCCACCCACAAAGATTTGTAGGCACAAAGCGGCGGTAGTTTTAAAACCTTTTTTAACCACACTAAATTTGCAAAGTACAAAGTGGCTTTATGTAAACCACTAATATCTGCACAGCTACAAAGCTGCGCACGTATCAGCAGTTTAAAATTGGATCAAGTGGAATTGTTAATTTAACTGCGCAAATAATACTACAGGGTGATTATAATGTCAACATGCAAAAGACGGCCGGTTCGAATTAGTGAACACTCAACATGAGTGCATTCGAAACCGGCCATCTGCCATACTATCTGCAATTCCCAAAAAGAGCTGCCCAGATCATGTTCCAATTGGTAGCTGCAATTATAGTAAATAGCCACAGGCATACCGAGGAACCTCCAACAACAAGCACAGCGCAACCAACACCTTTCCGAAATCCTTTGCTGTTTGCTTTGGCAAGATCTTTATCCGTGTATTGTTGGTTATCAAGGGTCTCAGAGTATTCCTGAACATCTTCTTGCTCTTTCTTTTCGACTTCAATATCCTGCGTCATGGGTAATTCTCCTTTGTTTGTGATGATAGCGATTTGTCTTATCAACATTATATATCCAAGTGCCAGAACCGTCAATGGCTATAGGTTCATAATGATAAGCTTATAGTCACTTCAATGCACATGATAATGAACCTTACCACATCTCATAACTGCAACCATAAAATCAAAATAATGCAACCTCTATCGCTGGTATTATGTTTTGTACAGTAGTAGTTTGGATATTACCTGCTTCTCCTGTCCAGAAGCATGAAATTATTCCACCTCGTGTGGATGCATTTCGTAGAAAATCGCTCTGTGGCTGTCGCGCTTTATGTCGCTTCTCGTGGGGCGATTTTTTAGTGGAGAGATTGGCGCTAAGAGGACTGTTCTTCCTTGCTGTTATCGTCTAAATCACAAAATACCATTTTACCCGCTTTTGATTGTATGACCCTTTGCACCTTAGCTATAACCGTCTTACCAGACATCTCATCCGCGTCTTTAACCACCACCATGGAACCATCCGGCATATAACCTATGCCTTGCCTTTTCTCTTTGCCTTTGTGCTGAATGGCAACTTCCAGGGTCTCTCCCGGCAAGACATTAAGCTTCACCGCTTCCACCAGTTCGTTAACATTTAAGACCTCCACACTCTGAGCCTGTGCCAGCTTGTTCAAATTAAAATCTTGGGTCATGAGCTTAAGTTTGTGTTTTTTCGAAAAATCTAACAGTTTGGCATCCACACCCTCTTCCTTGGATTTCATGGAGGGGAACACTACAGTGGTCTTTCCTTTAAGTTTTTTAACTATGTCCAAACCCCTCCTGCCCCTTTCCCTCTTTAACTTGTTCGAACTATCCGAGATCAGATGCAGCTCGTTCATGACCGCTGTGGGGATGACCAAAGTCTTATCCAAAAAACCGGTCTTTACTATGTCATAGATCCGGCCGTCTACCAGCACCGAAGTATCCAGAACCACGCTATTGTGAAGCTGCTCTTGCAGTTTCTGCCTTTCCATTTCTGCTTTTTGTTTTTGCTTGTCCCGTTTTCTCTTTTCCATCTTGGAGGACTGCTGGTCCCAAAAGTCTCCCACAACCCTGGCCACGGTAGCCGCAATAATACTTTCGGCCCAATCTTTGACCTTAACAAAGGCCACCGGCACTAAAAAGAACCCGACCAACGCCGCCACCAGCGATATAAGAACCTCCGCCAAATATTTAACTCCATAGAGAGGATTTTCTTTGAAAAAAGAGCCGTAGGACAAATTAAAAGCCAGTATCAAAAATACGGCCGATATAATACCCCTGGTCAGCAGATTTAACGGTTTTTCTTGGTCGTTCTCGCCGGTCATAACCTAAGTTTAACAGTAAACGACAAAAGGGGAAAATCACTCACCTAGGGAGTTTTTAATGGCTTGATTGATATTGGACACAACGGCGGGGCTTATGACTTTTGTGTAGCCCAGTTTTTTAATTTCTTTTGTTCGAATGTCCTGGTAGGGCACTTTGCGTACACCGCCCGAGAGATCACATTCTCCAAAGGCCACCACGCCTTTTTTTACCGGCTTATCCATGATCGACGAGGCAATAGACAGACAAACAGCCAGATCGCAAGAGTATTCTGATACTTTATAGCCGCCGGAGACGCTGAGGTAGACATCGTAATCGGACAACTTGAGGCCGCATCTTTTTTCTAATGTGGCCAGGAGCACATGCAGCCGGTTGACGTTATAACCACTAGCCGTCCGTTTGGGGTAACCAAAAGAGGTCTTGACTGTCAAGGCTTGGATCTCAAACAGCAAGGGCCTAAATCCTTCCATGACCACCGTTGTACACGTACCGGAAGCATTTTCTCTATGCTCACCCAAGAATAGTTTTGAAGGATTTTTCACTTCCTGCATACCTGTTTCCAGCATCTCAAAAATACCCACTTCTGACACCGGCCCGAACCTATTCTTGGTGGTCTTGAGCACCCTGAACAAATGGTTGGCGTCACCCTCCAAATAAAGCACTGTATCCACCATATGCTCCAACACCATGGGTCCGGCCACTGTGCCTTCCTTGGTCACATGACCCACTAAAATAGCCGGCACGTTCAACTGTTTAGCCGCATCTACTATCTTGGCCGTACAGCCTCTAACTTGCCCCACTGAGCCGGCCATACCGGTCAGATCTTCCGATTCCAGAGTTTGAATGGAATCAATGATGATAAGCCCCAATTCATTTCCGGCTGAGAAATCCACTATGGAGGCGAGGATCCTCTCTACATTTGTGTCCGGTACCAGATAAAGATTGCTGGCCTCGTAGCCCATGCGCTCAGTACGTATCTTGATCTGCGAAGGAGACTCT
Organism: uncultured Candidatus Saccharibacteria bacterium; assembly: GCA_964434935.1. Taxonomy (GTDB): domain Bacteria; phylum Patescibacteriota; class WWE3; order UBA101185; family UBA10185; genus CAYSWS01. Next base: position 51,372 of record CAYSWS010000003.1, read on the forward strand.
TCCCCGCAAACGTACAAAACATCCACCTGAGGCATATTCTTGGCAATTTGCGTCAGCAGGGTGCTTTTTCCTATGCCGGGAGTGCCGGCTATCAAGGTGACCTGACCGGGCACAAAGCCCCCGCCCAGCACACGGTCGAACTCATTGATATTGGAAGTGATCCTTTTGGTGTCCTTCTTTTTTATATCATCGATCTTAAGCGGCTTTACAGACACGCCCTTGCTTTTACCTCCCAGCCCTCCGGAAGCGCCCGGCTTTTCCACCACCGTCTCCACAAAAGTGTTCCAAGCGCTGCATTCAGCACATTGCCCCATCCACTGCAAACTTTGGAATCCGCACGCCTGGCATATATAAACTGATCTGTTCTTAGCCATAATATTACTTTACCTTTATAGTATCCTTTTCGATGACCGCTTCCAGCTTCAAAGGTCTTTTTTCTTCATCCAGCAGTATTTGCGCCACCTTGTCCAATAATTCCTTTTCAATGGTACGTCTTAAGGCTCTAGCGCCATACTCGCGGGAATAGCCCTTTTCTATCAACCACTTTTTTACCGGTAAACTGACCTTTAAATGCACCTCCTGGGACTTTAAGGTTTTTATTACATCTTTGAGGAGCAAATTGACTATTTTCATCAAACCCGGCTTGGTCAACCTTTTAAAGACCACGATCTCGTCGAACCTGTTTATAAGCTCCGGTTTTAGTATCTTTTTCAAGTTATCCTTCAACCTTCCTTCCAAGTTCTTATCACTTATTTCTTTTTCTTCAAAGCCTATACCCTTATTATGGAGAATTTCTGTACCCATATTGCTGGTGAGGATAACTACCGCTTTTGAGAAATCGAAAGTATTCCCGCGAGCATCCGCCAGCTCTCCTTCTTCCATGATCTGCAGCAAGATGTTTAAAACATCGGGATGTGCTTTCTCTATCTCATCGAACAACACCACACTGCTGGGATGGTTCTCTATCTTAGTTGTCAATTCGCCGCCCTCACCGTAACCAACGTATCCGGGAGGTGCACCTACTAATCTAGCAACCGTGTGCTTTTCTGAAAAGTCACTCATATCTAGTCTAATGAGACCAGACCAGGCATCTTTGGCAAAAATGGCCTTGGCCAATACCTTGGCTAGCTCCGTCTTGCCCACACCGGTAGGTCCTAAGAACAAGAAATTTCCCAGTGGCCTCTTCTTGGACCTCAGGCCCAGTTTGGACCGCACTAAAGCCTTGGAAACTACATCAACCGCCTCACTCTGATCAACTATCTCCCTTTTTATCTTCTCGGCCAGCTTGCCAAATTTGCTCAAGCTCTTGGAATCATCAATTTCCATTTCCGCCAGGTCCAGCTGGCTTAATACATCGTCAACATCCTTTTTGGTAACCTTTAGCTTCCTACCGGTGCTAAATATCCTTTTTTCCTTCTGGTCCAGGGTCAGCTCAATTTTGCTGATCTTGCTTTTAACCTTTAGCGCCTCCTGATACTCACCCTTATCCAGCGACTCATCCAACTCACCAGCCAGGTCAAAGGTTTCGTCGACCATTTTCTTGTAGCTATCAGGGATCTTGCTTCTTTTGGCCAGTACGTACGCACAAGCATAATCCAGCAGGTCCAGGGCTTTTTGGGGGAATTTCACGCTTTTTATCTCTTGTGACGCCTTCTCATATACGTGTTCGAGCACCTCCTGCGAAATGGACACCTGATGGTACTCTTCCATTCTCATAGCCGTGATCTTTAGGATCTCCTTGACTACCTCTTCACTAGGTTCACGTACTTCGATCAAGGTAAAATTATCGACGATATGCTCGTTCTCAGCCGTGATCTTGTCGTACATGGATGGTGATAAAAAGGCTACCGTGCTTATGCCCGCCTCTTCCAGATAGTTTTTGAGTATCGAATAGAACAGCGGTATAGTCAGCCCCGCCGAAGTAGAAAAGAATATATCCTGGAAATTTCCCAGCACCAGTACCACCCGCTTCAAACTCTTCAGCTCGTCCATAAGGGTGGCCATGCCAAAATCCAGCCCTCCTTTATTGGCCACGCTGGTCATAAAAGACAGCAGGTTTAAAGTGCGGATGTTGTAACCAACCAAAGCCGGGGGCACATCCAAGGAGTTTATATTACGGGCCAGTAGACTGAGCAAAGACTCCTTGCCCACACCCTCTTCCCCCACGATCAAGGCATTGGATTTTTCTTTTAGTAATAGGGTAGAAACCAATTTCGCGTATTCGTCACGGTAAACCTCAGGTACGGCCACAGTTCTGAGGGCTTTATTGATAAGATCCTCACCAAAGGCATCCAGCAAAGGAGTGCTCTTGATGACACTGTCCGTAGGCTGTCTAATGGAATCTGGGAAAACTCCCAGTTTGATGATCTCCACTTTAGCTCTATCCAAGTGTTTGGAATGATGCATCTTGAGTAGCGCCAGGTAGAGATGTTCGGTGCCCACATAGGGATGCTCAAGTCTGATGGCCTGAAAATAGGCTTCTTTGACCAGGTCCTCCAGTTTGACCGGTTGATTCTTTTTTATACTCGTCGGGGGAACGGCTTCCAGCAAATGCTTACCTAGACCATCTGTTAGGGTTATATATTTTATAATTGCCCTAGACGTCAGTTTATCCTTTTGAGAAGCCATTTTGATGACCTCTCTTGCTTTTTCGGTTAGACGTTCTAGTGTCATTTAGTTTGGTCGTTAACCTGCCTTACACTAAGGGCCAGTTTCTGATTCTCACCATCGACCTGCGTCACAATGGCCGTCACCTCTTGACCTTCTTCCAAAGGCCCGTCGGTTTCAGACACGTGGATCAAGCCATCCAAGCCTTTTTCCAAGTTCACAAAAGCGCCAAAAGGCACGATCTTGCTTACCCTACCGGTGACTTTGGAATTGACAGGGTATTTCTTTTCCACTGTTTCCCAGGGATTATCTATGAGCTGCTTCACACTTAAGGCTAATTTCTTGGAATCTTCATCGATGCCCAAAACTTTGACCTTGATAGGTGAGCCAACCTGATAATAATCACCCGGATGATTGACCTTTTCCCAGGCTATTTCGCTGATATGCACCAGTCCTTCTATACCATCCAGATCAACGAAGATGCCAAAGTTCATGATGCCCGTGACCACGCCTTCTAGCGTGTCGCCAATTTTAATGTTGTCCAGCCGTTTTTGTCTGGCTTCCGGACTGTAAGTGCCTATGGCATCTTTTTCGGACAGTACTAATCTGTTCTTACCTCTGTCCACTTCTATGACTTTTACTTTAAGGTTCTTGCCGGATAAAACACCCAGGATCTCTTTAAGCTCGGCATCACTGCCCTGAGCGAACTTGCCCAGATCGTCAGTGAAGTGCACTCTATCCAGATGAGATAAAGGTACAAAGCCTCTTAGACCTATGCAATCAACTAAAAGACCACCTTTGTTGTACTCAATGACCTCGGACTCCAAGATGGAACCGGTGTCAAAGGCTTCTTCGGCGATCTGCCACTTGCGGTCTTTTTCCGCTCTTTTGAGGGAGAGCACAATGTAGCCCTGCTCATTCTCAGCTTGCATGACCATGGCTAGGATCTTATCTCCCGGCTTTAAATTTTTATGTGTGTTATCAGCGTCAACCAATTCTGCTCCGGAAATGATGCCCTCTGATTTGGCTCCTACATCGAGCAAGATCTCACCGTGAGAAACGCTGACCACTATTCCTTCGACCAAGTCCCCGGCATGATATTCCTTAAGATCAAGGTCTTTGTCCTTAAGAAGATCGGCCATTTTGGAATCGGCTTTGTGTACTTTATTTGCTTTTGACATATATGAAAACGGGGTATGTGCTTACCGTGTATTACTTTGCTTAATTTTATACTTGGCGGCTGCAACAAAGCACTAACAAACAGCCTTTTTCACAACGTAGGGATTATATAGGAGTGCAGGGGAGATGGCAAGGGTAACAAAAAAACCCTCGTTAAAGAGGGTTTTATCAAAAAAGGCAAAGTCCCGGCGGCGACCATTAGATCGACGTTATAGTGCGATAGCGCTATAACACGAGCGCAGGTTCGCCAGAGGGACAGTGCGTACTTGATACGCACTGTCCCGGCGGCGACCTATCTTCCCGGTTAAGACCAGTATTTTCGGCGCTGGTGGGTTTTACTTCTCTGTTCGGAATGGGAAGAGGTAGAGCACCACCGCTATCACCACCGAGACTCTGCCTTTTTCGGCAAAAGTCCGCTGGAAATTGAATAGAAAGTCCGCATCAAATACTCGTTATAAAAGAGATTCAAACATTAGTACTGCTTGGCTGAACACTTTACAGTGCTTACACCTGCAGCCTATCAACCTGGTAGTCTCCCAGGAGTTGCTTCCTCCCGAAGGAGGAAATTGGTTCTAATCTTGGAATGGGCTTCGTGCTTAGATGCTTTCAGCACTTATCCCGACCGAACGTAGCTACCCAGCGATGCCACTGGCGTGACAACTGGTGCACTAGAGGTTCGTCCGTTCCGGTCCTCTCGTACTAGGAACAGCCTTCCTCAAAACCAAAACGCTCGTTGTGGAAATAGACCGAGCTGTCTTACGACGCTCTGAACCCATCTAACGCGCCTCTTTAACGGGAGAACAGCCCGACCCTTGGGACCTGCTTCAGCCCCAGGATGAGACGAGACGACATCGCATGTTCATCAACTATTACTAGTTGCACTGACTATATCTTCTTCCTCTTGTCTATAAGAGGAGTCGGCGTGTTATGGAATCATGTTGATTCCATCTCTCCATTTAAGGATCAGTCGATACGGGGTCATTTCGGAAGTTTGTACAACATACTCTCTATTACGTACGGTCTAATCAAATTAAGATAGGTAAAAATTGTCTGATGTGACAATCTTATTCGATGATAGTTCTTATCCTTATTTAAAGTTGCTTTGATGTTTAGGTCTTGCAATTTATCAAGTAATAATAACTGATCAACTATCTTAAACTGTTGGGTGTTTAGATAAACGGATCTTCTACTTTTAGATCCGTCGTCCATAAACCAAACAGCTAATGATAATCCGTCCATTTTGAGAGTTGTTGGTACATGTTTATAGCCACTAGGCAAGTAAAAATCTTCGTAAAAAGAATTTAATGCCTCATAGCTAAGAGTGGTAAACCTGTAAGAGAATCTGTTTAATCCAAATGCTCTTTTCTTAGGTGGTGTTCTTACTAAGTTTTTCAACCTGTCATAAAGCCAGAAAACATATTCCTTTTGTTTATGAGAATGGTTGATCTCCAGAAGAGTGTTCTTCTTTTTTCTTAGAGAACCGTCACCTAAGAGTTTACCCGTGATGATAGACTTTTGACTATCCGAAAGACTTCCCACGGTATTGTCCATGACCTAAAAATACCACAATGGTCATTAGGATTCCACCGTTATTAGCCGAATTTTTGGTACAAGATTGCTCTTGCAGCACCCCATGATGTCAATTCAAGGTGCCAAACCTTGCCGCCGCTGTGGACGCTCGGGCAAGATTAGCCTGTTATCCCCGGGGTAACTTTTATCCGTTAAGTTCCGACCTTACCACTAAGGATTCGGAAGATCATTAAGACCTACTTTCGTACCTGCTCGACCTGTGTGTCTTGCAGTCAAGCTCCCATATACCTTTACGCTTACATCGCCATTTCCATCGGCGATAAGGGAACCTTTGTGCTCCTGCGTTACCATTTGGCAGGAAACCGCCCCAGTTAAACTACCCACCAGACATTGTCCTCGCGCCGGATCACGGCGCGTAGTTAGACTCACAATATTTAAAGAGAGGTGTTTCATCGGCGCTTTCTATTCGAAAATAAAAAGCTCCCTCCTACGCTACACAGTAAATACCGCTTGTCAATGTCAAGCTGTAGTAAAGCTCCACGGGGTCTTTTTGTCCAACAACGAGTAACCGGCATCTTCACCGGTAGTTCAATTTCACCGAGCTCGTGACCAAGACAGTGCTTAAGTCGTTACGCCTTTCGTGCGGGCCGGCAATTAACCGGCGAGGGATTACGCTCATCCCTATCTTCACCTACTTTGTAATAGGTTTGGACTATTTAAAGTCCCTGCATGTCGCCATGCAGATGCGACTATATCTTCTCTATATGTTACGTACTTTTACGTTCATCTAGAGCTTGGCGTGTAGTCTGTGAGGATCCTAAAAACTTTGGTTGTTTCCTTCTGTTCATTTTCATTGCCACATGTGCAATCTTACGAATTCCTTCCATGTGTAAATGTTCTCTGTTATTGATGTGTTGCATTTGAATACAAAAGTATTCAAAATCCTTTCTCTTCTTTGTTTTGAGAGGGTGCGCCTTAAAAAAGGGCACTATCACATTGTTCAGGTCTGATATTGACCTTACACAATATCGATAAAGATCCTCCCAATGGTTGTCATATCTCTTGTTTATATAGACATGACCACACAAGAAAAAGTCCCTCATCATAACAAGAACGTCTTTGCTGCTCTCACCCTGAGTAACAACAAATTCCGGAAACACTTGCCAACCGAGTTTGCTGGTGTGATTCTTATTGATGCTTACTGTAAAAGCACCTTCACCGTCAACAAACCCGACTATCCACCCAATTGTTTTTAGTCTTTCCTGCTGATTTTCCGCACTTGTTGCATTTTTACTGGACATTACCTAGAAATTACCAGGTAAGCCGAGTAGCACAAGATGCTTCTGTCTAGTTAGACTAGACATGCCGGACGTTCCAGCATATAGCCAAGTTTTACTATGGCAGCGCTTTTGACCATAGAACAGTTCACTTTGTTATCTCCTGTCTTTTAAAACAGGCAGCCAGATCATTTCTGTCTAGCTCTTCATGTCGCCATAAAGATCGGACTATATCATCTCCAAATATTAGTTTGGAGCCCGGCGTATAGTCTCTGGGGATTTTTCAGGAAACACAGATAGTGTTCTTCTGAAACCTTTCCTGCTGATTATCCGCACTTGTTGCATTTTTACTGGACATTACCTAGAAATTACCAGGTAAGCCGAGTAGCACAAGATACTTTATTCTAGAATTACTAGAAATTACGGAAGTTCCAGCATATAGCCAGGTTTTGCACTTACAAACGACGTAATCATTGCAAGTGGTAGGATTCTCACCTACGTAACTACAACTTGTTCATAGTTACTGCTGCCGTTCACCCGAGCTTGTACCAAGAGCTCATCTCACAAGGAGAATCACCCCCGGATTTAACTTACGGGCACTGGGCAGGCGTCGGCCCCTATACTTCCTCTTGCGAGTTTAGCAGAGACCTGTGTTTTTGTTAAACAGTCGCTCAAGCCATTTTTGTGCCCCCTGCCTTGCGACAGGGCATCCTTTTCCCTAAGTTACGGATGTAATTTGCCGAGTTCCTTAGTCACGATTCACTCGTTCGCCTTAGTATGCTCAACTAGTCTACCTGTGTCGGTTTGCGGTACGGATACTGTAAGATCTCCCTAGAAGATTTTCCTGGAGGCATAAATCAGTTCAAGTTGCCCGCCTTGCGGCAGACTCCCCCTAGGCTCATGTAATAACGTCTGTGCGGATTTGCCTACACAAACTTACTTGCCTTCGGGACTCAAATCCTTAATGAGCCTGAATGTTCACGCCCCGTCCCTCCATTGGTGGTAACGATCGTACAGCAGTGCAGGAATATTAACCTGCAATCCATCGGCTACGCCTTTCGGCCTCACCTTAGGGCCGACTAACCCTCCGCTGACTGACATGGCGGAGGAACCCTTAGACTTTCGGCGGTCCAGGTTTTCACTGGACTCTCGTTACTCATGCCAGCATTCTCTCTTGATGACGCTCCAGCAGCCCTCACGGGTCCGCCTTCACAGCAGACATCAATGCTCCCCTACCCCTTGCACTAATAAATTAGCACAAAGCCACGGCGTCGGTTCTTTGCTTGAGCCCCGTTGAATCGTCAGCGCAGGATCGTTGAACTAGTGAGCTGTTACGCTTTCTTTAAAGGATGGCTGCTTCTAAGCCAACCTCCTAGCTGTCTTAACAATCCTACAACCTTACCCACTAAGCAAAGATTTGGGACCTTATCCGATGGTCTGGGTTGTTTCCCTCTCGTACTAGGAAATTGCTCCCTAGTACTGACTCCAAAGCAAATGTATGTGAATTCGGAGTTTGGTAGAAGTGGGTAGACCTAGGCCCCCCAGCTCCTTTCAGTATCTCTACCTCACACACATTTTAACGCTTTAGGCTATACCTAAATATATTTCGGGGAGAACCAGCTATCACCAAGTTCGTTTGGCGTTTCACCCCTTACCACAGGTCATCCGAGCATTTTGCAGCATACACCGGTTCGGGCCTCCAGTACGTTTTCACGCACCTTCACCCTGCCCATGGTAAGCTCACTTGGCTTCGGGTCTAATGTTGCATACTATAATATTCGCCCTATTCAGACTCGGTTTCCCTACGCCTTCACAGCTAAACTGCTTAAGCTTGCATACAACATTAACTCGCTGGCTCATTCTTCAATAGGCACGACATCACCCAAATACAGGCTCTGTCAGCTTGTCAGTATACGGTTTCAGGTACTATTTCACTCCCCTAACAGGGGGACTTTTCACCTTTCCCTTGCGGTACTAGTTCACTATCGGTGTCTTTACGTATTTAGCCTTAGCAAGTGGTCTTGCTTTCTTCACACAGGATTTCACGTGTCCCATGCTACTCTGGATCAACCCAAAAAGGCACTTACGTTTCGAATACGGGACTATTACCCTCTATGGTGAGGCTTTCCAGCCGTCTTCTTCTACGTGAGTACTTTGTAACTTCGTCTAGCCTATTTCATCTAGTGTGGGTTGTCCAAACCCCCATTTACTAAAGGTAATCGAATGAACCCGATAAATCGCGCTCATTCTTTTACCCTTACATGGGTTTGGGCTGTTTCCCTTTCGCTCGCCGCTACTTGGGAAATACTTTGTAGTCTTTTTTCCTCCTGCTACTATGTTGTTTCATTTCGCAGGGTGCCCTCCGTAACATCTATGAAATTACCCGAAGGTAAAATATTCAATGTTAGGTGATCTCAAATTGCTTTGGACCAGGTTTCCCCATTCGGACATCCCCGACTAATAGCGCCCCTTGGCGGCTCATCGAGGCTTATCGCAGCCTTGCACGTCCTTCATCGGCGTAAAGACCCTAGGCATCCACCGTATACCTTAATTTTCTTTTGTAACGAGTATTTATTTTTTTAATTGGACTTTCTATTCAATTTTCAATGTACTTTTACGGAATTAGACCTTTGGCGGCAGCCACATACGCGACTGCACTTGGTGCCCCCTGAAGGGGTCCCAATCTACTAAATTCGCTTCGCTCATTAAGTAGCTTGGTGGCTTTGCACCCCAGCTCACTAAGCTCGCTTTGCTCGCTAAGTGATCTGGTGGACCGTAGCGGGTTCGAACCGCTGACCTCTGCATTGCAAATGCAGTGCTCTAGCCAACTGAGCTAACGGCCCATGACTAAAAGCCAGTCCCTTTTGCTGTTGTTATTGAGTTTTTCGTTGGAATCTAGAGCTTCAAAAGCGAAGATTAGCATTCCCATTCCGTAACAGATAAATTAACAAATACAGGGGTTTATGTCAACTAAAGGGGTTTAGGGCTGAACAACAAATTCCAGCCACTTTTCGTCAGCGTGTTCTTCCTTATAAGTCGAGAAGAATTTCTGCTTTTCGTTTACAAACGTTTCATTGACCTCACTGGTGCTATCCCCTTGTATCTGGTAGTACTTAACCGTTGTGTTAGAACCCTCTCTAAGTGTCAACTTGGCGTAGTATTCAGTACCTCCCAAATACAAGTATTCGGCTTTGATGTCGCTGGCGTCATAAATAGTGCCCAGTGTTATATCATTCACTAGTTCTATGATCTTAGCTACAGGAGTCACTTCGGAATTAGAAACCTCTATAATGGGCTCTAGCTTGGTAGTGGCGCTTATGGTCACGTAACCGGCTCTGCCGTAGTAGTCGGATATGTTGTACAAATAGGCCGAGGGCTGCTTGTTCAGATCATAAAATGTGTATCGCTCTTTTAGGGTTGGCCCGCGCCATTCTTCGAACGAACTCAAACTGGCTTCAGCCGCTTTTTTTACTGATTGTATAGGCATGGGGATGACTTCTTGCTTGGACTCCGCTTGGGAAAAGAGCTTTATCACAAAATAAATGATCAGGAGTACCAAAAATATTACCATAGCGGCCTTGAGGGTCTTTTTCTTGTCCATACTTATAATTAAGTATACAACACCAAAAATGTTGTGATAGAATCACTTCACCTAGTGTGGCTGGGGCGATTAGCTCAGGTGGTTAGAGCGTTCCTCTGATAAGGGAAAGGTCCCAGGTTCGAGTCCTGGATCGCCCACCAAATCACTTAACGAATGAAATGAGTTTAGTGAGTTGGGGTGCAAAGCCACCATTAGCAACCGTGGCTTTATTATTCCTCTATTCCGCAATCTTCGAAGACAATTAAAGATGTGTTTTGGAAGTACATAAAGCTGTCATTAGCACAATATTCGTTCAACGCTGCCATTATATTTTGCTCAGGATCAAGCTGTTTGTAGAAGTTTTCCTCATTTGTTGCTCCACCCATAGTGAAAATGAACCTGCTCAACCCTGTATCCCTAAGCCTGTTAAGAATGTCCTGCCGTCCAGCTCTTTCATAATTGCCATCCTGAAATAGAAGCTCCCGATCTATTTTCGAAACATTTGCCATTGAAGAATAAGGATTTATAGGCACGGCATAGTCATTACCCTTGAAATACCCCTGTTTTCTAATATACGGTTCGATGGCATGGCGGCTGATAAGTCCGGTCTTTGTGCCGCCCACCAAGCTTTCTATATAACGATTCTGCTCCTTATATCCAATTATCATTTCATTGAGATAAGTAAAATTTATCAGTCCGTTAAGAGGGAATATTATTAGAAATGCGTAAATAACCAGCTTATAGCGTTTGTCGATAACATGTAATAAACGTTCCAGTCCCCAGCCTACAAAAACTGCAAATAAAAGCAAGGCTTCTGAGATGTATCTGCTCCTATAAACCCCAATAACAATAAAATAAATAATAAGTATAAGAGCATAGACTAAAAATATTATCTTTGTCTTTCTAGTCACAACTAATTTTCTTCCCCAAGGAACAGCTAAGAAAACACCGGCGGCAAAGACCAGATCGGATAACCGTGAACGAGCCTCGCCGGTAAATTCACCTCCAAAGGCACCATAAAACGTCTCCGTGATGCCCTGATAAAAGTCTTGCTGCCATGTGAATCTTCCTAGATTAGTCTTGTACTGCGCCATGCCAAACAATATCAAATACAAAATAACTATGAGAGTCACCAAACCTAAAGGGGCCAATTTCTTCTTCGAAGGACTATAAATGAATGACAAAACCGTTATGCCCAATACTTTTATAAAATTGATATAACCCATGCTTAAGGTTGCCAAACATATTAAGGCTAGTAAGAGAAAGCTCCTGTCGGATTTTGTTTTCATGTGGTGCAAAGCCACTACCATTGAGAGCGCAAGGAGAGGAAATGATACTGCGTCTTGCTTTAGATTGGCGGCCAGCACGAACCAAAAGGGGCTTGATAAAAGGATGAAAAATCCATACTTAAGCTTGTGCCATTCCATGACACCGGTTTTTATGGCTACGTATACGGTAAGTAGCAATAGAACATGACTAACGAACAAGATACTTATGCGGCTTGCTTGGTAATTATCTATGGGAAACAACTTTAACAAGAAATAAAAACCGGGTGGATGGGGTTCGGCATAGATGGTGCGCATAAGCTCTGCAGGCGGTTGTCTGCTTATTTCGGTGACGATGATCTCATCGTACCAGTAACCGGAACCTCTAACTAGCACAATTAGAGAAGTTAAGAAAAAAGAGAGCATTATCATCAGATAGAGACTGTTGCGTGATAGTTTTTCTCTAAGCATTGATACATTCACTTTAGCAATTATTCTACTTTTTTTGCGGTAAATCCTGCTTATTACCATAACTTCACAATAAGTCCTATAGCCTTTTCTGGAGCAAAGTTTAGTGCTATAATCTTGGCACACAAATCCATAAAATAGAAATGGATCAAAGGAGAAAAGGAGAGAAGAGATGAAAAAAAGAGGTTTGATTGCGAAACTGGCCATCGTACTCGTCACACTTATCTTCGTCACTATCGGAGCGGTTTATGCGACAAGCGCACAGGAAACAAGACCAAGCGGGACGGTTACCTCAGGTTGGTTCATCTCGCCTGACGCACTCGGTCCTAGTGAAGCTCAAGAGCCTTGCCCCGCAGACAGGTCTTATGTGTTTGTCTTGAGGGTTGTTGAAAATAACAATCCTGCAAATTCGCAATGGATCACAGTGTGCGTTCCTGAAGACGATGTTCCAAGCTTTGAGTTAGTAACGTTTGAACCCTAGCCCTAAGCTCTTCGCAATCGCAACACCTATAGGGGGTGATCCTTAGTCTTTTAGACTGATGATTATCCCCTATAATTTTGCCCTATAGCTTGAAATTACCTTGCATTTATGTATAATCTGACCAAATGTAATTAGCGCTCACGTTAAATCATCTTGTGAGCTTTTCAAATTATCACGTTCCCTGCCTATCCGGTGTTTATCTGCAACTTTTGCAGATGCACTTTTACAACGAGAGAATAAGAAAAGGAGGATCAACCTAAATTTGTAGAGGTTTCTGAAGAAGTTTAAAAATAATCCTATACCTGCGCTTGCGTAGTTTCTACTCAACCGCAACATTATCCTTGAAGGAGGATCATCATGAAGGGGTTCAGAAAGACTGCTGTAATAAGTTTAACAGCTGTTCTGGTTTTCGTAGCTTTCTTCTATTTTCCGGTTGTGAACATTAAGCTCCCGGCAAGATGTCAAATGACATTTATCATGGAGAAGGTTACGAAAATAATGCCGGAAAGTGTTAGTAACGTTTACGTAACAGTCGTCAAGTATATCTATGACCAAATACGTGACGTTCCTGCTTTTGCGGACCAGTTATGTGTCAATGGCTGGGACGCTTACAGCTGCTCCTGGCCGGCAGAGGTTCTTGATTGCTGTTGTCACTGCGTAGATGACGGCGAAGGATCAAGAGAGGCACTATGCTGTGCGGGTCAACCAGGTGGAGGTTCATGCACAATACAACCAGGAGGCCACGATTCTCCAGCCTGTCCTCTCAGAGCAACAGATCCGCCGCCGCCGCCACCGGCAACCAACACACCTGCACCGCCTACTGCAACCAACACACCGATGCCAACCGCTACCACTACCAACACACCAAGACCACCGACCAACACACCAAGACCACCGACCAACACACCAAGGCCGCAGGATACTAACCCGCCACCAAAATCCAACGGCGGCGACAACAACCAGAACCAAAGTTCTGGTGGACAAGCACAAACTTACGGTTTCACTTTCCAAAGCTTCGAACAGGTGGCTCCGTCCGGAGAAGTTGACATCATCAGAATTACTAGTGTCAACCTTGCCACCGGTGAAGTGGGAACGCTTAACCTGACAGATGATGATCGTCTGGGAGGGGCTCTGGGAACTGGTGCAGCCACTTGGGCTAGTGTCAGTCCTAACATGCGGTACGTGGTATTTGCATATAAGGACGCTGACAGCGAAGCCAGCAACCTTTGGATCGTAGATTCAAACGGACCCAAGAACTATCTTCACAAGATCACTCAGATCCAGCCGGCCAAAGATTGCGCTGACTTCCCACAGTGGGTTGATGGGAACACCATCGTTTACACCAATATCTGCAGCGGAGTTGTCTACCAGACAAACTTCCAGGGCACCGTGCATACGAGCCTGGACTTTGATCTGACAGATCTGGAACTCTTGCCAGACAGCTCGCTCTTGGTTGGTAACAACACCGACAGTGATCTTGAGGTGAGAAACTTCTCCGGCGGCAATGTTTCTTTACCGCTTACGGGACATGGAGTCTGGTACCCGGATGGGT
>CAYSWS010000003.1:65410-68083 GCA_964434935.1 uncultured Candidatus Saccharibacteria bacterium
GACCGGCTTGGCCAGATAGCTGATCAGCTTTCCGGAGAATCTGACGAGGTGTTACCCACGCCTACTCTCAGACCAACCGCTACCCAAGTACCTACCAGCACTGCAACCAGCGTGCCTCCGGCACCGGCGAACACTGAGAAGCCTCAGACTACAGCGTCACCTTCTATTTGGAGTGATTTAGCTGCTTGGTATCTGTCGCTTTCTCTTTTCCTGAAAATTGTTTCTCCGCTGGTGCTCGTCATCGTTGCAATACTCATCGGAGTGGGAGGCTACACTCTCTGGATCAGTATTTTTGAGTAAGTAAAATCTTGAACCAAAAAGGGGTGCTCAAACGCACAAATACAATGCCTTGAGCACCCCTTGATCTTTTTAAATTCTTATTCTCTCGTTACCTTTTCAATACCCATAAGCCGGTATCCCCGTTAGATACAAAGTAAAAAATAGGGCTTGCAAGCTCAGGAACACAAACAACATCCCTAAAAAATAATTGTTTCGTACCATTTGGTTATAAAAATATATAGGCAGGATGAACAACGCCGGACAGGCAGCCAGATATCTGAACATCATCGAACCTCCGGATAAGCTGCTCAACATAAGTGTATAAACCAGGGCAAAGATAAAGATCGTGTTCTGTTCCAAAGTTCTGTACTCAAACGCTAGATACGTTTTTATAAAGGCAAATACCAGCACCATAAAAGCAGTAATTAAAATAACAAAGTTAAACATTTCCGCTAACAATGTGGTCGAATTTTCTTTAAAGAAAACATCAAAGAAGTAGCCAAAAGGCAACCACATAAAACCATGAGTACCTCTGCTAACCTGCAAAGAACCAAAGAAACTACCGGTAACGGAAAAGATATGGTAATAAAATATCAGCAAAGGCAACAGGATGATCGACAAATACAGGACGCTCTTAGACACCATATTAAATCTCTTGTTGTACCTTTCCAAAAGGAACATATGGGTCAGAAAGGGAACTATGAGCACTATGCCAGCCATTCTTGTCACTACAGCTAAGCTTAAGAGTACACTAGCCCCCAAGTATTTCTTTTTGAAAAGTTGCAATAAAAATGCCACCGACAACAAAAAGAACAATGATTCAGAATAGACCAGATTGAAGAAGAAACTGCCGGGAAAAAATAGTATGAGCAAGAACACAGCATACTTTTTTTCTTCGTGAAACCAGATAAGGTCTAAAAGTTTGTCCAGGATAAAAAGGGCCGTGCCAAAAAAAACAGTAGACAATAAAGCGCCGATCAAATACACACCATCAATGTTTATTTTAAAAGGCGCTATTTTATAAACTGTCCTTAAAAGTAAAGGGTATAAAGGATAGAGCGAAGTACCCTCGGGAATCTCACCTGCGTCTGCGCTTTGTTCGTAACCGTTAAGGGCGATATCGACAAAGTATTTGGATTGCCCTTTACCCCAAATGCCCGAGATCTTATATCCAGGGTTTTTCTTTGATATATAGGCAGATTCGTTAAGGATGACGCGTCCTTCATCAATGATATAGGTGGGAAAAAGATAGGCCACAGTCACAGAGAATATGTATCTAAAAAGCAAGAGTAAAATAGCCAGGCCTATGAACCTGCCTAGTTTTTTCATACTTATATAATAAGCTAAACTTATTTGTAATTAAAACGAATAAATATTTTATTTACGATTTTTTGTCTGGGGGCTATTGAACATTTTTAGTGCTCATGGCCTATTTTCAGTAATTTCACTATTAACACACTTGTGCTACATAGTGATAACACAGTGTTGCGTGGTTGTTATAGCAGGGTTATATGCCCAAAAATGCGGTGATATCCTTGTTCAAGCGCCTCTTAATTACGGATTTGACCTTTGTGGGGTGTACCCACCTGTGATCTCCGTTCCCGTTCTGCCTAAATTTGCTATCCCGGCAGACAACTTTACATTCCACGTACTCAAAATGCAAAGCGGCGGTATGAAATTTCTCTGAAGACACCAAAGAGACGGCTTCCACAATGCAACCTGACACTTCTAAAATGTCAGCTACAAAAGTTTCTGTGTAGGTGGCACCGGGAACTATAACGTTGGCGGGGAACTCCCAATCGCTATTGTTTCGTCCATTATCAGCAGATTCAGTGGGCTTTATTAAAAGCACCCTACCATCTTCGTCTCTGATTATGGCGACAGCAACATTCTTATACTGCTTTGTTTTCTGTTGCGTTTCGAGCATTGCAAAATAGCTTCAGTATTAATCCAATTGAAGATCCAAAAGGTAAAAAGAACGATCGTTTGTGGATTTAGGCTCATCCACTAACCTGCGCAAACTGCTCATGTGAGTATAAGCAGCTTGTGACGTTGTGTACTAGCGCTATACAACACAACGTTAGCTTTGTTTTTCGTCAGGCTTTCGCTCCGGCAAGCGGAGGATAAGACACTGATGATCAAAAGCTGTTTTTCTCCTTAGAAAGGAGGTGATCCAGCCGCAGATTCCCCTACGGCTACCTTGTTACGACTTCACCCTCATCACTGATTCTACCTTGGGCCCATACAACTATGAGACTTCGGGTGGCCCCAGCTTTGCTGGCGTGACGGGCAGTGTGTGCAAGACCCGAGAACGTATTCACCGCAGTATGGCTGACCTGCGATTACTAGCGATTCCAACTTCATGGAGTCGAATTGCAGACTCCAATCCGAACT
>CAYSWS010000004.1:0-54436 GCA_964434935.1 uncultured Candidatus Saccharibacteria bacterium
GTTATCGTTATTATTGGTATTTTAGCCGGTGTGCTAATTGCCATTATCGATCCCAATGCACAACAGAATAGAGCCAGAGATGCCGGAGTTCAGGCGTCTATCAATAAAGCGGCTTTGGCAGCAGGAGGATTCGTTTCTGCCTACGGCAGAACACCGGAAGGTGACGAATTTTATAATGCCCTATCCAATGTTTCTGAATCTAGTTTAGGCGCTTGCGCTGCTGGTGGAGATACTTGTACTTATTCAGTAAATGGTAATGAGCTGGGTCTGCTGTGCGATGCAGCAGCCGATGACTGGGACGGTAGTGGTGCTTTGCAATGCTGGTATTACTATGAAGGTGCTTTAGGAGCAGGCAGTGATTACAGGATTTGTGCCAGATCATACGGTATAAATCTGGGTATGTTCTGCTTCTTAAGTTCTGACGGGTATATGTCTCAATGCGACGAAGATGGAAATAACTGTGTGAGGTTATAAGAACGACCTTAGTCTTGTTTATTTCCAGCCCCGCCAATACAGGCGGGGCTGGTTGGAAAGACTTGAAAGCTTTGATAAAATCCATATATTTTAATAGTGGGTATCTTTGTGCATAAAAATGATAGTTCTGACGCCTTTACCCTTATAGAGATGCTTATCGTCATTACCCTAATTGGCATCATGGCAGCTATCCTTATTGCTGTTATTGACCCGGAACAAAAGCAGAACATGGCCAGAGATGGTGTAAGCATGTCCATTTTGAACAAGGTTGTACTTTCTACCAGCGGTTTTGTCTCTTCTTACAGTCGAGTACCTGATGAAAAAGAATTCCTGCATGCGCTAACCATTAAGGTACAAGAATTGTTTGGTTCAGAATGTTCCTTTGACTTTGAATCTGACTACGAATGTTTGTTCATTGTGGAAGGAGCAAGCCTGAAAAATATGTGTAATTTAAGCTATTGGCGCGGCAATAAAGGCCAAAATCAGTTATGCAGCTTTAGGTATAAGGGGATAATACAGGGAGATGACAATAGGTATAGACTTTACGTCAAATCAATGGGCTTGCCGGACGGTATGCTTGTCTACGACAATAAGGAGGGGGGAAAAATATACGAATGTCCCTACACCATTTCAGATTTCGATTCCTTAATTGCTAGGTGCAGATAAACCAATATCAAGTATAATATTTTTGTGGACACCTGGAATAATAATCAATCAGGAAAAAATGAGGAGGTATTTTCTTTGGCTGACGATGTTAACACCTCTAATGAGCCCCCCAAGGAGGCTATCACTCAGCTTGGATCATCTTTTGAGATCAAGCATGTCACCGTAGCCAAAAAAGGCAGCCGCTCTTTTCCCACTGCCCTGTTGGCCTTAGTGGTGGTCGCCCCCTTGATCTTTGTCTTTGCCATGGGAGCGCTTTCTAACAGCAATAAGGACAAAACAGATAAATCATTCCTTTTTAACACGGTAGAAAGTGAGTATTTTACTCTGAGCGTCGATTCTGATTACGCTGTTGAATCCGTGGTTGATAAAAAAGTGCCTTTCTTGGAAAGACATATATTTTCCAACACAAAAGATGGGCAAAAAACGTTAACAATTCTAGTAAAAGACATCGGATTTGACTATTCTCTTGAGGAAAACTTGGGCGCTAAAGCCAGAAGAGATAACCCGCAAATGTACTCTGAAATGCCCTTTGAACTTGATGGTAAACAAGGTGTCTACTTTAAAAAGACACAGGAAAGTTTTGAACACTTTGTTCTACTCATAGATAGGAACAGAAGCGTGTTATATGAGATCACCATGGGAAGTCCTACTACTTTTGCTAATGATATTGAGCTAAGCACCAAATTTAACGATATTCTTAATAACATTACCTTTTTGGAAAAGTAATGTGATAGGTTGAGAGACGGTTCGTTGGAAATAATGACATGAAAAAAGTCTTATCTATTGGAGGTGGAACCGGAAGTTATACCGTTCTCACAGGCTTAAAAAAGAAAGATCTTGATCTGACGGCCGTAGTGACTTGCGCGGATAGTGGAGGCAGTACCGGACGTTTAAGGGATGAGTTCGGGTTTTTGCCTGTGGGGGATTTCAGGATGGCCATGGTGGCTTTAGCTGATGCCAACGGTGATAATGATGTTCTGCGCGAGCTGTTCCTGTACCGATTCGAAAAAGGTCCCGGTTTACGCGGGCATAATTTTGGCAATCTACTTCTGACCGCCCTAACCGACATTTTTGGTTCTGAGGACAAGGCTTTTGAATACGCGTCCCGAACGTTGCGAGTAAAAGGTAAGGTACTGCCCATTACTAATGAAGCTGTAACCCTGATCGCGGAATATGAGGATGGCAATATAATCATAGGCGAGACCCACATCGACGAACCACACCCCAAGCATGACAGCACTAAAAGGATCGTTAACTTATCTATTCAACCTAAAGCCAGGATGAATAAACGTACAAAACAAGCCATTCTGGAAGCTGATATGATCGTTCTTGGACCCGGAGACTTGTATACAAGTACTATAGCGAATCTGGTTGTGCCCGGAGTAAGCGCCAATATCAGAAGTTCCAAAGCAAAAGTTGTGTTTGTGGTGAGCCTGATCAACAAATTCGGACAGACATACGGTTTTAAAGTAAGCGATTATGTGGATGAGATCCATAAATACTTGGGGTTTTACCCTGACTATGTTGTCGTTAATACGGATAAAATGTCAAGAAAAGCTTTAGCGCGGTATAAAGAGGAGAAAGGCTTTCCACCTGAAGACGATCTCAAGGAGACCAAAAAATACAAGATCATAAGGGAAGGTCTTCTGGCCAAGGATATTATCAAGAGAAAAAGTGGGGATGAAGTAAAGCGAAGCCTTATTAGGCATGATTCCGACAAATTGGCTGATGTTTTATACCGATTGTTCTAGCAACTATAATTTACTCCGATCTTTCCTGATACATTTGCCTTAATTTTCTCACAGTACGGTAAATAATTGTTCCTACGTTGGTTTCACTCAGACCGGTAATCTGCGAAATGACTTTGTTTGAATAGCCGTCAAAGAACTTTAAGTATATGATATCTTTTTCCCGTGGTGGCAACTTCTGCAGTATAGAATATAGAAGTTCTTCAGAGTACATGGTTTCTATCAATTCCAAAGGCTGCTTTTCCTGTGACGGGAATTCTTGCAGTAGCTCTGATGACGCGACCGGTTTGTTTCTAGAGACTTTTCTGTAGTGGTCTATTAAAGTATTTCTAGCTATCCTGTATAACCAAGCGGAAAAAGACACACCCTGCCATTGAAAGTTATCGAGACCATTCAGGGCTTTTTCAAAAACTGCGGAGGTGAGGTCTTCTGCAGTTTCATAATCATTTAGACGGTGTTTAAAAAATTCCTTTATGTATGGCTGATAATGCTCATATAAAGGGCTGAATTTAGTCTTATCATTTCTGGATTCTTCGATCAGTTTCTTTTCTTTTGTGGGACTAAGTGAAATTACGCTCATGATCAAATTAAGGGCATATGAGAAGCAAATAAATGTTCGAATTCCTGCATGGTTACGGTCTTATTTCCGCGCAGAACTATGGCGTCGTTGTTTTGAGGTGTAAAATTTTTGGGATTTTTAAGCCAGTCGCTGTGCTGTTTTAGAGCATTAATGTCCTTTTTATTCTTTGTAAAAACTATTTTCCTGCCGATCTCCGTATCATCTTGAACAAGTTCAAGAGCGGAATCAAGCTTAATGGGGAAGTAGTAATGAGTGGCGTCAATTATGACCGAGTTATTTATCCCCGGAAAGAATCTGATCTTCGAAGAGGGTAGAGAAAATGAGCTTAAGGCTTGCTCTATCACATTCGGTTCAATGTTATAAAAACGTCCAATTTGCTGCACAGCCAATTCAAAAGGTTTTAAAACGTCATCCGGATGAGTTTGATTGATCTTGACCACTTTTTTGATCCCAAACTCAGAATAATCTACCGGTACCCGTCCCACAATGAGGGCGGTTTCGGGGTCCAGGACTTTTAGCCAGTGAGAAAGAAGATCAGGATCAATAAAGTTGAGCTCCAAGATGAGAAAATGCTTGTGAGGCGGGTTTTTCTTAACGAGAAAATAGGATTTAAGTAACAACCGGACCCACTCCCAGGAATGTTCTGGATAGCTGGGATAGCCAAGAACGGTTAGTGGCACGCTAAATTCTGCTTCGGGAGACTCCAGATTTCTTCTGGCGGGAAACCTTGTTTTTATCAGATGGTAAACAATTTCCCGCCCAATAGACGTTTGACCGTCGCCCATAATAGCAATGATGGTGGGCTGATGTTTTTTTAAGGTCAGTTTTGTGAGGTTGGTTAAAAGGCGTCTATATGGTTTTCGAAAGATCTTATTTAGCATAGTTTAGCTCTATTTTAACACTCCGAGTGTGATATATCTTAAAATAATGCGATATACTTAAAGTAGTATATGTTGCCGGCAATTAATTTATATTTATTGGCATCCCTGGTTTTTGTGGTGACGTTCTTGCTTTTTGTACCTTTTATTGATCTTATGTACCGCCTGAAAATGGAAGATCCGCATAGGGAAGCCGGTAGAAAAGACAGATTTGGCGATCTGGTATCGGTTTTTGATAAAATAAAAGGCTATAAATCAGGCACACCTACCGGGGGAGGGATCCTGATAGTGCTGGTTGTGCTTCTGGTTTACGGCTTTTTGTATTTTTTCCAGGTCTACGCCATAAGTTTTGATAAATTCATGCTCTTTGTCTTAAGTTTGACAGCCTATGGTTTGATAGGGTTTTACGATGATATAAAGAAGGTTTTCACTTTTAACGGTTTGTGTTTGCGCGTTAGGTACAAGATCATTATTCAACTAGCGGCCTCTTCGATCATCTCTTACTGGGGCGTGTCCAAGGGATTATTTTTTGTAAACTGCCCTGTTCTTGGTTGTACTATAGAAAATGGCTTGTTGCTCTTTTTACTGTCTGTTTTGACACTAACTTTTATGGCCAACGCCTTTAATATCATCGATGGCATAGACGGACTTTCCTCCGGCTCTTTGCTCATCACTCTCATCCCGCTTATTATTTTTATAAAAAGCTCCACCAACGACCTCCCTGATCTTGTGTTGGCTTTCATTTTGTATGGAGCTGCTATGGCCTATCTTTATTTTAATATCAAGCCGGCCAGGTTATTTATGGGGGATACGGGAGCCTTGGCGTTGGGTTCGATCATTGGCGTGCTCACCCTGACGACCGGAACACTTTATCTCTTACCAATCTTTGGCATTGTTTATATTGTGGACGCGCTAAGTTCGATAATCCAGTGGACCTCAAAGTATTTTTTTCAGGGTAAGAAAGTGTTCAAAATTGCGCCCATTCATCATCATTTTGAGGCCATTGGTTGGGAGGACACCAAGGTTGTTTTCAGATTTTGGCTGGCGCACGCCTTTTTCTCCCTCCTAGCTCTCGGTGTTTATTTTTTGTGGGTTTAGCCTAGCCCATTTATTAGAAAATCTATGGTTGTTAATGAGTTTTTTTCTGGATTTTCTGAACCAGAAAGCTTTAAATGGGGAAACGGAAATTTAATACTCTGATAATATTTGATTGTTTTTAATAACCTATCCTTATCAGCTTTTGTATAATATTTATTTCTTTGCTGCCAACGTCTCAATATTTTGTTATTTTCTAGTTCGATTTCAATTACAACAAGTTTAAATGGAAGTGTTTTCCAAACATTATCCACCGTTTCTTTCCAGACGCAGTCTTTTAATTCTGAGAAGTAATACCCGAAATTTCTTACAGTTAAATCAATCTCTGCCTGCCTACTCCATGGTTGCGCCCATACTACATTAATACTATTTTGCAGATTTATTTCAGCCTGATCAAACAAGTAACTATATATTTTGACATTATCTGAAGGGTTTTTAGTCATTCTGGGCCTGAATTTTTTATAGGTATTTTCGTTAACATTAATATTGTCCGGATCAAGTAAAACCACGTTGTTTAAATGTTGTTCAAGATTGTTGGCAAAAGTTGTTTTTCCGGCGCAAGGTTTACCTCTTATTAACAAGCAGAAATAATTTTTATCGTCCATGGTTATTTATTTGTTATAAATACCTCTCCGGCAGACTATTTTCCAGCAACACAACATCGCCTTCTTTTAAGTTCTTATCAACAAACCGGTAAACCTCCCTCACATCCCTCAACCTGATAATATTTTTCTTGTTAAAATTGTTATCAATTGCCCCGGCAGATATGCTGTCTGTTCGATCACTTTTTCCTATCAGCAGTATCAGATCGGCTGTTTTTGAAGTAATAAAGCCTAGAAACTTGTGCACGTCGCTGCTTTTATGGCCAATGCCTTCAATTCCGAGGGTGGCAATTACCTTTTTACCGTCGTACAGACTTAAAACGCCTAAAGCGTCTTTAAAACCGGAAACATTACTGCTCTGGGTATCATCCAACACGTCAATGTTTTTATAGCGTTTATATTCTAGCCTACCTGGAATTTGCTCCAGTTCTTCTATCTTTCTTACTAACTCATCAGGTTTTTCGCCTAGTTCCACAGCGCATATTATGCTAGCTAACAAATTACTGACATGATTTTTTCCTAGCAATGGCGAATGGAAAATGTACTCAGTGCCATTTATTGTTAAAGTAAAATCCGATCCATGCGTACCTAGGTTAATGTCAGTTGCCAACACCACTTTTTGGCACAATTCGTTCTCTCTATTTTCCAGAGAATATCCTATCAACCTTGTAGGTAAAGCTTTTTTCAGTTTTTCATTCACCAGTTCTACATCCAGATTCACTATTCCCGTTCCCTCAGCTTCAAGGTTTTGTAAAAGTTCGAACATATGATCTACGGTTTTATCGATATTTTTGAAATGATCTAAATGGTGTTCATTAATACTGGGAAGAATTCCGAGGGATGGCTTTAGTATTTGACAAAGCCTGGTTATCTCACCAATTTTTAGCTCACCAAATTCGCAAAGGAATATTTTGTGATCTGAGGTAAGCTTATTCTCTATCTCCTCCAGAGCGGACATGAAAGTATCGTTTTCATTATCACTACTTATTGTATTTTGGGGTAGTAGCTGTTTTAAGATCTCTTTTATCGAAGATTTTCCCGAACTGCCTGTAATGCCTACCGTGACCAAATTAGGTAAAGAGGTCAATTTTTGGGAGACAGATTCGACTTTTTTCTTTTCCATCCTGATCTCCAACGGCCTGAAGGCCAGCTTTCCTATCAACAAAAAGATAAATCGGAGCAGCCAAAGAAGAATTATTATTGGTGCAGCCAGATAATACGGGGTAAAAAAGATAAGTGCAGACGAGATAATTAGGAAAATAACCAGTGCCACAACTAGAACAAATCTGGCTTTGCCATCAAATTTTATTTTTCCCCGGCCTAGCTTTTTAAAATAACTTTTAAAGACTCTTTTTACGAATCTGGTTGTTTCGTATCTTTCCAACTGGTAATAATATAAAAATCTAGTCATCAAGGATTCTCCAAACGGTATTATATTAAATGTCCGGGCAAAAAGAAAACCGAAGCGATGGTTTTGGCTACCGCCTCGGTTTTTACGTTGTCATTCTCCACCTCATCTTATAAAGGTTTTTGGTGTGATCTCGCTGACGCTATCAGCACGCATTACAAACTGATTGGAAGGTCCAGGTAATCCCGGATGTTCGAAGTACCACATTCCGTTATCCTCAAGAAGTAATAGGTCACCTGTCCTTCCGTTTAATTTCCTCTTGATCTCGCCTCCGTTGCTCAACAAATATCTGGCAATTTCAATAAAAGGTACATCGCTCAGATCCCCGGGAAGTTCGTCTCTTTGTAAGCCCATGATCTCTCCTTATTTACTCGTTGAGATTTAAGCAACTAAAATTAGAATAATTGCAAAGTCCCAAAATGTAAACAATTTTTTGTTGACCGTTACTCTGCTACAATTAACAGGATGGAGAAAAAGGATCTCTTTATTCAGAAAATCCAGAAAATGTTCGGCCCCAAGCATGTCCGGGTTCTCCAGCACATGTACAGCAGGCCCCCGCTCACTTTTAGGGTGAATACATCCAAGGTAAATCTAAACGAAGCACTTAGGGAATTAAAAAGGCAAAGATTTTTAGTCAAACCGGGTCCGCTAAGAGATAGCTTTATCGTTCTCAAAGAACCTGAAGACCTAAGGCTTTCTCACACCAGCTTAGCCGAAGAAGGCAAGATCTACATCCAAAACTTGTCCAGCATGGTACCGGTTTTTATGCTGGATCCGCAGGAAGGAGAGAGAATTTTGGATATGTGCGCTGCCCCCGGTAGCAAAACATCCCAAATGGCCGTCATGACCAGAGGGAATGCGCAAATAGTGGCTGTAGAGAACAACAAGAATAGGGTTTTTAAGTTGGAAGATAATTTAAGAAGGCAGGGCATCAAAAATGTTGAGGTTATTTATAACTCGGGTGTAGGTTTAGAAAAAAAGTATGCACTTTTTACTGAGTATTTTGATAAGGTTCTTCTTGATGCCCCCTGTTCGAATGAAGGGTTGATCTGTCTGACAGAACCTAGAACTTTTGAGTACTGGAATCCCAAGCAACCTAAAAAACTGGCTAAACTACAAAAAAAGCTTATTTCTTCAGCCATCAATATGTTGGCGCCCGGAGGCAGCTTGGTTTATTCGACCTGTACATTTAGCAAGGAAGAAAATGAGGAGATCGTGGCTTGGGTCTTGCAAAGATATAAGAATATGAGCATGCAGGAAGTTAAAAAGATCCTACCGGATGGGTTGTTTACTGGTTTTTTTGCTGCAAAGTTTGTAAAGCTTGAATAGACTGGATAGCAGGTGCGTAGTTTGGCTCTATTTCCAAGGTTTTTTTGAAATATTCCATAGCTTGATCCGGGTTTCCCAGTTGATATTCGATGAGTCCAAGTTTATGCATAGATTGATAGAGACCGGGATTGATCTCAAGAGATCTGAGAAGTAGTTTTTTGGCGTCTTCATAATAACCAAGTTGCATAAGGGTGTTGCCCAGGTTATGTATGGCTTCAGAGTAGTAGGGATTCAATTCAATAGCCCTCTTGAAATGCCAGATAGATTTTTCCCAATCTCCCTCAACGCCGTATACGTCTCCTAAATTATTTTGGGCTCTGGCACTGTAGGGTCCCCTAGCCTCAGCCGAAAGCCACAGACTTTTTCTGGTTCTCCATTCCATGGCTCTGGCAATAGTTCTGCCCGAATAAGCTAGCATAAGGATCACCGTTAATATGACAGCCAGATTTTTAATATTGAATTTACGTTCCATATTCAAGATTAGCATGGCTATAAGGGTGGTAAAAATTCCCGTAGCAAAGTAAAGATACCGTTCAGCTACCATCCAGGCCACCAGCACAGGGCTGAAAACCGGCAAAATGGAAATGAACATCAAAATGATCATGCCTCCTATCAAACGGGTTTTTTTGTTGAACCATAAAGCAGCCGTAGCAGAGACAAGAGCTAGAGAGAAAATGATCATAATTCTATATTTGACCTTGGTCAGCGCCTCACCCTCGTGATAGATGGTAAGTTTTTTAGGGAAGAGCAGAAGCTCGGAATTGTTATAGATCGAATAAGGCAGCCTATTAATATACGGTGTGGAATCTGATGTATTTAGCCTGGCTACCCTTTCTGTTACCCTGGCATCTCCGCTGATGACAAAAAAGGAGATCAAGCCAATAAGAAATAGCGGTAAAATGGGAACTAGGGATTTGAAGTTATAGCCCCTCTCCAGTATAAAAAAATCAATTCCCGCCACGATAAAAGGTATGATCAGCACCCAATAATTAGGAAAAGTCATTGATATGAAGGTGAAAAACGCAAACAAAGCTATCAGTACCTTCTTGTTCTTAGTTTTTTTATAGATGAGATACATAATAATGCTGATATTTAGATAGAAGGTGGACATAAGATAATTAAGGGCTGAGATCCAAATGACAGTTTCCGAGACTAGCGAGTGCACCAGATATATGCTACTGGAAATAGCGGCAATTTTCTTATTGAAGAGGTTATAAATTATGAGAAAGAACAGTATTACGTTAGCAATATGGAATAGCAAAGAAAATATATGGAAAGGCAAAGGGTTTAGACCAAAGATGTTATAAATAGCTGAATAAATTATTGATTGGTGATTAAGCGTGCCTAGTGCTTGATTAAAATCCTGGACTTGGGGATTTCTGACAATTCCTGGTATATCATCTGAAACAAACTCTCCTTTCAAGCTCCATCCAAAAACGGCAAAAGCCACCAATGCAAAAATGAAAAACAGAGGTATATTGGCTTTTAGTATGTTGATGATGTCTTTGAAGCTGCCCATCTTCAATTCTACTTGTTTCATAAACGTAATGTTATTATGATACCACTATGAAGAAAAGTCTTTTCGTCGAACTTATTGAAACTGTGTTATCAAGCCTTGTGGTGATATTTATCCTTTACACGACCATTGCCATACCGGAACAAGTACAGGGAGCCAGTATGGAGCCAAGTTTTTATAGTGGAGAACGAATATTAGTGGAAAAGATCACAAAATATTTTAAAGATTATGAGACAGGAGAAATAGTGGTGCTCCACCCGCCCAATGATAACAACGTGGATTTTATCAAAAGGGTCATTGCCGTCCCGGGAGATATTGTAAAGATCTACAATTGCGGTGTGTATATTAATCGGGATGGGCACAAATACAAACTAGAGGAACCTTATTTATTTATGGACACCTGCACAGCCTCCGGAGGCAGGTTGGGTGAAGGGAGATCTTATAAACTCAACGAAAACGAGTACTTGGTCCTGGGGGACAACCGTACCAGGTCAGCAGACTCTAGGTCATTTGGATTTGTCACCAAGGATAGAATTGTGGGCAGGGTTGTGTTTAGATTTTGGCCTGTTTCTCAGATAGGCTACATCAATTAAAGAAAATACTATAAACTATTGACATATAAAATTTGATATGATAACTTACGCTACGTTCGCTTGTTATTGAATTAATGGCCAAAAAGCGCTATATTTATTAATTGCAGCCCATGAGACAATCATTTTCGAAACTAAAAAGAAATCTATCATTGCCTAATTTAATGGAGGTACAACTGGAGTCGTACGATTGGTTGATGAAGGATGGTATCAAGGAGATTTTGGACGAACTCGGCATAATTGAAGATTATTCAGGTAGAGGCTGGGTTGTAACCTTATCAGACCCCGAAATTGAAGTAGAAAATCTTTCCGTTGATGACGCCATCCACACAGGTAGGACTTATGATGCCCCTTGGTATTTGAAGGCCACGTTGGAAGATAAGCTGAATAAGAAGAAAAAGGAGCAGAAGATCTATATGGGGGACATACCCCTCATGACAGATAGGGGGACTTTTATTGTTAATGGAGTTGAAAGAGTTATCATCAACCAGCTTATTAGATCAGAGGGCGTTCTCTTTACCGGAGAGATATCTCCCGTTACGGGACAAATGATGGGGGGAGCTAAAGTGTTACCAAAAAACGGTGCTTGGTTGGAAATAGAAACGTCCAGAAGTGGTGTAATTAACGTCAAGATCGACAGAAAAAGGAAAATGACCATAACTACTCTGTTAAGGATCTTTGGTTTGGCCACAGATGATGCTATCAGGGGTGCCTTCGAAACCGTGGAAACAAATCCTGAGATAAACTACACAGAGGCCACCTTGGCCAAAGACCCGGCAGATGATTTTAATGAAGCATGCCTGGAAGTTTATAGAAAGCAAAGACCCGGAGAGCCGTTGGTGCTGGAAAACGCTGTTTCTTACGTCAATGCCTTATTTTTTAATCCCAGAAGATACAGTTTAGGTGATGTGGGCAGATTTAAACTAAATCAGGAATTGGGTCATGATTTTCCTAACACTGAAGAATACAGGTTACTTCAATTGGAAGACCTTATTGCCATTATTAAAAGGATCATAGAACTAAATAACGGTCTTGGTGAAGTTAGCGATGTTGATAATCTGGCTAATAGGCGAGTAAAAAGAGTCGGTGAGCTTTTACAATGGCAAATGAGGATCGGCTTTTTACGTATGGAGAAAAATATTAAAGAAAGAATGACCATGCAGCCAAGGGAAGAGCTGCCTATGCCCGGAGTTCTTATAAGCCCCAGGGCAGTGGCTGCCAGCATTCACAGCTTTTTTGCCACCGGCCAGCTCTCTCAATTTCAGGATCAGCAAAATCCCCTAACTTCGCTAGCGCACTTAAGAAGATTGTCGGTTTTAGGTCCCGGAGGTCTGACCAAGGAAAGAGCCAGCATGGCTGTAAGGGATGTTCACTACTCATCTTTTGGCCGAATTTGCCCGGTGAGAACGCCTGAAGGCCCCAACATCGGTCTTATTAACTATTTGGCTATGTTTGCCAGGGTGAATAAATACGGATTTTTGGAAACACCCTACTTAAAGCTGGAAAAAGAAGAAAACGGCAAGATCCGTGTAACAGATGAAGTTGTGTTCTTAGCCGCCTACGATGAAGAGCAGGTCTATATAACAGATTCGTCGGTCAAAACTAATGATAAGAACTATATTGTCGAAAATCAGATCCCTTTACGAAAAGCCGGCAACTTTATTTTAGGAGACCCCGCCCTGGCTGAGTACATAGAGATCTTGCCTAGCCAGATTGTGGGTATAAGTGCCGGCCTCATTCCTTTCCTGCAAAATAATGATGTGGCTCGTGCTCTTATGGGTACCCAGCAGATGTCCCAGTCAGTGCCTTTAGTGAAGCCCGAAGCTCCTATTGTAGGCACCGGCATCGAAAGAGATATAGCTCTTAATTCCAACGCTGTTATTGTTGCTCAAGATAGCGGCGAGGTTGTTTACGCCGATGCCAACAGGGTAGAGGTCAAATATAAAAAAGAAGGCAAAGCCGTCTATAGTGCTATAAAGTTCCAGCAATCCAATACTAAAACCTGTTTTAATCAGTATGTACGGGTCAACATAGGCGATAAGATCAAGAAAGGCGATGTTTTAATAGAGGGTCCCTCGGCTGAGGATGGCGAGTTGGCTATTGGTACAAACATGAGGGCGGCTTACATGATCTGGGAAGGCTACGAATTTGAAGATGGAGTTGTTATTTCGGACAGATTGGTCAAAGAAGATACGCTAACTTCCATACATATTTCGGATCACGCCATACCCGTTCTGGAAACTAAGCTTGGGCCGGAAGAGATCACTAGAGATATTCCTAATGTTTCTGAAGAGGCCTTGAGGAATTTGGATGAAGAAGGCATAGTGGCTGTTGGTTCGAAGATCAATTCGGGCGATATCCTGGTAGGAAAAGTAGCTCCTAAAGGCGAAGCCGAGCTGTCGGCTGAAGAAAGGCTGCTCAGAGCTATATTTGGTGAAAAGGCCAAGGATGTCAGAGACAACTCACTTTACATGCCGCATGGCCAGCAAGGTGTGGTCATCGGTGTAAAGAGAGTGACCAAGGAAGAAAATGAGGATCTTCCCGCCGGTACCATCGAGGAGATCACGGTTTATGTAGCCCAGATGAAGAAGATAGAAATTGGCGACAAACTAGCAGGAAGACACGGAAATAAAGGTGTCATATCGGCCATCGTACCTGAAGTGGACATGCCCATGTTGGAAGACGGTACCTCCGTAGATATTGTTTTTTCGTCTGAGGCGGTCCTGAAAAGAATGAATGTAGGTCAGATATTGGAAACTTCGTTGGGCATGGCCGGGAAGAAGATGGGTAAAAAATATGAAGTACCCCTGTTGCAAGCCATTCCTGAAGAAGATATCCAAAAAGAACTTAAAGAAGCCGGTTTTCCCCAAAGCGGAAAGATGAAACTTATAGACGGGAGAACAGGAGAATACTTTGATAATGAGATCGTGGTGGGAAATTCTTATATTCTAAAACTAGTACACATGAGCGAAGAAAAAATGCACGCCAGATCTACCGGACCTTATTCCTTGATAACCCAACAGCCTTTAGGCGGGAAGGCACAATTTGGCGGTCAGAGATTCGGGGAGATGGAAGTGTGGGCATTGGAAGCTTATGGTGCCGCCCATATTCTGAACGAAATGTTGACCATAAAATCTGATGATCTTGTAGGTAGAACCCAAGCCTACAGCGCCATCATCCAAGGAAACGAGATCCCGGAACCTACCGTACCTGAAACTTTCAAACTGTTGGTCAGGCAGCTTAACGGTCTGGGTATGGGATTGGAGGCGTTGACTTCCGAAGAGGAAGCTGAAGGAGAAGCAGAGCCGGTGGATACAGGTGAGATCAATGAGGATGTGGTGGAGGCGATATTTTCCGGCAAGGACGACGGCATAGAAGAAGAACTCAAGGAAGAGATAGAGGAGAAAACTGAGGAATAAGTATGAAAAATCTAAGCGACCTAAAAAAATTCGATTCCATAAGAATATACTTGGCAGACAGCAAAGAGATACTGTCATGGTCCTATGGAGAAGTTACCAAACCTGAGACCATCAATTACAGGACATTCAAAGCCGAGCGGGAAGGTTTGTTCGATGAGAGGATCTTTGGTCCGGTAAAGAATTACGAATGTTACTGCGGTAAGTACAAGGGTATCAGATATAGAGATGTCATTTGCGACAAGTGCGGTGTGCAAGTCACCTCATCCAGGGTCAGAAGAGAACGCATGGGCCACATCAAGCTGGCCTCTCCTGTAGCCCACGTCTGGCTGTTTAGGGGTATTCCTTCCAAAATGGCGCTCATACTTAATCTCACCCCTAGAAATGTGGAGTCCGTCATTTACTTTTCCGCCTTCATAGTGACGGAAATAGATCCGGCCAAAAAGACCCACGCTATAGAAAAGGTCGAAAAAGACCTGGAAAAATCAAAATTGATCCTGGAAAAAGAAATGCAGGATAAGGTCAAAGAGGTAGAAAAAGAATTCAAAACACAAAAAACCAAAGGTGATGACCTCAAAGACCAGGAAAGAGAATTTACCATCAAGCAAAAAGTGCAAACCATCAGAACAGCCTATGAGGAAAGAGTAGTTGAGCAGGAAAGCACCTTTAAGATGATCCTAAAAAAGATAGACAGCATTGACCTGCATGCCGTGCTTTCCGAAAATGAATACCTCAGTCTTTTTAATTACATAGAGCCTTTCTGCAAACTGGACATTGGTGCGCAGGCACTGCAGGGCATTTTGGAAAAGATGGATCTAAATGAGCTCTCTACTCAATTGAGGGAAGAGCTGGAGAATTCTAAAGGTCAAAAAGCCATTAAAATAGCTAAAAGGCTAAAAGTAGTGGAGCAGTTCAGACGAGCCGGTATTCCTCCGGTAAATATGATCCTGGAAGTATTACCTGTCATACCGCCTGATCTGAGGCCTATGGTACAGCTGGAAGGTGGTAGGTTTGCCACCTCCGACCTTAATGATCTCTACAGAAGAGTTATAAACAGAAACAACAGGTTGAAGAGGTTGCTAGATCTGGGAGCACCGGAAATTATCGTGCGCAACGAAAAAAGAATGTTACAGGAATCTGTGGATGCTCTCTTTGATTCTTCCAAACAGAGACAAAGAGCCAGAGTTTCCCGAGGCAAGAAACAGCTCAGATCTTTAGCCGATATGATCAAGGGCAAACAAGGAACTTTCAGATTGAACCTGCTGGGTAAAAGAGTGGATTATTCCGGAAGGGGCGTGATCATTAACGGACCTAAGTTGCAGCTTAACTCTTGCGGTATACCTAAAGAAATGGCCTTAGAGCTATTCAAGCCATATGTTCTAAAGGAAGTTCTGGCCAGAGGTTATGCTCCCAATGTGAAAAGTGCCAAGTTCTATCTGGAACAAAGAAGTCCGGAAGTGTGGGATATTTTGGAAGAAACAGTACAGGGCCACCCGGTGCTTCTTAACAGGGCACCTACGCTTTGGCGTCTGGGTATCCAGGCTTTTTACCCTAAACTTATTGAGGGTAATTCCATAAGGTTGCATTTGTGCGTGTGCTCGGGCTTTAATGCCGACTTTGACGGCGACCAAATGGCTGTCCATGTACCCTTATCCAAGCAGGCCATAGAAGAAGCCAAGGAATTGCTTATATCTACGGCAAATTTATTGAACCCATCCAATGGATCTCCTATGTCCATTCCTACCAAGATCATGCTTTTTGGTATTTATTACATGACAACCATCGATGATAAAACTGAACCTTTTGAAGGTGTGTTTACTGACGAGGACGAACTCATTTTTGCCATGGAAGTGAATAAGCTGGTGGATCTCAGACAAGCGGTCAAAGTAAGATTGAACGGAGTGATCACCCAAACAACTGCCGGTAGGGTTTTGTTCAACAAGATCATCCCCGAGAACTTCGGTTACCTGAATCAGGACATGGACAAAAAGAACATAACCTCTTTGATCACCAGAACTTTTGATACGGAAGAGAATGCGGTTGTGGTTAAATTGATCGACGATCTAAAAGATCTGGGTTTTAAATATGGCACTATCTCGGGACAATCCATTTCCTTGTCGGATATAAATATTCCCGGGCACAAAGAGGAGATCGTACAAAAAGGTAAAGAAATGGTCCTGGATATTGACAACAACTATAGAAGGGGCTTGATCACTATGCAGGAAGTTAAAAGGCTCACAGAAGATGCTTGGTATAAGGTGGTAGATGAGATCAGCGAGAGTGTTTGGGAAAATCTTAAAGATGACAATCCGGTAAAAGTGTTGGTCAAATCAGGTTCGACCAGGGCTTCCCGAAGTCAGGTGAACCAAGTGGCCGGCATCATAGGATTAGTGGCAGATCCTACAGGAAAAACAGTTCTCGTACCTATTCTGGGGAATTATAAGATCGGCCTTTCCGGTTTGGAATACTTTGTGAAGGCCAGAGGGGCCAGAAAAGGACTGGTGGATAAAGGTCTAAAGACAGCTGACGCCGGTTATTTGACCAGAAGGTTGGTCGATGTTTCACAAGAAGTAATAGTTCACGAAGAGGATTGCGGCACTGAGAATGGCAGAAAACTTAAGGTAGGTCAGGGTACAATGCTGCAGAGTTTTGTGGCCAGGATATCCGGCAGATATTTACTGGAGGATGTAAAAGATAAAAATAAAGTAATTGCTAAGGCAGGGTCACTTATAGATCATAAGACAGCTGAAGACATAGAAAAGTCGGACGCAGAGATAATTGTTGTGCGCTCGCCTCTTGGTTGCGAGACCAGAAGAGGTATATGCCAAAAATGCTACGGTTTGGACCTCATGACCGGCAGAGATGTTGCCATCGGTACAGCCGTGGGAGTCTCCGCTGCCCAATCCATAGGCGAACCGGGCACACAATTAACCATGAGGACCTTCCACACCGGTGGGGTGGCCGGCAAAGATATCACGCAAGGTCTGCCCAGGGTCGAAGAACTGGTCGAGGCCAGAACACCTAAAGTACTGGCTTTGATGAGCGAACTGGACGGTACGGTGAGAATTCAGCAATCAGGTGATGAGAGGACCGTACTGGTCAGAGGTGTGGACATCGAGGGCAAGGACACCATAAATGAGTACCAGGTCGATCCTTTGGCAGAGATAGTAGTGGAAGACGAGGCTACGGTTAAAAAGGGCGATAAACTCACAGCCGGGCATATAGATCTCAGAGACCTTTTAAGTGTGGCCGGTGTGCGCGAGACGCAAAAATATATTATCGATGAGATACAAAATGTCTACGCTTCACAGGGAGTGAACATTAACGATAAGCATATTGAGGTCATAGTTAAGCAAATGTTCAAAAATGTGCGCATATTGGATAGCGGAGATACCGAGTTTCTGGTAGATGAGCAAGTCTCAAAAGATACTTTCTTGGAGGAGAATGAAAAAATTTTAGCTGAAGGTGGAGAACCAGCTGTAGCCGAGCTCTACTTGCTGGGTATCACTAAATCGTCCTTGGTCAGCGATAGTTTTCTTGCGGCCGCATCATTTATTCAGACCAGCAATGTGTTGACAGACGCGGCAGTGTCGGGTAAAGTCGATCAGTTACGAGGACTAAAAGAAAATGTTATCATTGGAAGGCTAATTCCCACTTTGCAGGAAAAAGAAGATGCTGCAGATCAGGGAGGCTCAGCCCGGGTTCCGGCTGAAGAAGAAGAATAAATATGCCAACTATAAACCAAATAATTAGAAAAAGTAGAAAAAAGAAAATAAGTAAGGTTAAAACACCGGCTTTAAGTGAGACTTACAACTCTAAGAAAAGGCAGTACGTGCCTGTGGAATCGCCTTTTAAAAGAGGTGTTTGCTTGCAGGTGAGGACCCAAACTCCAAAAAAACCAAACTCGGCTTTAAGAAAAGTAGCCAGAGTGAGACTTTCCAACAGAAGAGAGGTCACAGCTTATATTCCGGGTGAAGGTCATGGCTTGCAGGAGCACTCTGTGGTTTTGGTAAGAGGTGGCAGGGTCAAGGATCTACCGGGTATAAAATACACTATTGTGAGAGGAGTTTACGATCTGACCGGTGTCGACGGTAGAAAAAGTTCACGCTCAATATACGGAGCTAAATCTGAGAAGTAAGATATGAGAGCCAAGAGAGCCAAGAAGAGATCCATAACACCCGATCCCATTTATAAATCCAAGGTTGTGAGCCGCATGATAAATGTGGTTATGCTGGATGGTAAAAAGAGCACGGCGGAAAAGATAGTTTACTCCGCTTTAGCCAAACTGTCCGAAGATAGAAAAGAAGCTTTAAAAATGTTCGAACAAGCCGTAAAGACCGTTATGCCTACGCAGGAAGTGAGATCAAGAAGGGTCGGCGGTGCTACTTATCAAGTTCCCTATCCTCTTAAACATGACAGATCCGAAGCGCTGGCGGTAAGATGGCTGGTGTGGGCAGCCAGAAAAAAGCAAGGTACTGACATGGTGGTCAGGCTTCACAAAGAGCTCAAGGATGCTTACGAAGGTATTGGCGACGCGGTGAAAAAAAGAGATGAAACACACAAGTCAGCGGAATCAAACAGAGCGTTTGCCCACTTTGCTCGGTTTTAGTATCATGAAATTCTGGACGCCAGCAGCAGTATTTTCAAGCTAAGTATAAATATGGCCGAAATAAAACAACCGACAACAGAATATCCCATGGACAGAATAAGGAATATTGGTATTATTGCGCATATTGATGCCGGCAAGACCACCACCACCGAAAGTATCCTTTTTTACACCGGAAAAACCCACAAAATAGGCGAAGTCCATACCGGCGATACGCAGATGGACTGGATGGAACAAGAGAGAGAGCGCGGCATTACCATTACCAGCGCAGCCACGACCTGTTTTTGGCAGGATCACAGGATCAACATCATTGATACACCCGGTCATGTTGACTTCACAGCCGAGGTTGAGAGGTCTCTGAGGGTCCTGGACGGGGCTGTAGTGGTCTTTGACGGCAAAATGGGAGTAGAACCTCAATCTGAGACGGTATGGAGGCAGGCAAACAAATATGGCGTTCCCCGAGTTTGTTTTATAAATAAGATAAACCAAATGGGTGGAGATTTTTATAAAAGCTTGGAATCCATAAGGAAAAAACTTAGTCCCAAAGCCTATCCTATACATTTGCCCATCGGGTTCGAGAAAGAGCTTATTGGCAATGTGGACCTGGTGACTATGAAGGGTTACGTTTACAGCGATCTCAAACAGGACAAGTTCGATGAAATAGAGATACCGGAGGACATGAAGGAAAAGGCCTTGCAATATAGGCAGGAACTGATCGAAGCCGCCGTGGAATATGACGACGCTCTTATGGAAAAGTTTTTAAATGATCATGAACTAACCGAAGAAGAGATCAAGCATTGTGTCAGAAAAGCTACCCTTACAGGCGCGTTCTTCCCGGTGTTTGGCGGAGACGGCCGAGGCGCTCCGGCTATGTGGGTCTTGAATGCTGTAGTAGACTACCTGCCCTCACCTCCGGATGTGGAAAATGTGGTAGCCACGCGCCTTGATACCAAAGAATCATACGTGCTGGATGAGACTGAGGATGAGCCTTTTGCCGCCTTGGCCTTTAAGATCCAGACTGATCCTTACGTGGGCAGGCTAACCTACATCAGAGTCTATGCCGGTAAATTGGCTGCCGGTTCTTACGTTATGAATTCCACTAAGGGAAATAAGGAAAGAGTTGGCAGATTATTGCTTATGCACGCTAACCACAGGGAAGATATCAAAGAGATCAAAGCCGGGGAAATTGCCGCTGTCATAGGCTTAAGCGACACGACTACCGGTGACACTCTTTGCGATGAAAGTCATCAGGTACTGCTGGAGTCCATAACTTTTGCCGAACCGGTCATTGGTGTAGTCATCGAACCTAAGACCAAAGGCGACCGCGATAAGCTGGGCGAAGTGTTAAAGAAATTCATCGAGGAAGATCCTACCCTAAAGGTCAAATCAGACGCGGAGACCGGTGAAACATTATTGTACGGTATGGGTGAGCTGCACTTGGAGATCATTGTTGATCGCATGAGAAGAGAATTCAACGTTGAGGTCAATACGGGCAAACCTCAAGTGGCTTACCGGGAAACTATCAAAAAGAAGGTTAGCGCTGAAAATAAATACATTAGACAATCAGGTGGTAGAGGTCAGTATGGCCACGTGCTTATTACCATGGAACCTTTGGAGAGAGGTCAGGGTCTGGAATTCGAAGATAAGATCGTAGGCGGTGCTATTCCCAAAGAATATATTCCGGGTGTGGAAAAAGGTATCAAGGAAGCAGCCGAAAGTGGCGGTATCGCCGGATATCCGGTGACGGACATCAAGGTTACTCTGTATGATGGGTCTTTCCATGAGGTCGATTCGTCAGAGTTGGCTTTTAAGATGGCGGCCATAGGGGCTTTTAGGGATGCCCAGAGAAGAGGAGATACTTATCTTCTTGAACCTATCATGAGCCTGGAAGTTATCGCTCCGGAAGAATTTATGGGAGATATTATAGGCAATATTGCTTCCAAAAGAGGGAAAGTGGAAAATACTAAGATGGAGGGCACATCCGTCATTATTGATGCTAAGGTGCCTTTGGGCGAAATGTTCGGATATGCCACGGAATTAAGAGGATTAACTCAAGGCAGAGCAGGCTTTACCATGGAGCCAAGCCACTATGAAGAAGTACCATCCCAGATCACAGAAGAGATAGTTAAAGGAAAGTCTTGATTTTAATAGCTTTTTTTGGTTAACTACCTCTGCTAAAATTTGTAATTAATTATTTATTTAGTTTCGAAAGGAAAAAAATATGGCTGAATTTAAAAGAACAAAGCCGCACGTCAATATTGGTACTATCGGCCATGTTGATCACGGTAAAACTACTTTAACAGCGGCTATCACCAAAGTGCTTTCCGAGAAGGGCCTCTCCGACTACTGGAAATTCGAAGATATCGATAAGGCTCCAGAAGAGAGGGAAAGAGGGATCACAATTAATATTACTCACGTTGAGTATGAAACAGAAAATAGGCATTACGCCCACATTGA
The DNA here is from genome assembly GCA_964434935.1 of uncultured Candidatus Saccharibacteria bacterium. Classification (GTDB taxonomy): domain Bacteria; phylum Patescibacteriota; class WWE3; order UBA101185; family UBA10185; genus CAYSWS01. The sequence goes on from CAYSWS010000004.1 coordinate 21,366, forward strand.
CTGTCCGGGACATGCTGACTACATCAAGAACATGATCACCGGAGCCGCTCAAGTGGACGGGGCTATCTTAGTTGTTTCCGCGCCTGATGGTCCTATGCCTCAGACCAGAGAGCACATTCTACTGGCCAAGCAAGTAAATGTACCGGCTATTGTTGTCTTTATGAACAAAGTCGATATGGTTCAGGACCCTGAGATCTTGGACCTGGTGGAACTTGAGGTGAGGGAACTTCTCACCAAATACGGTTTCCCGGGCGATGAGATACCCATCATCAGAGGCTCAGCTTTGAAAGCTCTGGAGGGAGATCCCGAGAGCGTAAAAGCTATTGAGGAGCTCATGAAGGCTGTAGATGAATATATTCCTACACCAAAAAGAGACCTGGATAAACCATTTTTGATGCCGGTGGAAGATGTTTTTTCCATCAAAGGCAGAGGTACAGTGGCTACAGGCAGGATAGAAAGAGGTGTGGTCACGCTCAATGAAGAGGTAGAGATCGTAGGTATAAAGGACACCACCAAGACAGTGGTTACCGGTGTGGAAATGTTCAAGAAGCAGCTTAAAGAAGGCCAGGCCGGAGATAACGTGGGCATATTGCTCAGAGGTATCGACAGGGAAGATATAGAAAGAGGCCAAGTTTTGGCCAAGCCGGGAACGATCACTCCTCACAGTGATTTTGAAGCCCAGGTCTATGTTCTTTCCAAAGAAGAAGGCGGAAGGCACAAACAATTCTTCAGCGGTTACAGACCCCAGTTTTATTTGAGGACTACCGACGTTACGGGTGAGATCACCTTACCTGACGGAGTGGAGATGGTCATGCCGGGTGACAACGTCAAAATGACGGTCAAGCTCATTACCCCGGTTGCCATGGAAGAAGGTTTGAAATTTGCTATTAGAGAAGGTGGCCATACGGTTGGAGCTGGCTCTATTACCAAAGTACTTAAGTAACTGAGTCAACGAAGTTAAAGGGCGGCGCGTAGCGCCGCCCTTTAAATGTCTATTATGGCAAAGCAGGGCAAAGAAACAAAGATCAGGATCAAGCTCAATTCTTATGATAGTCGTATCATAGACCTGAGTTGTTCCAAGATAGTAGATACGGTCATCAGAACCGGAGCTAAGGTTGTAGGACCGGTACCCTTGCCCACCAGAAAGGAAAGGTTCACTGTCATTAGAGGACCGCATATTGATAAGAGATCGAGAGAGCAATTTGAATTAAGGACACACAAAAGGGTCATCGATGTCATAGACCCGACCAGTTCAACCGTAGACAGTTTGTCCAGGTTGAACTTGCCTGCGGGAGTGGGTATTTCGATAAAAATGTGATGCATTTTGGAATGCTACTTATGGAAAATCTTGATATAATGCAAGTTGTGTCAGAAAAAAGTTAATAAAAAATAAAACTTGGATCAAGCTCAAAAGCAAGAGCGCTCCAAGAGCGCTTTTTTTTATTGAACGCAAGCGAAATAAAAAAGAGCTTTTAGAAGAAAAGACTTAGTTTGATGGAGAAAACAATAAAAGGAAAAAAAGTTAAAATGACTCAGATCTTCATGGATGACGGGAAAGTTGTGCCTGTCACCATTATCAAAGCTGAGGACGAACTGGGTCAGGACCTCATGAACAAACATGTGGTAGTGGTAGGTAAGTCAAAGGGTAAGGGTTTTGCCGGAGTTATGAAGAAATGGGGATTTAAAGGGGGCAGCAGGACCAGAGGTCAAAAAGACACTCCCAGATCCGGCGGCTCGATCGGTTCACAGACACCGGGCAGGGTTTTTAAAGGAAAAAAGATGGCCGGGCGCATGGGCGGGAACAAGATAACTTTGAGGGGCCTTAAGATCGTGGGCGTTTCTGAAGCTGACCACGAGTTTATGTTGTCAGGTCCCGTTCCGGGCTCGAGGAATTCGTTATTAAAAGTTAAGATCATAGAAAAATAATATGAAACTGGATGTAGTAGATAACAATGGAAAAAAGATCGAAGATTTGAACTTGGAGAAGGAAGTGTTCGGTCAAAAATATAATAAAGACCTATTATCGCAATATATTAATGTTTTTAAGACTAATCAAAGACAGGGTACTTCTGCCGCCAAGACCAGGGCTGAGGTATCCGGTGGTGGTAAGAAGCCGTGGAGACAGAAGGGTACAGGTAGGGCCAGGCACGGTTCTATAAGGAGCCCAATATGGTCCAAAGGTGGCGTGGCCCACGGTCCGAAACCTTCGACGTATTCGCTCAGCCTGCCTAAAAGTATGAAGAAGAGAGCTATGCAAAGCGCTTTGTCATTTAAGGTATCCGAGGGAGAGGTCAAGGTCATTAATGAGATAAAAATGACCAAACCTAGCACTAAAAATATGAAAGAACTATTGGACAAAATAAATTTAGCGGATAAAACGTTGGTGGTGACAGAAAAACCTGATATTATCATCCAAAAAAGTATGGCTAACTTGCCCAAAGCCAAAGTTGTTTTTGCCGATATGCTGAATATTTATGACCTGCTTGATGCTGTGGATGTGCTGTTCGAAAAGAATGCCCTCATAAATTTACAAAAGAAGTATAAATGAGATTAAATAACATCATAGAAAAACCAATAATGACGGAGAAGACCATGGCCTTAGAAGCTGACGGCAAGTATGTGTTCCGGGTCAACACCAAAGCGTCCAAAGGTGCTGTGGCCAACGAAGTGGGGCGCCTATACGGCGTGGAAGTTTTAAATGTTTCTACCATGATAATGTCAGGCAAAAAAAGAAGGGTCATAGGTACCAGACTCTTTACCAAAACGAAAAAATGGAAAAAAGCCATAGTCAAGGTAAAACCGGGACAGAAAATTGAACTGGTTGGTAAGTAAGGAGCTAAAAACAATGATAAAAACGTACAACCCTACAAGTCCGGGCATAAGATCAAGAAAAACCCTCATTAGGGATGTTGACGATGTGAAGCCCCATAAAAAACTCACCAAGGCTGCCAAAGGCACAGTAGGAAGAAATAACGGTAGGATCTCTGTCAGGCATAGGGAAAGAGGCGCTAAGAGAAACTACAGGATCATTGATTTCAAGAGAGATAAGCACGGCATCCCCGGCAAAGTAGCTACTATAGAGCACGATCCTAACAGAGGATGCAATATTGCTTTGATACACTATACAGATGGGGAAAAAAGGTATATTTTAGCACCTGAAGGTCTAAAAAGAGGTATGGAGGTGCAGTCCGGAGAAAATGTCTCGGTGGAGGTAGGTAATGCCTTGCCTTTGCATAAGATCCCGTTGAGCACCAAGATCCACAATCTGGAGATGAGCCCGGGAAGAGGGGGTCAAATAGCCAGAGGCGCCGGTAATTATGCCATGATCATGGCCATAGAGGGTAACTACGCCAATGTTAAGCTTCCCAGCGGTGAGGTGAGAAAGATCCTCAGAAATTGCTACGCCACTATAGGTGACCTGAGCAATGCTGATCTGCGACACACCAGGACCGGTAAAGCGGGAAAGAGCAGACATCTGGGTTGGCGGCCGGCTGTAAGGGGTGTGGCTATGGGAACTGAAGCCCATCCTCATGGCGGATCTTATTCGGATACCGGAATTGGCATGCCGTCGCCTAAGACTCCTTGGGGTCAAAAGACCCGGGGTAAAAAGACGAGAAAAAGGAAAAATACTGATAAATTTATTATAAAAAGAAAGACCAAAAGGAAATAAATATGTCTAGGTCGCTAAAAAAAGGAATTTTTGTGGACGAAAAGCTGCAAGAAAAAATAAGCAAAGTCTTGGAGTCAGGAAAAAAGACCCCCATAAAAACATGGTCCAGAAGATCAACTATTACACCGGAAATGGTGGGCCTGACCTTTGAGGTCCATGACGGCAGAAAGCACGTATCTGTTTATGTGGTTGAGTCTATGGTAGGTCATAGGTTGGGGGAGTTCGCTCCTACCAGAACATTTAGAGGCCACTCTTCGAAGAAAGTTATGTAAATATTATGAATAAAGCCTTGGTTTACGCAAAACATAATAAAGCCGGGATAGCTCCTAAAAAAGTGGCTATTATGATGGACCTGGTCAGAGGCGAACCCTTAATTAATGCCAAGAAGAGGCTGGCTTTTGATCCTACCAAAGCGGCTAAAATTATCTTGAAAGTTGTAAGATCGGCGGAGACCAATGCCAAGAACAATCACAACTTGGACCCCAAGAATTTGTTCATATCGGAAATTTATGTTAACCAGGGCAAAGTGCAAAAGTGGGGGCATCCTACGGCCAGAGGCAAGTTTAGCCCACAACTCAGAAGGACAAGCCACATCATAGTCGGTCTATCACCCAAAGAGGAAGAGAAAACTGAAGAGAAAAAGCATAAAAGTTTACTAAGGAGAAAGAAATAACATGGGTCAGAAGATTCACCCTTTTGGGTTTAGATTAGGTATAACTAAAGATTGGAAATCAAGATGGACCAGCAGTAGGAAAGATTTTCCCAGACTTCTGTTCGAAGATTTCAAGATCAGGCAGTTTCTTGACGATAAGTTAGATATTGCCGGATTAAAATCGATAGATATTGAGAGATCTGTCAATGAAGTCAAGATCACAGTCAAAGTTTCCAAGCCCGGTATAGTCATAGGCAGATCAGGTGCGGGAATAGAGGCTTTGGAGAAAGAATTAAAAGGCATCACCTCTGACAAACTTAAGATCACGGTCGAAGAAATAAAGACGCCTGAGATGGAAGCCGCCTTAGTGGCGCAGTACATTTGTCGACAACTAAAAAGAAGGATCCCTGCCAGAAGAGTGGCTAATGCGGCCATAAACACGGCTGTAGACAAAGGTGTTAAAGGCATAAAGATCCAAATAAAAGGTTTACTGAGTGGCAGTAACACTATTGCCAGGACCGAGAACTTTAAGCACGGACCAGTGCCCCTACAGACTTTGAGGGCTGACATTGATTATGCGCAGATCAGTTGCAAGTTGCTTTTTGGAACCGTGGGGATAAAAGTTTGGATCTATAAGGGTGAGGAAGAGATCAAATAAAGGAAAAAAACTATGTTAATGCCAAAAAAAGTAAAATTTAGGAAACATCAAAGGGGAACCAACAAGGGTATAGCTACCCGTGGTGCTACCATTTCCTTTGGCGATTACGCCCTGAAAGCTGAAGATAGGGGCCTTGTGACCTCCAGGCAGATAGAAGCGGCCAGAAAGGCCATCTCTCACAAGACCAAAAGAGGAGGCAAGTTGTGGATAAGGATATTCCCTCATAAATCTGTTTCCAAAAAACCACAAGAAACAAGGATGGGAAGTGGTAAATCTCCTCCGGACCACTTTGCTGCTGTGGTCAAGCCGGGAAAGATCATTTTTGAGATGTCGGGTGTGACTGAGGACATTGCCAAGGCAGCCTTCAGAAGGGCGGCCGATAAGCTACCTCTAAAAACAAGATTCATTTCCAGAGAGGAGTTGTTGTAGTCATGCTAGCCAAAGATCTGAGAAACAAAAATCGTGATGAGCTGAAAAAGATCTTGTTGGAACATCAAGGCAACCTGGAGAAGTATATGCACGATGTTTATAAGGGAAAAGAAAAAGATGTCTCAAAAACGAGCAGACAAAGGAAAGATCTAGCCAGGATAAGAACTGTCCTGGCAGAAAAGAAATTTTTAGAGGAGGAGAAAAATGACTAAAAAAAGATTAGTAGGTCTAGTGACCTCGACGAAGATGGATAAAACTGTTGTCATCAACGTGGAGACGGCTGAGAGACACAAGATGTATAAAAAACTTGTTTACAGCAATAAAAAATACAAAGCCAGGAGTGATATGGATATTAAAATAGGCGATAGCGTGATGATAGAAGAATGTTCGCCTCTTTCCAAGACCGTGACCTGGAAAGTTGTTGAAAAGTTGGAAGAGGGGAATAATTAAGGGCCATGATCCAGATTGGTACGCAGTTAGTTGTAGCCGATAATTCGGGGGCTAAAAAGCTCAAGGTTATTGGCGTACCCGGGGGTTCGGGCAAGAGTTTTGCTACCGTGGGAGATATTGTCACAGCTGCTGTGAGCGGAGCTTCAGGTACCGGGGCTGTCAAAGATCATAGCATTGTTCAGGTGGTAATAGTGAGATGCAGAAAAGAAGTAAGGCGAAAAGACGGCAGCTACATCAGGTTTGATGATAACGCAGGTGTGGTGATAAACAAAGAAAAGCTCATGCTGGGAACAAGGATATTCGGACCAATTGCCAGAGAAATTAGAGACGCGGGATATTTGAAGATCGCTTCTTTAGCCAAGGAGGTTTGGTAAAAAGGCAGCTTATGAAAATAAAAAAGGGCGACAAAGTTAAAATAATAGCAGGTAAGGATTCCGGAAAAGTGGGAGTTGTCCTCAGGGTATTGGTAAAAGAGAATAAAGTGGTGGTAGAAGGTGTGAATGTTGTCAAAAAACATGTTAAGCCGGGAACCGTTTCCAAAGAAGGCGGAATTATTAAAAAAGAAAACCCCGTTCACGTTTCTAATGTTATGTATATGGATACGGAGCTGGGAAAAGGTGTGAGATTGGGCAGTAAAGTCATCGATGGTAAAAAGTATCGCGTAAATAAAGCAAATAACCAAGTTTTGGACGAAAAATGAACCGCTTAAGAGAAAAGTATGAAAAAGAAATAGTACCCCAGGTAACCAAGGAATTTGGTCTAAAAAGTATTATGGAGGTACCCAGGATCAAAAAGATCGTGGTGAATGCGGGTATTGGCAGTTTTAGAGACAGCCGGGAGTCGGTGGAAAGCTTCGAAAATGAGCTAGCGCTCATCCTCGGCCAAAGACCATATCCCAGAAAGGCCAGGCTTTCCGAAGCCGGCTTCAAGATCAAGAAAGGTGACGTGGTGGGTTACGCAGCCACTCTGAGAGGCGACCGAATGTGGGCTTTTTTGGATAAATTGATCAGTATAGCTATTCCCAGGATCCGTGATTTTAGGGGGTTAGATATTAGTTCTTTCGATGAATCCGGTAATTATTCACTTGGTATCTCAGAGCATATAATCTTTCCTGAAGTGAATCCCAATACCACCAAAGGTATAAGAAATCTGCAACTGACCATAGTCAGTACCAGCGACGACAAGAAGATCAACAAAGAGATATTAAGTTACTTGGGCATGCCGTTTAAGAAGGAGGAATAGTTTTGTTTTTAAATTAATTTAGTGATATATTAACAAACTGTTACATTATGGCTAAGAAAGCATTAGTACAAAAGCATAAAAAGGGTAAATTCAGGTTTCCCGTCAGGCAGTATAACAGGTGTCGAATTTGTGGTAATCCCAGAGGTTTTATGAGACGTTTCGAGATCTGCCGTAAATGTTTCCGCGAGATGGCGCACAAAGGCGAGATCCCAGGTGTGAGAAAGGCTAGCTGGTAACCATGAGCATGGATAGAGTGTCGAACATGTTAAGTTCGCTAAAAAATGCCGCCATGGCAGGCAACTCTTTTGTGGAAACTTTTTATTCTAAGGAATGCGAGGGTGTGGCCAAGGTATTAAAGGAAAAAGGCTTTTTGGACGATGTTAAGGTCTTTAAACCTAAAGGTAAAAGTCACAAAGGTTTAAGGCTGGACCTAGCCAAGGAGGATGGACTTATTAAATTGACCGAAGTTAAGAGAATGTCCAAACCGGGTAGAAGGCTTTATGTCAGATCTACTGATATCACGCCCGTGTCAGGTGGCCACGGCTTAGTGGTGGTGTCAACTTCGCGGGGGATAATGAGCGGGCAGGAAGCCAAAACTAAAAAATTAGGCGGAGAAATTATTTGTAAGGTTAAGTAAGATGTCAAGAATTGGTAAAAAGACCATTAAAATACCTGAGGGGGTAAATATAGAAACTAAAAACGGTGTTATTACCGTGAGGGGAAGTCTGGGAGAGCTTTCTTATGAGCTCAGACCCGAGGTGGAGATCTCACAGGAAGGTAGTGATTTGAACGTGACCTTAAAAGAATCAGCCAAGGGAGAAAGTGCTTATTGGGGCTTGACCCGAGCCTTGATAGCCAACATGATAAAAGGCGTGACCGAAGGCTTTGAAAAAAGACTGGAGTTGGTAGGTGTGGGTTACAGGGCAAAATCAGAACCTTCCGGTATCTCCCTGACCTTGGGTTATTCTCATCCGGTGATCTTTGATAAGCCTGAGGGTGTGCAGATCGAGGTCGAAGATAATAAGAACATCCTTATTAAAGGTATAAATAAACAATTGGTCGGGCAGACAGCCGCTAACATAAGAGCTTTAAGGAAACCCGAACCCTACAAAGGAAAAGGTATCAGATATAAAGATGAAGTTGTGAGGATAAAGCCCGGGAAGGCAGGTAAGATCTAACATGCCAAAAGTGAATCTTAGAAAAACAAATAGAGAAAGAAGAAAACTTAGAGTGAAGAAGAAAGTATTTGGTACGGCTTCCAAACCAAGATTGTCCGTTTTTAGATCGAACAATTATTGTTATGGCCAGTTGATCGATGATAGTCAGGGCAAGACACTGCTGGGAGTTTCCCTGAAAGAAGTGCAAGACGTGCATAAGACAGGTACAAAATCTGAGGCCGCCCATAAGCTTGGTAAGCTGTTGGCGGAAAAAGCCGTGGGGAAAAAAATAAAAAGCGTGGTCTTTGATAGGAACGGGTATAAATATCACGGTAGGATCAAGCAAGTGGCCGAAGGAGCCAGAGAAGGGGGTTTAACCTTATGAATACCGCACCTGGCGCTTATGTGCGCGCCAAAGAATTCGAAGAGAGAGTTTATCATATAAAAAGAGTGTCGAAAAAGACCACCGGGGGTAATGCCATTGGTTTTACAGCTTTAGCCGTGGTTGGGGATCATAACGGCAGGGTAGGTGCCGGCTTGGGTAAATCTAAAGATATATCCAAAGCTATACAAAAAGCGATCAATAAAGCCAAAGATCACGTAGTAGATATAAACATGAGAAACACGACCATACCCCATGAAGTAAGCTATAAGTATGCCGCCGCCGAGGTTCTGTTAAAACCGGCTCCGGAGGGGTCGGGAATTATTGCCGGTGGCCCGGTGAGAGTAGTTTTGGAATTAGCAGGCATCAAGGATATTTCTGCCAAAATGCTAGGCTCAAGTAACAAGCTGGCCAATGTCCGCGGCACCATCGAAGCTTTGAAAAAATTGAAAAAGGATAAAAATGAGACTGCATAATCTGGTTAAACCAAAAAGCAAAACATCCGGTAAAAAAAGAGTGGGTAGGGGTTACGGCAGCGGAAAAGGTGGACATACTTCCGGTTTAGGTCAGAAGGGCCAAAAGTCCAGAGGCAAGGGCAACATACCGGCCGGTTTTGAAGGTGGCCAGGTTCCTCTGTTCAAGAAAATGCCTAAGATCTCGAGCTTTAAGGGCGTGAAACATAAAAGAATAGTGACAGTGCCCTTGGTCAGTTTGAATAAATATAAAGATGGTGAGAAAGTCACCCCAGAATCTCTTTTGAAAAAAGGCATCATCATCCGACTTCCCAGAGATGGTGTTAAAATATTGGGTAATGGGGCACTTCATAAAAAACTTGAGATAGAGGGCTTTTTGCTGACTAAAGGGGCGCGGGATAGAATCATTAGCTCAGAATCAAAAATAATTGAATCTTAAACATGTTAAAGCTACTTAAAAACGAAGAGATCAGAAAGAAGATCCTATTTTCATTATTGGCCATAGTTGTTTTTAGAACCCTAGCCCACGTTCCTGTTCCCGGAGTGGACCTACGCGCGGTAAGATCTTATTTGAGTAGCAGTGCTATTTTTGGTATGTTCGATCTCTTCAGTGGCGGCGGTTTTCAGAACTTTTCCATTGTCACCTTGGGTTTAGGGCCTTATATTAACGCTTCTATCATCTTGCAGTTGTTTGGGAAAGTAATTCCTGCATTGGACGAGCTGCAAAAAGAAGGTGAGGCCGGCAGAGAAAAACTGAATATGTATACTAAGCTTCTTACCGTGCCCTTGTCCCTGATCCAAGCATATGGCGTTTACTTTTTGTTAAGTAAACAGAGTGTTATCACCTCACTTGGTGTTATGGACCTAGTCGTGCTCCTGCTGGCGCAAGTAGGTGGTTCCATGATCTTGATCTGGTTAGGAGATCTAGTGACTGAGTATGGAGTGGGCCAAGGAATCTCCCTGCTCATATTTGTGGGTATAATAAGCCGTTTGCCTCAAGGGGTTCTCAGTCTGGTCTCGCTCTTGGATAAATACAGCCTTGTGGCTTTGCTGGCTCTCCTGGGTGCGACAGTCTTGATAATTATGGCCATAGTTCTGGTTAATGAGGGTACTAGAAATATTCCCATAGAATATGGTAGAAGAGGGGTCCGATCTCAGAAAGTAACAAACTTCTTACCTATAAAAATAAATCAAGCCGGTGTCATTCCCATTATATTTGCTGTTTCTTTGGTTTTAGTGCCCTCACTGGTAAGCGGACCGTTACTGGCCACATCGTCCGCATTCCTCAAGACCCTGGGAAGCTTCCTGGCTAAGAATTTTTCATCAGGCTCCGTTGTCTATAATATGTTCTATTTTATGCTGGTTTTTGGTTTTACTTTCTTTTACACCTTTATGCAGTTCGATCCGGTGAAGATCGCCGATGACGTGAAAAAAAGAGGCGGCTTCATCCCCGGTATAAGACCGGGCAGGGCAACAGCTGATTATCTGAGAAAGATAGTTATCAGATTGACGCTAGTGGGAGCCATATTTTTGGGCACCATAGCCATTCTGCCTTATATCATTCAGTCGTTCACAGGACTTACTAGATTAGCCATAGGTGGAACGGGTATACTTATAGTAGTATCAGTGGTTCTGGAGACCATTCGTCAAGTGGAGTCCATGATGGTGACCAGGAACTACCAAAGCTTTTTACAATAAAAATATGATAAATCCAAAAGAACTTTATCGATTAAGAAAAGAGCAGTCCAAGCTGCAAAAACAAATGGAGCAGATATTTGCCACAGTTGAGAAGCAGGATGTCAAAGTGGTGGTGAGAGGTGATAGGAAAATAGAAGCCATTTATATTGAAGGCGAAGAGCAGAAGGATCTGAGAGATATGATCAACGACGCCATCAAAGATGTCAACAAAAAAGTGGAAAAGCAACTCAGGGGCCAATTAAGCGAACTAGGTTTTCCCGGTTTATAACTATATGGTCATTTTATTGATCGGACCTCCGGCCAGCGGAAAAGGCACCATAGGCAAAATGCTCAGCCAGTATCTGGGTTTGTCTCTGGTAAGTTTAGGTAAGATACTCAGAGAGATTCCTCAGGATTCCCTATGGCACGAACCTATCCAGCAGGCCATGGAGCAGGGAGAGCTAGCCTCAAACAGCATTTTGGGAGGTTTTTTAACAGAGATAGTTAAGGATTCCCGTTACGAGAGCGGTTATGTACTAGACGGTTGGTTAAGGCAAATGTCCGATCTGGAGTTTTTCGATCCCAAACCTGACCTGGTACTTTTTCTTAATGTTTCATTTGAGACTTCCCTGGAGAGAACGTTATCCAGAAGGATCTGCGAGCAGGGTGGGCATACTTACAATCTCATTTCCAACCCACCGCAGAAGGAAGGTATATGTGATGTTGACGGCAGCCGTCTGGTGAGTCGCGATGACGACACCGAGGAAGTACTTAAACATAGATGGCAGATCTTTACACAGAGAACTGTGGAAGTCATTGAACATTACAAAGCCAAAGGCGTTGTTAAAGAGATCTCAGCCGAAGGAACTCCAGAAAGCATATTTAAACAAGTAAAAGATAAGATGCTATAATTTTTACTAATGAGAGCTTATCTGCCGGATTCGACAAGCGGTATAGAAAAATACCAATTTATCTATCATTTTATACCCCACAAAGAGCATAAAAGTAGAGCCAGGCTGTTGTCTCACGGGGCCTTGATATCATACAGCTTTGTTCTGGTGGTATTTGCCGTGTTGATAAGATTCCTACCGGCTTTTGCTCCGGGGGTCCTGGGCTATGCCTCAGATATCAACGTCAGCGACCTCTTGAGATATACAAATGAAAGACGGGCTAAAGTGGGCTTGAGGCCCCTTTCCTTGAACAAGGAGCTGAATGATGCGGCATATAAAAAGGCCAACGATATGTTCAAAGTTGGTTACTGGGCTCATGTTTCTCCTTTGGGAACAAAGCCTTGGGATTTTGTTCTCAACGAAGGTTACGATTATATATATGCCGGTGAAAATCTGGCTAAGAATTTTTCCAATTCTGAGGATGTGGTACAAGCTTGGTACGATTCGCCCACGCATCGGGAGAACCTGCTTAGTCCCAATTATGATGATATGGGTTTTGCCATTGTGAATGGTGTACTGGATGGCTACGAAACCACCATTGTGGTGCAGATGTTCGGACGGTTAAGGGCACCAACGCAATTGGCAGCCGTGAACGAAATCAGCGAAGGCTTTCCTAGTACACAAGTACCCATAACCGAACCGGAAGAAGTGGTACCTAAAGAAGCCGTAGAAGTGAAGAGTGCACCTGAGCCGGCGTTAGCCAACCTACAGTCAGGAACTCTCCCTGCGGCTGAGAAGGAAAAAGGTTTTGTGGACGTGAGAGCCGTTACCCAATCCATCACCATAGTGTTTGGTGGGTTTGTCACAGCCTTGCTGGGGGTTGATATATGGTATTCCAAAAAACACGGTATATTTAAGTTAACAGGACATACTCTGGCGCACCTGGCTTTTCTACTGGTGGCCATTGCCAGTGTGATGTTGTCGGTATTTCCGGGGTCAGTACTATGAAACAAAGCAGTTATAAATTGATCGAATATACAATGCTCTTATTTGGTGTGATCATTTTTGCCCTATCTTTTTGGCAGAGTCGGCATCATGTTGGCCAGCAGATAATCATCACTGCCGGTGCCGCGGTCTTTTACGTTATATGGGGACTCGTGCACCACTGGATGGAAAAAAGACTGACTTTAGAAATAGCCTTGGAGTACGTCCTCATGGGAGCGTTCACTTTCCTGCTTGTTTTAATTGCCCTTGGTGTTTAATATTTACAAGCTATGAAAGTCGTTGTTGTCATCCCGACCTATAATGAACGAGAAAATATAAAACTGCTCATCCCAGCCTTGTTCGAACAGTTCAAAAAACTTCCCCAACACGATATGCATATTCTGGTGGTGGACGGTAATTCCCCTGACGGTACGGCCAAGGAGGTGCTTGAATTTCAGGAAAAGAACACCAATATACACTTACTTAAAGAGACGAATAAATCCGGGTTGGGTGCGGCCTACATTTATGGTTTTCAGTTTGCTGTAGAAAAGCTTGGAGCCGAAGTTCTGGTAGAAATGGACGCGGATTTTCAGCATGATCCCAAGGATCTGGTCAAGATGCTTAAGACTTTTGATGAGGGGTACGATTATGTCATCGGTTCCAGATACGTAAAAGGCGGCAGTATTCCCAAGCAATGGGCGCTATATAGAAAATTATTGAGTTTGGGAGGCAGCCTGTTCACAAAAATTGTGCTTGGGATATACGATATCAATGACTTCACCACCGGATTCAAGGTATCCAGAGTGCACGGCTTTGTCGATAAGATAGATCTTAGTGAGGTCAACTCATCTGGTTTTGCCTATAAAATAGACCTGCTGTATAAAATGCATAACCTAGGCGCCAGGATGGTTGAAGTGCCGATCAAGTTTGGTCTGCGGGATAGGGGCGATTCCAAAATGGAGAAAGACAACATGCTGGATTCTTTAAGGGTAGTGCTACTGCTGAGGTACCGCAAAAGCCAAAGTTTTTTCAAGTTCATTGTGGTTGGCTTTGCTGGTTTGTTCACGGACAGTGGACTTTTTACCATATTAAGGTTGACCCCCTTAGCTTCGGCTTATGCCAGTGCCACTTCCGGTTTTATCGCCATGGTCACGACGTTCGCTTTGAATAATGTATGGAGTTTTAAAGAACGAAAACTTGAAGGTACTAAGAAAAAGGCCACCAGCTTTATGGTCTACTTTGCCTCTTCTTACATACCAATTATTTTTCGATCTTGGCTCATAAGCCTTTCTGTTTCACACTATGGCGATAAGGCCCTTGTAGCTTACAGCGCTTTTTTTGTAGGCATAGTGGTTGGTTTGATCTGGAATTATACTGTTTACAGCCGCGTGATTTGGAAAAAGAAATAGTTATTTGTAAAATATGGTGTAGTTTAAATATATGTACGAATTTTCGATCATCATACCGGCTTACAATGAAGCGGATAAAATAATTCCTACCCTCACCCAAGTCCTCACTTTTATGAGAAATTACTCCGATTCTTTTGAAGTGATAGCTGTGGATGACGGCAGTGATGATAATACGGCGGATCTGATAGAGAACTACACACACGAAAATCCGGAAATAAAGATCATGAGAAATTCTCATAAGGGGAAGGGTCCTTCAGTTTGGTCAGGCATGATGAAAGCTGAAGGCAGATACATTTACATGGCAGATGCTGATCTTTCCACGCCCATTGATGAGTTGAAAAAGTTAATGCCCTGGATCATTGAACACGGTTTTGATATTGTTATTGCCTCCAGAGAAGGCATAGGCGCCAGCAGGGTCAATGAGCCCCATTATAGGCATTTGATGGGGAGGTTTTTTAATTACTTAGTACAAATGGTAGCCTTGCCGGGAATAAAAGATTCGCAATGCGGGTTCAAGCTTTTTACCAAGAGGGCTGCTAAAGAGATCTTTAAGAAGTTGTCGATATACGGTAAAGAGGCCAAGGAGCAGAAAAAGGGTTACATGGGCGCCTTTGACGTTGAGGTCCTTTATCTGGCCAGAAAAATGGGTTTCAAGATAAAAGAAGTTTCCGTGACCTGGACTTATGTGAAAACTAGTAGATTGAACCCCCTGAGCGATTCCATTAAAATGGTAAGGGATGTTCTAAAAGTTCGTGTGAACGATATGAGAGGCTTGTACAAAGTATAAGTTTTCTGCCCGGAAGGAGTTTCCATTAATGAATGTTGCAGTTATAGGTACAGGATATATAGGTTTGGTAGGCGCAGCCGTGTTTGCCGATTGGGGTCATAAAGTTACCGGCATTGATATCGATGAAAAAAAGATAGCCAAGATCTCATCAGGGGAAATGCCTATTTACGAACCCGGTTTATCGGAATTAGTGCTGGAAAATATTGAAAACGGCAGATTGGAATTTACCACCTCATTGCCCCAAGGAATAAAAAATGCTGAAGTCGTTTTTATTTGTGTGGGTACTCCTCAAGGTGAAGACGGAGCGGCTGATCTAACTGCTGTGTGGTCAGTGGCCAAGGAGATAGGCAAGCATCTGGATGGGTATAAAGTGATCGTGGTGAAGAGCACGGTGCCCGTTCGCACCAATGAAAGGGTTAAGCAGATCATTTCCGAAAATCTTAAAACAGAAACAGTCTTTGATGTGGTCTCCAATCCGGAATTTTTAAGAGAAGGCAGCTCTATCGAGGATATGCAAAACACTGATAGAACTGTGGTGGGATTCGATTCCGAAAGAGCCCTCAATGTTATGAAGGAGCTCTACGCCGCCGTGGAAGCGCCTCTAGTTGAGTGTGATTACAGGTCTGCAGAAATGATCAAATACGCCTCCAATGCCTTTTTGGCCACCAAGATCTCGTTTATAAATGAAATAGGACAGCTATGCGAAAGGGCAGGAGCAGATGTGCAAGTGGTAGCTAAGGGTATGGGTTTGGATAGAAGGATCGGACCATATTTCTTACACGCTGGATTGGGTTATGGAGGAAGCTGCTTTCCTAAGGATGTGGCCGCCCTGTATAAGACCTCAACAGACCAAGCCTACGACTTTAAGCTTCTAAGAAGTGTCATGGAGGTGAACGGCATGCAGCGTAGCTATTTCATAAAAAAGATCAAATCTTATTTTGGCAACAATTTGTCTGATCGAACCATAGCCTGTTTGGGCCTATCTTTTAAAAGCAATACGGATGATATCAGAGAGTCAGTTTCCGTAGAGGTGATCAGGTTGTTAAGGGGGCTGGGGGCAAAGATCAGGGTTTACGATCCTGAGGCCATGGTCAATTCCAAAAAGGAACTTGGTGAAAGCAACATCAAGTACTGTCTGGACGCCTATGAGGCCATGGAGCAAGCAGATGCCTTGTGCCTTCTTACGGAGTGGGACCAATTTAGAAAGTTGGATCTTACCAAAGTAAAACAGCTGTTAAAAAGCCCTGTCATCTTTGACGGCAGGAATTTGATGGACAGAGATAAAGTGGAGAAAGCTGGTTTTACCTATTTTGCTGTAGGCAAGGTAACTAATGGCCTTATTGAACAGGACGAAAGACCAGTATATGCTATCTTAAGGAATGGACCAAAAAAGTCATAAGAAAAAGATTGTTATATTGATACCGGAGTTTCCTGTTCTGACCGAAACTTTTATTCAAAGAGACATTGTTAAGCTTGTCGAACTGGGGCACTTGGACATCTCGGTGCTGTATTTGAAAAAGGGCACAGGCGAGCTGGACGAAACCCTAAAACCAATCGCGCACAAAATAGGTCTAAATATCATCGACGCCTTTTTCTCCCTTAAGTACCTGTTAATAAAAAAAGAGGAAATTAGGAGGATAAACCACATCCTCAAAGGGGACCTCACTAGGAGCAATCTGAAGCGTTACTATTTACTGCTTAAAGCTTTAGGTTATGCCAATATCATAAAAAACTTCAAACCGGATGAGTTGCACATTCATTTTTATTCTGACTTTTCCACCATCGGTATGTTCTCCGCCATTATTTTGGGTGTGCCCTTTAGTATCAATGCTCATGCCCGTGACGTGTTCGAATATCCGCATCTGCCTAAATCCAAGGCCAATCTAGCTAAGTTTGTCACGGTGTGTAATAAAGCTGCCTATGATAGGTGCGCGGACATTTCTCAAGCCGTTGAGGATAAGATCCATCTGGTACATCATGGGGTAGATCCGGAAACAGTATTTCCCGCCGGGCTGGCGGTTACCAAGGCTGATGTACCGATGATATTTATGGGCGGTACCAGGATCACTGAGAAAAAAGGTATTGAATATATGCTGCAAGCGTCAAAAATATTAAGGGAAAGACGTATCAGGCATAGAGTGGATCTGGTGGGTGTGGGTGAGGGGTATGCCGGTGTGCTGGAGAGAATAAAGGAGCTGGGTTTGGAAGATGTTTTCTTTTTGCATGGAAAGGGGAAAGGCTTGCCTTTTAGCGAGTTGGCCAAGTTCTACCTGGCGGCTGATATTTTTGTCCTGCCTTTAATAAAGGCCGAGAGCGGAGATGCAGACGGCATACCAAATGTGATCATAGAGGCTGCCTTGGCCAAGTTACCTATTATAACCACTAACGCTGGTAGTGTGAGCGAACTTATAGAAGATAACGTTACGGGTATTGTCGTGCCGCAAAGAAATGCTGAGGTCTTAGCTACCAAGATAGAAAGCCTTATTTTCGATGATGAGAAAAAGAAAAGATTAGGCGAGTCCGTGTACAACAAAGCTCTGGTTATGTTTGATAGGGATAAGAACGTGGGAGAGCTAGAAAAACTACTTTTAAGATAATTAGCACTCCAATTTCTTGTTATAATTTCCTTATGAAAATCGCCGTGTTTACAAAAAAAACCACCTTTCACCAAGGCTATGGCGGTTTGGAAACACAAAATAAAGTGCTCTGCGAAGGTTTGGTGCAAAAAGGCCACGATATAACAGTTTTTTCCCCAAAATGGGAACTTTCCCTGGAAAAAAGTGAAGAAAACGGAGTTAATTACATTTTTGTCGACTGCGTATACCGCATGGGGCCAATTTTTGGTTTTTTTGGTACCAAGCAGAAGAACAACTGGATAAACCGCTCTGTTGAGGACTTCGAAGAGATCCACCACAAAGGCAGGTTCGATATTGTGCTGGCCCAAAGTTCAGCCGGATTGGGTGTTATAAAGAAGAAAGATAAGTTGGAAGTCAAGGCGGTGTCTATCTCCCACGGCTCCATAGTGGGAGAATACAAAACTTTTCTAGCTAGCATGGAGCTCCCCCAAGATCTGCTACTGTTGGTAAAAAACACCGGTTTTACCGTCAAGAACTTTTTTCGACGCCAACGTGATTTTGTTCATGGTTCGAACAAAATAATTGCCGTTTCCAATTTTGTGAAAAGCTCTATCATGGAAGAAACTTTTGTCGATGAAAAAAAGGTTGTGGTCATTCATAACGGTGTTGACCCGCAGGATTACTTTGCCAAAGACGATATGGTAAAACGAGGCAAAAAAGCGCTGTACGTGGGACAGATAATCAAGTCTAAGGGTATCAACGACTTAATGGAGATATTTTCCGATGATGACCTTAAAAATACAGCCATAGATCTAGCCGGAACGGGAGAGATGCTAGAGACCTGTCAGGCCAAAGTTAAGAGTAACGAGAAGTTTGCAGGCAGAGTGAATTTTTTAGGCAAGATCAACTATCAGGAACTGAAAAGCAAGTATTACATGAATCCAGACTATGGAGTATTTGTACTACCCACAAAAAGATATGAAGGACTGCCCATGGTGTTGGTAGAGGCCATGTTCTCGGGCCTGCCCATAGTAGCTTATGATATGGGCGGAGTAGCTGACGCCGTCCATGATGGGAAGAACGGCTTCCTCATTAAGCCTGGGGATGTTTCGGACTTTAAGAACAAGATAATGGAAATTATCAATAATGATAAACTTAAAGAAGAAATGAGCCAAAATTCGCTGAAGCTGGCTTACGACCAGTTCACTTCCCGGCAAATGATAGATAGCTATGAAAAAGTCATGCAGGAGGTCTTGAAATGAGAATTGCCCGCATGATCTATGAGTGGCCGCCTCCTTGGCTGGGTCTGGCCCCGGCGCCTTATGAACTTACCAAGTCCCAGGTCAAGCTGGGCCACACTTTTGAGGTGTTTTGCGCCCGGTGGCCTAATTCCGGACCCATCGAAGGCTTGAACAAAGTTGATTTTAATTTGGTGCCCAGAGAACCTTTGCCGGGAACCATGCTCCTTACCTCCGCTCCGGCCATGTTCTTCAGATACTTATCCTGGCGTAGCCATAACAAAACAGACCTCATTCATGCTCATGGGCATTTTGGCATGTGGTTTTACTGGTATCGAAAACTTCTAAAAAAGCATTTTCCCTGGGTGGAAGAAATGAAAGCACCTTTAGTGGTGCATTTTCACAACACGGTAAAAGGGAGGAGGACCAAGTTGGAAGAGGCGGAGACCGAGATCAAGAATATGTCCAAGTACATCAACTGGCCTCTAGCGGAAGCTTCGGATAGATGGGCAGTGAGAACGGCTGACGCCTGTGTTTTTGTGTCCGAAGAATTAAAACAGGAGGCCATTAAGTACTACAAAGCGGATCCGCAAAAGTGTTTTGTGGTTGAGACCGGAGTTAACACCGAGACTTTTAAACCTGTTTCCCTTGAAGAAAAAGTTAAGACCAGACTAGAACTCAAACTTAATCCGGAGGACAAGATAGTGCTTAATGTTGGTGCCATGGTAGAAAGGAAAAACATACACTTCTTGGTCGAAGCCATGGCACATCTGCCCGACAACTACAAACTTCTACTCATGGGCGAAGGAGATCCGGACTACGAAGACAGGCTCGACAAAACTATGATCGATAATAAGGTTAAGCATAAAGTCATCAAGGTGGGTTACACGCCCTACCCGCAGATCCCCATAGCCTATCAGTCAGCCGATGTCTTTGTCCTGCCCTCAAGTTTTGAGGGCATACCCAAAGTAGTCATGGAGTCGCTATCCTGCGGCGTACCTGTGCTGGCCTCAGGTTTCAAATTAAATGAAGATATCCTGGGCTTGGAGTATTTGGAGGAGATAGGACCAAGATATATTGCCGGTCGGATCAAAGATATGATCGAAAATCATAGAAGTGTGGACAGGTACAAAGTTATGCATCTTTATTCCTGGGATACAAAAGCAGCCGAGATGGAAAGAGTATACGAATATGCTAAAAAAAATCACCTCAAATAGCGCCATTCTAATATTCATAGTTTTTGTCCTGGTGCATTTGGCACTTTTTAATATCAATTTTGCCGAATGGGGAGATAGCTACAGGATCCTTAGAGCCTCTGAATTTATACGTGGCGGTTCCTATCCTGATGATGAGAAGAGACAGCCGGCGTTCTCTTTGTTACTGGCGCTTAGACCATCCGGTGTGGACCAGATATTTTGGGGGCGGCTGGAAATGTTTTTGTTTAGTGTGCTGTTATTTTGGTATTTCTATAAACTCTTGAAACTGTACCCCCTGAGTGAGAGAGCGCGAGATCTGGCTTTGTGGCTCATGGTCTTCAATCCGGTGCTGTTATATTGGTCGATACGCATCATGGCTGATGTGCCGTTCACTTTGTTGGTCGTGATCACGTTTTATTATTATAAAAAGTGGCAAGACTCCTTGACTTGGACTAAGCTCCTGCTTCTGGGCGGGTTGATAGGTGTGGCCGTGCTGACGCGGTTCGAAGGGTATATTTTAGGTTTTTCCTTGGGTTTAGGTCTTTTACTAGGCGAAGGTAAGAACGTTAGCTTAAAGATCAAGCGCGCCCTTGTGTTGGTGACCGGATTTATCATTTTGACCCTGCCCTGGTTCTTGTTCAGAAATCCCATCAGGTCCATGTATTTTGAGGAGCCTGCCCGCCGTGTTTATGATCTTAAGATGGTCATCATCTATCTGGTGTCCTCCATGTATTTGTTTGGCTTTACTTCTGCCTGCTTCTTTTTCTACAAGTACAAAGCTAAGCTGGCTGTGCTGATCAAAGAAAATGTGGCCATGACTATTTTTGTGGTTTTGGAGCTTCTTTTGGCGCTATTATGGCCGGCGGCCATACCCAGATTGTTCACACCCATGATCTTGTTCCTAACGATCCCTTTGTCTATGTTCTTGGACGAGCACTTTAAGAGCCGTCAAGGCAGCGCCAACCATGACATCTACTTTTTGGCCGGTCTCTTGCTGACTTTTGTCATAGCTCAGTATTTTCTGAAACTGCAATTTCTAGTTTTAATAAAATCTCTCCTATTGCTGGTCGTGTTCATACAGATCTTAAATATTTTGGCCATAAAACAAAGAAACTACACTTTCTTTCAGGCTACGCTTGTTATTTCAGCTATGGTGTGGTCCTTGTCGACCATTTGGCTGCACAAAGATATTTTTAAAGCTGTAGTAGAAGCCAATAAATACGCTCTCAAGGAATTATCAGGCACGGTTGTATATAACGATGTCAGCAGTGTGTCCGATTGGTATTTGAACCAAAGTGGGCAAAATGGGAATATCCGGGGAATCTATCTGAATATGGATAACAGAGAGGGCCGCTCCCTTAAAAATCTGCAGGAAAAACAGGCTGATTATGTCATGATCACCAATGAGCATAACACCAGCATGGAGTTCAGTGCCGATGAGGTGGGTTATTTAGAACAAATAAAAGAATTTCGATATACTATCAGGGGCAAGCAGTTCTTCACTAAAATTATGGAATTTAGCAAAAAATGAGCAAAGTAACTAAACTATCTATTGTCATTCCCGTCTACAACGAAAAAAACACCTTGGAGCCTTTGGTCGAAAAAGTCAAAAAAGTAGATCTGGGTCCGGTAGAAAAGGAGATCATCCTGGTGGATGATGCCTCGACCGACGGGTCGGTGGAGCTGCTTGAAGGCTTTCAACAGACCGATCCGTCACTAAAAATATTTTTCCAGGCGGCCAATTCCGGTAAGGGTGCCACTTTGAGAGAAGGTTTTTCTCATACTACCGGTGACTATGTCATCGTGCAGGATGCGGATCTGGAGTATGAGCCAAAAGATTATAAAAAACTGCTCAGAGCTTTGGAAGAAGAGAACGTGGACGTGGTCTACGGTTCAAGATTTTCGGGAAATTATGAAGACATGTCCAACCTTCACTATGTGGGAAATAAACTACTGACCTTGATCTCCAATATTTTATTCGGGGTCATGCTCACGGATATGGAAACTTGCTATAAACTTATGCCTGGAGAATTTATCAGGAGCCTGAAGATAAAGTCTGCCAGGTTCAACTTTGAGCCGGAGATCACGGCTAAGATCCTCAGGTCAGGCAAAAGGATCAGAGAGGTGCCCATATCTTACAAAGGCAGGTCACATTCCGAAGGCAAGAAGATCACCTGGCGCGATGGATTGTCAGCGGTAACTACTTTATTGAGGTTCAGGTTCTTCAATTAACTATGAAAAAGATGATCGATTTTTCCAAAACCCATATCTACTTTTTAACCCTTATTTTAGCCTGTTTGATGATCCTAGCCGTCACCATCAGGATCAACACTTTCAAGTACAACAATTTCGATTACGGGAAGTTCGATCTGGGAAATATGACGCAAATGGTGTGGAATGCCAGTCATGGCAGGGGGCTATACATGACAGATTACTTTGGCACTAATCTGCCTCGTTGGGCTATGAGCCATGTCGACCCCATTTTGTACTTGTTCGTGCCTGTTTTCATACTTTTTCCCAGTCCGCTCACTCTTATTTACGCCCAACTGATGCTGGTCATATTTTCCAGCTTGTTGGTGTTTTTGATCGCCAAATTGCATTTGAAAAAAGATCTCTACGCTTTTTTGCTGGGCTTTGCCTTTCTGCTCAATCCTTCCATTGGCTATCTTACCGCCACCACGGGATTTCACGGAGTAACGGCCGTTATCCCCTTCCTTTTAGGGGCTTTTTACTTGTTCGATAAGATGTATTTTGACGACTCTTTTACCCCAAAAAAGTTGGCCGCCTTTTGGTTGCTTATATTTTTGACCATGATGGGTAAAGAACAGATCGCTCTCTATACCTTTTTGTATGGTATTTTCATCATTTTTCTGCGAAATAAAGATACCGGCACATTAAAAGAGTACTTAACTTCGAAAACAGGCCGGATGGGCATGGTCATGTCTTTACTGAGCCTACTGTGGTTTTGTTTAGCCTTTTTTGTCATTATTCCCGCCAACGCCCATTATAGAATTGAAGGTTACCAAAAATTTGTTAATACCATAGAGCTAAGCAGCAGCTCCGCCAGAGATGTAGCCAAGCCCAACTACTTTTTGAATAGGTATGAAGAATTCGGAGATTCATATTTTGATATTTTGAAGAACATGGTCCTAAACCCGAGGATGTCCGTAGGGGTGTTCTTTGGCGGTGACAAGATAGAAAATTTTGTTAGGACTTTCCAGCCCTTTGCCTTTTTGCCTTTTGCTTACCCCGGGATCCTTGTGATGGCTGTACCGGACCTTATCATTAATTTTATGACCACAGCTGATGGCATAGGTACGGCGGAGATCACAAATCACAGGATATCTATGATCTTGCCTGTACTGATCCTGGCAACAATTTTCGGCATCAAATATTTATCCTCTTGGGCAAAAAAAGCTAAACAGCAGACATTTGTGTGCACTGTGCTCTGCTTGCTGGTAGCGGCCTCTGCTTTATATACGTCTCACTATTATAATAATCCGGTCTATTTGTGGATGAGGGACGCCATAAAAAATAAAGTTGTGGTCAACGTCTTTGCCAAATCGGATGAAGAACTGATCAACCGGGATCTAAAGGTAGGAGATGTGATCAGACTGAGCGAACTTGAATTTAAGGATGTTGATTGCGCCAGAAAGATCGTAGGCATCATTCCGGATGAGGCTTCGATCTCAGGCCCGGACTCACTGGGGGCGCATTTAGCTAAAAGAGAGACCTATGCCATCTTTCCGGCCCTTTATAATGAGGCCGATTATGTCATTGTGGACATTTTTGCCAAAAAGATCTTTACTATTTTGGACCTGGATACTGAGATCATCACCGATGTCATCGAAAATGTCATAAAAGATCCCAACTATGAATTGAAACTGGGTTGCGGAAACTATTTTGTTTTTGAGAATGTGGGTCCTCACGATAAGGAAGCGCTTCTGCCCATTCAAGAAAGGTTCACATATCCGGAGGTTTTAGATCTGAAATTTTTCCAGGGTCTAAGGATCGTAGATCTTGAATTACCGAAAACTTTTCAAAAAGGTCTCAGCCAAAAAATGAAAGTGGTTTATTTTAGAGGAGATGATGACACTACAAAGGATGGCACCATCGAAGATTATAAAATGTTCACATCTTTTGTGAATAAAAAGACAGGGGAGATCTATCAATTGGCCAACTTACCCTCATTTGCTTTAAGGGAGCCGGGAGGTTGGGTGGAGGGCAGATACTATATTGAAAATATTGAAGTGGTCATGCCTGATTTTGTCGATAATGGACAGTACTTTGTATTTTTGGGCATGGGCAACAACATCCGTACCCGAAGCATACTTTTAGGAACCGTGGAGGTTATAATGGGAAAGTTATGAAATCATTGGAAAAATGGCAAATAATCAGTTTTATGTCGCGTATGATAGCCATGGGGTTTGGCATTGTGCAAAGCTTTGCCATTTTAAGGATCTTAAGTGTAAGCGAATGGGGATTGGTGCAGCTGGTGGTGTCCGTGGGCTCTGCCTTAGGAATTTATCAACATTTGGGTTTGGCCAGCGCTTCCAATAGAGAGATCGCCGCGGCAGAGAAAAAAACAGACGTTTTCAAGATCTTCATTACTACCACGTCCATCAGATACATGGTGACCATACCCTTGTCAGTAGGTTTGTTCCTTTTGTCGCCTAAAATATCGCAAACTTACGGTTTTCCGGAAATATTGGTTCCTTTGAGGATCTTTTCCGCCATTTTGTTCATGCAAGGAGTGCAGGCCATCTTAAATGCCGTCATCTCGGGCACAAAAAGATTCAAAGAGCTTTTCATTTTCCAGGCAGCTGTGGCTTTGCTCAGCGTGCTCATCTACGTGCCCCTAGTCTATAAGTATAAGATCATGGGGTTTTTCTACGCCAACTTCATCCACGAATCTTTAAAATCACTGCTGCTTCTTGTCATAGCCTTCAAGCCTTACCTGGGGAAATTGAAATTACCCAGCAAACAAGAATTTATTGTTATCTTTAAGGAACTTTTCTCTTTGGGCATGTCCATTTATATTGTGAAGATCTTGGTCATTAACTGGGAAAAGGCCGGCACCAACTTGCTGGGATTCACCAAGAACGCGGAACTGGTGGGCATATTTTCTTTTGCCCTACTTTATGCCAAAAAGCTTATGCATGTTTCCGACTCTGTGACTGATGTGAACCTACCTGTGTTTTCGGATAGATTTGTGAACGATATTGATAGCTTTCGGGATCTCTTTTCACGAAACTTCAACCGAGTATTTTCCATGATCATATTCTTTGCCATGTCGGCTGTGTTTTGGGCTTACGAGCTCATAACTATCCTTATAGGCAGCGATAAGTACAATGATGCCTTGCCTCTGCTCATTCCCATGGTGTTTGCTTTTTTGTTCTTTTCTTTGGCCGATATTGTTAAATCTAGTTTGGCCATTCCGGCCAAGCTGGTGAGGGAGATGATATTAAGTTATGTGGTCATGTTCATTTCTACTCTGGGCATCTTTTTAGTGGGAAGAACCATGCTCGGTCCTCTTGAATCCATGGCTTACGCTATGTTTGGCGGTGCCGCGCTGGGTTTTAGCTTTTTGACGTATTTTATGCAGAGAGAGCTGAAATTATCCATTGTCAGATGGCCGCATGTCCTGGTCCTATTTCAAGCAGCCATCATTAGCAGTGCCGGTAATATATCGAATATATATTTAAAACTTGCTACCTATTTGGCTTTTGTCATCTTATACTTCATCTCTTTACTTCTTGGTAAGTTCACCTCCGTGGAAGAAATCAAAAATGTCTTGTCTCAGGGAACAAAATTTTTGAAAAGAAAATGAAGAAATTCTGGCTTAAGAACTACAAACTAATATTAAAGATCGTGGTGAGTTCCGTCCTGCTGACGATCATTTTTTACAGGATCGATAAAGCCAGTTTAGTAGAAAATATCAAACTACTTGATCTAAGATATGCTCCCTTGATCATTTTGTTGCTCATACTAAATTACGTTGTGGGAGCCTTTAGATGGAAATCACTGCTCATTCATAACAATTCCCATAAGGTCAGTGTGGGTTACCTCATAAACTTATATTTCATTGGTGCTTTTTTTAATAATTTTATGCCCACCACCATTGGTGGAGATGTTTACAAGGTGTTCAAGCTGGGTAAGAAAATAGACAACACAGTAGACTCTTTCTCCGCCACTTTTATGGAAAGATTTACAGGCGTCATCGCCTTAGTGCTCATTTCGGTAGTGAGCCTGGTCAAGCTGCTGGGATTTTGGGGCTTGCTCCTTTTATTAGGATTTTTTCTGGGTATAGTCGTAAGTTACGTAGTACTAGGTTTGTTGGCGACAAAATTTAACAAATTGAAAAAGATCTATGATTCCATCACCTTATACAAGAATCACAAAAGAGTACTGGGTTGGGCTTTTGTAACCTCATTTTCCATACAACTGTTTGCCATCTTCACCCAATTTTTTATTTTTAAAGCTTTGGGTATGAACTTGCCTCTGACATATTCTTTGTTTGTATTTCCCGTCATTACCCTGGCCAGTTTTTTTATACCTTCTCTCAATGGGGTGGGGGTGCAGGATGCCCTGTACATAAGGTTCTTTCTCAGTGTGGGTATAGCGGAGTCGGCCAGCTTGAGCGCTTCGCTCATATACCATTTGTTCAGGCTGAGTGTAAGTTTGATCGGAGGATTGCTCTATGCTCTGGGCAAAGATGAATAAGAAAAAGGAACTGATACTAATTTTTGTTTTTATTTTTTTCTTTCTGCTCACCAGGCTGCCTGGTCTTAGCCACGACACCATAAATCCCGATGCCGTCAATTGGCACTTTAGATCAGAACAATTTGTGGTGGGACTTAAATACTTCATTTTCGAAAAGACATACCAGCACTACCATCCCGGCGTAACTCTCATGTGGCTGACCGGCATTCCCATTGAGCTTTTCAAGCAGGTCAGCGGTATAACCGTTTATGATCAATTCAGTTTTTATGCTTTCCATTTCTTAGCTAAATATTCACTGGTCATTACCCAGTTAGTACTCAGCGTGCTCATCCTTTTTTGGCTGACAAAGGTGTTGGAATTCAAAAAGGCCTGGCTGACGGTGTTCATTTTTAGCTTCGAACCGTTTTTTATTGGGAACTCACGGCTTTTTCATATGGACATTATTTTTGCCTTATTTTTGTTTGCGGCCTTGCTGACCTCCCATCTTTACCTTAAAGAAGAAAAATGGTACTGGTTGGTCCTGGCAGGTATTTTCTGCGGATTTTCGTTTCTCACTAGGAGCTTAGGCGTAGGTGTTTATTTGTTCATTCTCTTTGTGGGAGGGGCATTCTTATATTTTAAGAATAGAAACAAAAAGAAACTTATAAAATTTGCTGTGCTTTTTTCAACGTGTTTCATAGCCACAACTTTTATTCTTTTTCCGGCCTTGTGGGATAAACCGGCGCAGGTACTGACGAACATATTCACCGAAGGCGAACGCATAGGTGTGCGCGACGGTCACAACCAAATAGTGTTTGGCAAAAGCACTACAGCTGCCGGTCCTTTATTTTATCCCTTGGTGCTGCTGATCAAAGTATCTCCTTTTATGATCATTGGCCTGCTGGCTTACCTGGCGGCACTGGTGGAGATTGTTAAGGGAGGCTTGGTAAAAAAAGAGGTCATCGTTCTTAAAAAAGAGAAGATCGTGGGACTGCTTTCGTACATGCTTATCTTTTACGCCGGATATTTTTTGGTCATGCTTTTTCCGGCCAAAAAAATAGATAGGTATATGCTGGTGCTATACCCCTATTTCGGTTTGGTCAGTGCTTTTGGCTATCTATATCTATATCAAAAACTAAAGACAAAGTTTCACAGGTCTTTGGGGCTTCTGGTGCTGCTTTTTGTCGCTTTTGCAGTCATACCGGATTGGCAATTCCATCCCTTTCAATTTACTTACGCCAGCCCATTGGTCGGAGGCCCGGCTTCCGCCAATAATATAGTGGGGCAAAAGTCATTTGGCGTTGGCATTTTCGAAGTTAAAGACATGTTGGAAACAAAGTACGGATCAGCCACCAAGGTTGGTTTCATCGACACCAAGCCTATAAAAGCCATCTATCCCAATTCCTTAGTGTCAGATATACGTGTGAACGGTGTCAGCGATTACGATGTCCTGGTGCTGGCCATAAACGAGGAGCTGCCCGAAAAAGTACTGAAAAGTGAGGTAAAATTTAGTAAAGATTCGTCCATATATATAAACGGATTAGAGTATTGGCGGTTCTATGTTAAGGAAAAATAGCAACTATCTACCATTGATCATAGCTTTGGCTCTGGCCCTGAGGTTGGTGGGCATTACTCATGGATTCCCCTTCATTTTCCACCCTGACGAACCCACTATTGTCCGCTCGGCGCTGGCCATAAGGTTCAACCTTAATCCCGGGCATTTTGACTGGCCTCATTTGTACATCTATCTTAATTACCTTGTTTATATGTTGTTCGATAATCTGAGAAAGCTGGTCACATTTGCCGGTTACAAGGAATATACCTATTTTTCTTTACCATTGTTCTGGGATGATGAGCTGGTCTTTTATTTTATCACCAGGTCTTTTTCGGCCATCTTGGGAGCGCTGACCGTGGTACCAGTATATCTCACGGCTAAGAAGATATTTGGTAGGAGAGCCGGCTGGTTATCAGCCTTGGCCTGGGCTGTGATTCCGTTTCATGTTTGGCACTCTCACTATAGTTTGCCTGATGTACCCATGACCTTTTTCTTATCTTGGGCCTTGTATTTCATCTCCGGCCTGATATTCAGGAAAAAAATGTCCGACTATTTATGGGCAGGCTTTTTTATTGGTTTAGCAGCGTCGACTAAGTATAATGGTGCCCTCATGATCGGTGGTTTATTGTTGGCTCATTTTATAAGAGTGCTTTCGGAAAGAAATGAAAAACTTTTGGATTTTGACTCTTGGAAATGTCTATTTTTGTCGGGGTTTATGTCCATAGTTGGATTCATCTTGGGAACGCCGTACGCCGTGCTTGATCACAACACTTTTATTCGTGCAGACAATGCCAGCGGCGCTTTATGGCAATTTACAAATGTAGGTAAAGTGAGCTTGTTGGAACATCTGAAGCAGTTTTTTACGGTCATGGCAGTAGACTTACCGGAAAACATGGGTTATACCTTTGTCATAATTTTTATAGCCGCCTTTTTGTATGTCATATTCAGGGCGGTAAAACACAAAAAGTTTTTTCAAGATAAAGATCTGCTTTTTTTCACTTTACTGGGGCTTGGCTTGATATTTTATGTTGCCGGCTCAGAGAAAACACGGGCACACTACTTCTTTGTGGCTTATCCGGCAGTAATACTGGGCGGTGTGGGCTTTTTAGCTCAAAGACTGGAGAATATAAAGAGCAGGGTAAAAAACATCATATGGATCATCGTCTTTTCCTTTCCCCTATATTTTTCTATATTGTCGGCTTATTCTTTTTACCAAACTGACACCAGGGTTATCTTTTATCGATGGATGCTGGACAATAAAAGAGCCATCAATAAAGTATATGTTTTAGATAATGATCTGGCACCCATATTTGAGAAGTTGAACATGAAAGTGCAGTATGAGGATGCCAGTTTCAGAAATTTCGAACCCGGCGCATATGTGGTTGATACAGGAAATGAAAACAAAGTGGACATAAAGGAGATCCTGCAGATAAAAGGACCTCTGAACAGGGGGCCGGAAATAGATATCTACGCGCCATAATATGAAATTTATAAAGAGGTACAAATGGGAAATATTGATATGTCTGTTTGTGGTCCTGGTCAGGGTGCCGGACCTGGGCCACGATATGTTCAATACCGATGTTTGGAAATGGAAATCCCGCAGTTATGACTTTAGTACGGGTGTGTTCACGCTAGATCTTGTTAAAACCATTCAGAAATACCATCCCGGGGTGACACTAATGTGGATAGGCACGGCGGGGATAAAGCTTTTTAATTTCTACCACAAGATAATTTTAGGCGCACCGGCAGCTGACAACCTTATCCAGAATGTATTTGCTCTGCATGTTGTGCAGAAATCCTTGCTAGTGATCGTTATAGGTGTGCTGTTAAGCTTTGTTTTTTACCCTCTGAGGAAAATGTTCGGGCAGAGATATGCCTTTTTGGCTGTTTTATTGATATCATTGGAGCCTTTTTATGTGGCCCTGACGAGGGTTATGCATCTGGAAGGCTTGATGTCGACTTTTATGTTGGCGTCATTTGTTTGGTTCGTGTACTTTTTGCAAAAGGGTAAACGCCAGGAACTTGTTCTGGCGGCGTTATTTGCCGCCGGAGCTTTTCTGACCAAGACTTCTTCACTTTTTCTCATGCCCTTTTTTGCTCTTGTGCTGCTTTTGGAGAATTTTCGTAAACAAGGCGAGTTAAAGCAAAGCCTGGTAATCGGAATAAAAATATATTTAAGATGGCTTGGCTTATCTCTGCTCTTTTTTGTGGTCTTATGGCCGGCTATGTACACCCACGCCCTCATAGCCTTGCAGACTCTCTATAGAGGCATTTTTACTGTCGGGATCGAAGGAGAGCACTCGCAACTATTTCTGGGCAGGTGGGTGGAAGATCCGGGACCGCTCTTTTACCAGGTGGTGCTGGCTTTTAGGACCTCATGGTGGGTGGTTTTGGGCTTGGTAGGGATCTTTTTTACGCATAAAGGTCTGGAAATGGATGAGAAAAAGAGAGATTTCATTACCTACGCTTTACTGTTTAGTATATTTTATGCTCTAGAGCTGTCGATCCCTACCAAAAAGCTTGATAGATATATACTGCCGTCTTTAGCGGCTCTGGTTCTGGTGGCGGCTTTCTTTTTCGAACAAGCTTTGCTTTTTATGCAGCAAAAACTTAAATATGGCAAAGAGTTGTTTGTGATAATACTGGCAGCGCCAATCATCACGACTCTGGTCATTTTGCATCCTTATTATCTTTCTTACTATTCACCCTTTACCGGAGGTTTGGACAAAGGCATTTACGCCCTTGAGCCCAAATGGATGATAGGTCAGCAGGAGATCGTGGA
The DNA here is from genome assembly GCA_964434935.1 of uncultured Candidatus Saccharibacteria bacterium. GTDB lineage: Bacteria > Patescibacteriota > WWE3 > UBA101185 > UBA10185 > CAYSWS01. The sequence goes on from CAYSWS010000004.1 coordinate 52,275, forward strand.
CTTTTTCGAACAAGAGTTGCAAAAGGGTGAGGTGGAAAAATATCTGCCCGAAGAAAGTCTGGATTCACAGCTAAATAAACCGTCCATTAAAAATAAGCTCACCGTGGCCTTTCAGGAAAAATATTACACACAGATCTGGCCTTTCATCGAAGCCATAGGCGGCCGCGCTACCATCAAAGACATAACCATCCACGCTCAAAACTCCAATTATTTTGTTTACCCGGTTTATGATGACGATTCCTACCTGGAAAATAGGGTCAAGCTGCAATACGTGACAACTGTAAAACTAAGGGGTGTTGATATGTATCATATTTATAAGAAGGTAGAGTAACAAAATGAAGGAGCTCATTACCAAAACATTAAAAGACGAAAACATTGTTAATACAGCCCTGGTGACCGCAGGTCTTATGGTCAACAGCGTTTTTAGTTATCTATTGCAGCTTTTTCTGGCTAGGAATCTTACTGTGGCTGATTTCGGAACTTACAACGCAATTTTATCGCTCTTTGCTATCCTAAGCGTTACTGTGACCGTTATGTCTGTTTCTTTGGTTAAAGTAGTGGCTGAACTTTCGGGACAAAAAAACCATGGCAAACTTACCAAGCTTTTTTGGAGAGTGAGCGCCTTTTATGTAATAGTTGGGTTTTTAATAACCTGCACTTTATATCTGGCAAGAAACTACCTGGCGAGTTATATGAATATTGAGCAACCGATACTTTACCTTTACCTAGGGTTTTACATCTTTGCCGGTCTCATCAGCGTAGGTCCCCAGGCATTTATGCAAGGCTTGATGAAATTTCGCTCCTTTGCTTTTTTTGCTTCTAGCATGGGTTTACTGCGGTTAGTTTTTCCTGTGGTTTTTGTCTTGTTAGGGTACCGCGTAGGGGGAGCATATACCGGTATGGCTTTAGGGATGTTTTCCACCTTTTGGCTGGGTTTGTGGCTTTTAAGAAAGAGCCTTTCCGGCTGGGAGAAGGGAGAGCCGCTAGCTGAATACAAAAGGATCATTATTCTCACCCTACCGGTTTTGCTACTTAATCTATGCATGATGACTCTTAATAATGTCGATGTCATTCTGGTGAAGAGATATTTTGATGCTGTTACGGCAGGGTATTATGCCGGGGTAGTTATTCTAGGAAAGATCATTTTATTTGGTGCGGGCTCAATAACCATTGTCATGTTCCCTCAGATCTCTAATTTGGTGGCTGAGGGCAAGGATCATCTGCAGAGACTCCTGTTTTTCTTTAGGATCCTGTTACTCATTCTCCTTGCTGCCATCCTCTCCTTTAGTTTACTGCCTAATGTTGTGGCCAAGGTATTTTTTGGGCAGCAGCTGCTCGCCTCTGCACGATACCTCCCATGGTACGCGGTTTTTGTGGCAATTTATGTCCTTATCAACTTTTTAATGATGTATTTTATCGCCATAAACAAAACCAGGATCTCTCTCATCCTTGTGCCGGCAGTGATCTCCCAGTTCGTTGTCATAAACTTGTTTCACAGTAGTATATTTTCGATAATTTACACAAACATCTCAATTGCTTTAATAATTCTTGTAACCTTGAGCATTTACTTGTATAAAATATCTAACAACACTGCCCGCCAAAATCTATAACATGCTGGTTTCCATCATAATACCTGCTTACAAACAGGAAAAAACTATAAAACAAGATATATTGAATATCTACGAATCCATGGCCAAGACACGCTGGGATTTTGAGGTCATCGTCATAGATGACGGCTCTCCGGATAAGACTTATCGAGAGGCTAAGAAGATCAAAAAAGAAAATATAAAAGTCCACCGTTACAAAAAAAACCTTGGTAAGGGATTTGCTGTGAAATACGGCATGGCCAGAGCCGTGGGAGATTTTATCGCTTTCATCGACTCAGGTATGGAGATTAATCCTAACAACATTTCCATGATCCTCGAACACATGATCTGGTACGATTCGGATATTATTGTGGGCAGCAAGAGGCACTCAGCTTCCAAAGTGAACTATTCTTTCATGAGGCGGGTGTATAGCGAAGGCTATTTTAGATTAGTGCAGGTGTTGTTTGGCTTGCGCGTTCGTGATACGCAGACCGGTCTGAAAGTATTTAAGCGAAAGGTGCTGGAAAAGGTCCTGCCCAGATTGCTGGTCAAGGCATTTGCTTTTGACATTGAGCT
>CAYSWS010000004.1:54536-57096 GCA_964434935.1 uncultured Candidatus Saccharibacteria bacterium
ATGAGGGTTAATACAGGCAAATAAATGAAATTTACAGTTATAATACCTGCCAGGACCATAAACGATTACATCAAGGAAAACGTTTCCAAACTTAAAAAAGTCAGCTACTACGATTTTGAGGTCATCATTGTCTTGGATAAGCTCATTAAAGTGAACTTTGGTCCGCGGGAGACCAGATTTAGGGTCATCGAATCAGGGCCTGTTAAGCCCGGTGAAAAGAGGAATTTGGCCGCGCGAGCAGCTGCCGGGGATGTTCTGGCCTTTATTGACGATGATGCTTTTCCTGAAGCCGGCTGGTTAAGAGATGCCGCCAACATTTTTAGGGATAATCCTGACCTTTATGCGTTGGGCGGTCCTGCATTAACCCCCATGAACTCTTCTTTTGAAGAAGAGATGGCCGGACACGTTCTGGAATCTTATATGTCAAGCGGGTTCACTACTTTTAGGAATACCATAGCTAAGGGGCGCGAGATCGACGATTATCCGTCTGTCAATTTGTTCGTGAAAAAAGAAGCTTTTGATGCCGTTGGCGGTTTTGATATGAAATATTGGCCTGGAGAGGATACAAAGTTGTGTTTGGAACTGGTCAAACTTTACAAAAGAAAGTTCTTGTACGACCCTGCACCGATTGTTTACCACCACAGAAGAAAACTTTTCAAACCTTTTTTCGAACAGGTTTCCCGTTACGGTAGACACAGAGGTTGGTTTGCCAGAGTGTTTCCCAAGAATTCCAGGAAGCTGGCTTATTTCATTCCTGCTTTTTTTGTCATGGGGTTGGTGGGTGGTTTGCTTGGCATGTTCTTTGTACCTAAGATCTGGCCGGTCTATGCGCTCGCCCTGTTTCTGTACTTCACTTTGGTATTCACGGAAGCCCAAAAAGTAAGCATGAACGAACGCGATTTTAGTGCCTTCAAATATATTTTTTTTGGAATTATTGGTACGAATCTTTATTACGGTATAAATTTTATCAAGGGTTTTATTTCCAGACCCAAGTCAGACCTAAGAGAGGTTGATGAAGAGTCGGGAAATTATCAGGGAGGTTAAAATGTTAAAAAATGGACAAGATGAGTTTGCTATAAATCCGAATGCCAAAGTCAAGATCAAAGTATTGAAAGAGAAGTGCATCAGCGCCGCTACCTGTATCATCCACGCCGCCAATACCTTCGATCTGGATGAGGATAGTATAGCTTATGTCAAGGATGTTGATTGGGATGATGCTGCCGCTATTATAGAGGCCGCGCAATCATGCCCGACCACGGCCATTATTGTTGAAGATATGAACGGGAATCAGCTCTGGCCGGCTTTTTGAATTTGAAGTTTGACCAAAGAACATATTTATAATAGTCTATATGTAATATGCCCAAGAAGAAAGAAACAAAGTTCAAAATAGCCATTGGATATCCTCCTATTGTCACAGGCAAGGGAGTGCCTCTTTTATCTCAGAATAGACAGTTCCAGTATTTTAACGCTAAAACTTATATTTACCCCATGGTACCGGCCTACGCTGCCTCTTTGGCTCAAGAACGCGGATATAAACTGGTCTGGTTGGACGGTATTGCTGAAGAATGGTCTTACGATGAGTGGTTGGACCGCCTGGTCAAAGAAAAACCGGATCTGTTGATGATGGAAACAAAATCTCCGGTCGTGAAAAAGCACTGGAAGCAGATCGATGACATTAAAAAAGCTCTTCCCGATATGGCCATAGTGATGGTGGGAGATCATGCGACCTTTAACCCCAAAGAAACTATGGAGAATTCCCAAGTAGATTACATCATTACCGGCGGCGATTACGATTTTGTACTTTCCGACCTGGCAGATTCGATGACCAAGAAAACCGAGCTGGTAGGAGGAGTGTGGGGAAGAAAGGGCGACAAGCGGGTCAAACTATCCGAACTAGCCAAGGAAGACGGCGATTTTTGGATATCCGGACCTTTAAAGCAAACACACAATCTGGACAGTTTGCCGTTTGTGGACAGGGATCTCACTAGGTGGGAGCTTTACGCTTATGCTAACGGAAATTATAAGTATACCCCGGCTACCTATATGTACTCCGGCAAGGACTGTTGGTGGAATAGGTGTACTTTTTGCGTTTGGGACCACACTATAAATCCTCTGGGTACGTACCGCAGATTCTCTCCTCAGAGACTTTTTGCCGAAGTTAAGCACGTAGTTGACAACTATGGAGTCAAAGAGATCTTCGATGATGCAGGCACGCTGTTCATTGGCCCGCCTCTAAAGGAATTCTGTCAACTAATGATCGATTCCGGTTACAACAAAAAAGTGGTTTTAGGCTGTAATATGAGGCTAAACGCCTTGACACGGGAATACTACGACTTAATGAAGCAGGCAAATTTTCGATTCATTTTATATGGCATGGAATCAGCCAATCAGGAAACTTTGGACAGATTGGATAAAGGTATGAAGGTGCATCAAATTGAGGAGGGTGCCCGCATGGCCAGCCAAGCCGGTCTGGAGCCGCATGTGACTATCATGCTGGGTTACCCTTGGGAAACGGAAGAAATGGCTAAAAATACTATAGCCTTATCAAAAAGACTTTTTA
>CAYSWS010000005.1:0-52918 GCA_964434935.1 uncultured Candidatus Saccharibacteria bacterium
CAGGCTATAATAGAAAACTATCAAATTCCCAAAGAGATCTTTGTGGCCAGTTAATATGAAAATGCTAGTTGCCGCCGGAGGTCAGGGTACCAAGATCTGGCCTCTGAGCACCAGAAAAAATCCTAAACAATTTCAAAGGGTCATCGGAGATGAGTCTTTGTTTTCGAAAAATATCAACATGCTGCTGAAAAAGTATGAGCCTGAGGATATTTTCATCTCCACCAAGCAAATGTATAAAAAGCTGGCCAGGGAGCAAGCACCGAGCATTCCTGAGGAAAACTATATTTTAGAGCCTGACGCGCCCCAGGGTCGAGGACCGGCTGAAGGCCTCGCTTTTTTGGTGTTGTCCATGAAGTGCCCGGAAGAGCCCTTTTCCATCATGCAGGCTGATTGTCTTTATTTACCCCCGGAACAGTATTTGGCCACGCTGGAGGTTATGGAGAGGATCGTGCGCCGGGAGAAAAAGCTGATTTCTGGGGGTTTTGAGCCGGGATTTCCGGTGCTGGGAGTGGATTATCTGCTGCTGGGAGATGAGGTAGCGTCCGATGAGGGTGTAGGTGTTTTTAGGGTAAAAAAGTTTTTAGGTAGGAAAAATGACCTGGCTGAAACATCGGACATGCTCAAAACTGAGAAAGCGGTCATTCACACCAACTTAAATACCTGGTTCCCGGATCTTATGCTGGAGGCTTATAAAAGGTACAAACCTCAGTGGCACGAAAAACTTATGGAGATCAAAGAAGTGCTGGAAAGCGGAGGAGATTTTGAGACCATAGAGGCCATTTACGGCCTTATGGACAAGGGATCAACGGAAGAGGTTACCCGTCACGTGTTCGAAGAAGGATTTATTGTTACCTATCCTTTCAAATGGGTGGATATAGGCACTTGGGACTCTGTTTATCGCCACCTATCCAGTAAAAATGAGGTTTATGCGGAAGGAAAGGTGGTGGCGCTGGATTCTTCGGGCACATTAGTTAAAAGCTCAAATCCGGAGAAATTGATAGCCGTTTTGGGTCTAGAGGATATGGTAATTGTGGACACTGATGATATACTTTTCATTGCCCCGCGGGATAAGGTGGGCAATATCAAGGATGTTCACCAGGCTTTGCTGGATAAAGACCTGGAAAAGTTTTTGTAAGAAAAGGAGGTGTTTGGAAAAAAATGAAGGGATTTTTAGAATTTGTCAGAGAACAAGGCGTCGTGGGTTTGGCCATCGGTTTTATTTTGGGAGGAGCCGTGTCTAAAGTTGTTTCAGCTTTGGTCGAAGATATAATAAACCCCGTACTGGGTATTATTTTGGGATCTGTAGGTGGTTTGAATGCCGCTGTGCTTCAGATAGGTCCGGTGGCCATAAAATACGGACATTTTATTGGGGCCTTGATCGATTTTACCGTCATAGCTTTTGTGGTCTACTACATTTTTAAGGGCTTGGAGGGCAGGATAGATAAAAAGAAACAAGTAAGCTGAAAATTTGCTTAGCTTGGAGGGATGCAGGAGTGGTTTAACTGGCTCGCCTGGAAAGCGACGCGCCTAGAAATGGGCACGGGGGTTCGAATCCCCCTCCCTCCGCCACGCTATTTTATACTTACGACCAAGAAGTAGAAGATCAAAAATTGTAAGGGGTAGACAATGTAAAATAAGTACTTAGCTTTGGGCCCGTGTTTCCCATTGTAAGAATTAACGAATATAAGTGACAGAAGAGCTAGAGGCTGGGTTAGCGAGACCTCATTTATGACCACTTGTCCAAGATCTATCATGAGAAATAAAATTCCCACATAAATAAGAGACTGCCACAGAAACGTTTTCTTAATATCATCGAAGAATACATAAAACCCCACAATGGACAGCACACCCATTAAGCCGTAATCAGTGTTAAATACCTGAGCGAGTAACGCCAAAAAAGCTATGAGGGCAGCCGCTAGAGGTTTATTTGAGCTATTTACAAGGATCTTTATGCTTAAAAGCCCCAGGAAGAGCGTAAACAGCACGTTCAGGTGAGTGTAAGATAAGCCCACGGATTGATAAGCCAGGGAAAACGGGATCTGCGAAATGAAGGCAAAGATCAGTAAACGTGCCAGGTATCTGTCTATATTTCTGGTATGCCGCGCTCCATTGGCAATGAGCCAGGCAAACAGAGGAAAGGACAGGCGGCCTATGGCTCTAAGGACCGCTGCTTGTGGGAAAAGGAAAAACCCCACGTGGTCTATGATCATGAATAAAATGGCGATGATCTTGATGGTAAATGAGCTCATATGCTTCTTGTCTCATTATAATACAATCCGAAAAGACCGTTTTATGCTATAATGAGAGCCCAAAATTCACTTTCACCAAAAAGGAGTGGAGAACAATGAGCGCCGTAGAGGAAGTTATGATAGTGCAGTATTGCCAAAAACCCAAACGTTTTAGGATCGTTGGCTGTATGGGCGGGGTAATCGACCGCAGCGGTATTCTTCAACTGGACAGCATGAATGCTATGGTTTTTGAAGGCGACGATGGCTATGAGGAAGCCGTGAAGTGTATTGCGAAATCAAGCAACCTCCTCCTGCGAGAAGACTGAGCCTCATGAGGGGCACACCGATAGAAATTATTGGTGTGCTCCACTTCTCTTAAGAAAGAAAGTATGTTATACAATTGCTAATGGATACTGTTTCCCAAATTAAGCAAAAACTTGATATAGCGGACATTGTGGCAGGTTATCTGTCGATAAAGAAGTCCGGCAAGAACTATAAAGCGTTGTGTCCGTTCCACTCGGAAGACACGCCTTCCTTCATGGTTTCCCCTGAACTGCAGATATTCAAATGCTTTGGCTGTGGTGAGGCCGGGGACATCTTTTCTTTTGTCGAAAAAATGGAGGGTGTTGATTTTACAAGAGCCCTTGAGATCCTGGCTGAAAAAGCCGGTGTGAAGATAGAGAACCGCGAATACGACCCCAACCAAAAGAAAAAGGTCAAGGTGTTTGCGATCAACGAAGCCACAGCTGACCTTTACCACAACTTATTAACTAAGCACAAAGCCGGGCAAAAAGCCCTAAATTATCTAAAAAAAGACAGAGGTTTGGACGATAAGACCATCAAAGCCTTTAGATTGGGCTATGCTCCTAACAACTGGGACACTCTGCATCAATTACTGCGTAAAAAAGGCTACGCAGATGAAGATCTCCAGCTTTCCGGGGTGGTTATGCCTAAAAGATCGGAAAAAGGCTTTATTGACAAGTTCAGAGGGCGGGTCATGTTTCCTTTTGTCGATGTTTCGGGCAAGATAGTGGGTTTTTCCGGCCGGGACATTGTGGGCAGGGACCCAAAATACTTAAATACTCAAGAAACCATCGTTTTTAACAAAAGTGCCTATCTTTATGGGCTGGAAAAGGCCAAGGTGAGCATAAAAAAGGAAGGGGCTATTTTTGTGGAGGGACAAATGGATGTGATAAAAGCCTGGCAAAACGATATAACTAACGTAGTGGCTGCTTCGGGCACGTCATTGACCGCGGTGCAGCTGAAAATAATCGCTAGGTATACCAAGGAGTTGACCTTTTGCTTTGATTCCGACGAAGCCGGCCTTAACGCCACCACTAGAGCTGTGGGCCTGGCCGAGCCTTTCGATTTTGATGTCAAGGTGGCTATGATCCCTGAAACGTATTCAGATCTGGACGATTATTTAAAAAAGAGCACAGCGGCGGCTAAAAAGACGCTTAAGAACCCGGTGCCCATCTACGATTTCTTCTTAGCTGGAGCGTTTAAAAAGTTCAAGAAGGAAACGGCTTACGGCAAAAAAAGAATAGTTGAGTATCTGGCCCCGGTATTTTCGAAGATAGGCAGCACCGTGGTGCTGGACCATTATGTCAAAGAGCTGGCGGAAGAGACCTCCATCAGCGAAGAAGCTATTAGAGAGTCATTAAAGTCTCCGGGTAAGTTTGAGGCGAAAAAAAAGGAAGAACCTAAAGAGAACGGTGACATAAAAAGCCGGCTCAAAAAGTCACCGGAAGAGTATCTGCTGGCCCTGCTCTTCAAAGCCAAGCTTGACACTATGGGACAATTCTTGTATAAACTTGATTCGCAGGATTTTGCCGTAGAGAGAAACAGGGAGCTGTTCGAACATTTTAAAAAATATGTTGATAGCAAGCCTGAGGAGTTTGATATAAAATACTTTACAGGCGAGCTTGAACCTAAATTGAAGGAAGCTGCCTTGGAAATGTATCTTTGGGACTTGGAGGATCTAGCCTCCGACAGGATATTATTTGTCAGAGAAATAGAGTCAACCCTTTCTCGTATAGAGACAGACTCTGTAAAGAGAAGGTTGAAAACCATAAGTGAACAAATAAAGCTGGCGGAACTGGAAAATGATACCAAGAAACTGGAAGAACTTTCTAAGCAGTTTAGTGAGCTATCAAAGAAACTAGTTTAATATGCCAAAAAAAGCCAAAGATTCTAAAAATATAAAAGAAGTATTGGGGAAGAAGGAAAAAAAGACCAAGCCTAAAGCTAAGGCTCCTGCCAAAGCAAAGAAGGCGGCAAAAAAAGAGGTTAGCAACATTGACCTGCGGGAAAAGAATATCAAAAAACTTATCACTATTGGGAAGAAACAAGGGTATTTGACCCTAAGCCAGATCATGGACCTTTTTCCTCATGCTGAGGAAGAGATAGAGATCTTGGATTATCTGTACGAAAGATTAATGGACGCCAAAATAGATGTTTTTGATGTAGAGTCCGAAAAGGAAGCTGAGAAGTTAGCCGGCATTGAGGATATTGATCTGACCAAGACCAAGCTGGATAAATCTGTTTCTTCCGATCCGGTGCGTATGTATCTGCGCGAAATTGGTAAAGTGGACCTTCTAAAAGCTGAAGAAGAGGTATCTTTGGCCAAAAGGGCGGAAAAGGGTGACCAGGAAGCAGCCGACATGTTGGCTAAGGCTAATCTGAGATTGGTAGTATCCATTGCTAAAAAATACATGGGTCGCGGTTTGCATTTTCTGGACCTTATCCAGGAGGGAAATATAGGCTTGATGCGCGCTGTAGAGAAGTTTGACTGGCGCCGGGGTTTTAAATTCTCAACTTACGCCACCTGGTGGATCAGGCAGGCTATTACCAGGGCTATTGCCGATCAGGCTAAGGTGATAAGAATTCCCGTGCACATGGTGGAAACCATAAATAAATATAAAAAGATAGAACGCGAGCTGGAACAGAAGCTGCAAAGACCGCCTACCCCCGAGGAGGTAGCCAAGGTCATGGGCATAGAGCCCATAAAAGCCCACGAAATAGAAAGGATCTCGCAAGACACTACTTCTTTGGAGACTCCGGTGGGTAAGGAAGAGGACACCCGTTTGAAGGAGTTCATAAAAGATGAAGTGACCGTGTCCCCGTTTGATTCGGCTAGCCAGGAATTATTAAAAGGTCATATTGACGAAGTGCTGGAAACTTTAAATCCCAGGGAAAGACGCGTTCTGGCTTTAAGGTTTGGTCTTAAAGACGGCAGGACCAGGACATTGGAAGAGGTAGGCCGGGAGTTTGGGGTTACAAGAGAACGTATCAGACAAATTGAAGCCAAAGCCTTAAGAAAGTTAAGACATCCTTCCAGAAGTAAAAGACTCAGGGATTATTTGTAGGACCAATTGGCAGAGGTTTGACCTCGCCCAAATTCTCATAAATAAACACATCAGATAGAGGGATAAGATTGGGTTTAGAAAGCACGAACTCTTTTACCAAACTGAATTTCTTGGGATCAGCTAACTTATCTTCAAACTCTTGCCAGTTGTCATAATAAAATGGATATTGTTGTCTCACAGCGGGTCTGTTGTGGTTTTCCAAGGGACGCGAGGAAATGACAACATACTGATAATATTCCGTGAGGTCGGGTGTGAAGAATTGGGCATTTTCACTGGCGTAGACCGGGATCTTGTACACTTTAGCTTCCGGTAGCTTGTTCATGGGGTCTAAGCCCTCTTCGGTGTACACCAGAACGTGTTTTAGGGGGTCAATGCTGGCTTGCATCCATAGGTAAGCGGCTGCTTTTGGTGTCCAGCGCTGGAATTGTTCGAGCAAAAGAGCCGGATAATAGGAGTAGGAGAGCAAAACTATGAACAGCACACCAGTCAACATCCATTTAGACTTAACAACGTCCTTATGAGCATAGATACCGTAGGCGGCATACAGCAAAATTATAGGCAAAACCGGCAGCAACCACCTATCCACGCGCCTGTCCTGTAACGAGAAAAATACCAGGTAGACAATTACGCTTGAGATAAGAAAAATGTGGAAGTGCATGTTCTCCTTGTTTCGAACAGCTTTGTATTTACCGTAAAGAGAAAATAGTAATACAATGGGCGTAGACATGTAAACCAAAGCGCGTACATACTTAAGTGGACTTAGATCCACAGAATCAAAGACCATGCCCGCCTCTTTGGTGAACATGGTGAGCACACGGAAAGAAAACCTATCCGAAAGTATGAAGGAAAAGGGATTTGTTACCATGTAAACAGCCAGCGCCGTCAAAGACATGCCGGCCAGGCCTTTATAGTCTTTTTTCACCCAGAATATATAAAGATATAAGGGAAAAGTGATCAAAGTTGTTATTTTGGTACCTACGGCCAGGCCTAGAAACAACCCCGTAAGGACCGTGAACAAACTGTCCTCCTCTTTTTTATAGTAAAGGAACAAGGTCAGATAAGAAAACAGCAGTAACGTGGCCTGCATGATGTCGGCGTTAACATAGTGAGCATGCACAATAAGCTTCCAATTTAGTGCCGCCAGGACAAGAGTAAGAAGCAGCACCTTTCTTTTGTGAAATAATTTGCAGGCCAAGACACCCATGCCCGCTACTAGCATCATAGAAATTAACGCATTAACCACCCGGAAAAAGACGAAAAGATGGAATTTATCAAAGCCAATACTCAGCAAGTTCAAACTTTTACTAAAAGCCATGTTAGCCAGCGTATAAAAGTAGACTGGGAAAGTACCATAGACAAAAGAAATGGGAATTAGCTTGTAGTAATCATTATTCTTGATAATATTCCTGATCTCGTAGGTGTATTTAATGGCTGGTTCGGTGAATTCAGGTTCGTCAGCGTAAAAACTGTGGGGCAATCCGAACTCAATGTGGTACAACCTCAATACCAAGCCGCTAAGCAGGATGAAAATAAGCAAAAAGTAGTGTTTTTTCTTCATCGACCTGTAAGAATTTTTCTTGTTTCTTGTTTATAACTCTCCACACTGGGCTGGTCAAACGCGTTCACCCCCAAAAGCTTACCCAGCATCATCATTTCCATCATCTTGAACTGCATGTACTGACCTAGAGCGCTGGGGGAGATATCGTCCAGGATTATCTCCATGAATGGCAAGTCCTTTTTGAGAAAAGCTGCCTTCACGCCGCCCAGTATAGCGTTCATGATCTCGGAGGTGCTTTTTTCTTCGACTTCGCTCAGGATCTCTAACAAGGGCTCTTGCGGCACGCTGATGTCTATTTTGGGATTTTTGGTGGAAATAAAAGTAAAGAACTTGTCCTTTATGCCGCCCAGGTAAAGTTGTCCCATGGAGTGCAGGTCGGTGGAGCCAATAGACACCGTAGGCGTAATACCTTTTCCGTCCTTGCCAATGCTTTCGCCCATGAGCTGGCGGTACCATTTGCCCAAAGACTCCAATTCCGGATGAAAGAAGAACTGATCGTGAATGAGCTTGCCTTTTATGTAGTTCAAGAAAATGACCGTAGCCGAAATAGCCGCCGGATTTTTCAAAGTGTTGCCTATCAGACAACCCTTTCTGGCTTCCATGGCGCCTTTTAACAGCTCAGTCACATCCAGACCCAGGCAGGCCAAAGGAAACAGACCCACACTGGAAAAAGTCGAGAACCTGCCGCCTACATTTCCCGGAATGGGCAGACAGTCTATGCCCAGATCTCTGGCGGTCTTCCACAGGTCCGAATTGTAATTGGTGGTGATGACCAGACGTTCCTTGGCAAAGGGTACATTGCTGGCAATGATATCAAGGTTGACAATGGTTTCCGTGGTCTTGCCCGATTTGCTGACGGCATTGATGATCATTTCTGCCGGATCGTTGATCTTGGTTCGTAAGAATTCGTATAACTTGTAAATAAATACAGGATCATTAGTATCGGCAAAGATCATTTTGGGGAAGCGGTCTGGTTCGACCATGTCAAAATAGCCGTACATAGCATCGTATATGGCCTTGGTGCCCAGATTGGAGCCACCAATGCCTATGTCCAGAATGTATTTAAGTTTGGGCGTGGCGTACTTAGCGCGGAGTTTTAGGATCTTTTCCAAAATGTCACCGTCAAAAGGCAGATTGATGGAACTTTCCTCATACATGTAATTATCCGCCTTTGCTACCTTGTTAAGCCTTTCAATGTAGGGCTCAAGATTTGGAGCCTGGGCAGACAATTCTTCCTTGGTCACATGCGCTGTGTCTTCGAACCTAAAGATCATATGCGATGAAATAATTCTATCATTTGCGGGGGATTAAATGTTCTAATGTAGATTATTCCACCAAAAAGCCGAATTCATTGGGCAGATCTATCTTTTTGGTTATTTGCCAACCGGAATCAGTGATGAACTTGGTTATGATCCTGTTTTCTCTGTTTTGAATGTCCAGTTTTTTAACCATGGCCTCTTTGCTGCCGGTGATAAGGGCGTGGCGGAAAGGCACTTGGGCTATGTGTCCAAGCTGCTCTCGGTGCTGTCTGTACATAACGGGTACAAGTTTGAGCATGAAAACCAGATCAAATTCAGTTTTGCCATCCGGCAGATAGTATTCCCAGGGATTTTCATTAAGCGGGTAGTTATATAAAACTACTTTGGCATAGTTTTCCTGCTCAAGCAGTTCATAAGCTTTTTTATCTTTGTCCACCCAGATGTACGTTCTTAGCTTGGGGTATTTGTCAAAGGGGAACGTAGCCGGGAACAAGCCTCCCCCCAGGTCCAGCACCACCTCCGCTTCTTTAAGATAGCCGTCTATCTGGGAGAAGAGATCGTCCAGAAAGGGCGCCCGTTCACGGGTGGAGATGTGGGAGTCGGCCAAGTTATCTGCGTTCTTTTGGTAGGTCCTGAGATCGTAGTAAATATCTTTTTTAGCCTTCTTGATAAAATCCTTGAAATCCCGCGTGCGGTAAACTTCTTTGGCGCTTTTGGCGTTAGAGATAAGCTCTTGCAGAGGCTTGTTCTCTGCCAGCTTCACCCGCAAGCGCTCCAGCGCCTCTTCTTTAGCTATCTTGTAGGTTTGGCAGATCTTATTTGCTTGCTCTTTCAGTATTTGTTCTTTTAGATCCACTTAGTTTTCCTCCGGGTCGATAATTTTCTCGCACTCTTTCTTTTGCTCTGTATATTTTTCCTGGTGCTCTCCCTCCAGCTTTTCCCAAGATTCAATGCAGTTGTTATAGGCGCTGATGCTGCCCTCAATGTTGAGTTGGCTGGTCAGCAGAGATATCTCCTTGCTTAAAAAAAGATACTCTTGTTTGAGCTCCAGCACCTGAGCATAGGTCACTTTGGAGTTAGTGTAGCCGTCCCAAAGTATCTGCGCAATTTCCAGGCTCCTTTCCTGTTTTTCCAGTAGATCATCCAGCTTGTTCTGATCGACGAAATCAGATTTTTTGGCTTTTTTCCAGCTATTGAGAACAGCCTGATCATAAAGTTTCCTATCTTCCCAGAATAACACTTGGTCATAATTGTAGGCTACAAAAGAACCGGGGTTAAGGTGTTCTTTTTCAGCTTCCGTTTGGTTTTGATCGCTGGCGCCTTCTACAGCCGGGCTTTCCGGGTTGATCTTTTCCGTGGGGATCTTGGGAGAGCCGTCATCCTCCGCCATAAGTTCTTCGATGATGCCGCGGGCGTAGTCCGAGGATATGGCATAACCTATGCCTTCGGAGGGAGCGTTCTGGTCTATCCAGGTGACCTTAGAGGTATTGATGCCCACCACGCCACACTTGTTTATGAGAGGGCCGCCGGAGTTTCCGGGATTGATGGGGGTATCGGTTTGGATCATGGGCACGCCATCATCTTTGAGATAAACATAACGGGAAAATATGCCCTTAGTGATGGTCGATTCTCCGTAAGGGCTGCTGGGCCAGCCTATGGCGAAAACATTTTCCGCCAGGTCCAGATCCCGGCTGTCGGCCCAGCGGCAACCGGGCAGGCGGTCGTTGAGGCGGATGACGGCCAGATCGTTCTCTAAGGACAGTCCGGCAATACGCGAAGAATGGAAGCGGCCTTCGTAAAAGACGTTGGCGTAGCCGGTCTCGTAGTTGTCTATGACATGGTAGTTGGTGATGAGGTAATTGCCTGATTGGTTGACAAAGCCGGTGCCGTGTTTCTCCACATCTCCAATAAGTAAAGAACATTCTTTGGCTTGTTTAAGGGCGTCTCTTTCCAGACAGGTGTTTTGAGGTGCATCCTGGACCGGTTGGTCGGTGGGAGGCACCGGAGAAGTTTTTTTGGTCAACAGGTTTGAGAGCGTGGGCATGAAGGACGGAAGTTTGGTATTTTTCGAAAACAGCAGTAATATAGTGCCAACCAATATTATAATAACGGCGGATATAAGGAGGGCAGTTGCTAAAGTTTTTAACAACCTGGCTGCGCTTTGCATGTGGTGCTATTTTACCACTTAGGTCAGGTCCAAGATCTCCGATTTTACAAGT
Organism: uncultured Candidatus Saccharibacteria bacterium; assembly: GCA_964434935.1. GTDB lineage: Bacteria > Patescibacteriota > WWE3 > UBA101185 > UBA10185 > CAYSWS01. Next base: position 10,633 of record CAYSWS010000005.1, read on the forward strand.
TTTTGGTAGTCTGCCACATCAATGGCTATGGATACTCTCTTGTCTCCGGCATTGAAAATTACCTTATTATTATCGAAAACTTTTTTGTCCGTATAAACTTTCAAGCCAAACAAATTACCAAAGGGCGGCACCCCACCCACTTTAACGCCCTCAGTTATGTCTGCCACTTCTTCTTCGGTGGCAAATCTGATATCTTTGGCCTGGAAAAGCTCCTTGGTCTTGGCAAAATCGAATCTTTTATCACCGGGCACAACCAGCATGCAGAAATACTTTTTCCCGCCGTACTGCCTGATGCGGACAATGAGAGCCTTAGCCCCTTGCGAGAGTGTATATTTATCCGGCCTGACCCTGGCCGCTTCCTCGCTGGTGCGGACGGGTTCGTGCTCTAAGTAGTCGTAGCTCATGCCGTTTTTTTCCAACAAGTTCTTAATCTCGCTCACGCATTTATGGATAGGCGAAGTATCTTTGGTCATAGGTAGATTTTAACATCAAGGTAAAGGAGTCTGGCCGGGGTTTTGCGAGAATAAAGCTTTGGCTGTATCCCAGAAGTAGGGATTATCGTTGACGTATTTTTCCCAGTACCACCATTCGGCTCCCCAGAAGTAGTAATCCCTAAAACCGGCTTTTTGGGCATAGCTGATGGTGTCCAGGAACTGGTGTCTGGACATGGTCTTGTCCTTTTCTTTTTGCGAAAGTTGACTGTTGAGGGCCGGGCCCCAGGGTTCGGCTTGAAGCTCAGTGACAATGATGTTCTGGTGGGGCACCATAGTAAGGTCCGCCTTTATCTTATAGGTCCAGTGGGCCAAAGGATATTTAAAGTAAATGAAATTTCCCAAAAAGACGTGCCAGAAATCGTACCAAACCTTTCTATACATGGAAATGCCTAAATAATCTCCCGCTTGGTAGGCAGGAAACCAGAAGCCTCCCTCACCGCTGTCCTGCACTAAGATCGGTCTTTTGTCCAAGGACCTCACGATCTCGATCTCTTTAAGGACAGTGTCTTTTTGCAGGAGAGGATTTTGACATTCACCGAACTTAAAGAAAGGCTCGTTCTCTACCTGCCACATGACAATATTGTCGTAGTCTTTGAGCGTTTCCGTAGCGATCTTCACATATTCCAGCAGTTCCACATTCTGTACTTGGGGATTGTCCAGTTTTTCCCACCAGGCAGGTTGGAAGCATTCTGGGTAGCGGGGAACTTTCCTGCCTATGGTCATGATAACGTTAACATCCCTAAGTTCTGCCTGGTCAAGCTGCCAAATGATGTCCGAAAAATCATATTGGTCGCGCTCAGCTTCTACATCGTCCCAGTAAGCTACAAGTCTTAAATTCTTCACTTCCAGATCGTCCAGCACGCTCAGATAGACAGTTTTCCAGTTGAGGTCAAGCTGCTTGGCATACTTTTTGCTGAATGTAATGCCATAATTGACGTTCTCTTGGACCTGAGGTCTGTAAATGAAATATATGATCAGGGGGGAAAGTAGTAATAAAAGCAGTAGCACACAAAAGACTTTAATAATGTGCAGGGAGAAAAGTTTACGGAATAATTTCTTAGCTGTTCTTAACTCTCTGACCTCCTCAGTAGTGCGTTTTCTTCTTAATTTGGTAAGTAATTTGGGCAGCTTCATCTACTTATTTATAGTACCACTTTTGCAGATCTTTGCGTAAGCGTAGAATGACTGTCTGGGCCTTCTCTGCAGGTTATTCTCACGGTCGATCTCCACCAGCCCGAAGCGCGGCCAGAAGCCTTCGTGCCACTCAAAGTTATCCAACAAAGACCAATGAAAGTAACCCCTAAGGGGCACGCCTTCCTCCAGCGCCTCAGCACATTGTCCCAGGATCTCTTCCATGTACTTGGTGCGATACTTGTCTTGAGCGTCCGCCAAGCCGTTTTCGGTGATGTAGATAGGCAAGTGGTACTTTTTCAAACTAAGAAGTACCTTTTTAAGGCCAGAAGCTTCCAACCACCAGCCCATATCAGAAACCCTATCATTGGGATTTGCCCTGGGGCTAAAGTATTTAACGTAGTTGGTGAAGTAGTAGTTCAAGCCGAGAACATCCAAGTTCTTTCTTATTGGCCTCAAAAAATAATCATTATTTAAATATCTAAGCAGCTTGGAGAAAATAGCATCAAGCGGATTTTTATTGTCAGGAGATCTTTGGTACCAGGATATGTTTTTTACTATACCTACCTTGTGATCTCCAGCACTTTTGATAGCTTTGTATGCTAGATTGTGCGCTCGTATCATGTTGATCTGCACCACGTTTACCTTAAATGGATCTCGGCTTTGAGGCGGCCATTTTCCTAACAGAAAAGACATGACGGAATACACTTGGGGCTCATTAATGGTCAGATATACATCCACCAAGTCCCCAAACTCTTCAGCGCACTTTTTGGCATAACGGGCAAATAGTTTTGGTGTTCTCATGCTTACCCAGCCGCCGCGGTTATACAGCCACACCGGATTTGTGAAATGATGCAGGGTGACAAATGTCTTTAAGCCTCTATCTTTGGCTGCCTTGATCATTTTTTTGTAATGGTTCAGCTCCTTTTGATCGAACATGCCGGGTGCCGGCTCTATCCTAGCCCACTCCACACCAAATCTGATGGCGTTGTTGTTCAGCTGCACGGCCAGATCGAAATCTTCTTCATATCTATGATAAGAATCGCAGGCCTCCAGACTGGGTTCAAGTGGCCACTGCGCTTTGCCAAAACTCAGTGCGACTTGCTCTTTCCCGCGGTTGCGGTGCTCCCACAACCACCAGTCGCTGTTTAGGTTGTTACCTTCTATTTGGTAGGCAGAAGTAGCCGTTCCCCATAAGAAATCTTTGGGAAATGTATAGCTGCTCATATGAATAGTATACAATCACGAGGGATATTTTACTTTTAGATCTAGCGCTCTATAATCTGGCCGCTGGGCTCGTCATAACATTGGGGCACCATTTCCACCGGGAAGTCATAGGGCTCTATATCAGCACAGTAAATAACACCATTCCCGTCGAAGACCAACGCCCACTCGCCGTTCTCATCTTTGGCGGCGAGGAAAGCGCCCACATTTCCGGGTGTGGGCTGCTCCTCGTCAGGCTCAATGAATTGCACGCTGCCGGAAATATGATTGGGTGTACTCTGAATGATATCCACGTAAACGGTGGAAACGTCTCTTTGATATTTTTCGGAGAAAAGTGTTTTTACGATATTTTCTTGGGCTGTTTTTTGCAGACCTTCCAGATCGAGCAGTCCGCAGTTTATTAGTATTTGAGATGCAGGAATAGGGATATTTACCAGGCAAGCCACTCCAGTTTTATAAAAACCATATATTTGAGCCTCGTCTCCCAGAGCTAGATTATAGGCGTCTTGCTCAAAGCCATTTTGTTCGAATACGGCCAGCACGGCATCCTGTGTGAGGTCGTCTGCTTGTTCAAGGGTCAGGCCTTGGCCCAAGACCTCAATTTTTTCATTTTCCGTGTTCCATGAAAAATCAGTATTTCCTAGGTCAAGACGGTCCAGATTTAATGCCTGCCCCATGAGCTTGAACCAGTCCTCGACCCGCGTATCCGCCGGCTCTTCAGGCAAACGGACCGATTGGGTTTCGGGAATAACTTCTTTATCATCACTTTTTAATTTAAAATTTGCTTGGGAAATCATGTAGATGCCACCGGCACCCACAAAGATAATGAGGAGGGCAGTTATCAAAGCTGCGATTTTAGTTTTCATCCGTTATTTTTCTTTGGACAGAAACTGCAAAAACATTATGGCGTATACGATCACGCTGAAAAAGAGCGCAACCCAGCCATACATGATTAAGCCCTCATTATTGGATCTGATAGCATCCAGGGACATAACGTCCACGGCTATCAGAACTAACAGTGATACAGGCAGTATTAATTTCTTCACGGATATATTATATAGATTTTTTAGGAGAAAAGTAAACACCCAGCCAAAATTCGTATTGCACAACCTTTGCAGGTTGACGAATCTGGGCTGGGTGGTAAAGGGGGTTAGGGGTTATGAAGGCGGACTTCGCTTCCATATATATACCCTTTTTTGAACTCACCGTTTTCGCAGGGGAAGCTGCTTCCCGATAAAGGTTTTACGGTGAGGGTTTGTTCCTGGTGGGTCGATCCTTCTCTGTGTAGCACAGTACCAATAGAGCTCACCACAGCGATTGTGTCAATAGTGACCTTGCAACTGTCGTAGCTGCCGGGATTGATGACAGAACCTTTTCTGATGAAAACTGTGTCTCCACTTTCGTAACCTAAAAATGGTTTACCACATGACGACAAGACAATGGTGATCATGGCCAGGAGAACAAAAAGCGCCCTTTTCATTTTAGGCCTCCAATTTGAGATAAACGAAGATAGCGCCAATTCCGACTAGCAATAATTATACCCTATAGTACTAAAAGGGTCAAGATGAAGTTAGAGGAAAAAGTAGCCTAAAAAGCTAGCCAGGATAACAAATAATGAGGCAAATAACAGTTTTATGGAAAACTCTTTTTTAGCTTGCGCGAGCGAGAACACACATTTACTAAGTAGGTTTGTGGCGTTGACAAAAAGCAGAACCAGCAGCGCCGCCTGAGGAGAAATGACTTTACCGGCCAGCTCAGCTAAGTTGATCACCACCGCGTGTATGCCTGAAAGAGAAGCAATTATAGAAGTAGTCAAAAAGCCTGATTGTCCCCACAAAATAAGAGCGGATTTAGTGAATATTCTTACCAGAATCAGCAGTATGCCAAAACTAAAGGCGTGCTTGATGGAAAAAACTTCTTTTTCACCCAGATAGCAGAAACTTCCCTCCTGGCCTTCTGCTATGACCATCATCTTTTTTCTGTCCTTAAGATGGAAAAAAAGAGTGGTGATAATGGTGGAAATGATTATGACCATGAGCACCGGTGTTATGGAGGCCAGCCAGCGGCTGTTCAGGGGTGCCAGCAGGAAAAATATCTGAAAAAAGCTGGTCAGATTGGCAATAGTGGCGGCGGTGACAAGTTCGTTGACGTTGGGGTCCGTTTTGCTGCGGTGAGCCAGGGATTGTATGGTCGAAGTAGACGAAACAAATCCCCCTACGGCACTGGTCATGAGCACGCCTTTGTTCTTGCCCAATATCTTAGCCAGCACGTGCCCAAAAATGTCTATGCCGGTGATCAAGGCCACAATGAACCAAAGCCTGAAAGGATTTATGATCTCCAGTTGTTCGAAAAAGCCCATATTGGCGTGATAGGCTTCCAGCACTTTGCGTATGGACTGGGAATCGGCCAGATGGTACGAATGATTGGGCAAGAAAGGTAGTATGACCAGAGCAATGATGGCAAAGCCTATGAAAGCATTGATTTCCGATCTTTTTACTCCCAGCACAAAGGAATGGCTCTTCTCTTTCAAGGATAAAATAAGTTCAATAACGATGCTTATGGCAATGACCAGCTGAATGGGCATGATGTTCGAAGTGACAAAGTAGCCGATCAAAAATGAAAAGACGGCCCCTAGCTCTGTGGTCAGTCCCATGGATTTGATCATCCAGCCCCCCACGCCGTAATAAATAAAAATAAGAACAAAAAAAGAAACGGTGATGATGACGGAAAGGCTATTATATCCGAATAAAAATAACAGGCCTGATATAGCTCCCAGCAGCGAAATGAGCGAATACGTCCTAATACCCCAGGTGTCGCCTCTGGCCATGTATTTTTCTTTCTCCTCTGTACCTGGTGCTGAGCCTCTTTCTAAACCTATCATGCCTCCCAAAACAATAGCCAACAGGAGTTTTAAGGGCAGGGCAAGGGTTTCCATGTTTTAACTATAGAAGAGTGGGCGAAGTTTGTCTATCAAGCTTGCGCTATCTAACCAGCCCGGCTACAGCGTTAACCAGCTCCTGGTTGCTGAAGTATTTGAATAATTCCTGCTGCCAGTTGGCGTCGTTTATGTTTACGTTTGGTTCTACACCCCGGCCCTCAATGGGCAGACTGTCATCACGTAAGGTCAAGCTGTGTACCAGTAAAGCAGAGTAAGTTTCGTTATCCGGGTCTATTTGGTTGTTGATCTTGAAGACAGCTTCAACCGTGCCCCAACCTTTGGTAGGTACACCTACCAGGGTGCCAACATTGTACTTTTTCAATGTGGCAGCAAAAACCTCTCCGGATGATTGGACCTGATCATCAATGAGTACTACCACTTTTTTATACCTGACCAAGCTGGGGAGCCAGCCGGTCTTGGTGATGAAGTCTTGCTTTTCTCCGCGCTTGAAGAATTGATAAGCATACTGATTTTGTCCGATAAAAGGCCCCAAAAAGTAGGGCAGGCCGTCAATGGCGCCACCAATGTTGCCCCGCAGGTCTATGATCAAGGTATCCAGAACATCTCCCTGATCATACTTTTCCATCACCCTGTTGAGCTCATCCACGGTGGTGGGTGAGAACTTGGTGATGTGAATGTAGGCTATCCTGGGTGAGATGAGCCGGTTCTCGATGGTGGGATTGGCGCCCGATTCATCATAAACTTGTTTGTTCCCCGCATCTCCCAGCACTTCTTTAGCCCTTTCAACTTGAGCTTTTTCCTGCTGTACTTCAGGAGTTTGCTCTTTCTGGTTCAGTTCAGTGATTTTTTGGGCGTAGGCGTCGGCTACTTGTTCGGGAGTGGCATCTTTGGTCACATCAAGGGCTTTATAATGGTCGGCATTGGGATCGATATTCTTGACGGTGTCGGACAGAGCTTGCTGTTTTTGTGATGTGTAAAGGCGGCTGCGGCCAAAAGGCTCCAGATTTGCCAGTACAATGTCCGCCACTTTGGTGATGAACTCCTTTTTTTCTTCATCTGTCATGTTCTCCATGGTCTTTTGCAGCAACAGCCTGGTATCGTTCTTGGTCAGGGGCTTGGTTTCCGGTTCTTGTTCCGTAACTTTTTGCACGGCCAGAGTAGTGATGTTGGACAGTTGCTCGTCACTAAGCTTATTCCAGTAGTTGTTCATGATCAGATCGTATACTTCGAAAAAGAAAGCAGTGTATTTGTCATCGTCACTATTTTGAGCACCTGTTCCGTCAAAAATGTCTTTGGCCGGCAATACACTTTCCCAATTATTGCCAAAAGGCGACCTTCTGCCTAACACGGAAACAACACCCACAAGCAAAATGGCTATCAAAGTAACGAGCTGTTTTCTGGGTATATTTACTTTAACTAGCTTGGGAAGCTTCAATTTGATCGGCGGCAGTTTGATATTAGGTTTCTTTAGCATTTTCATACATTAAATACTATAACATACAGTACAAGCATTTAAAGGGGGTTTAAACACGCGATTCTCGTAGCGGTAAATGCAATTTACCGGCTGTAAAGTCCTACAAGTTCGGAATAACCAAGAATGTGTCCTTCAATATAGTCCAACAGCTCTTCTTTGTTGGTACTCTCGGTCAAGCCGATCTTGGTGTCTACAGCGTAAAGTTTGAAAAAATATCTGTGTGTGCCGGAGGGAGGGCACGGGCCGCCATACGTGGGATCTCCAAAATCAGTCGTGCCCTCTATGGCATCTTGAGGTAAAGAATCTTCATCAACGCCTTTTTCTTGCGGCGATATATTAAACACCAGCCAATGCACCCAAGTGCCCATGGAGGCATCGGGGTCATCAACGATCAAAGCTAGGCTTTGTGTACCTTCAGGAACGTTCTCAAAAGTTAATGGCGGGTTTACATCAGCGCCATCACAAGTGTACTTAACAGGAATCGGCTGGTTATTGGAAAATGCAGGACTGGTAATTTTCATTTGACTGCTGTTTACTGAATTATTTACTTTTTCCAGAGGGGTTGTGGTCGTAGTGACATTGGCCCCTAAGTAAAAGTATACCACCATTAGTAAAAAGACAACCAGTATTGGAATGGAATAAAGCTTTTTGGGCATGCTACAAGATGGCCAAGGTTATTATCAACAGCCCTACGAAAAAAGCCAGCCAGCCGGCTGTGTAAGTTACCAATTTTATGGCTCCTTTGGTATCTTTTTTATCCCAGAACAATATTACCGGGTATCCAAAAGCTAGAAGAGCGCAGATAAGTACGGAAGCTACCAGCAATGCTAGTACCAAAAGAGGCCCGAGAAAACTTTTTACAGGACCAAATACTTCGCTGCCTGTCCACATAAATACTCCCACTAGAGAACAGTAGCAAAAGATAGCTATGGCTTGGAGAAAACCTATAAAGGATAAAGAGAACTTTTCCAATGGTTTCATAATGGGTAAATTATATCACTAGAGAGAAAAGGATATGCGATCGCCCTGTGCCAGACCATGCTCTATGGACCAGCCGCCGTTGAGTTCTAGCACGTACTGGGCCGGATAAGGCGTACCGTAGGTTGGACATGGAGTTTTTTGGCAGGGGGGAGCGCTGTGCTCAATGTGCACCACTTCTTTGTTGGCGTTGATCCAGATCATGTCCAAAGGAATTAGAGTATTTTTCATCCAGTAGGTTTGTCTGCTCTCATTGCTGTAAACAAAAAGCATGCCCTCATTTTCCGGAAGATCTTTTCTATACATTAAGCCCTGGGCTTTTTCCGACATGGAGTCTGCTACCTCAATACGCACCACCACGCCTTTGATCTCTATGGCGAGCTTATTGTCCTCTGGGGTTTTTGATCTTGGTGAGTATAGAATTATCGAAAATACCAAAACTATGGCAATTATGATGAACTTATTTTTCTTAAGAAATTCCAAAGGCTTGTTCTTGGGCTCCGGCAGGCGAAGTACTAGTTTTTTCAGATCGTTCAATAGTTTCATCAAGAGTAAATTGTATCAAACTTTTTGTATAAGTTCCTTGTCTTGATTTCTGGGGCTGTTCACCCTAGTAGACACGATAAAGGCTTCCATTTTATTTTCCGGGAAAGGCTTTAATAGTTTTATTAAGCTCTCTTCCGGAGCTTCCTTCTCCAGCCAAAGTTCTTCCTGCTTTTTTTTAAGAATGACCGGCATTCGGTTATGAATGGGCTGCATAAGTTCATTAGGCGAGGTTGTTATAATGGAAAAAGTCTTGAATTCTTTACCTTCCACATCTTTCCACACATCAAAAATACCGGCAAAGGAAAATATCTCCCGGCTTTTCATCTGTATGAGGTGCGGTACCTTACCCGCCTTGGTTGGCTGCCATTCGTAAAATCCCGTAGCGGGAACTAAGCAGCGTTTGTTCCGAAAAGATGCTCTAAAACCTGGTTTTTGCGCTACAGTTTCTGCGCGGGCATTAATTAATTTATAACCGATCTTGGGGTCTTTGGCCCAGTGTGGTATCAGCCCCCACTTCATGATCTCAATCGCGTTGGGAGAATTTCCGGTGATTACCGGTACAAGAAACCCGGGAGCTATGTTGTACATGGTTTTGATCTCAAGCTGGATCTTCTTGGAGGCCTCAATGTCATACCTCTTATAAAGTTTTCTTGGTTCTTCGGTAAATATGTATCTTCCGCACATGGGCATATTCTACCAAAGAATGTGATTGAATAAATCCCAAATAAGTGCCATAATCCAGGTATGAAAAAAGCAATACTAATTCCTATTTTGTTAGTTATATTAATTTTGCTATTCCTCTTCTTCTTTTTTGGTAAGTCCAAGAAATCGGATACGCTCGTAGCGCCAACTGCTGATAGCTCAATGCAAGCAGAGGACAGCGGTCTAAGCAGCTTTACCGGTAATTTGATGGACGTGCTGAAAATGGGTAAAGCAGTTAAATGTACAGCTAGCTTTTCCGATGAGAATGGCAGTTCAGACATGACACTTTACACAGCCGGGCAAAAGTCTTATTCGGAAATGACCACGGACATGGGCGGTGAAGGAAAGATGACCTTCTATTCCATTTACGATGGTGAGTACATGTATACCTGGAACGACGAAGGAGCTGGTACAAAGATGAAAGTGGCGGATATAGAAGAGCTAGGCAAAGATGTTCCTGCCGCCGAAGGGCAGCCATCAGGGGAAGCCGAGAACAACAAAGCTTTGCAGCAGAACATAGATTATAAATGTAGTAATTGGAAAGCTGATAATAGCATGTTCACTCCGCCAAGCGGTGTGGAATTTGTGGATATGGCGCAAACCATGAAAGATCTCAACGAAGCTATGGATTCAGGCGACATGGAAAACGTCATGGATTCAGGCTGTGCAGCCTGCGATCTTATTCCGGATGCAGCAGGAAAAGCCGAGTGTAAAGCAAATCTCAGCTGTGAATAATTAAAAAACTAAATAAAAGTTATTCGACCAAATAAACCTCGTCGCCCTCTCTGACCTTGTCCTTGACCTTTACGCCTACCTCCTGGCTGGTTTCTGCCGCCTCAATGTTCTCGTGGTTGTTTTGCATCTCCTCAATTTCCTGTTCAAAATCAGTAGTGGAGCCCATGATTCTGACTGTTTGGCCAACCCTCAAGGTATCGGAAAGCTTTATTATTCCCACACCAATGTTGCTATAAAAATGTGTAATGACACCGATCTTTGTTTCTGCCATTTAAATAAACACCTCCTTTGACGTTATTATATCAATAAATGGGAAAAAGGGGCGGGGCGTCCATCCAAAAGAGATGAAGTGGAGGGACGCCCCTGGTTATTGGGAGTAAGCCGAATGCGAAAGCACGATCAGGGCAAATATTTGTCGCGTTGAGAATCGTGATGTGCCTTAACAGCCTCCTCGATGGTTACTCTTTCTCTGGGAGTAGGGTGCATACCTGCTTGCTTGGCTTTTTCGTTGAGATCTGCATCAGCGCCCAGCTCCACATCGGTCTCATCAACAATACGTTTGGGGCGGTTGCCATTGTTTCGTGACATTTTTTACCTCCGTATATTATAGGTTGCGTAGATTTTAGCTTAATGGTAGGAAATTGTCTAGTCTAGGGCTGGTTGTTTTTGACGAAATCTTCTCTGCCGGAACCCTTTTTATACCTGTTATATCTCTCAGAGCTATGAATGTAGTAATCTTGGTGATAGTCTTCCGCCGGGTAAAATGTTGACATGGGTAATATATCTGTGACTATTGGTTTTTCGAACCTGCCGGAATCTCCCAGCGCTTGCTTTGAGCTTTCCGCGATCTGTTTTTCCCCATCGTCAGAGTAAAAAATGGCTGTTTTGTATTGTGAGCCTCTATCTGCGAACTGGCCCCCTGGATCAGTAGGATCTATCTGCGCCCAGAACTTTTCCAGCAGCTGTTCATAGCTAACTAAAGCCGGATCGTAGTAGATCATGACTCCTTCCCTATGTCCGGTGGCGCCGGTGCTGACCTGTTCGTAGGTGGGATTTTGCAGGTCACCGCCAATGTAGCCGGCCACCGCTTCTTCCACGCCATCCATTTGTTCGAAAGGTCCCTCCATGCACCAAAAGCAACCCCCAGCTACCACCGCCGTCTTGAGCTTTTCATTTTGTTTAAGTTCAGATACGCGCTTGGTGATTTGTTCGAAGCTGTTTTGGGTGGAGGTTTGATCTGCTTTGCTAAAAAACGGCACCTGATTATTATAGAGGAAATAGGCCAGGCCGGCGACCGCTAGTATTAGTATGAGGAGAAACGGGTTTTTCATCGATAATGAATTTTAACAGAAGAAAAAAGAAAGGGCTCACGGTAGGTGTAGATCTTGCGGTGTTTTGCAAGAAATTCACTTTGTGTGAGCCTTATGATAACAGGCTGTGCTGTCTGCCTGGAATTTTTGAGGGTAGGGTTATTGGTTTGCCTCTCAGTAGAGAGCTCCCAGATCAAACTTGTCGTTTGAGGTGGTTGTCTTTGAAAATATCTCAAAGAACAATGGCCTAAACCCTTCCAAATTTTGGTACCTCATACACATGCTGATTTTCAAACCCAGATTTTTTATGAGGGGTTTATACTAGTCAACAGGTTGAGGACTGCGCACCGCTGTGCGCTCTTCCCTTACGGGGTTCAGGTTGTCATTCAAATCTGACAAAGGGCAAATGTGTGATATGTCAGTAGAATTCGAACTTGAACATAGCGGAATTATACAATAAACATTGCAACGTGTCAATACTATAGGTCCTACTTTCTGTAGAGCTCGAAGCATCCATCCCGCTTCTTATCCATGGTTTGTTCTATGGAGATTATTTTTTCAGGTGTCAGCTCACCTTTTGTTATTACCTCATCCCGCTCTTTTTCCACATCTCTCAGACATTTTATGAGCTTGAATCTATCGAATCTTAAAAATAAAGATCCCACTAGTAATGCTAATAAAGTGGAAAAGAATAGTATTTTTCCTGTAAGTTTTGGTTTCATGGAATGAGCCAATTATACAATAAAGGAAAAGGCGTCCTAAGTTTGCTAATGAGCAATCAAAAGACGCCTGGATTGTTACAAGTGGTCGATGGCTTTTTGCAAATGCCGCCGGGCGGAGATCAGCTCATTTTCTGTTAGATCTTCCACCGTCTTATTTATGTGGTATCTGGCCCACCTGGCACAGAGAGAGTGTGGCCTGTCTTCGAGCAGATGCTCAAGCGTTTTGTAGTGCAAGTTGAGGGCGTTTACTAAGGACCTTAGGGTCCCGTTTGTTACAAACTCATCTTCATTGGATGTGATCTCCAACAGCGATTCCAAAGCCCCTTTTACATAATCTTGGATCCGGCTCAACCTCTCCAATCTGGATTCAACTGCGCTTAGTCTCCCATCAAGGTGCGTGTTGATAATGTCAATCTGCTCTATTCGATCAAGCACCGCTCCTGTTAAAGCTGTTTGTTCAACTGCCTTAAGCGGTTCTTCGATCCACGCCTTCTCAAGAAGTTTCCAGAGATTATTTGACTCTCTTTCATAACTTGACTTTGTGTGCTCCGACAGCTGACGTTGCAGAGAAAGAACACTTTCGAGTTGTTGATAGATCAAAAGCTTGAAGTCGTCTTCGCCCCTTTTTATGATTCCCAAGGCATATAAGGACGCTTTACGCATCTTTCTTAGTTTGGGAACAGAGACGGGGTAATACTTTGGTAAAGGTATCCACCTTGGATTAAGATAAGTCTTGCTTAATCTGAATCTGGTGCGCATTACCTTGCCGCGGCTTTTCCAGGTGATGCGGATCCTTCCTTTTATAACAAGAAGCATGCGCGTCCCGGGAATTCTTTTAACTTCTAACGAACCGTCCTTTATGGCTTTCCAAACTCTTTCCCACGTAAGTGCCGGAGTGTTTTTCTTCCGCGCCATGATGTTCTCTCCCTATTAATATGTGTATGTGAGTTAGTGTGTATTATAAAGTGTATGAAGACGGAGTGCAAAAAAGATACAGAAAAGCAGCGCTGAAAAAAGAGCAAAAGACCTGTAAGGATGTTCGAATAATTTGCAAACACTAGTAGGTTTTTGGTTTTTTCATTTTTATGCGCACAACTAGATGTTTGAGGAAGGCACCTCTGTATGAACACAGAAGTGCCTTCCTCAGGGACTTCCGTGTTACTGGTTAGGGTTTGACGTCAGGGTTCAAGCATGACGGTTCATGGCAGGTGCCGTCAAAGTTGGGCTTGAACCAGTCCGAACTCCACAAGGGATCCGGATAGATGATGTTGCCTTGGCAGTCGACCATCACCCACTCATCGTAGAGGACTTTATCGGCCTCATAGACGAAGTCAGGATGTGCACAGACAGAGCAGATCTCCGCCTGTCGCTCTACGCTTGGCATGGCCGCATCTTCGGCGTCACCATACATGATGACCCAGCAGGTGCCGTTGCGGCTGCCTTGGCCCCAGTACCAATCAGGGGCGTCGTAGTCGATCAATGTCAGCATGCGGTATTTTTCGGTCACCTTGCAGACGAAACAATCAGCCGGTTCGCTGATCACCCCACCTTCCATGAGGTTGAGAGGATCGGATATGATAATATCCTCGCCTTCCTCGATGGGGATGCCAAAAGGTCCGAACTCCGCCGGTTCCAGTGTGTAAGGATCTGTCCAAACACCGCTGGCGACGACCACCTTGTTCCCACCCTTGATGTAGAAGACTTCCCAGCCTTTGGGAGCGCAGTCGTTGTCGTATCCAACGACGACATTCCAACGGGATTGCATCTGTTCTTCTTCCACCTCCCGGGTGCCGCATACAGTCTTGCCGTCACGGGCATCCACAAAGGTGTAGGTGTGAACCACGGTGCGGAAGCGCTCTTCCATACCGGTGGAGGGATTGTAGGTCCAAGGACCCCAATCAGGATCGGTGCTGACAGGGCCCACCTCAGTGGTTTCGCTGCAGACCTGATAGCAGTCATCGGGCTTTTCCACTCGATGATGTACAGGGCCTTCGGTATGGATGTTGGATTGCAGGACCCAGTGGTAGATGACCCACTTGTAAACGTGGTAGCGGATCTTGACTTCGTAGTTGTGCTGTCCGCTGGGATTCCAGGGATTCAGCCCGCCACTGTGATCCGAATAGGGTACGGGATTCCAACCACCTCCATTGTTGACCTGGGTCTCGTAGGGGACGTACTTGTAGTTGCCGGACTGATAGGTGCCGGGATTGACATCGATGCCATAGCCTTCGCAGGGCTCATGGTAGGTGATACCAAGATCCCAAGCGTCGGCTGTTCCCACGGCCAGGCTGGCAATAAACATGGTGACAAGCAGTGCTGCAACAAACAGAATTCCAAATCTACGCATTACAATTACTCCTTTTTGGTTAGGTTCCGGATCCGTCGAGTACAAAGTAAAGTGCGTCGTCTTCTTACAAAACGATCATATCTTCTCCTTTTCTAGTTGCACCTTCTATATTAAAAAATAGAAAGGCTGCTTTTCTGTTTTCAACGTTCTAACACGATGCGTTAGTTGTATTGGCAGGCAAAACGCCCGCCTCTAACTTGTCATCGTGTATTGTACTTATGTTATAGGGTATTGTCAACCTTAGGGAAAGGCTTATGATTTGAACTTAAAAACCTTATCCGAATGCCTGGCGGCCATAATAAGCTCATCACCGGGGAAACAAATGGATTGGTCGGCATAGGAGATGATGACAGAGTCCTCCTTGGCCTTAATAAGCTGAATAGTGTTATCAAAAAGATTCTTAATCCTGGCCAGAACATCGCCCCTTTTTACCATATCCCCGGCCCTGACCTTGTACTCGACAATGCCGGCATAATCAGGCGAATATCGTTTCCAGACAGTTTCGTAGACCGGTTCCAGGTTGAGCTTGTTTTGATATTGCCACAGCGGTTCTATGGGATTGATCATGCCCAGGTAGGATAAGACGTTTTTTACCGAATTTAGCCCTATTTCTACGAACTTATTGCTCACCACCAGCGGTCCGCCCAGCTCTAAGGTATAAGACGGTATCTTGGCTGTGTTCACTAAAGCACCGGTGATGGCGTTCTTAAGCTCCTCCATGTAGCTTTCGTGGTTTTCCACAAAATAGTTAAGGCCCGAGATCTCGGAGTATTTTAATAATGTTTCGATCATGGGAGCGTCTTTTTCGTCCAAGACCTGGTCCAGATAAACATAAGGTATTGATTCCATGGTGTCAGTGTGCAGGTCTATGACAAAGGCAGGGTTCGTTTTTACTATTTTCGAATAAATTTTATGAGCTATTCTCTCACCAGCATTGCCTTTGGGGTTTCCGGGGAAGCATCTGTTCAGATCAAAAGCATTCGTAGATTCGTACCTATTGATCATTTCATAACCGGTAGGATTCATGATGGGTAGACTGTAAACCTTACCTTTGAGAAGAGGGAATCTGTTGAGGAACCTATTCAGTCTGAGAACTATTTCCGTGCCGGTGACCTCATCGCCGTGTATGGCAGCGATAACCCAGACAACCGGGCCCGGTGTTTCGACTTCCTGTGTGATCATAGGTATCTTTCTTTGTGCTAGATCAACGCTTTTAAAGATGGATATGTACTCTTTCTTCATAGAGATGTGATTATACGCCTAATTTGGACTATTTGCTTTTGTGAAAGGGTTTAGGGGCGCCTGCCTGATTTTGTGTTACTTTTGGTCAGGCAGGCGCCAGGAGGGTTCATGTTTCCCAGGAAACTGAAAGTGCAGGAAAGGATTTTTCAAGGCTAAAAACAGCGGCATTGAGTTTTTCGAACCATTTTTTTCTCAAAACTTTGATGATCAGACGGTTGTTGACCAATTTAAGGTTTGCTACCGACGGATCGACGCAGGGAACACGCTTTTCCTTGATCTGAGCGCTGGCGTACATATCGATCACATCTATGTACTCAGAGTAAAGCGGCGGTTGTAGGATCTTGTTGAACTCTTGCACGACTCCTTCTAAAGTTATCATGTCTGCCTCCTTGGCATCTTATTTGTAGAGTATTTGCTAATGAGCATTATAACAAATTCTGCAATTTTCTTAATTAAAACTCGTTATTATCCCCGCTTTGTGTTAGGATTTGCCCATATGGGAAATTACAATAGAGATGACAGGTCAGGTTCAAGAAGAGATTCCGGTCGAAGAGATCCGGGAAGGAGAGGTTCCGGCAGGAGAGATTTTGGTGGACGTGGCAGGGACAGAGTGATGCACAAAGCCATTTGTGCCAGTTGCGGCCGAGAGTGTGAAGTTCCCTTTGAGCCCAGAGATGGCAGGCCGGTGTTTTGCAGTGACTGCTTCGAAAATAAGAATTTTGAAAATAAGAATGAAGGATCACCGGCTCCAAGAAGAGGCGATTTTGAAAGAAAACATGAGCAAAGACCTCTAAATAATGAGCAGCTGGAAACGATCATTCTTAAACTGGATAAGATCTTAGATGTGCTTACCGCCGCTAGTGTAGTGGAAGAGAAGGAAGAACAAACCAAACCGAAAAAAGCCAAAACTGTTGATAAAAAGAAGAAGGCAAAGAAAAAAGCTTAAGCCCGTTTTTTCCCGTAATAAAAAAGCATCCAAGTCAAGCCAGCAAATATCATGAGCACCAAACCGTATTTAACCGTGGGAGCAATATAAGCCACCAAAATAGGAGCGATGATGACCGAAACCAGGTTGATGACCTTGAGCAAAGGATTTAAAGCCGGCCCGGCCGTGTCTTTGAGGGGATCGCCTACGGTGTCGCCTATTACGCTGGCTTTGTGAGGATCTGATCCTTTACCGCCATAATTTCCTTCTTCGATGTATTTTTTGGCATTGTCCCAGGCACCGCCGGCATTAGACATGAAGACGGCAAATAGTTGTCCGGACAAGATCAAGCCCACTAAAAAGCCGCCCAAAGGCTCTACGCCTAGCAAAAGCCCCACCAGCACCGGCGTGGATACAGCTAGGAAAGCAATGGGTAAAAGCTCTTTTTGCGCCGATTTGGTACAAATAGCCACCGCGTTGGCATAATCAGGTTTTTTGGTGCCGCTCATAATGCCGGGGATCTTGAACTGCCTTCTTACTTCTTCGATGATGGTTGAAGCGGCCCTGGAGACGGCCTCTATCAAGCGCGCACTGAAAAGCAGCGGCAAAGCCCCACCAATTAACAGCCCCACAAACACCAAAGGTTCTGAGGCTCTGATGCCTCCGGCCAAAGTTCCTACGCTCACCTTTTCCACATCTGTTATGAACGAACCAAACAACGACACGGCGGCAATGACGGCGCTGCCAATAGCTACGCCTTTGGTAATAGCTTTGGTTGTGTTGCCGGCCGAATCCAGTCGCGCTAGTATGACCTGACCTTTAGTATTTATTTTGGCCATTTCACCAATACCACCGGCGTTGTCAGAAATTGGCCCAAAAGAATCCATGGCTACATTGTTTCCCGTTAAGGTAAGCATGCCTATACCCGTCAATGAAACGCCGTAAAGAACGTAAACGGCGGGGAATCCTGAGTAAATGACAATAGCGCCTATGATGGTGATGGCGATCACAAGGATGGACCACACACTCGATTCCAGACCTACAGACAATCCGGAAAGGATGGTAGTGGCAGGCCCACTTTTGGTTTGTTCGGCGATCTTTTGCACGGGCGCATGGGCGGAGTCAGTAAAATAAGTGGTGAGATGATCGATGACAATAGCCAAGATGACACCAATGACCACAGAGAAGAAGGCGCGCCATTCGTTCATGTAAAAGTGTGCCAGTACCGCGAATAGCACAGCTGATATAACAGCTGAAGTATAAAATCCGCGGTTGATGGCCTTGAGAGGATTTTCGCCTTTTTTGCCTTTGACAAAAGATGTACCTATGACTGAGCTTAAGACGCCAATTCCCCTAACGATAAGCGGGAAAACTATCCATTTCACGGAACCGGTAAGTGCAGATAAAGCCAGCCCCAAGATCAATGAAGACACAATGGTCACTTCATAGCTTTCAAAAATATCAGCTGCCATCCCGGCGCAGTCGCCAACGTTGTCTCCTACCAGATCAGCCACCACAGCAGGATTACGGGGATCGTCTTCGGGAATACCGGCCTCCACCTTGCCCACTAGGTCAGCTCCCACATCAGCGGCTTTGGTGTAGATACCACCGCCTACCCTCATCAACAATGCCAGAAGTGTGCCACCAAAACCAAACCCCAACAATGCGTCCGGCGCAGCTTTGCCAAAAAGTATAAATATGAGAGTACCGCCCATAAGTCCCAACCCATCAGTCAACATTCCCGTCACGGTACCGGCTCTGTAAGCCACCTTCAAAGCCTCGTTAGCTTTTTCCTGAGAGGCAAGTGAGGCCACGCGCACGGAAGCAGCAATGGCCATTCTCATCCCTAGGCGTCCTACCATGGCGGAAAATATAGCTCCGGCAAGAAAAGCCAGAGCTCTACCGATGGCAATTATATTTCTGGCATTATTTCCAAAAACCTCATGAGCTTCAGTTGAGGGCTGAACAACCCAGACACTTAAGAAAAGCACGGCCACAAGTACGCTTATCATTAATCGAATAATTTTCCATTGAGAAGCCAGATAAGCCTCAGCACCTTCCTTGATAGCATTCCAAACATCCTCCATTTTTCCTCCGGGAAGCTCAGTAGCTAGGATCTGACGTCTTAGATTAAAGGCATAAAAAAGTCCCAGGAAAGAAATTCCCAGAACTCCCACCAAACTTGCCACTTCGAAGGATGAAAATCCATGTAAACCTAGCATGTGGGGATTTTATCCAATGGGTATTAGCGTTGTCAACAGCAAGTTGATTTTTATATATCCCTTTCGAGGTAGTAAAATTATAAATAAGAGATGAAAAAAACCATTTATTTATTTTACGCACTGATATTAAACTTCTTTCTTATCTTATCGAGCATGTTCCTACCTTTTGTCAGAGACTTATTTTCCGGGAGCATGCTCTTGTTGCTTCCTTTTGTTACTTTCAGCGCCTTAGGTTTCCTCCTGGTTTTTATGGTTCGAAAACACAATGTGGAGGGAAAATTAAAAAAGAGCCTCGATCTAGCCGGGTACTCTGCCGGATTCATCTTGGTGGGTGTGGTTCTTCATAACCTTGCTTCCGCTCTGGGAATACTCTTGTTAAAAAAAGAAATTGAAGAGCCTGTGTTTTTCATCTTAGCCACCGTTATTCTCCCACTGCTATTTATTGTAGGATCTACAAAGACAGTGCTTACTACCAAAAAAGTATTCCCGGTTGCCGCCGCTTTATTGTTCGTAGTGCTTTTCTTATCGTATGGTATTGGCGAAAAGAGTGACAACCCTAAATTGGAAAACACAATTGCGGAAAGTAATGACGGATTTTATGAAGATTGGAACACTTACAAAAGTGACGATCTTGGCATTGAGTTAAAATATCCAAATAAGTACTTTGTCGAAGAGGATGACAATACAATTGGTGTGTTTTCTCCTAGATATTTATGCAGAGCAGCTGGAAGTGAGGATGCTTATCAAGAAATGAGTGAAGTTTCAATTCAGATGATCATCCACCGTGGTAAAAGTTTTGAAAGAACATGGCAAGACATATTTGACTTCAAGTTTACCGGGAAAGAAGATTCTATCGATGGAATTAAGATAATTGACGGCAGAAAAGCCTACTATTTTTATCAGGGAGCGGAGTTGTCTTTTGGTAGGCAGGCTTTTTTAATTGATCTGGGCGAAGGTAAACTTTTGGAAATAAATGTGTATGAGCCTAGTTACACTTTTGAGTGCGAAGGCTGGGATGGGGCTTTTACAAATGATGGGGATTATGTTTTGGCTGCAGATCAGATTATTTCTTCCATAATCTTTTTAGATTAGCTGTTGCTGGTTCCCCTCAGCATTGCGTACGTGCTGATATAATCAAAGAGCATGAAAAAAGGTTTTGCACATGTTTTTATTTTGCTACTTTTAGTAATTGTCGGTATCGCTGTATATTTTCTAATTTTCTACAAATCTACCTCAGCCCCAGTTGAAGAAAATATATCCCCATTTTCTGGAAATAATGCTGTTAACGAATTATTAAAGTCACAACCTGAAGAACCAAGTGAGATGTCGGGTTCAAGGCAAGAAGTAATACTTAGAGACGTTTTCAGTTTGACTTATCCTGATGATGTAGATGTTAGGGATGAGGGAGATATTATTTATGTATCAAAATGGGGACCAACACAAAAAGTGCCCGCAGGCGTATCTGACGGGATATACTTAATTTTTAAGAAAGTATCATTAGGTGAAGTAAGTTTAGAAGATTATGTAATAAATGAGATCAACAAAACCAAGGAATTGGATACCGCAACTGCCGAAGTATTATTAGACATATCCCCAACGTCAATCAAAGATTACGAAGGATTTACATACACTGGTCGTGGTATGGGCGTGAGCAGATATATTTATATACAATCTTTGGACAAAACTACAACAATAGAGATAATCGATGCTACAGAAGACCCGACAAATCAGGGATTTCATCAGATTGTTGAAGAAATGCTATCAACCTTTACATTCAAGTAACTAAACCCGTTATATTAAAAACCCTCATTATAAATACGATGCTATAATGTCCCTGATGTTGTTTAAGCAGATACAAGCCATACTGTTAGAAAAAGCCAACCATTTGAACGGCCAGTTTTTGAACTTCCTACCCAACCTGCTAGCGGCCATCTTAGTATTGCTCTTATTTTTATTGATATCAAAGATTCTGAACAACTATTTCTACAAACTTGCAGGTAATCTAGTTAGGAAAAAAGATATAAGGAAATTTATGTCCGCTCTTTTAAAGGTATTGTTTATTTCTTTAGGAATATTGATAGCTTTAAATATATTAAACTTAAGCACGGCGGTAACATCTATTCTAGCAGGGGCAGGAGTTGCCGGCTTAATAATCGGCTTTGCTTTGCAAGATATTATAGCCAACTACTTTTCAGGAGTAACAATATCAATTACCAATCCGTTCAAGCCTGGTGATCTGGTGGAAATTGACGGCGAAGTTGGGGTTGTTGAAAAGATTGAATTCAGATCTACTCGGATCGTTGCCCCTGAAGGACAAGTTGTAGAAATTCCAAATAAAAATATCGTTAACCATAAGATCATCAACTATTCCCAGACAGGAGAGAGAAGAGTAGATATAAGTTCAGGCGTTTCTTATGATAAAGACCCCGCGTTGGTTAAAAAAGTCGCATTGGAGGCTATCAAAAATGTTGACGGAATAGTAAAAGAGAGACCAATAGAGTTCTTTTTCGAAGATTATGGAGATAGTTTTTTTAAATTTAAACTGAGAGTTTGGATGAATTTTGAAAACTCCCAAAAAGATTTTTTCTTTTTTAGATCAGAGATCTTAACAAGTCTGCTTGAGGCTTTTAATAAAAATGGGATCGAAATGCCTATCCCGGCCTCCATTGTTATCAATAAATAAGGTAAAAGATAGACCTGAGACAGCCAACGCTGCAAGGTTGCTTGGCTCCCCATACAGAACTTTATCCGAACAATGTTTTTGAAGGTTTTGGTATAGAAAAAGTGAAGGGCACCTTTAACTCGTTGAGAATGGATCTCATTGAGAAGTAAGGTGCCCTGGGGGTTAAATAAACAACTGCAAATCTTACGAAGTCTATTTCATTACCTCCTAGATATTGGCCTCGCCCATATAAAAATAATGTAAAACAAGGCCCACTGGTATTTGAACGGTTCCGATATAGTCAAAGACGTTAGTGACTTCCTCGGAAATTGGATTTCCAGTTCCTGCGCAACAAAAGTTGTGATAAACTTCGGGATTTTCTGGATTCACCAGCGCCCAAATAAAGACTTCATCACGCTGTACCTGTACTGTTAGTGGTATGCTCCCTATTGGCATCATAACATCGAACGTATCAACTAAGGGTGCGAGATATTTCCAAATCTTTCTCATTGTTTCTCCTTTTTGTTGAGTTTGTTGGTGGTAATTGTACTATCCCCAGACCAACAAGTCAACACTATAGGGTGTTGGCTCCCCATACAGAACTTTATCCGTAGTGTTTTGGTGAATGTTTTTGTGTAGAAGAAAGAAAAAACCGCCTTGGGGTTGTGAAATTGATCACTACCTTACGGCGGTTTTTAAAGCAGATTATCTTCTCGTTTTTACCCACGAAGAGTTCTCAACAACTCTTTGTCTTCATAAAGACGGACGATGAATCTCCTCAAAGGTTCATAGGAAAGAACATACTCCCAATTCTTGTCGACTGCTAAATCCTTGGAAATTACCATGAAGATTTTGATGATGGTGTCTCCACTTGTAGGCTTGTTGCCAGAAAGGAATCGGCCTATGGTTTTTGGGTTTAAACCGCTAATTCTAGCCAGCTCTTTCTGTGTTATTCCTTTTTCTTTTAGGTATTCACTAACGATTCTTCGTCTTACACTCTCGTCGTTCACAGCCTAATTCCTCCTTACTGTTTTATTTGTGCGATTATAGGACAAAGTTATTAACAAGTCAACACTATAGGATAGTGGGCCCCCCCCCATACAGAACTTTATCCGAACAAAGTTATTGAATATTTTGGTATAGAAAAAGTACAGGGCACCTAAAACTTTTGAAAAAGAAATAGGTGCCCCAAGGGCGATCTTGTAAACATCATGGCGGACAAACCGCTTCAATCTCCAAGACTCGCCAAACAGGAACAGAAGTTAGTTCTCCCTCGTCAAGTACAAATGCCCAACCCAGTTCCCGATATTTCTGGTATTCCCCAAGATTTAGCAGATAGATTTTTGCTCTATCGAGGTTTGTTGGGACGGCTTGGGTGCTGATTGACCAGCCCCCGATAGGAACACAATCTTGGCCAGGCGCGGGTCTGTAGTGTTGGGAATCAAGCTCTGCTTGTGTTGCTCCTATGCTATAAAGGTATCGTGCCTCGTCTATAGCGTAGTAAGCTTTCTCAGCTTGAGGTGGAAGAAATAGTGCAATGAGCAGCCCCGACACCGCAATAAATGCATAGATCACGAGAACTCCGCGGTTTCCTCTGTCGTTTTCTTCCTTTCCTTTTCGAATATCAATTACCAAGGCCGCAGAGAGAACGAAGGCAAACCATATAAGCATAAACCCTGTATACCTAGCGATCGAGGACCAAAAAGCAGCCCAGTCAGTGTAGTACATTTTTCTTCTCCTTATTTGGGATTAGATATGGGAATAACGTGATTATTTCTAAGTGTTATTATCGCAAGTAACAAGGAAACTGCCAACACTATAGGATAGTAGCTCCCCATACGGAACTTTATCCGAAGTTTAATCCTGTTCGAAATAGATTAATGCATATTATACTTAGGCTATGAAAGTTAAATATATAAAAGACATAGATTATGATTCTGAGATATTGTGGATTATGTTGTCCAGTCCTGATCCGGCAGGTAATAAAAACAGAGCAACAAGTATGGGACTGGAAATGAATACCTACGAAAAGATAGCTAAGGCAGAAGATTACAAGGATATAAAAGATTTCATTCTGAAACTAGTAGAAGAAAAATATAAAGAAAATAGCATTACAATTAGCAAAGCTCCAGCTTTATATCAGAAGGCTTGGAATAAAATAAACGATAAATTTTCAGATAATATTGAGAAGATAACAAACACCAAATGGCACCACGACACGTTTTTTGTGGTCTTAAGTCCATTCCACATTGGGGTCAGCAATACTGGAGGTGATAAAGTCATCAGATCAATTTTTGAAGATCCTGAGGATCAAAAAAGGATCACAGCACATGAGATTTTAATGTCACATATCTGGAATATCATGTTTGATAGTTTTGGGGATAAAGCAAAGCAGGACTCGTATATGCATTATTGGGGTTTGAATGAAATAGCTACCACTGCTGTTCTTGGGCTCGAATCGGAGATGAATGATTTATGGACGCAAAATTATAAAGGTTATGATAACTACCTAGGAAACTATCCCCAACTGAAAAAGCTTCAAAATAAAATGAAGGATGTATATTTAGCGAAAAATAGCTTTACTGATTTTTTAAATGAGGGAATCTCAATAATCGAGTCAGAATATAAAGAAATCCCGCTGTATTTGATTTAAAAAGCCAGTTTTAATTTCAAAAAAACCGCTACACGTGAGAAATACTAAGACGACCGCTAGGACTAGTTGAAAATACCGGTATATTAGTGAAATTGGGGATTTCAGAACCTCAGAGCATGCTGTGGCTCCCTCGGGTGGACTCGAACCACCAACCTACCGGTTAACAGCCGGGCGCTCTGCCATTGAGCTACGAGGGATCATGTTCGTGCAGCATAAAACCTTAGAGAAAACTCCCGCGCTACACGCGTAGAACAAAAAGATGTTATCACAATGATATAGGAAAGTGAAATTACTTGGAAGCCGCGCCGCTCTTGGCTAGATGATAGATGACAACAATGCCGTAGAAGGCATTAAAACCCAAGAACCAATAGGGAAAGGCCGGTTCCGATCCCACCAGTATAAAGGCCACTTCCATGCTCAAGGGCAAAGTAATAGTGTGTAGGGCTATCTTGTAATAAGTCCTGAAATTCTTCTTCATTTTCAAAACATTTCCCATAGCCATAAGTATCAAGGCCACTAAAAAGAGATAGGCTAATCTAAAAGCCATAAAGTAAAAAAGCGTTCCCACTAGGACAAAAGAAATAATGAGCAGCGGAATATATTTTGAAAAAGACCTTACATTTTCGACCAAAGCCGTCACATCATCCTTGGTCACCTTACCATCAGGCATGGTTTCCAGCGGATAGACCTCAATTCGGTTCTGATTGCCCAGCACTATCAAATTCACATCATTTACGATCATGAAAGTATCCATCTCTTCCAGATCGTTGATGGTGCCTTGGTGGTCCAGGACAACCAAATTCTCGGGGAAATCAACTTCTTCGGCGGTGAAGAATTCCGGAGCTTTTATGGCAAAGGGCTCGGGCTGGTTAATTTGCCACATGCCGTCTTGTACGGTTATTTCCAGGCGGCTAGGGTAAGTAGCCAAGAATTCGTCCAGCAAATTGTTGAGGATGTTTCGAACCCTGGGTATGGCCGGAACGGCAAACCTGACCGTGGTAAGCAGTGTGGCCACCAGCGCCAAACTAATAAAATACTTAAAAGAAAAATCAGCCTTAACTTTGAGCAGGTCTTTGTAGTAGTCCACATCGATCAAACTTCTTCTGTAGACATACCAGAAAGCTTTCAGTCGTTTCATGAAATAAGTTTAGCATATTAATAGTGCGGGTTGACAAGCAGGTATTATATCGATTAGTATCAATATGATGAGCGGAAAAACTTATTGTACACACTGTTTCAAGACCTTGGGAGTCCCATCCAGGATGGGGATATATAAGTATTTGCGCGATAAAGGAACGTGCTCGGTGGGGGAGGTAGTGGAAAACACTGATCTTACGCAGCCTACCGTTTCATACCATTTGAGCGAAATGAAAAAAAGCGGTTTGTTGAAAAGCGAGAAAAGGGGCAAAGAGGTTTTTTATACCATCAGCGCAAAGTGTCCGCATATGAACGTGGAGTGTGTCATGGAAAACGTTAATTTTAGGCAGGTATTTCATGTCTGACATTTTGGATATCAAAGGTCTGGAGGTTTCGGCCGAAGGTAAAAAGATCATCAAGGGTGTGAGCTTGGCTTTGGAGGAGGGCAAGATCAATGTTCTCATGGGCCCCAACGGCTCCGGCAAAAGCACTTTAGCTCAGGTTCTCATGGGCCACCCGGGATTTACTGTAGATAAAGGCACCGTTAATTTTGACGGTAAGAGTATTTTAGAGTTGGCGCCGGACGAAAGATCGGCTCAAGGTATTTTCTTATCCTTCCAGTACCCCAGCGAAGTCCCCGGTGTGACCATTTCCAGTTATTTGCGCCTGGTCTATAACAAGAAATTTGAGCAGAACCTGACGCCGGTGAAATTCAGAGCTTTTATAAAGGAAAAAATGGAGTTGCTAGGCATTGATGAGAGTTTTTTAAGCAGATATCTTAACGAAGGCTTTTCCGGCGGTGAAAAAAAGAGGATGGAGATCCTGCAGATGCTGGTACTGGAGCCAAAATTGGCTATTTTGGACGAGACCGACAGCGGTTTGGACATAGACGCCATCAAGGTGGTAGCTGAAGCGGTTGGTGCCCTGCATAAAAAGACCCAGATGACGGTGCTACTCATTACCCACTACAGCCGAATTTTGCAATATATTGAACCGGATAAGGTTTTTGTCATGCAGGACGGCAGTATTACCAGGTTCGGCGGCAGAGAGCTGGCACAAGAGTTGGAGGAAAAGGGCTACGCTCCTTTTGGCGAATAATGGGTAAAAAGCAGCTGGAGGCAAAAGCAAAGAAAAAGACCGTCGATCCCATTTCTTCTGATTACAAGAGCAAATACGGTTTTAGCAAGCCTGAGAACTATGTCTTCAAAAGCAAAAGAGGCCTGAGTGAGGAGGTTGTCAGAGAGATCTCGCATATGAAGGATGAGCCGGAATGGATGCTTGATCTTAGGTTGAAAGCGCTGGAAGTGTTCTTTCGAAAACCCACCCCGACCTGGGGCGGTGACCTCTCCCACATCAACTACGACGAAATTTATTATTATCTCAAACCCACCGCCAAAGCCGAAAGAAGCTGGGATGATGTTCCTCAGGAGATGAAGAACACCTTTGATAGGTTGGGCGTGCCGGAAGCGGAAAAGAAATTCTTATCCGGCGTGAAAGCCCAGTATGACAGCGAGGTTATCTATGATTCCCTGAGAGAAGAGCTGGCCGAAGAAGGCATCATCTTTTTAAGCACCGATGACGCTCTCAAAAAATATCCTGAATTTTTCAGGGAATACTTTGGCAAGATCATTCCCCCCAACGACAACAAATTCGCGGCTCTAAACAGCGCCGTGTGGAGTGGGGGCTCATTTGTCTACATTCCTAAAGGTGTGAAAGTGAAGCGGCCTCTGCAGGCATATTTCAGGATAAACGCGCAGAACATGGGGCAGTTTGAGCGTACTCTCATCATTGCCGATGAAGGCAGCTACGCCCACTACGTGGAGGGCTGCACGGCGCCTGTGTATTCCACGGACTCTTTGCATGCCGCCGTGGTTGAGGTCATTGTCAAACCCGGAGCCAGATTTAGGTACACTACCATCCAGAATTGGTCCGGAGATGTTTATAATCTGGTCACCAAGCGCGCTCGGGTGGAAAAGGACGCCATCATGGAGTGGGTGGACGGAAATCTGGGTTCCAAGCTGACCATGAAGTACCCCTCCTGCTTTTTGGTAGGCGAAAGAGCGCACGGTGAGGTTTTATCCATTGCTTATGCCAATAAAAATCAACACCAGGATGCCGGGGCCAAGATGATACATACAGCTTCCAATACCAGTTCGAGCATTATTTCCAAATCAGTCAGTCTGCACGGCGGACGAACCAGCTACAGAGGCATGGTAACGGTCTCTCCGCAGGCTAAGCACGTGAAAAGCCGGGTTGAGTGTGATGCTCTTATTCTGGACAGCCAGTCTGCCTCTGATACGTTCCCACGTATGCAGATCGATGAGAGTTCAGCCAATGTAGAGCATGAAGCCACCGTAAGCAAAATAGGTGAAGAAAAGCTGTTTTACTTGATGAGCCGGGGTTTAACGGAGACGGAGGCCATGAGTTTGATGGTGTCCGGCTTCATCGAACCTATTGTCAAGGAATTACCGTTGGAATATGCTGTGGAGCTCAACCGCTTGATCGAAATGGAGATGGAAGGGAGTGTAGGTTAATGAAGACGCAGCTGGTGTCCGTGCAAGAAAATACCGTGCTCAAAGTTGTGGAAGATACGCAGTTTGTGCTTGGTGTGGCGGAGTTTAGTCCGGAGAAGAACTATGCATTGTCGTTGATGTTCGAAAAACCCGGAGTAGAGGCGGAAATTGTGGGCATTTTTAGACTTTCTCAAGGTCAAGCTCTCAATTTGGCTACTTCCGCCGTGCACAAGGCACCTCAAACCAAATGTTTTACCTATGTTAAAGGGGTTTTGCTGGACAATGCCCGCTCTGATTATGTGGGCAAGATCATTATTGAAAAAAAAGCCCAGCAGACCAGTTCTTATCTGGAAGAAAATGTTATTGTGGTGGGAGAAAACACGCATAACAATTCACAGCCCATTTTGGAGATCGAGGCCGATGACGTGAAAGCCTCCCATGGAGCCACTACGGGCAGAATTGATGATGAGCAAATTTATTACCTGCGCACCAGGGGACTTTCCAACCAAGAAGCGGAAAACGTTATCATAGAGGGATTTTTCAATAGCTTACTAAACAGGATAAAAGATGAGAAAATAAGGCATAAAGTTGCTGAAAAACTATATGCTTGATACAGCTAAGATCAGACAGGATTTCCCTATTTTAGAGAGAAAAGTGAATGGCCATAAGCTGGTTTATCTTGATAATGCCGCCACTTCACAAAAACCCGTACAGGTCATTGAGGCTGTGGCCGAATATTATAAAAAGCATAACGCTAACGTGCACCGCGGCATCCACGCCCTGAGCGAAGAGGCTTCAGGTCTTTATGAAAAGGCCAGAAAGAATGTGTCAGCCATTTTGGGAGCCGACCGTCCAAAAGAGGTGATTTTTACTTCAGGATCAACAGAATCCTTGAATTTGGTGGCTTTTGGTTGGGGGTTGAAAAATCTGCAAGAAAATGACGTGATCCTAGTCAGTGACGCAGAACATCACAGCAATTTGGTGTCTTGGCAAGTTGCAGCCGCCAAAACGGGGGCAAAGTTGGCACTTTTACCCGCCAGCCAAGCAGTTGAGGGTGATATTTTGCCGATGTTAAAGGAAATGCTCAATGAGAGAGTAAAGATAGTATCCTTATCACACGCCGGAAACGTTACCGGGGCCATATTTCCCATCAAAGAGGTAGTTAAAGAAGCCAAGAAAGTTGGTGCTTTGGTATGTGTGGACGGCGCTCAAGCCGCACCCCATTTGGCTGTAGATGTGAAAAGCTTAGGTTGTGATTTTTATGCGCTATCGGCGCACAAGATGCTGGGACCCACCGGGGTGGGGGTGCTGTGGGCCAAAGGGGAAATACTGGAGGACATGGATCCTTTGATGTATGGCGGGGGCATGATCCGCGAAGTGCAGGAGCAGACGGCAACTTGGGCGGACGCGCCGGAGAAGTTCGAAGCCGGAACCCCGAATGTGGCCGGAGTGATAGGGTTTTCAGCCGCAATAGATTATTTGCAGAAGGTAGGCATGACCAATGTCAGACAACACGAGTTGGAGTTAAATAAATATGCTTTGGAAGAACTGCAAAAGATCGACGGTTTAAACATTATCGGGCCAAAAGATCCTGAACATAGGACCGGCCTAGTGTCTTTTGTGCTGGAAAACCTGCATCCTCATGATGTGGCGGCTGTTTTGGACAGTCGAGGAGTGGCGGTAAGGTCAGGTCATCACTGTGCCATGCCTCTGCATAAAAAACTGAGCGTCAACGCTTCCACCAGAGCCAGTTATTATCTCTACAATACCAAGGAAGAAATCGATGCCTTAGTCGAAGGTTTAAAGGAAGCTAAAAAGATCTTATGAACAATATTTACCGAGAACAACTCATGGAGCACTACAAGCACCCTCAAAATAGGGGAAAAATGAATGACGCCACCGTAGAGGTGACCGAAAACAATCCTTTGTGCGGAGATGTAATAGACATGCAGTTGAAAGTGGACGGAGACATAATACAAGACGTCATGTTCGATGGCAGTGCCTGCGCCGTGACCGTGGCGGCATCTTCAGTGCTAACAGAGGCGGTAAAAGGCCTATCACTGAGACAAGCCAAAAAAATGACCAAAGAAGAACTAATTAAGCTTTTGGGTGTAGAATTGACCACCAGCCGGGTAAAGTGTGCTTCATTACCCTTGGAGGCGTTACATAATTTGATACAAAAATATGAGTCAGCCTAAAAAAAAAGGAACAGAGATCAGGATCAGCAAAGACATGAACTTGGCGGATGTCATTTTTAAATGGCCAGAGACGGCCGAGGTGTTCATGGATTATGGACTACATTGTGTAGGGTGTATTGCCGCCGGATTTGATACCATAGAGATGGGAGCTAAAGCGCATGCTCTGCCTGATGAAGAGATAGACGAAATGGTCGCTCGTGCCAATGAAGTTGCCTTGTATTCTGAATAAGTCGGACAGTATTAACTTAAAGAAAGATATTTAATGCAGTATCAAATCACTTCCGATAACATAGAAATTTCTCCCAGTATGAAAACTTTGGCTAAGGAGAAATTCAGCAAGATAGAAAAAAGATTGACGGAAAAAGAATTGGAAGAAGCCATGGTTCGAATAGTGCTAAACAAGAGCGGAGCCGAGGACGAATTTAGAGTGAAAATAGAGCTATCTTATGGCGGGAAAAAATACTTTGCCTCCGAGAGGGATTATCTGTTAGAATCTGCATTAATAAAAACGGTAGAAGAGGTGGAAAAAATGCGTCGACGTGACGACATTTCTTACATTGAGGATTGGAAGGAACAAAGGGAAGTGAAAAGGGCTGCCATAGATGAGGAGCTGCTCAAAGAAGAGGTTGACGAGTAGTTTGGTAGAATGAAAAAGGCAAGAAGTTCATCATGGGTGATTAGCTCAGTTGGTAGAGCAGTCGTCTTACGTTTGTGAGCGTAGCGAACAAAGGCAAGACGTTAAACATGGGTGATTAGCTCAGTTGGTAGAGCAGTCGTCTTATACACGACCGGTCCCTGGTTCGAGCCCAGGATCACCCACCAAGATAAAATAATCGAGATAACTATGTCGAAGTCACAACATATGTATGGATCAGAAAACGGTGAGTTTTACAGCGCAGAGCAAGCGAGTTCAAGAATGATCGAGATCGTGTCTTCGGTGGACACGCCCGATGGCCAACATTATCAAGACACTGATCATTTGAATTTAGCCCATGTGCGGGATTTTTTTGATGCTAAAGCTTCCATGTACGACTTTTTATCAAAAGACACACCGTTGGAAAGTCAGAAAAGTGTATTTAGGAACGAGGTTAGAAAAAACAAAGAATTGGCGGATGCTGCGGAGATTTTAGGTGCTGGAGACCCAACTGAAACAGCATTATATTGGGAGCGTGTCTATTCCGCTGTTCAACGTGACATAATACCCCTACTGAAAAACGAGCAAGCTATAGCTAGGACAAGGAGAGAATGGAAGGTAAGTAAAGAAAATAAACCGACAGGATGGAAATTCATAGATCAATCATAATTCTATGGTATTTTCGTAGCTTGTTAGTTCGTTTCCAACCTCGCCCTGAAATTACAAAACCCCAAGTTCGGTCTTTTCTTCTTCAGTTTCTCTTTCGATGAATTCCAAATATCTTTCCGTAGTGGAAACTCTTATATGCCCCGCAATTTTTGATACGTGCAGTAAGTTAGTGCCATTGGCCAAATGATGAGCCACAAAAGTGTGTCTGAGATCATTTACTTTGGCATTTTCCACGCCGGCAATATCATAATATCTCTGAATAGTAGACCTGATGTTCCTGATAAGCATGGCATTACCTGTTTTAGTTATGAACACATGATCGGCCCCATCCAGTTTAGGCCTGTCACCTTCTATGTAGGCTTTTAAGGCGTCAATGGCGGCCTTGTTCAAAGGAATATTCCTGGAAGGTCTGCTATTTTTAGCGGGTACAAAAAGATTTCCCGGACTGGCATCCAGTTTAAGATGCTCCAGCTTCATGCCGGCTAATTCGGAGATAGTGATGCCTGTCTGCAGCAATGTTTCGATCATGGCGTAAGTTCTAGCGTCATCTCTGGCCGCGTCTCTTAAGGCCCTATATTCCAGCTTAGATAGTATCCTTGGAGGCTTCACATCAACTTTAGGGTGTTTCAACATGTCGGCTGCATTGGTAACTACCAAGGACTCATCGACCAAGTATCTGAAAAATGTTTTAGTGGAGTTGGTCTTTCTGGAAATAGACTTAGGAGTATAGTCTTCTTTAGCCAGTTTTTTCATATAACTTTCCAGATGGGTAAGTTCAATCTCATCGACCTTTCCCAAGCCTTGTTTTTCTAAATATTCGATCAATTGTTCAATATCTTTACCATAAGCGACCAAAGTAGATTCAGATCTGCCCAAGCCTCCCAGGTAATCGATAAAGTTTTTGTGAGCTTCTTTTAAAGCAATCATATAAGTTTTTTTGTGGGCAATGAGGACAGCAAATTTACAACTAAGTACTAATCCTATAGGTTAGGATAACACTAAGGTTGAACAATGTCAACATTTGCACTAGAATTTTATATATGGCCATGCCTGCCCAAACTAAATACGTTGTACTTTCAATACTGTTCATTTTAGCATCGATCAACTTTACAAGAACAGCCCTGGAAATACTCGAGAATAGTAAGAGATTGGACAGTTTAAGTCAAGAGGTAGGGGATATGGAGGAAGAAAAAAAGGAGTATACAAACAGCGTGGCCTACAAGAAAACTGATGAATATGTAGAAGAAAAAGCCCGTGACGACCTAAGCATGATTAGACCTGGAGAAAAAGTATATGTTATACCACAGGAGTTCAAAGTGCTTGACCTGGAATCTAAGGTTTTAGGTCAAAAGAGTGTTTCTCAGAAGTTGATATTGGGGAAGTTTGGCGAAGACAGCAACGTGGCCAAGTGGCTAAGATTGTTCATAAAATAGGCGTTGGAGCGTTTAACTTTGACATATCAAGGTTTGTCTGATAAATTACACAATTGATGAGATGCACATGGGCGCATTTCATCAACTTTGGCGCGGGGTGGAGGAATAGTACCTCGTCAGGCTCATAATCTGAAGATCCTGGTGCAAATCCAGGCCCCGCAACCAAATATATTTATCCCCGGGTTGGGGTTTTTTATTTCCAAAAGTACCGTTTTTAACATACAATTAGGTTGTAATTGTTGGTATAATGCCTCTTGAGCCGTGGCCGATGTTTCGCGCCGATGTTGCGTCTCACTGCGTTCGACGAGCATCGGCACTCACGTTGTTCGCGCCGATGTTGCGTCTCACGGTGTTCGACGCGCATCAGCTTGTCACTGACGTTCCAAGCCGATGTAGCTCAGGCGGTTAGAGCGGACGTTTCATAAGCGTCAGGTCGTCGGTTCGAGTCCGACCATCGGCACCAGAAATATATGAACAAAAAAAGAATACTAACAGGAGACAACCCTACCGGCGAGCTCCACGTGGGTCACTACGTAGGATCGTTGCAAAATAGAGCCAAACTTCAAGATGAATACGAAACATTCATTGTTATTGCAGATATGCACGCGCTAGCCTACCCCAAATACGTGGACAAGCCAAAAACCGTCAGTGAGAATGTGCGCAAAGTTCTACTGGGCAATCTGGCGGCTGGACTTGATCCTGATAAAGTCACCTTCTTCATGGAATCGGGTATACCTGAGCTGTATGAGCTGGCCACCCTTTTTAGCATGTACGTCAGCCATAACCGCGCGCTGAGAAATCCTACTCTCAAGGAAGAAATTCGAGAAAAAGATCTGGGCGACGCGTTTTCTCTTGGTTTTGTGAATTTTCCCATTTTGCAGGTAGCGGATATTTTATGTGTGAAAGCTCATCTGGTTCCCGTGGGAGAAGATCAGCTGCCGCACATTGAGCTGGCCAGAGAAGTGGCCCGAAAATTTAATTCCACTTATGGTGAGATCTTCCCGGAACCGGAAGGCATGGTTGGAGAGATCAAACGTTTGGTAGGACTTGATGGAAATACCAAAATGACCAAATCTTTGGACAACACCATAAACCTCAATGAGCCGGAAGAAGAATTGAAAAGAAAGATCATGGGCATGTACACAGATCCTAAAAGAATTCACGCCACAGATCCGGGTACCGTAAAGGGAAATCCTGTTTTTATTTACCACGACGCCTTTAACGAAAACAAAGAAGAAGTTAAAGATCTCAAGCAGAGGTACGAAAAAGGTCAAGTAGGAGATATAGAAGTTAAAGAAAAATTGTATGAAGCCATGAGCCGATTCCTAAAACCTATTATAACTCGCTACCAAATGTTCGAAAATGACATACCTAAAGTTGAAGAAATATTGGAGTCAGGCACACAGAAAACCAGAGCCATTGTGCAGGAAACTTTGCAGGAAACCAAGGAAAAAATGAATTTTTTGTAATGGGCAAACTGATGTATAATGCCATAGCCTATGAACAATCCACCCAATAAGGAAAGCCAGAAAAAGAAAATACCACTAAACAAGAAACCACCCATGCCTCCTAAAAGCATTTTTAATAACGTATTCTTTTATGTTTTTTTGCTGCTGGGTATGATGATACTTTTTTCCACATTTTCTGATCTTGGCGGCGGGCTGGATGAAAAACCTATTAGCGAAGCTCTAGCTTTGATAAAAGAAGGCAAAGTGCAGGATATAGAGATCTCGGGCAATAATATTGATGTTCTCCTGCAGGACGGGTCCAAATTCAAAACTTCCAAAGAGGACGGCATCAGCTTTGATGAGATCTTAGCTAACAGTGGGCTGGATAGTTCTTTGGTGGCGGGAGAGATCAAAGTTGTGCACAGAACGGCTTTAGTTGACATCATCGGGCCCATACTTTCTTTTGGCATACCCATATTTATCTTGCTTTTCATTTTTAGACAGATGCGCGGCGCCAGTGGGGATATTTTGTCTTTTGGTAAATCCAAGGCCCGACTTTTTAATAAAAAAGATGCTCAGAACATAACTTTCGCCGATGTGGCCGGGGTGGAAGAGGCCAAGAAAGAGATGATGGAAATTGTGGACTTTTTGAAGTATCCGCAAAAATACAGGAAACTGGGGGCTAGGATACCTAAAGGAGTTTTGCTAATAGGACCTTCCGGTGTAGGTAAGACATTGTTGGCTAAAGCCATTGCCGGCGAGGCCAACGTGCCTTTCTTCAGCGTGGCCGGCAGTGAATTTATGGAGATGTTAGTGGGTGTGGGTTCGGCCAGGGCTAGGGATCTGTTTGCCATGGCCAAAGCCAATCAACCCAGCCTTATTTTTATTGACGAAGTTGACGCTATCGGGCGCCAAAGGGGCATGGGTATAGGTGGCGGGCATGATGAGAGAGAGCAGACTCTTAACCAAATACTGATAGAGATGGATGGTTTTGATCCCAGGACCAGTGTCATTGTGCTGGCGGCCACTAACAGACCGGACATGCTGGACCCCGCGCTGATCAGAGCCGGCAGGTTCGATAGAAGGATACACATTCCTCTACCTGATCTTAAGGAAAGGGAGGCCATCATGAAGATACACATGAGAGGCAAGCCTTTTGAAGATGATGTTACCGTAGAGAGAATTGCTAAAAAGACGGTAGGTTTCAGCGGAGCAGATATCGAAAATATGCTCAACGAATCTGCCATCTTGGCTGCCAGAGATAATAGAGCCAAGATCTCCAGAAAAGATATGGAAGAAGCGGCTTTGAAGGTTACTATGGGCAGCGAAAGAAAAACTCTACAATCAGAACACGAAAGGAAAATGACCGCTTATCATGAGATCGGGCATGCTTTGGTAGCCTCACGTATGCCGGAAATGGATCCGGTGAGCCGTGTTTCCATTGTAGCTAGAGGAGCTTCGCTGGGGCACACTAGCATTGAGCCTCTCAGAGATAGGTATAACGAGACCAGGACCAGGTTGCTATCCATGATATCTACCATGCTGGGAGGGCGGGCGGCTGAGGAGTTGGTTTTTGATGAGCTTACCATTGGCGCCTCTGATGACATAGAGAAAGCCACCCAGTTGGCCAGAAGAATGGTCATGCAGTACGGCATGAGCGATCTGGGGCCAATTTCCTATAACGGTAAAAGTGACGAATTCATGTTGGCTAGGGAGCTTGGCTATCACGCACCCACCTACAGCGACGAGATGGCGGCCAAGATAGACAAGGAAGTGGAGAAGATCGTGGCCTCTTGTTTTTCCGGCGCTAAGGATATTATCACTAAAAACAGGGAAGCTATGGATAAGGTGGCGTCTGTGCTACTGGAAAAAGAGACCATCTACGAAGACGAATTCAAAGAACTAATTTCCTAGTTTATGAAGAAACTACTTTTAATTGATACTTTTAATTTTTTGCATCGTGCATACCACGCTTTACCACCTACGCTAACCGACAAAAATGGTGAGCCTACCAACGCGGTTTACGGTGTCACCAGCATGCTAATCAGCGTGTTCGATCAAATAAAGCCCGACTATGTGGTGGCTGCCATGGATGACATCGAGCCCACCTTTAGAGTAGAGGATTTTACCGGCTACAAGGCGCACCGAAAACCTATGGAAGACGCACTTTCTTCGCAAATTCCCAAGGTTTTTGAGGTCATCGACGCTTTTGGTGTGAACAGGATCAGCTTACCCGGCTACGAAGCCGATGATGTTATCGGTACTATGGTGGAGAAGTACGCGGATAAGAACACTGAAGTAATAGTGGTTTCCAATGATAGGGACCTTTGGCAATTAGTGAAAGATAACGTTTTGGTCATGAATCCGGGCTCAAGAGGCATGGTGGAATGGATCGGTGAGAAAGAAGTGCAGGCCAGATTTGGCTTTGGTCCGGAGCAAATTCCGGATTACAAGGGTTTGCGTGGGGACCCCAGCGACAACATTCCTGGTGTTTATGGTATTGGTGAAAAAACCGCCACAAAACTTATTACTGAGTACAAAAATATTGAGGGTGTTTATAATAATATTGATAAGGTAGAGCCCAAATCGGTGCGGGATAAGCTTTTGCAGGGTTACGAACAAGCCATGATGAGCAAAAATCTGGCCACCATCATCCGAGATGCGCCTGTGGATGTGGAGCTGGGGGATTGCAGTTATCACGAAACTGACACGGAGAATCTGAAAGAAGTACTGGAGAAGTATAATTTTAGATCCTTATTAAGAAGAATAGGTCTAGAAGAGGAAAAAAAGTCCAAAATTGATAAGGTTCCAGAGAATCAGATGAAGTTGTTGTAAAAACTCCGTTGTTGTATACTTGCCGAAATTAGCCAAAATAGCTCATTATCATAGAAAAGGAGAGATGAGGGCATGAAGGACATTGTGGTTGTTGTGGGCGAGGACCCAACCTTTTTAATGAATGTAAATGACTCCATTATGCAGTCTGTTGAGAACGTTACTGTTACCTGTCACGTACCGGATAAATCTCACAAAATTCCCACAGACGCCAGCGTGTTCGTGGTGGATTTTAATATGGGAGATATCTCTGGAGTGGATGTTGTCCACAAGATCAGAGAAGAAAACAAAGAAGCGCACATCATAATGTGGGGACTTTCACTGGATCATGACGGCAGCGAAATGATTTCCTGCTTTGGTCCTAAGGGCAATAGCCTAGCTAATGAGATCATCGATAAATATGTTGAGAACATTGGCGTGGTTGTAAGATCCGCCCTAAGGTCTATGTCGAAGAGATCACCAAAATTGTTTTCAACTGTTCCGTCGTAGCTTTTTCTGTCTCACATACCCTCCGGGAATTAAGCAATAATCATTCCGGAGGGTATAATTTTTATATGAACAAAAAACAAAGAGCAGAAGAAGTAGCTAAATTACTAAAAAAAGAACACCCCCAACCCAAAACAGAACTCATCCATAACAGCGAAACAGAGCTGGTAGTGGCGGTAATGCTGTCGGCACAAACCACGGATATCAAAGTAAATGAGGTCACCAAAGAACTGTTTAAAAAATATAAAACTTGGGAAGATTATGCGGCGGCGGACCCGCAGGAGCTTCGAACAATTATCAAGCAAGTCAATTTTTATATAGGCAAGGCGGACAGGATCGTCAAAGCAGCCAAAACCATCTTGGCGGATTTTCACGGCCAATTGCCCAGGGATATAAAAAACCTGGTGAAAATACCCGGTATAGCCAGAAAAAGCGCCAACGTGATTCAGCAGGAGCTCTGGGGCCTATCCGAAGGCATAGTGGTGGACACGCACGTTACCCGGGTAAGCAACCGCTTAGGATTAACCCAGCAAAAGGACGCTGTGAAGATAGAAAAAGAGCTCATGGAGGTGTTTCCTAAAGATAGCTGGAGAAACGTCTCCGGAGCACTGGTCATGCATGGCCGGTATGTTTGTAAGGCCAGAAAGCCTGATTGTGAGAATTGTATCTTGAATAAGGTTTGCCCTTCGGCCTTTGAGGTCTAGCATCATCCCGTGGTTATTCCGGAATTAGTTTGGACATTTCGTCAGAGAGTTTGTTGATCATGATGCTGGCCCTAGATGGGGCGCCCTCGCTTGTGTATGTCCACAAACCCACATCCCTCAATCTCAGCCTGAACTCAAAAGATTCTCCGGCCTTTATGATAAATGGCTCTGCCAATTCGGGGTAGTCCTGCTTTAATTGAACAAAAGTAATATCCTCGTTGGAGTTGTTGGTCCATCTAATGACCTGACCAGCATAAGCCTGGGCATTTCTGGGTTTGAAGTTTCCGTCCACGAATTCAATTTCCTTGGTGCCAAACCTATCATCGACTGCATTGTAAACCTCGGTATATTGCTGTTGCAGAGCTGTGTCTTCCTCAACTTGTTTCTGCTCCTTAAGTTCGACCACATCTATCTTTTTACTGGCTAGCTCTTGTTCGACCTGATATCTAAGATCTTCAGGACCCGTAACCTCAAGCTGCCTACCGTTCAAAAAGAAGGTAGGTGTAGCATTTATACCGATCCTGTTACCATAGCTGACGTCTTCCTGCACCTGATTCTTTACACCCTGGTCATTGTAGTCCTGTCTGAACTTTTCCAAGTCCATGCCTAAAAGATCCGCATATCTGACAAAATCTCCTTCCTCAAAATTTTCTGGATTTTCATATAAAATATCAATGAATTCCCAAAACTTTCCCTGGTTGCCGGCGGCTTGGGCGGCTTGGGCGGCTTGGTCGGAGTTCTTGTGTTGAGGCAGAGGGAAATTTCTGATAGCCCACCTGAGTTGTTCAGGGTAGGTATTGGAGAGCTCTTTGACGGTGGGATGATAAGCTCGACAGGCCGGACAGCCAAAATCGGTGAATTCGACCAGAGTAACCTTAGCACCGAAAGGCCCCTTGATATTGGTGTGATCGGAAATTAGTTCCTGCTGATCGGTTTCTATGAGTTCTGGAGTGGTGGGAGGTTTTAGCTGGGCGGTCAAAATGATGAATAAGAAAACGCCCAGAGTGAGCATGCCAATAAAAAGAACAGGCTTATTTCTTTGGAATAAATCTTTCATACTCCTTAAGGTTTTACATTACTTTGGTCAGTTTTTCAAGTTGGTCCTTAGTTTTAAGGCCGTGCACAGCTCCAATCTCCCTGATAACAAAAGAAGAATTGACCAAACCCCAATATAAAGCTTCCTTGAGGTCCTTGCCGTAAAAAAGCGCCGAAACAAAACTGGCGGCAAATGAATCTCCGGCGCCTGTTTTGTCCGTTACCGGTTTGTCTATTTTGTAGGCTGGAGCTTGTATAAGTTCCCGTCCATCATGAGCTGAGGCTCCGGCATTACCTTCCGTGATGACGGTTAGTTTTGGTCCCAAGGCTTGCAGTTTTTTATGAAGTTCCTCCAGCTCACCCTCACCCACGAATGTTATAGCCTCATCTTTGTTCACGAAGAGCACATGGGACACACCCAGCATATTCTTTATAGATGGCAAACCTGCCCTGACATGATAGGTACCGGGATTAAAGGCCACTCCTATATCGGGATTGGCTTTAAGATAGACCACCAACTCTTCCTGAAAGTGTTCGAACCCGGGGCCGACCGAAGTGTAGTAAAGCCATCTGGGCTTAGGCCAGCTCTGCACTTGATAGGGACGCTTTTCGTGGTGGGAGAAGATGGTCCTTTCCCCGTTGTACACGATCACGGGATGGATGCCGGTGAGAGAATCTTTATCCTTGCGCATAAAAGATGTGTCGATGCCGTTTTCGGTCAGTTCGCTCATGATGCGGTCAGCTTCCTCATCGTCTCCCGTTTCCGCATAGACCGCCGCCTGCAAGCCCAGCTTGGTAGCTGCCATAGAGACGTTGACGGCATTGCCGGCAATATTACTTCTTACACTTTTTACCGGGATCTTGCTGCCGTGATAAAAGCAGATCCGGGGATGTTCCGGATTTTTGTCATCGGAAAGTTCACTGCCCTCAACCTTCATGTAAAGGTCAATGCAGACGTCCCCTATGGTGAGTATATCTATGGAATTACTTTTTACCACGGGCGGAAAGGGTCAAACTTTTTACTTGTTCGACAATATCTTTTTGCGATAACCCATGCTTTTTCAGTAGTTCCTCATAACTTCCTGATTCACCGAAAACGTCTTTCACACCCATTTTGTGGATAAGTACTGGTGCTTTTTCCGAGAGCATTTCGGACACGGCTCCTCCCAAACCCGCCATCACTTGATGTTCTTCGACTGTGAGTACTTTTTTGGTTTTTAGGGTTGATCTCACAAGCGTGTCTTCGTCCAAGGGTTTTATGGTGTGTACATTGATGACCTCAACTCCTATTTTGTGCTTTAATTCAAGCTCCCTGGCCGCTTTTAAGGCTTCGTAGATAATGGGGCCGCTGGAAATTAGCGTTACATCCTCGCCTTTTTTAAGAACTTGTGCTTTGCCAACCTCAAAAGGCGTGTTTTTTGTGGTAAAGATAGGGGATTCTTGTCGAAAAAACCTTAGATAAACAGGTCCTTTGATCTCAGCTGCGGCAAACACAGCTTTTTGGGCCTGATGGTAGTCAGCTGGACAAATGACCGTCATATTGGGCAGCACGCGGGTGAGGGCAATGTCTTCCAAAGCTTGATGGGTGGCGCCATCTTGGCTGGCGGACAATCCGGCATGCGTACTGGCAATTTTGACATTAGCCTCGGTGTAGCATATGGAAACCCTGATCTGTTCCCAATTCCTGCCGGGGCTAAAAACGGCAAAGGAAGTCATGAAAGGGATCTTACCGCTCAAGGCCAACCCGGCGCTTATGCCGGCCATGTTTTGTTCGGCTACGCCAACCTGCACAAATCTCCCCGTGTATTTAGCCGCAAACTTTTGTGCACGCGTGGATTCCATGAGGTCTGCTGTCAGTACTACTACGTCTTTATTTTCGGCCCCCAAGACCAGCAAACCATCTCCCAAACCGTTCCTGGTAGAGTCGGCCTTTATGTTGGCGTTAAAAATATCTGGGTTTAGTTTGAGGCTTTCGTTGAGCATTAATTACATTCCTTAACTTGTTTGACCCTTTCGAACTCAACCTTCATGCCGGTAATATCAACAGCTACCAGATCCACAGCCACATTCTTGTTTTCCACTATTTCACAAGTACTACCCGGCTCTGTTTCTTGGATGGAAACCAGCAGCGTGTTCTTATCCTTATCCTCGTAAAGTTTTCTTATCTTTATACCTACGCCTTCTGCGTCATTGGTGTCGGTAGAAACCCCCAGCAGCATTTCCCGGTTGAAATCAATGTCTTCCCGCACTGTGAGATAGCCTGATTCGTCCACATAATTTAAGAATTGGATCAACTCTTCTTCGCTGGTGATGACCGCACGCTGCTTTTCCAGATACTTATCCGTGTAAGCCACAGTGGGAAAGCCGTTTATGCGCCTGACCTCAAGCTTTTTATTCAATTTAAAAAGCTCATTATCACTTAAAAAGACAAAATAGATGAGGATCAAAAGTCCCATGAGAATGAAAAGCGGAATGAGATTTATTTTTTTGCCGTTTGGTTTATTCGTAGACATCGGATATTTTTCCTTTCAGAGTTCTAAGTTGTTTTAAGGCTTGGGCGGCCTCTTTTTTGCTTGGAGGTTTGCCGTGCCACTCAAATTTATTCTCCATGAATTCTACGCCTTTTCCCGGTATGGTGTGGGCGATAATAGCGGTTGGTCTTTGGCTGACTGATTTAGCCATTTGGCAGGCGTTTATTATTTCTTCTATGTTGTGCCCGTCGATCTCCAGCACGAACCAGTTGAAGGCTTCCAGTTTATCCCGCAGGTTTTCCAGGGGCATGATGTCTTCGGTGTAACCGTCAATTTGTATGTTATTTCTGTCGATGATCCAGGTGAGCTTATTTAATTTATTATTGGGCGCGAACATGGCTGCTTCCCAGATCTGACCTTCGTTGAGCTCGCCGTCACTGGTGAGGCAATAGGTTCGGTA
>CAYSWS010000006.1:0-52817 GCA_964434935.1 uncultured Candidatus Saccharibacteria bacterium
TATGGACCTGATACTTTTCTCCGGTAACAGCCTCATACACAAAGAGTGGATCGAAAGGGTCGAAGAAACTCTTAGGTCATTATTTGGACGGACATACATTCAATATTATAAACATTGGGATGACAAAGCCGAGGTTATTTATTTGGACAAAGAGCTGCAAGAGACAGCCAAGGTCATCGATGATTACAAAAACTATGTCATTTTTGGTAAGTCTGCCGGGACTTTACTGGCCCTAAAAGGCATCAGTGAGCAAGTGCTTAAGCCCGAAAAATGTGTGTTTGTGGGTTTGCCGGTAGAGTGGGGTAAAGTACACGGTTTTGACGTGGACGAATGGATGTTTGGTCTGGACATACCGACATTATTTATACAAAAGTCTTATGATCCGGTGATGTTCTATGAGGATCTGAAAAGTTATTTACATGAGCAGGAAGTGAACGATCATCAAACGGTGGAGATCCCAGGCAACGACCATTTCTATAACGACCTTGAGACTTTAAAAAGACTGGTTGAGGGATTTTGCTTTAGTTAAGCTTTAAGCTTTCGATAACTATCTTAAACGTTTCCTCTGAGATATTTGTTTTGGATATTATTAAGATGTTATTTTTGGCAGCGTGGGGGATCAATATTAGGTCATTACCTTTCCAGGAATAACCTGAGAGCATGACGGCTTTTTGTCCTGCAACATCGATCTCTGTCTGTGTCCCATTCGGGGTCTTGTTCTTGACCACCTTGTATTCATCCGTAAGTTTTGCTTTTTGTTCTTCTACAACCTCATTAAAATCTGTTCGAATAAGTTTATAAGTGTAAAAAACTCCTAAAGCATCGGAGTTGTCATTTTCTGCTATGGTGATAGGGTTTTTTAGCTCGTCGAACAGGGGTGCCGGTACCTTGCAGCACTCGGTGTTCATGGTCCTGGGGTAACTGAAGGAAATACCTTGTTGCTTGTCTTCATACTCGATGTTGTCAGGCAGATCCGGGGAGTCCACATCTA
This sequence comes from uncultured Candidatus Saccharibacteria bacterium, assembly GCA_964434935.1. Lineage (GTDB taxonomy): Bacteria > Patescibacteriota > WWE3 > UBA101185 > UBA10185 > CAYSWS01. Next base: position 992 of record CAYSWS010000006.1, read on the forward strand.
TCACCAAAGAATCCAGGATCTGATTTTCCCTGGATTTGTAAATTTGTTTAAAGCCAACATCTCCTTTATAAGTCTGGCTGATCTCATACACCAGGTCATTGGCTGTGATGTAGGTGACCGAGTAGTCGCTGTTGCAGTCGTAGACATCAACCGTGACTGCGTCAAAACCAGCCACCTTTCTGCCATACTCATTTGTGACCGTGGCTGTCTCCGGACATAAAGATAAGAACCAATTTTTCTTAATGACAGCGGCATTTTTAAGGTCGCTGGCTGAAAGTTTGAGGGGTGTAACTTTGAATATATAACCCCTGACCAAATTCTCTCCGTCAGCATTTTCGTAAGGGATGATATCTTTATAAAAAACCTCTACCGAGAATTCGGTTTCGGAAGTATTTTTTACCTCAAGAAGGTCTCCTTTGGGATAGTCAAAAGAGAACCTGTATTTGTCGCTGGAGTAGATCTCCCATTCTTCAACTTCAGGAGGTTTTTCCTCCGTAATGATCACTTCCTGCTCGGGTTGGGTGCCGGACCTTGGTCCATCAACCACATAAGTATCTTTGGTCTTTGTGTAAATGAACTTTAGTATCATGCCCATGGCAATTAGAAAGATAAAGCCCATGACCGCAAATCCGGCTAATCTGACCTTTACATAAAAAGCCTTCTTTTTCTTTTCGATCTCATCACCAGTGTTGACCGGCTGATCGGGAGATTGGCCTTCTGAGGGGGTTTGCGGGGGTTGGGCAATGTTCATAGCGTTTTCCATGTTTAGTTCAATTCCTTCATATCACCAAAAACTTTGATGAGAAAATTTATATGCTCGCCAAAATCCTCTCCAAACTTTTCTACACCATACATTATTTCTTCTCGATCGACCTTTTTAGCAAAGGCTTTGTCTTTGAACTTCTTTTTCACCGATCTAGCCTCCATGCCGGCAAAGCCTTCAGGTCTCATGAGGGAGTAAGCGTATAAGAACCCGGCTAGTTCATCGGTAGCGATTAAGGCGCAGCCAAGTTTGGACTCGGGTTCTTCTCCGGTTCTCTTATGAGCGTGGGCTGAAACAGCGTTTATCATCACTTCGGGAAATTCCCATTCCTTGAACCAGGCCAGCGAGATCTGTGGGTGCTCATCGGGGTACTGAAAATAATCAATATCATGGAGAAGACCTGTGATGTACCAAAGCTCCTCATCCTCACTGAATTTTTGAGCATAGGCCTTTAATCCGGCAGCCACCATTTTGGCATGGAGTTTTTGATATTCATCCTTGACCATCTCATCTAGTAATTTTTCTGCCTCTTCCGGTGTGAATGATATTTTTTGTGGCTTGTTCTGTTTTGGCACACCCAGATTGTAGATCTCTTTAGTTACTTCATCGATCTTTGATCTCATTTGTGGGAACAGGGTGCCTTCTCTGGCTGTAATATCTTCCAGGAACCAAAACACACGTTCGCTTTGTCCATAGCCAGTGGTGGGAGGCATGCCATATTCGAGCATTTCTACATAGTCTATATCCAGCATTTGCGCTTCATCGTCACCCTGGTCTCTGGCTTTTTGCTGCTCCAAAAATCTGGCCAACTGGTCCTGGGGGTCGTTTAGTTCCGTGTAGCCGTTGCCTAGCTCACTACCGGCAATGATGACGTGGAATCTTTCCGTCAGATTCTCATTTTTTACCATGGATTTGGCTAAGGGTGAGACGAACTTGGGTTCGTTAATAAGAAAAGCCGGACCGGCCATATCCTGCCTGATCAGTTTCCAGAGGTTATCCACCAGCCGGGCGCGGTTAATGGCACCGGGAAGTTCCACGTTATGTTCTTTGAGGATATTAAGGATATCCTCATCAGAAGTTTTGAAAACATCCACGCCAAACTTATCTTTAATGACTTTGGTGTATTCCAGCTTTTGCCACTCATCGGCCAGATCAAAAGTGAATTTACCTTTAGTGAATTTTGTTCTGTTGTAAACCTTTTTAGCCGTATATCTGAGAAGATCTCTGACAAGCTTCATGTTATCTTGGTAATCGGCATAAGCCCAATACCATTCGAGCTGGTAGAACTCTTGCAGATGCTCGTCACTTAGTCCTTCATTTCTGAAATTGGGGCCAAAAGTATAGATCTTTTCGAAACCGCCGCCTATCAAACGTTTTAAATAAAGCTCAGTGGAGATCCTGAGGTAAAAATCTTCGTCCAAAGACTCGTGATGTGTGACAAAGGGCTTGGCATCAGCCCCACCGGTGACGTGTTCCAGGACAGGTGTTTCCACCTCCACAAACCCTTTTCTTTTGAGAAACTCTCGGCAGGCTTCCCAGTATTTAGCTTTTCTTAAGAACAGCTCTCGGCGTTCAGGGTTCACGGCCAGGTCTAGGTATCTTCGTCTGAAAATTGTATCCTGATCCTTCAAGCCTTCGTGCTTATCCGGCAAGGGTCGGATAGATTTTGTGAGCAGCTTGAGCTCTTTGACCAAGAGAGATATTTCCCCTGTTTGGGTGGTCGTCACAACGCCTTTGGCTTGCACAAAATCTCCGATATCCAGCAAGTTCAGATCGGAAAAACCTAGACTTTGAGCCTTTACACTTGTGGGAGATAAGTCTTCTTCTTTAATATAGAGTTGGATCTTACCGGAAAAGTCATGCAAGTCCATGAAGACGAGCTGGCTGTGGGTTCTTATTGAGTGTATGCGGCCGGTAAGGCAGATCTCTTTGTTCTCATATTTTTTCGGGTGCTCGGATACATCATGATTGGCCGCATCCTTTCGAGCATGAGGAGGATAGGGTAAGATGCCCATCTCTTTGAGCTTATTTAATTTGCTCAGGCGTTCGTTTCTAAGTTCCTTAAGCGTGGCCATAGTATTTACAATTTATCATTTTTTAGGCAATAAAAAAACGTCTTTAAGACGTTTTTTAGCTCATATGGGAAATGTTCGAACTATCTTATCTTGAGGATCGTATAAGTGAGTTTGCCGATGGGCGCCTCAACCTCCACCTTTTCACCCACTTTTTTACCCAGGAGCGCGCTGCCTAAGGGAGATTCGTGTGATATTTTTCTTTCTGTTGGATTAGCTTCCGGTGCGCCCACAATGTGATATTCTTCCTCACCGCCATCAATATGAAGAATGACCTTTGAACCCACCACAATTTGTTCCGAAGCAGCCCCGTCGGCCACCTTGGAATTTTTTATGATGTCTTCCAATTCCATGATCCTGCCTTCAATAAGTGCTTGCTCTCTTTTGGCTTCATCATAGGCTGCATTTTCGGAAATGTCACCCATTTCTCTGGCCGACTGGATCTGCTGAGCAATGTCCGGTCTTTTTACATCCACCAGCTCTTTAAGCTCGTCCTTAAGCTTTTTCATGCCTTCTTTAGTTATGTACAATACATTATTAGTTTGCATATCTTGACCTTAAAATTAACCTTTTAGGTATTTCTGGAAACCTTTCGACTCTTGCTAAAATAAATGCCCCGTAAAAAAGGGGCTCTATTTCTATAAATTAACTTAGGAAATATAGCACAGGTGCAAATAAGTGTCAACCATGTCCCGGACAATTATGCTGTAGTAGCAAGGTATTCGGGTAGTGTGAACATGGTTTTTAGTATGGGTCTGCGCTCGTATGTGGCGAGAAGAATAAATAAATTTCTTAAAAATATGCATAGACAAGTTTTGTACTCAAAATGTATAATGGAGGTATGGAGATGAACAATAACAATGTTCCCAGCGATGCGCCTAAGGAGTTTCCCCGTGTTTCTAAGTTCAATGTAGAAGTTACTCCACCTAAAACAAAGAGACCAGCTTTAGCTATCTTGATAGGTGTGGCAGCTGCTTTTATTGTATTTCTATTGATCTGGGTCTTTATCCTCAAAAAATCACCCTTGAGTTTTGTTAATGACATGGGTGGTGACAACAATTCTTCAGGGCAGATGTCACAGCAAAAAGTGGAAGATCCCTTGACCGGAGTCGAATATCCCCAAAAAGAAGCTGAAGTGTGGATAAATTCCCGACCACTAGCCGTCATGGTCAACAACTATGTTGACGCCAGACCTCAATCCGGTTTGATCTATGCCGATCTGGTCTATGAGATAGTGGCCGAGGGCGGCATTACCAGATTTCTGGCCTTTTACTTATCCGACACGCCGGAAAAGATAGGTCCGGTAAGAAGCACCAGGGAGTACTATCTGGTCCTGGTGAAGGAATTGGGTGACGCCATGATCATGCACATCGGCTGGTCTCCTCAAGCCTTGGAAGCCATTGAGACCTGGCCGGTGAGAAGTTTGGGTAGAGGTGGTGGTACGTTTTGGCGCGAAAATCCCCGGGATGTGGCGGTCGAGCACACAGCTTTTACGGACGGCAAAGAGTTGAGAACTATTGCTGATAATATAGGTTGGGACGGCACCAGAGACTTTGTCATCTGGGCTTTCAAGGATGATGCCGGCAAATATCAAGACAAACCGGATGCTACCAAGATCTCCATTGACTTTTGGTACGAAGGTGATTATTCGGCCATTTTCGAGTATGATGCGGATACCAACACATATCTGAGATTTATGGGCTACGACGAGGAGGGAAATCCCATTCCTCACAAGGATCAGGAAACGGAGGAACAGATAAGAGTTAGTGATGTTATTGTGCAGTTTGTGGCCGAGACACCCATTATCGGAGATGATAAAGCCAGGCTGGAATATGAATTGGTAGGCAGCGGCAGCGGGTTGGTATTTTTAGACGGTAAGATCATCGAAGCTACCTGGACTAAAGAAGGACGGGATGAGAGAACTATGTTCTATGATCAGAACGGAGATCAGATCCAGTTCAATCGGGGAAAATTTTGGATCAGCATTGTTCCCGATAGGAATGTTGATCAAGTTGTATATAATTAAAAAGTTATCTGTCCTAGACTAAAAAAGAAATGCTTAAAGATCTATTTGTATCAGAAGTCAGATTAAAGATATTAAAATTAACCCTAACCCGTCCGGATGAACAATTCCATGTCAGGGCCATTGTGCGGGCAGTGAAGGCCGAGATCAATGCCGTACGTAGGGAGTTGGCCAAGCTGGAGGGCATGGGCTTGCTGAGAAAAAGACAAAGCGGCAATAGGATCTATTACAAAGCGGACACTACTCATATATATTATTCGGAGCTTTTGGCTATGGTGTCCAAAGAGGATGGTGTGGGCGGACTGATCTTGAAGAATGCCAAAGATCTGGGAACCATCAAGTTCGCCATGATTGCCACCGCTTTTTTGAAAGGCAGAAAATCATCCGTCTTGGATGTGGACCTTTTCCTGGTGGGGGACTTTGAACTTGACGTGCTAAAGAGAGTGGTTGCTATGGGAGAACGAGAGATGGGTGTTGAAATAAATTATTCGGTCATGTCAGAAGAAGACTTTACTTTTAGGAAAAGAAAGAACGATCACTTTATTTCCAAAGTGCTGACCCAAAGCAGAACTATGCTCATCGGGGACGAAGAAGAGTTTTGTTCGGTGGTGTAGCATGTTCAAAAATATCTACTTCAGATTAGGGTTAATATCGACCTTGGTGGCCTTGTGTCTGCTGATAGATCTTCCCCGTGTTCCCATTAAAAGCGATAATCAGTGGCTAAGCGTAGACTCCTTTATTGGCGGATACTCCTTTAGTTTATTTGGCGGCCGATATCAGTTCGATTTTTCTAAGTTCAAAAGAGGTTTGGACCTAAACGGAGGCGTGAGGATAGTTTTGCAAGCTAATTTGGAGGATATAGCCCCTGAAGATAGAGAGAAGGCGGTTGAATCGGCCGTGGAGGTCATAGAGCGCAGAGTTAATCTCTTGGGGGTGTCAGAGCCCCATATCTCAACTTTAAAGGTAGGGGATGACTACAGGATCGTAGTGGAAATACCGGGTGTGGGTGATGTGACGGAGGCCATCTCTCTAGTGGGAGAAACTGCCCAAATAAAATTCATGGAACTAAAGGATGATGTGGAGTGGAATGTGGAAAATTACCAACAATATTATTTTTCACCGGATGTGTGGCAGGAAACCGATGTTACCGGGGCAGATCTTAAAGGGGCAGCCGTGGTCTTCGGCTCGGGAAGTAAAGCAGGTTTGCAGGACAGGCCGCAGATCCAGCTAAGTTTTACCAAACCAGGTTTAGATAAATTTTCCGAAGTGGCCAAAAAAAATGTAGGCAAACCTGTGGCCATTTTTCTTGATGATGAGGTCACCCCTATCTCCATGGCCGTAGTTGATCAAAATTTAGCCCAGGGATTGGTGAGCGATCCGGTCATTAGCGGTAGCTTCACCATGCAGGAAGCCCAAACCTTAAGTGTGCAGATCAGAGCCGGCGCTTTACCTATAAGCATAAGCGTGGTGGAGCAGCAGACCATAGGCGCCACTTTGGGTGAAGAGTCAGTGCAAAAAAGCTTTTTTGCCGGATTAGTAGGCATGGGAATGGTGCTTATTTTTATGATCTATATGTACAGGCATATGGGTGTGCTGGCTGATATGGCACTCATAATTTATACCATCATTATTTTGGCCATCTTTAAGATCATTCCCGTGGTCCTGACCCTGCCGGGCATCGCCGGATTCATTCTATCCGTGGGCATGGCCAGTGATGCTAACATTCTCATTTTCGAAAGGATCAAGGAGGAGATCCTTTGGGGTAAGCCGGAAGCCATGGCCATCAAACATGGTTTCGAAAGAGCCTGGACATCTATCAGGGATTCTAATATCTCTTCACTTATCACGGCCTTTATTTTGTTCGAATTCGGTACTGGTCCGGTCAAGGGCTTTGCTCTGACCCTCTCCTTAGGCATAATGGTATCTTTGTTCACTTCCATCGTGGTGGTGAGAACTTTGATCGAGGTGTTTAACATCGGCGACTTCAGAAAGGTGACCCAAAAATGATGAATGTCATGAAATACAAAAAAATATATTTGTTATTTTCTGGGATCGTGCTTTTACCGGGCATCATCTCGCTGTTGGTTTTTCGTCTTAATCTGGCAGTTGATTTTACCGGAGGTTCGGTTTTTACCTATGATATTTCAAATGTCACATCCTTGGAAAGTGCCGAGCAAACAGTTAAGGATGCTTTCTCAGAGCAAGGAGTGCCCATTAATGAACTTGTGTCCAGCCAGGACCAAATAGAGGTGAGGACGGAACCGGTCTCGTCTGAGGTCAACGACCAGCTGCTGCAAAAGATAAAAGAATCCCAAGACAGCATCTCACAAAAGTCGTTCATCACCGTGGGTTCGATCATAGGCCGGGAAACGGCGCTAAAAGCTTTCAAAGCCCTAGGAGTAGCCTCATTGGGCATCATGCTCTATATTGCCTATGCCTTTAGGAATATCCCCAAACCTTATTCCAGCTTGAGATTTGGCGTTAGCGCCATCATTGCCATGCTGCACGATGCCTTTTTGCTGCTAGGTATGTTTTCTTTGCTGGGCAAGTTCCATGGTGTGGCCGTGGACTCTTTGTTCATCACGGCCGTTCTCACGGTGATAGGGTTCTCTATCCATGATTCCATTGTTGTCTTCGACAGGATAAGGGAGAATCTGAAAAAAATGCCTTCCAGCTGGGGTTTTGAGGATGTTGTCAATTTTTCCATCGTCGAAACCTTGAACAGATCTTTTGCCACCTCTTTGACTGTGCTCATCACCTTATTATCCCTTTTCATCTTGGGAGGTGAGAGTATCAAGTATTTTGTTCTGGCCCTCCTTATAGGTATCATTTCAGGCACATATTCGTCGATCTTTACCGCCAGCCCAATTCTCGTGATATGGGAGGAACACATTTTAAACAAAAACAAAAAAAGCTGATCTTATGTATAAATGGAAAGTGCTATCTCAGTATGATGCCAGTGAGTCTATCAGGGACCGCTTGCTGGAAAATAGGGGAATTGCTTCCTCTCGTGAAAAAAAGCTATTTTTAGAGCCGCCTCCGGTTTCATATTGGTTCCAAAGACTGCCTAAGGATCTGCTGCGTTCCTTACGGGATGCCAGGGAGATGATCCAAGAATGTATACGCAAGGAGCAGGCCTTGATCATTCACGGCGATTATGATGCTGATGGCGTGTGCGCTGCAGCAATTTTATACAAGACAATCAGAGAAGAACTGGGCTACGAACACGTCTACGCCTTTATTCCTAACAGGTTCTCTCATGGCTATGGTCTCTCCGATAGATCCATAGACGGAGCTCTGGAGATGGTGGGAGAAGAATTCAAAAACAAGGGAGTGCTCTTCATTACGGTTGATTGCGGTATTACATCGGTCAGCGAAGTGGCACGGCTAAAAAAACTTAACCACAAAGTTATCATTACCGACCATCACCAAAAACCTAAAGATCTCCCGCCGGCGGATGTGCTTGTTTGGTACGACCAAGTAGTGGGAGCGGTGCTGTCTTATTTGTTGTCCAAAGTTCTTGGCGGTCAGAGTAAAGATCATATAGCCTTGGCCAGTATTGCCACTATTACGGATCTGCAACCTGTGCTTAATTTCAACCGTACTCTGGTCAAAGAGGGCTTGGAAGTTCTCAATCACAACCCTCCCTTGGGTATAAAAAATATTTTAGCTGCTTCCGGGAGATCTAGCGGCGAGATCACGACATATGATCTGGGATGGCTAGTAGGACCACGTCTCAATGCCACGGGAAGAGTGGAGGATGCCAAATATGCTTTGGAACTTCTTTTGGAACAGGACAGAGAAAGATCAAGAGAGATGGCTTGGGAGTTGAACAGAGTGAACACACTCAGGCAGGACAAGACCATGGAAATGTTCGATCTTGCCTCTGATGTGGAGGGTAAAGAACTGCCTAAGATCATAATTTCCCAGCATGATGACTACCATGAAGGTATCATAGGTTTGGTAGCTTCCAAGCTGGCGCAAAGATATAGCCGTCCGGCCATTGTCATTAGCACTTCCGAAGACATTGTCAAAGGCTCTGTGCGCTCTATTTCCGGTATAGATATCATTGATGTCCTAAGACAGCTGGATGATGGGTTGTTCTTAAGCCTGGGCGGGCATCCCATGGCTGCGGGATTTAGCATGCACAAAAAAGACATCCAAACCCTCACTGACTTGCTGGAAAAATATGCCCAAGAAAATATTGAAGATGAGAATTTGGTAAAAACTTTGGAGATAGACATGGCTATTCCCATAGGCATCATTGATGAGAACCTGCTGGATGAGATCGAACAGCTGAAGCCCTTTGGCATGGGCAACAGACAGCCGGTATTTGCCTCAGAGAATCTGGATGTAGCTGGTGTGAACTTTGTGGGTGGGCAGCAGCAGCACCTTAGTCTTAGGTTATACGACGGGGAAGACTTCTTCAAAGCCATATTTTTCAATTACGGCGATCACTTTGAGAAAGAGATAAGTGTGGGTGATAAAATTGATATTGCTTACACTCTTAAGAAAAATGAGTATAAGGACAAAGTAAATATCGACCTTGTCGTAAAAGACATTAAGAAAAACTAAGCTATGCCCTTTAACGTGACGTCAAAATTCTATCAAAATCTGGATTTTCATCTCAGCCGGGAAAAAATAACTATCAGCGAACACGCGGCCTTATATCTCACCAACACCATCAGGGTTTTGGCCGTTTCCCTGGTGGGAATATTCTTGCCTATTTATATTTTTGGCATTTCCGAATATTTCCCCCTTTTTCATGCCGATCCCACTATTAATGGCATAACTTGGGTGCTAAGCTATTTCTTGCTCAGGTCCGTCTCTTGTATCGTGGCCGTGCTTTTCTTAGGCGAGCTGATCTTTAGTAAGCTGCACTTCCAACTGACCATGATCATTAGTTTTATCATCCTCATTGTGGAAATTCTCTTGTGGTTCCTGGCCAAGGATAATTTGTTCTTGATACTGCTGGCCGGAGTACTAGCCGGATTTAAGGTGGCCATGTATTGGATACCGTATCACATCTTTTTTATTCGAAAATCAAACCTGAACTTAAAAGGTTTTGGCAAGGACACGGGTAGGAGATTTTTCTTGGCTAGAGTGATCTCGGGCATTGGGCCGGCCATTGGCGGCCTAATAATCATAAATTTTGGTTTTAACGTTTTGTTCATGTCCAGCATACTTTTATTGATAGTGGCTGCCTTGCCCATCGCTCTTGTCATCCACGAGTGGCAGCATAGAAAGCACAACGTGGTCAAGGTCATAAAAGACTATGTGCTCAACAGATCTTATTGGAGACTTACCGTAAGCTATATCGGCGAGGGTATAGATTCAAGCATATACACTGCTATATGGCCGATCATGCTATTCTTTACTCTGCGTAACTTTGCCAATATCGGATTTATTAATTCATTTTCCTTTTTTCTCTCTTCCATAGTGGTGCTATGGATAGGGAAAATGATCGATAAACATGGATCCTACAAGATCCATGGTATAGGCACAATTGTGAATTCCCTGCTCTATATCCCCCGCATGTTTTTCAGCAAAGCTTGGTTATTTTACTCTCTGGATGTGGCCGATAGATTCATCAGCGGCACTTATGCTCTGCCCATGATGTCCGTGTCTTATGAGAAGGCAAGAAAGTTGGGAGATTCAGATTATCAGCTATACAGGGAATTGATGCTTCATTTGGGAGTGGTGGTAGTACTGTCATTGATAATTGTGCTCATTCAGATAACGCTCACCTGGAAATGGGTATTTGCTCTAGCCATCATCGGTACCTTAATGACCTTTTTTATCGAACTGGATATGAACTAATTGTTGAAGTTGGTGTTGGAGTCAAGCCATTTTAAGAATCCCTTGCAATAAGAATAATCTATAAGATCATGCTCCTCACCACTTATAACCCTCTCGCACCTTTCTTTTTCCTCTTTGTTGTGGTCTTTTTCGGCAAAATTTCTACGATTATAGTAGTAAATTCCAATGCTCACCGCCTGAACTATCAGACCAAAAGCTGCCAGCACCAAGAACCCTTTAAAAGCTGCTTTGATATATTTTCCGTCCATTAACTCAATTGTACAGCAAACATACGGCAATTATAATAACCGTAATGTTGTACAATAGTTAGTATATGCAAAGAACATTAGTCAGCGAGACAGCTAAAATGATAGGTGAAAAGGTCAGGCTCATGGGCTGGGTGGATACCAAGAGAGACCACGGAAAAATAACTTTTATCGATCTGCGCGATACCAGTGGAGCTGTGCAATGCGTGGGTGTGGGCAAAATGGGTGATCTGGGTTCTGAATATGTGGTGGAGATCACAGGCATGGTAAAGAAAAGACCTGATAATATGATAAATCCGAATCTGGCTTTAGGCAGTCTAGAGGTGGAGGTAGAAGATTACACCGTACTCAATGAATGTAGCGAACTACCTATTCCCATAGATACTGACGGTAGGGATATCAATGAAGAAGCTCGGTTGAAGTATAGATATCTGGATCTCAGACGAGACAGAATGTCCAAGATCGTCAAGCTCAGGTCAAAGTTTTTCTTTGAACTAAGGAAATACTTACATGAAAACGATTTTATCGAAGTAGAAACACCCATGCTCACCAAATCAACCAAAGAAGGTGCGCGAGATTTCATTGTTCCCTCCAGGCACAATCCGGGCAAATTCTATGCCCTGCCCCAAAGTCCTCAACAGTATAAACAGATCTTGATGGCTGCCGGAGTGGAAAAATATTTCCAATTTGCCCGATGTATCAGGGACGAAGACCTCAGAGCCGACAGGGGCTACGAGTTCACCCAGCTGGATATGGAGATGAGCTTTGTGGATATGGAGGAGGTCATGCGCACGGTGGAGGAGATGGTGGTTACGGCAGTAAAAGGTGTGGGTGGGAAGATGAAAACCGAGGAGTTTCCACGCGTGAACTACCAAGAGGCTATAAAGAAGTACGGGGCCGATAAGTTCGATCTGAGAAGTGATAAAGAGAAAGAAGAAGGCGTACTGTCTTTTGCCTGGGTAACGGGTTTTCCCTTCTTTAAAAAGGTCGATAAAGAAGATGTGGCAGAAAAGATGGACGGTAAGAGCGGCTGGACCTTTACCCACAACCCTTTTAGCATGCCCAAGGAAGAGCACCTAGCTTGGCATCTAAAAGGTGAGAACATTGCCAAGATCGAAACCCTGCAATACGACCTGATCTGCAACGGTTACGAGATAGGTGGGGGCAGCATGCGGGCGCACAAGGCGGAAATTCTCAAAGCTACCTATAAAATAATGGGCTATACGGAGGAAGAGATAGAGGAAGGCATTGGGCACATGCTCAGAGCTTTTAAATTGGGAACTCCGCCTCATGGGGGCATAGCCCTGGGATTGGATAGACTTATCATGGTGTTGGCCGGGGAGCAGTCGTTAAAGGAAACTATAGCCTTTCCCATGACCTCGAGCGGTAAAACGGCAGTTATGGATGCCCCGGGTGAGGTTGATGAGGATCTGCTCGAAGAATTATCCCTTAAACTAGATTTAGAATAATTATTTGATATAGTAGTGATTGTGACGTTGTCGATTGTGCAAAAACTTCAAATACTGCTCATCAGGGTATTAATTGCTCCTGCTTGGTTCTTAGATGTAGTAGCCGGTTACACCTACAAAAGATCTGTGGCTAAGCTTGTTGTGGGCGTGGTATTTACGGCCATGATCACATCAGCTATTTATTTTCCTCTAAAGTATTCGTCCCTGCCTGAAAAATACCGGAGAACCATTTCCACCATGCAGACAGGTATTGTGGATCACATTTTTGGTAGTGTTATATTAGCGCAAAATACGGATGGTAGCATGGTCCTGGGCACCAGTAAAAGAGTGAAAAGGCCGGTTCTGGTCAATAAAAGCGCCTTTCCATATATCACAGCCAAAGCCCATCTCATTATAGATAACGGCACCGGCACCATTCTTAGTGAGCACACCATAAACACCACCTTTGCCCCGGCTTCTACTACTAAGCTCATGACAGCTTTAGTGGCTAGTGACATTTACAACTTGGGCGAGATCATAGAAATAAGTGCTTATTGTTCGGAAATTGACAGCACCAAGCTTTGGCTACCGGTGGGTTCCAAATATACCGTAAAGGATCTCTTGTACAGCTTGTTAGTTAGCTCGGCCGGAGATGCGGGTTGCGCTTTGGCATCATCAAAATTGGATATGCAGTCTTTTGTGGACCTTATGAATGAAAAGGCTGCTGAGCTAGATATGACCAATTCGCATTTCACCAATCCCGTAGGTCTTGACGGCTTTCAAGGCTCGCACTACTCATCTGTGTGGGACCTATATCTATTATCGAAGAAAGTCATGGAAAGCCCGTTCCTAAGGGAAGTGGTGAGGACTAAGAATTATAGCTACAAAGATGTTACAGGTGCTTTGAACATTGATATTTCGAACACCAACCAGCTGTTATGGGATATACCGGAGACTGTCGGCATCAAGACGGGCAGGACCTCAGGCGCCGGAGAGGTACTCATCTACGACTATAAAGATGATGATAAAGATTTTACTATTATAGTTATGTCTAGCGATGACAGGTTCTTGGATACCAGGAATTTGATCAACTGGACTCTCTCCAGCTACGAATGGCGATGATCTAGTTGGCTTTTATATACTCCGGAGATATGGCAGGATAGTAAAAGGTGATAGTCCCTCCCTGCGTACCTATGGTGGTGTAAGTCCCTTCGAACACATATATAGGTTGTAGGTATGGCTGGTAATAATAATTATCATAATAGGCTAAGTAAATATTGTTAATAAACACCTCTTCAACCAAAACAGGGGTGTACGATTCAAAAGGACTACTATTTTCCGGCACTATGCTCACAACCACACCTTTATTTTGTTTGACAAAATTCCAGGCATCGGCGACATTGATGATCTGATAACTGGCATCTGATTGGGGACTGATCTCCCAATACCAGCTCTCCATAACGGGGAAGTTATAATATATGGTCTCTTTTTGCGGTTTCCTTAAAACAGTGTAAAGCATACCAACTTTTGGGTCTGGACCCAGGATAGGAAATTCATTAATTGACCTGTAAAAATCAACCTTGGCGATCTGTGCGTCCGCCTCTGTTTGCGTCTCAACCGGTTGAGCTCCGGTGAATTGCCCCAAGACCGCCGTTTGCGTACCGTCTTTATACAATGGGTCTTCGAACCTGCCTATGGTCTTGAATATGTCTCTGGCGTAATTAATAGCGCTTTGTTTTGTCAGCTCCCCTCTAGGGAAGTATTCAGATTTTCCTCTGAGTACGGTGCTCATTGAGATGTGCCTATTGTCAGTATCGATCTCCAGAATACCGTTCGATAAAAGTTTTCTCCATTTATAGACTGGTTCTTTCAAACTTGTGACCAGGTCGTCATCCGTGTAACCAAGTGCCGCCGCTGTGGAAATTGCATCTTTACCTTTCTCAAAAGAGGGCACGGTCTTTTTAACTTCGTAAACGGTCATTTTCTCCGGCAGGTCGACTGGAAGTTTTCCGTTGTTAGTATCAAGCTTGAAACTGGGGTTGAAATCTCCTTTAGTGCTCTTTTCGGTAAATTCTAACGGCGGCAGCATGCCAAAGACCGGGTTGGGCGGGTCTTTTTCCGGGAAGATGGCTTTGAACAAAGCTTTGGCGCCGGGAAAGAACAACAAGAGAAAGATGTAGTAGACCACAGCTACTATACCAAATATGACCACCGCCTTTTTTGTGGTTGCAGAAGCTTCCGTTAAAGTCACAACTATATATTATCATGTAAATGTTTCTGATAGAATGGGCTTATGAGTGTAGTAAGAACTAGAATGGCCCCCAGTCCCACCGGCGAATATCACATTGGTCATATTCGCACAGTTTTATACAATTATGCTTTGGCTAAAAAGAACCAGGGACAATTCATTATCCGCATTGAGGATACTGATCAGGAAAGGCTTGTTCCGGGGGCTGTGCAAAGGATTCTAAATATTATTAGACAATACGGCTTTGACTGGGACGAAGGCCCCGATAAAGAAGGAAAATTTGGACCTTATGTTCAGTCGGAAAGACTTGATATTTATCAGGATTATGTGCAAAAGCTTATAGATGGAGGTTTTGCTTATAGGTGTTTTTGCACCAAGGATGATCTGGAGCAAATGAGAGCTGAGCAAAGGGAGAAAGGTTTGGCTAAGACCATGTACGATGGGCGGTGCAGAAAGCTTTCTGAAAATGAGGTGCAGAAAAATATCAAACAAGGAAAATCATTTGTTGTCAGGTTGAAAGTTCCGGCGGATGGGACGGTCAAGTTCTCCGATGTGGTTTATGGTGAGCTGGAGTTTGATACCAATGAGATAGATGACACAGTGCTGCTAAAATCTGACGGTTATCCAACCTATCATTTAGCTGTAGTGGTCGATGACCACTTGATGGAGATCACGCATATATTAAGGGGTAACGATTGGCTGCCTTCTACACCCAAACACATTTTGCTCTACAGTGCTTTTGGTTGGAAACCGCCTGTTTATGTTCATTTGCCCAATCTTAAAGAACAGGGTGAGAACAAGAAGTTATCCAAGAGATTTGGTTCCGTGTATGCTGAGGAATTCTTAAAAGAAGGTTACTTGGTCGAGGCCCTACTTAACTTTTTGATGTTTTTGGGCTGGAATCCAGGCGGAGATAAGGAGATCTACAGTTTGGACGAGTTCATAGAAGATTTTTCCTTGGAGAGGATACATAAGACCGATCTGGTGGCTTTTGATAGAGAAAAACTGTTGTGGCTGAACGGATATTATATTAGAAATATGGACAACGATAAGTTGTTCGAAGAGGTTGTGGCTTGGGCCAAAAAGTATGATGTTAAGCTGCCGGATGGGAGTTTTACAGCAGATTATAAGGAAGAGGTTATAGGGTTGATCAAAGAGAGAATGAAAAAACTTTCCGAATATTCAGCGCTGGTCCATTATTTTTACACCGATCCTACGCTGAACAAAAAACTATTGAGCAAATACGCCAAATCTCCAGCCAGAACGGCAGAGATCTTGCAGGGATTTTACGAAACTTTTAGCGTTTTACCGGAAGATGAATGGCGCGTGGAAAATATTGAAGGCGCCGCCCATGATTTCGTAGAAAAAAATGGCTTTAAGAACAAAGAAGCTTTCATGACTTTGAGGATTGCCGTAACGGGAGAAGAGGCTACGCCACCCATTTTTGATATTTTGAAGGTACTAGGTAAAGAGAGATCATTGGAGAGGATAAAAAAAGCTCTAAAAGACTAAATCTCTATAATAATTAGAATATTTTCTATTGTTAAAATTGCCCAACCTGATAAAATTAATTTGGTAGAAAAGTTTATGAAAGGTATTGTATGTCCCAAAGAAAAGCCAGCAAGGACAATGAAGAAAAGAAAGTAGACGCGGCTAAAAAAAATAGGGAGATCGCTCTAAATTCTGCCATGGAACAAATAGAAAAGAATTTTGGCAAAGGTTCGATCATGAAACTGGGAGACAGACCGGACCAAGGAGATTTTCCGGCTATTCCCACGGGATCCATTGCTCTGGACATCGCTTTAGGTATTGGAGGAGTACCCCGAGGCAGGATAGTGGAAATATATGGACCGGAGTCATCGGGCAAGACTACCTTGATACAGCACATCATGGCAGAAACACAAAAAATGGGAGGCACGGCCGCTCTGATCGACGCCGAGCATGCCTTCGACCCGATCTATGCGGAAAAAACCGGTGTGGATGTGGAAGAACTTTTAATATCCCAGCCTGATACCGGTGAACAAGCTCTGGATATAGCTGAGACTTTGATCAGATCAAATGCCGTGGACCTTATCGCCATAGATTCTGTAGCTGCCTTGGTGCCTAGAGCTGAGATCGAAGGTGAGATCGGGGACAGCCACATAGCTTTGCAGGCCAGGCTCATGAGCCAGTCTTTAAGGAGATTAGCCGGAACCATCAGCAAATCAAAATGTACGGTAGTTTTTACTAACCAACTGAGGATGAAGGTGGGAGTAATGTTCGGCAACCCGGAGATCACGCCCGGAGGAAAAGCCTTAAAGTACTACGCTTCGGTGAGGATGGAGATCAGAAAGATCCAAACTCTCAAGGAAGGTGAAGAATTCTCCGGTATCAAAGCCAGGGTGAAGGTGGTAAAAAATAAGGTCGCCCCGCCTTTTAGAGTGGCAGAGTTTGATATCATGTTCAAGGAAGGTATCAGCAAAGAAGGTAACATTCTGGATGTAGGCGTGGATTTTGGCATTATCAAAAAAAGCGGCTCCTGGTTCGAATATGACGGGGAAAAGTTAGGGCAGGGACGGGAAGCGGCCAAGAACTTTTTACGGGAAAACGTGAGGATCAGAAATAGCATTGAAAAAAAGATCAGAGCCGGTGTGACAGGTGAAGAAGTACCTATGGAAATAGGTGGAGATCATGAAGAGCACTAGCCCTTTTGATGATGTCAGCTCCAAGATAAAAGAAATAATCACACTAAAGATCATTAACTTTATTTCTTATAAACCCAGAAGCCAAAAAGAAATATCAGATAGACTTGATAAATATCTTGGCCGCTATAAAAAGATCAATTCCCAGGAAAAAACAACCCTGAGGGATGACGTGCTCAAACATTTGCAAGAGGTTAACCTGGTGGACGATGATTACTTTGCTCAAACCTTTGTGGCGCAAAAGCTAAGATCCCCAAAACCGGAAAGCAAGATAAAAATAAGACAATTTCTCATGAGAAAAGGCGTACCCACAACAATTATAGATAAGGCCATGAAAGCTTATTCTGATGAAACAGAGGAGGAGAAGATGATAAAAGATGCCAGAAAGAAACTTTCCACTCTGAGAAATACGCCCCCTTTGCGGAAAAGAAAAAAGCTTTATGAATATCTGGCCAGGAAAGGTTATCCATTTTCCAGGATCAGAGCTATTGTTGACAGGGAGCTTGAGGTGAAATAGAATCTGTCTGGGAAATATATTGGAACTGACAATTATTGTTTTAATTATATGAATACGTTCTTAAAACAAAATCGGATACACTTGCTCATCTAAGCTGTATTAACAATAAATTTAATACAGCCATTTCTGCTGCCACAAAATTATTTCCCATTTAGAAAAGTTAATTAGTTCAAAAAGGAGAATTAAGGTTATGTTCGATAAGTTTTTCAAAAAACTGAAAACTAAGGAAGAGGCTGTTGTCAAGGAAATTGATGATTCGAGATTAGCGGAAGTTAGAGCTAAAGCTAAGGAGATCATCCTGGAAGCCAAAGATGAGGCGCTAAAGTTGCGTACAGCGGCGGAAGAGGAAACTAGGAACATCAAGGCTAAAATAATAGAGGAAGAGAAGAAAATAGCTTCTCAAAAAGGAGAAGTGGAGTCTAAGTTAAGAGAGCTGGATGAAAAATCAAAGACATTAAAAAAGGCCAAGGAAGCCATTGAAAAAATGCAGGAAGAGGCTGAGGAGCTGCTAAGAAACAGAAAGACAAAACTGGAAAGTGTGGCTTCCATGACCAAAGATGAGGCCAGGAATCAATTGCTGAGGCAGGTGGATAAAGAGCTTAGGGAGGAAAAAGCCAAAAAGATCAGAGCTATGCAGGAAGAGGTCAAAAAAGATGTGGATGAAGAAGCCAAGCAGTTGCTGGTGGATGCCATGAGGTTTGGCTCAACCGATTATGTGGTCGAGTACACCACGTCCAAAGTGAAATTACCTGATGATGACCTAAAAGGAAGGATTATCGGCAAGGAAGGCAGGAACATCAGAACCTTGGAAGAATTGACCGGCGTAGAGTTCGATCTTGATTCCAGTCCGGGTGAGATCCTGTTATCCAGCTTTGATCCCATAAGAAGAGAGGTGGCCAGAGTGTCTCTAGAAAGGCTTATCAAGGATGGGAGGATCCAGCCGGCCAGAATAGAAGACACCGTAAATCAGACCAAAGAAGAGATAGACCACTTAATATACAAGGCGGGAGAAGATCTCTGTCATAGGGTAGGTGCTTATAATGTGCCCAAAGACCTGATCTACATGCTGGGTAAGTTCAAGTACAGATTTTCTTACGGCCAGAATATGATCGAACACACTTTGGAAGAGACAAAAATGGGTGTGGCATTGGCTCATGAACTTGATGCCAACGTGGATGTGGTCAGACTAGGTTGCCTCTTTCACGATATAGGTAAAATTGTGACCGAGGATGAGGGCTCTCATATCCAATTGGGAGTGGACCTGCTAAATAAATATAATGTGCAGACTGAGGTTGTGAACTGTGTAGCCGAGCATCATGAGGACAAACCCTTTACTTCCATAGAATCAGCCATCGTCAACCTGGTGGATCATGTTAGTGGCGCCAGACCTGGAGCCAGAGGTGAGGATTACGAATCTTATGTGAAGAGAATGAAGGCCTTGGAGGACGCCGCTTTGCAATTTGACGGTGTGGATAGGGCTTATGCCATATCAGCCGGCAGAGAGGTGAGGGTTTTTGTCGAACCTACAAAAGTTGATGATGAGTCTACGGAGTTCCTGGCTCGGGAGATTGCCAAGAAGATAGAGCTTGAACAAACTTATCCCGGCGTGGTAAAAGTAACAGTAATAAGGGAAACCAGGGTAACAGAGACAGCAAAATAGTCGAAGAAGAAAAGTGATCTATGTTTTATTTACTAGCATTATTACTTTTTATAATTTTGGCCTATGTGTTTATTAAACTTTTGAGCTCAATGGTCAAGGGGTGCATGATGGCGGTTTTTGTGTTGGTATTGGTGCTGCTGGTTGGTTTGTTCATCAGGTCTGCCAAAGAGCCCGTTTCCGTGCTTGGTCTTTATAAAATTGACAACTACAATGTTGTTAGGTTGAGAAACTTATGAAAATACTATTTATTGGCGACATTGTGGCCAGTCCCGGTAGGACCATGGTCAAAGAATTGCTTCCCGATCTGATCAAAAAACATAAAGTGGATTTGACCTTGGCTAATGCTGAGAATTTGGCTCATGGCAGAGGCGCTACCCGAGGAACCATAGAAGAGATGATGAGCGTAGGAGTTGATTACTTTACCAGCGGAGACCATATTTTTTGGCAAAAGGGTTTCGAAGATGATATTGAAGATCTTCCGGTCATTAGACCCGCTAATTTTCCTCCCGGACATCCCGGGGAGGGTCATGCCGTGATAGATGTGGGTAAGCATGGCAAAGTCTTGTTGATCAATCTACTGGGAAGGGTATTTCTGAACGAAAGAGTGGATGATCCTTTCAGGACCGCGGATGAGATCCTTTTGCAATATAAACATGAAGACATTACTTTTAGCCTGGTAGATTTCCACGCCGAGGCTTCCAGTGAAAAATACGCCTTGGGGTTTTATTTGGATGGCCGGGTGGGGGCTGTAGTGGGAACCCATACCCATGTTCCCACTTGTGACGGCATGGTACTGCCCAAGAAAACCTTGTTCCTAAGCGATATCGGCATGACAGGTGTAGTAGACTCAGTGCTGGGAGTTGAAAAAGAAATAATTATCAAATATTATTTATCCGGGCAAAATCAGAAGTTCGAATGGGAAAACGCTGGTAGAAAAGCCTTTCGCGGTGTATTATTAGATACACAGAAGAGTTCTATTGAAAGATTGGACTTCATGTCTTAAAAACTAACAATAGAATTTCCGGCTATTATTGAAAATTTTGTTATAAATTTTTTTGCCACCAGGCAACCCAAAAGGCAGTAGTCTTAAGGGCAAGTTTGAAGGGGGGTGTTTTAAGTGACCAAAATGGACCTAATCGCAGCCATCGCTGACAAAGCTGGCATGACAAAAGTAGATGCATCCAAAGCATTGGACGCACTAGCTGATACTTTAAAATCAGCACTGAGCAGAGGTGAAAAAGTTACTTGGACAGGAGTTGGAACTTTCGAAGTGAGATCAAGAGCAGCCAGAATGGGAAGAAATCCTCAAACAGGAGCTCCTCTTCACATTCCTGCTAGCAAAACACCTGCTTTCAAATCAGGAAAAGGTTTGAAGGATGCAGTTAGATAATAAATATCTGACTTGGAAATGAATTTAGCCTCCGTTTATACGGGGGCTAAATTTTTTTATATCGACTCTTGATTGTGGGTGTTAAAATACCCTCATGGCATCAAGCAGAGATTATTATGAGGTTCTGGGCTTAGACAAAAAAGCCTCAGAAGATGATATAAAAAAGGCTTATAGGAAACTGGCACGAGAGCATCATCCCGATATGGTAAGTCAAGCGGATAAGGCAGCGGCAGAGAAGAGGTTCAAGGAGATTAATGAGGCTTACCAAGTACTAAGCGATCCCCAAAAGAGAAAAATGTATGACCAGTTCGGACATGCGGGTACAAACTATGCCGGTGGTCAGGGGCAGAGCCCTTTTGGCGGGGGTTCTGCTAACGCCGGAGGTTGGGGGCCTTTTACCTATACGTACACAACATCAGGTGGAGGCGGAGGAGATGAATTCGACCCTTTTGATATCTTTGAGGATTTTTTTGGTTTCAGAGGATTTGGCAGCCGTAGGCCTAAAAAGGGAAAGAACCTTTATTACGAACTTCACGTTGATTTCAAAGATGCCGTGTTCGGATTGGAAAAGGTAATTAATGTGGAGAGCGGTAAGGTCAAAGTAAAGATACCTGCCGGGGTGCACAACGGTACGGAGATAAGATTTAGCGGTAAGGGGATGTCCGGTCCTAATGGCGCTCCGGCGGGAGATCTTTTCCTGACCATTCGTGTGAAAATGCCGGAAGTGTTCAAGAGGATGGGCAATACATTGACCACGTTGGTAGAGATAGACATGGTGCAGGCAGCCTTGGGTGATACAGTGGAAGTGTGGGTGGTTGACCTGGATAAACCTGACGGCATGAGTAAAGCAAAAGTTAAGATACCGTCCGGCACACAACCTGGTACGCAAATAAGATTGAGGGGAAAGGGTCTTCCCATAATTAATAATGAGAAAAAACAGGGCGATGTATTGATACAGGTAATTGTCAAGGTGCCAAAAAGTATGTCCAAAAAACAGAAGGAAATTCTCAAAGAATACTTGGACACTATCGCTTGAGTTTATTGACCGAAAACCCGTTTTGTGCTAATTTATCAGGGGTAAAAGGTATATATTTTAGGAATTTGGTGGGGTTTTTCTCCACCTTTTTAATTAGAGAATATGGCAGTAACAGAATTTAATGCAGCCCTCAACCAGGTGGCTACGGAAAGAGGCATACCGGTATCAGCGGTAGTGGAATCTATTAAAGTAGCTCTGGCCTCGGCATATAAAAAGGATCGAAAAGAGCACGACGAGAACGTGGAAATTGAAGAAGTAGAAGTAGAGTTGAATCCGGAAACAGGCGAAGCCAGGATCTTAAAAGAAGGCGAAGACGTTACTCCTTCCGGTTTTGGCAGAATTGCCGCGCAAACCGCCAAACAGGTTATTTTGCAAAAGATCAGAGAAACCGAGAAAGAAGTCACTTTCGATGAGTTCAAAGGCAAGCTTGGCACTATCATTACGGCAAATGTCTTCAAAGTCGAACCCAATGTGGTCATTCTTGATCTGGGAAAACCTTATGCCTATGGCGTCATGCCCATCTCTGAGCAAGTGCCCACAGAGCAGTATCGCATGAACCAGCGTTTGAAGGTGCTGGTCAAAGACATCAGGGATTCCAACAAAGGACCGGAGATCATTGTCAGCCGGTCTGATCCCAAGTTCATTGAAGAGTTGTTCGCTCAGGAAGTGCCTGAGATTGCCTCAGGTACGGTAAAAATCGAAGCCATTGCCAGAGAACCCGGTTCCAGGACAAAAATGGCCGTTTCCTCATCTGATGAAAAGATAGATCCAGTAGGCAGTTGCGTGGGACAAAAAGGTGTGAGAGTACAGTCGATAATTGCTGAACTCTACGGAGAAAAAATAGACATCATTCCTTATTCTTCCACCACAGAGAGATTTATAGCTGCATCGCTATCTCCTGCCATGGTCACGGAGGTTGTTCTGGACGAAGACGAGAGGCGAGCTACGGTTTCCGTACCGGAAGATCAACAAAGCTTAGCCATAGGTAAAGAAGGCCAGAACGCCAGATTAGCCAATAAACTGACCAGATGGAAGATAGACATAAAAGGTGCCGCTGGTGTGTTTGGTGTCAAAGAAGAAGCTGAGGACAGCGATGCCGAGGATAAGACGGTAAGAGGCATTTGGGACGAAACCATTAAAGAACAAAAGGGAGCCGAAAAAGAAGCCGAAGAACAGGCTGCAGCTGAGGAAGCCGCGGAAATGTTGAAAGCTGAAGCAGAGGATACCACAGAAGATACTAAGGAAGAAGAGGTGATTTCCGAACCTGTAGAAGAATAAAATGAGCTATTCGAGGATCAGAAATTTATGCAAAATAGTAAGACAAACGAAAACAATAACATATTCAGAGCGCCCATCGTGGCCGTTATGGGCCATGTCGATCATGGCAAAACCAGCATTCTCGATGCTATCAGGCATACAGAGGTGCAAAAAGGTGAATATGGCGGTATAACACAGCATATAGGTGCCTATCAGATCACTCATCAAAATAAAAAAATAACTTTCATTGACACCCCCGGGCACGAAGCCTTTTCTCAGATGAGGGCCAGAGGTGGCAGGGCAGCTGATATTGTGGTGTTAGTGGTGGCGGCGGATGAAGGGGTCAAACCTCAGACCAAAGAAGCCATTGCTCATACTAAAGCGGCAGGAGCAAAAATAATTGTGGCCATAAACAAGGTTGACCTGCCGGGAGCCGATCCGCAGAAAGTAAAACAACAATTGGCTCAGGAAAATATCATGGTCGAAGATTGGGGAGGGGATGTGGTTTGCGTGGAAGTATCGGCCAAAACCAAAGAAAAGCTGGACGACCTCTTGGACGCCATTTTAGTCGTGGCCGAGCTTTTAGAGTTAAAATATGATGACACCTCTGAGGTAGAAGCCATGATCATAGAATCGAAAAAGGATAGAAAAAAAGGTGTGATCGTCTCTTGCATCGTGAGAAGCGGTACTTTAAAGCTGAGTGATGTGGTCATGGCCAGCGGGCATCAAGCCAAAGTGAAATCCATGATGGGAGATAAGGGCGAAATGCTGACCCAGGCTGGGCCTAGCACTCCGGTGGAAATAATGGGATTCAAGGAGCCTCCTCAAGTTGGTGATCTGATCGTAGAAAAGGGTAGCGAACTGGCAGCTTTGTCGGCAGATGAGGCCAGAGAGGAGATCATCGGACAAGATACCAAAAGAGTGGTAGCTATAGTTGTCAGAGCAGACACCCAGGGGACACTGGAGGCAGTGAAATCGAGTTTGGCCAATTTGGTCACCTCTAACGTGGGTTTGACCTTTTCCATAAAATTCTTATTGACGGCCACGGGAGATATTACTAGTTCAGACGTCATGTTGGCGCAAAACGGTGATGGTATAGTTTTAGGTTTTAACGTCAGGATACCCCAGGATATTGAAGATCTGGCCAGGGACCTGGGTGTGGTGGTCAAGTCCTATATGACCATTTATGATCTGGTCGATGATGTCATAAGTCTGCTTGAAGGTACCGCGGAAACAGAGGAGCAAAAGATCAAGGGCAGAGCCCAGATTTTAAAACTGTTCAAGCTACCTTCCGGTGATAAGATCATGGGTTGCCGGGTGGACGCAGGGAGCTTCAAACTTAAAAATAGAGTGGCCTTTTACGATAAAAACCCGGCGGATCTGGTGGAAGATGATGTGCCGCTCTTCACTACTAGGATAAAGAAGTTAAAGATCGGCCGGGATGAGGTAGACACGGTAAGAAAAGGTCAGGAATGCGGTATGTTGACCAAACCGCAGTTCGACGATGTGCAAAAGGATATGTGGATAGAGATCATATAACCCTTTTAATGGCAGGATTGACGCTATAGGGCTATTATTGTATAATCCCCAAGTTAACAATACTAAATAAAGTGTTGGTCTGTTGCCCCAAATTTAGCCCATAAACTATATGAATGGTGAAAAATATGATGTAGACAAAGTAGCAATGTTGATTAGAGATTCTAAGAATATTGCAGTAGTGCCATCCAAAATACCCGGACTGGACGCTTTTTGCGCCGGTGCGGCGTTGTACCTGATGATCAGGGAACTTGAGAAAAGCGTCAGCTTCTTATACAAGGGGAAAATACCCGAAGGAGGCGAGGATATATTGTCTGCAAACCACATAACCGATGATGTAGATAAAAGAAGTCTTCTTGTTTCCATAGATTATTCAGGGACTGATGCCTCTAAGGTCAATTACTCAACGGAAGACGACACTTTGTATCTGAGAATAAGTCCGGTCTCAAAGGATTTTGATAAAGAAACCAGAATTAGATCAAAAATATCAGGTTATGATTTTGATACCCTCTTCGTGATCGGAGCGCAAAGAATGACCGATCTGGGCGGCATTTACGAAAATCTGGACGGCGTGTCCAAAATATCCAAAATAGTCAACATAGACATAACACAAAAGAATGAAAGATTTGGTTTTGCCAATATCGTTGACAGCAGTACCAACAGCTTATCTTTGCTGGTCATGAAGAAATTCCAGGATTGGGAATTATCACTAAATGAGAGGTCAGCCAAAGCGTTGTTAAAAGGGATCGTAGCAAAAGAAACACCCCATATTAGTTGATTTATCAACCAAAGTTTGATATTATAGTCTGAGATTATGGCTTTGGATAAGGAAAAAAAGACAAAAATAATAAAAAGCAGCCAAATGCATCCTCAAGATACCGGTTCTCCGGAAGTGCAGATAACTTTGCTCAGTGAGAGGATCGTGAAGTTGTCGGATCACTTGAAGAAGCACAGAAAAGACAACCATTCCAGAAGAGGGTTGTTGCAAATGGTCAATAAAAGAAGAAGGCTGCTTTCCTATCTGAAGAGAAAAGACGAAGAGAGATATAACTCCGTTCTGGAGAGGTTAGATCTTAACAAGTAAAAATTTTAAAGGGAGGTGTTTGTATCTGTAGCGATTAGGGTTTGGAATATTTTTTATGAGATCATCGTAAGAAGTATCTCAACTCTTAATCCTATATATAAAACACTCAATAAAAATAAATGAAAGAAAAAAACATTATCTATAAAGAGATGGATTTTGCGGGTAAAAAGTTAAGCTTGGAAACAGGTAAGTATGCTACTTTGACCAATATGTCTGTCAAGGCTACCTTTGGTGATACCATCATCTTGGTCACGGCCGTAGCCGGGGAGTTCAATCCTGACGTGGATTACTTTCCTTTAAACATAAACTATCAGGAAAAATTCTATGCCAGCGGAAGTATAAAAAGCTCAAGGTTCCAAAAAAGGGATGGTAGAGCCACCGACGACGCTATTATTGTGGGCAGGATGATCGATCATGCCATGAGGCCGCTGTTTCCTGCTGATTACATGAACGAGACACAAATTGTGGCTACCGTGCTTTCCTTGGATTATGATAGTGATCCCAAGTTTCTAGCCATGTTAGCCGCATCCGCAGCTTTACATGCTTCCAATATACCTTGGAACGGGCCCATGGTATCTGCCCGCGTTGGCTATATTGACGATAACTATCAACTTTGTCCCAGTAGGGAACTATTGGAGGAAAGCAGTAGCTTGGATATGATGGTGTCTTTTGTGGGTAAAGACAAAAGATTTCTAGCCGTGGAGGCTGAGGCTGATGTCTTGCCGGAAGAAAAGATACTGGGAGCCATTGAATTTGCCAGGAACAATGTTGATCCTTTGTATGACTTCATAGTCAAATTTGCCCAAGAGGCGAATCCGGACAATGAGAAGATGGAATATGAATCGCGCGCCCTGCCTGAAGACCTGATTAACGATGTATCCAAGCTAGCGGAAAAAGATATCAGCAAGCTCATGGAAAGCGGATTCGATAAAGAAGATCTGGGAGATAAACTATCTGAGATCACGGAGGATGTTTACCAAAAACTTGAGGGTAAATACAAAAAAGTGGATATGTCCATGGCCATAGATAGCCTTAAAAAGGCCGCTTTAAGAAATGTGATCCTGACCACGGAAAAAAGACCGGACGGCAGAGGGTTAAAAGAAGTCAGACCCATATCCTGCGAAATAGGTTTGTTGCCTAGAACTCATGGCAGCGCCTTATTCTCCCGTGGAGTCACACAAGTTCTGACTGTGGTCACTCTGGCTTCCCCCTCTCAAGAATTGCTTATTCAGGATATGTATGGCGAGAGGACAAAGAAGTATCTGCATTATTATAACTTTCCGCCTTTCTCCAGTGGAGAGGTTGGTCGCATGGGTTGGCCCAAGAATAGAGAAATAGGACACGGCATGATCGCCGAGAATGGTTTAAAGCCGCTAGTGCCTGAACAACAGGAATTTCCCTACATGATCCTCTTGGTGTCGGAGACTCTTTCTTCCAGTGGTTCTACCTCCATGGCTGCCACCTGCGGCTCTACTCTAGCTTTAATGGATGCCGGTGTGCCTATTAAAGACATGGTTGGTGGGATTGGCGTGGGTCTTATTGCCAATGACGATTTTTCCAAATATCTCGTCATGACCGATCTGGCTTACATGGAAGATGCTTTCGGTATGCTCGATTTCAAGATGACTGGCACAAAGACAGGCGTGACGGCTATGCAGTGCGATATGAAGTCCAAAGGCATACCCTTTGAGATCTTACCCAAGATCATCGAACAATCAAAGGAAGGCAGACTTCATGTATTGGAAATAATGGAAAAAACAATTTCCAAGCCTAGAGAAAATGTTTCTCAATATGCACCCAAGACAGTGAGAATAAATATTGATCCGGAGAAAATAGGTCTGATAATAGGTTCAGGCGGCAAGACCATCAAAGAGATCCAGGAAAGGACCAGCGCCGAAGTCTCTATAGAAGAAGACGGTACGGTCATAGCCTCATCCACTGTGCTTGAGAACGCACAAAAGGCGGCGGAAATTATCGCCAATATGGTAAAAGACGTCAAACCCGGTGAGGTCTACGATGGCGTGGTCGAAGAAGTGGTGGATTTTGGCGCCTTTGTGGAGATACTTCCGGGAAAAGTGGGCTTACTGCATATCAGCGAGATCTCAAATGAGTATGTGACTGATATTTACGATGTTATTAAAGCCGGTGATCATGTCAAGGTCAAAGTGTTGGAAGTCTCAAGAGACGGTAAGATGAGTTTATCCAAAAAGATACTCGAGCCGGGACAATCGACGGACAGCAGAGAAGAGGACCGCAGTTTTAGCCGACATAACGATAGAGGTGACGACAGAGGCGGTGATAGGGGCAGAGGTAGAGGCAAAGAAAGAGGTGGCAGAAACAAAAGATATAACAACAGGTAAAATTGATGGTAAAATTTGGTTGATGAATAGAGTCTGCCCAAACTGTAATAAGCCCATTAAAGACAGCAACCTTTTTTTCTGTCTATCTTGCGGCAGCAAACTTGATGATGCGCTTATAAGGCGCGACCCCTCTTTTAACCCCAAAAGAACTAGATTTGCTCCTTCCGAGGGCAAGGAAGGCAGAAAACTGCCTGATCTTAAAAATTTCCATATGAACAGCAAATTCCTGGTAGGGTTATTTTTTGTCATTCTAGCCGGAGCTGTATCCATTGCCGCTATTATGCTCACCATGGCAAAAGCTAAAAAAACTACCCCTGTGGCGCAACTGGAACAGGAAAAAGAGGTTGTGGAGACGTCAAATCCTAATGCCAAAGATATTGACCTTCCTCAGGAAAATATTAACCTAGCCGATGAAGACTACACAAAATACATTCCTTATGGAAATTATTTCTATATTTTAGGTGCCGATGCAGAAGATTTTTATAAAAGATTCTTTGGTACCGTGGGCGCAGATAGCTTGCTTTTAGGTTTGGATAATTTTATCGAAGGTAAGTTCATATTGATCGGTAGTTATGAGAATGGAAGATGGCTTATGACATCTATTTTATATTTGAAGGACGAAGCGGCCAAGGATGAAAATTTCGAAAATGTCAGTAAGGAGGGATGGTACGTTAAAAAAGTGGGTGACGTGTTGGTACTTTCTGAGATAGAGGACATGCCCAGTGCTGTTGAGGAGGCATCCAAAGGTATCTCCAAGAACATCTCCCATCATCCCAAGTTCAGGACCGAAAACACGCAGATCCCCAAGGACGGCCAGCTGCTTTTTGTCAACTTAAGCGGTCAGGACGATGTTTTACAGCAAATGATAAGTATCTATTCTCCCACCCAGGAAGTGGTCGAATCCATAAAAGACATCTATACCAAAAAGCCTACAAAATTTGTCATAAGGAATTACCGTGAGTGATAAAGACCAAACAGCGCTAACCCCCGACGAGTATGTGTTCGAAGAATTAGAGCTGTTATCAAAAACCATAAATGATATAGCCAACCTGCCTCCGTTACTGAAAGACAGGCTGGAGAGAATGGTGCGCCGTCTTAACAGGATGGCCAAGCTTGGGCACTACTCATCCGAGTTTGATATTCTTTCCAGGTATATTGAGGTCATTTCGCAAGTTCCCTGGGGCAGTCAGACGGAAGATAAATTGGATCTGGAAGATACCAAGAAACTTCTTGATTCCACGCACTACGGTATGGAGTATGTTAAAGAGAGGATCCTGGAGTATCTTTCCACCTTGATCTTAATAGAACGAAGAGGTGGGGATATGTTCGCCAACACGCCGGTGCTTTTATTTGTGGGCTTGCAGGGTGTAGGAAAAACTACTCTGGCTATGTCGGTGGCTAAGGCTTTAGACAGGAATTTTGTTAGGATAGCCATGGGGGGCATAGGGTCTACACTTGAACTTAGGGGCAGGAGCAAGTCATTTCCCGAAGCCGAACCCGGGCAGATCATCAAAGCGCTCATGAAAACACAAGTCAAAAACCCTGTCATCTTATTGGATGAGATCGATAAAGCTAGTGGAGAAAAAGGCTTGTTGAGCGATATCATGGCCGTACTACTGGAGATCCTGGATCCAAATCAAAACCATGAGTTCAGAGATCACTACATTGATTTTCCGGTAGATCTTTCGCAGGTTTTGTTCATTTGTTCGGCTAACAATACAGGATCGATAAGCACAGCTTTGATGGATAGGATGGAAGTGATCAAGATGCCGGCCTATACGGACGATGAGAAGCTGGTCATAGCTAGGGATTATCTTCTGCCTATAATTTTTAAAAATTCCGGTCTGCAAGCCGGGGAATTGCTCATCAACGATGACCTCTGGCCGGCTATAGTCAGGCCTTTTGGTTATGATACGGGCATAAGAAGCCTAAGCCGAACTTTAGAGGCTATTTGTCGAAAAGTAGCCAAGCAGATCGTGGAGGGCTCTGTGCAGCAGGTGCATTTGACAGCCGATAACCTAAAATATTATCTTCCTCAGTAACATATGAATAAACCGTCAATGGTACAACTTAACGATCATAGAAAGGAGGGCTTCAGGCCCGGAGTCGTTCTGTGCCTCATCCATAACAAGAAAATACTTATGGTCTTTAAAAAAGCACATAAGTTATGGCAGATCCCTCAAGGACGGATAAACAATCGGGAAGAAGCCCAGGATGCTTTATTAAGGACGGCCACTGAGGAGTTAGGGCAGGATTTTACCAAGAACTTGGACTACGCAAAGGCACAGTATGTTGATGTGGACCAGATGGAATTCAAACCCGGCAGGCATGAGGTGGAAAGGATCACAACTGATGAGGGTGAGGAAATGACCATGCTGGGAAAAGTTTATTATTTTGTGGTTGTGCCGTGTAGTACAGAGGAGCTGGATATTAGTGATACACAGTTCGATCAGTATCATTGGACATCATTTAAGGAAGCCAGTTTTTTGGCCGAAAGAATTTATCAAAAAGGCAAAAAAAGGATCACCACCAAGATCTTGGAGAATTTGTTTAATTTGGGAATAATAGCATGAACAAAGTTGAATTAATGGCCCAGGTGGAAAAAAATGTCATCAGCTGCCAGCAATGCAGGTTGTATAAAGATGCCAAGCACGGTGTGCCGGGTGAGGGCAATGTAGAATCTCCTCTGATCTTCATTGGCGAAGCCCCCGGAGCCGTGGAAGACGCTACCGGCAGGCCTTTTGTGGGTAGAGCAGGCAAGCTACTGGAAGAACTTTTGGGCAGGATAGGTTATAAAAGAAGCGATGTCTGGATCGGCAATATCATCAAACACAGACCTCCGGGAAACCGTGACCCCATGCCGGATGAGATAAAAGCCTGTGCGCCTTATCTGTCATTACAATTAAAGACCATGGATCCCCAATTGATTGTGACCCTGGGAAGATTTGCCATGCACTATTTTTACAAAGAGGGCACTATTACCCACAATAGAGGTATGCTCATAAAGACGGAGAAATATAATATCTATCCCATTTATCACCCCGCTGCGGGATTAAGAAATCCCAATATGCTTAAATATTTGGAAGAGGACTTTTTAAAGATACCGCAGGTTCTGGATGGCATAAAGAATAAGAGTACGAATTTTTCTGTGAAAAAGGATGATAATGATGAACAGCTATCGTTATTCTGATACACTTGTTAGGTGTCTATGAAATTTCAACATACGAACAAACCAAAAGAGAATGATCCACCGGATGGTAAAAGGCTAAAGTTCATGGCCATAGGCGACACTGTGACCAAGAACTTAAGTATCTACGAATACGGTGACGACATCATAGCCGTGGATTATGGCATCGGCTTTCCCGAAGGAGATTCTTTTGGTGTGGACTTTATCATCCCCGACATGACCTATTTGCTGGAAAATTCGCACAGGGTAAGGGGTTTGTTCATTTCCCATGCGCATGCTGATCACTTTGCCGCTGTGCCTTATCTGCTGCGTGAGCTGAACCTTCCTATTTACTGCAACAAGATCACGCAAGAGTACATCAAATCTTCTTTGGAAGAAAAAGCCAACAAACACATCAGAGACGGCGTGCAGTTCCACTTGTTCGATCAGACCACCGGCGTCACCCAGCTAGGAGCTTTTAAGATCTCCGCTTTTAGCGTGAACCACTCCGTGCCCAATTCTCTGGGCATCGCCATAGACACGCCCGAAGGTCTACTATTGCACATGGCCGATTTCAAAGTGGACGAGCATCCGGTCATCGATCCGGTCATTGACCTTAAGACCATTGAAGAATTAGGCAACCGCGGTGTGCTGTGTTTGGCCTCAGATTGTCTGGGTTCCATAACAGAAGGCTTTGTTAATTCGGAAAGTACCTTAAACGGAACTTTTCCGGATCTTTTTCAAAAATATCAGACTCAGCAAATATTTATTACCACTATTTCTTCGAACATCGCTCGTATGTATCAGATCATAGATGCGGCCAAAAAAGCCGGCAGAAAAGTTGTGGCTACGGGCAGATCCATCGACCAGTCCATTAAAATAGCCAGAAATCTGGGTTATTTGCCCTTCGGAGAAGAAGATTTTGTGGATATTGGCAAAGCTATGGATCTGCCTCAAGATTCCTTGGTTTACATCATTGCCGGATGTTTCGGCCAGAGCGGCTCTGCCCTGGATAGATTAAGCCTAGGTGAGCACAACGATGTTTCCCTACAAAAAGGTTCCATTGTCATATTTTCCTCCGAACCCAATCCGCCGGGCGTAGACGTGGAAGTAGAGAGGGTGGTTTCCGGTCTTATCATGGCTGGAGCCGAGGTTATAGATCATCACACCAGGAAAGATCTGCATGTCTCGGGGCATGGCCATAAGGGCGACCTTTCCAAGGTGGCATCACTGGTAAAACCAAAGTATTTTATACCCATTGGAGGTGGTGTGCGGCATATTCACGGCTACAAGAATATGATCGGCGAGCTGGGCTTTGACAAGAACCGTGTTTTTGAGCTTATGGAAGGTGATGTGATCGAATTCAGCCACGGCAATGCCAGACTAGGCAAGAGGATGGAAGTGCACGACCTCTTTATCGATGGTACAGGCATCAGCCCTGTGGTTATAAAAGACAGAGAACATTTATCCACGGACGGGGTCTTTGTTATTGTTATACCGGTATCTCAACAGGAGAGGAAAGTTCTGGGCAAGGTTGATGTAGTGACCAGAGGTTTTGTCTACGTCAAAGAATCCAAGGACCTTATGGGGCAGGCAAAAGATAGGGTGAACAAGATCCTGGACAAAAACGGCGACGCCATCACCGATTGGGGTGGGGTCAAGACCAAGATAGAAAAAGATATACAGAAATTCCTTTATAAACAAACCGGCAGGAATCCCTTGGTCATAGCACATTCCATTTTTATATAAAGATTGATAATATAGGAGCAATGGCCAAGAGAGGCAGAAAAAAGAAATTCAAAGTAAATTTTGACGTCAGCCCCAGTTCCCTGAGGTCCATTATGGCAGTGGTTCTGTTGCTTTCGTCTTTACTGATGGTCATTTCTTTTGCCGCTCCCGGTTATTTCATTAACGCGCAGATCCAATCGGTGCTAAGGAAAGTTTTTGGTTATTCGTCTTTTTTGGTACCGCTTGTTACCGGAGTTTCAGGCCTCTTATTTATCGATTCCATCAAAAGTAAGATCAAAGATGTACGTATATTGATAGGTTTTTTGGCCTTGACCGTCACCGTGGCGGGATTTTCTCACTTATTTATTGACAGCCAAGAAGCCAGACAGATGGCCTTGGACGGCCGTGGCGGCGGTTTGGTGGGATTTTTCGTTGCTACTTCGCTAAAGAACATGATAAGTGTGTATGGTGGCGTGGTCGTTTTGTTGGCTTTGGGGATCGTTTCCCTTATTCTGATCTTAAATATCTCTATCGATGAAGGCATCGAATTTTATAAAAGCCACATAGCTACCGGAGATATACTAAGATTTAAAAATAAGCCTCAAGATCAGATAGAAATGCAGGAAGGCATGGGAGAATTTTCTGGTGATGATGAGGATGAAGCAGTTCAGCCTGAGATACCGTTCTCCAAAGAATTAAGAACGGAAGAAAAGCAGGTCAAAGTGAAGGATGAGTTTGAGATCATACCTACCATGTCCGAGCCACAGGCGGTTGTAGAGCCTGTTTTAGTCGATAGTGATAAGGAAGTTCGTACTATAGCCCCCGGAACGCTTCCCTATATTGATAGGGTATGGAAACTACCCGGTGCGGACTTGCTGGATGATGTCGAAGAAGAAGCACCGGATACTGGAGACGTTGAAACCAATAAAAAAATAATCAAAGATACTCTAAGCTCGTTTTCCATTCCAGCTAACGTAGTGGATGTGGAGGTTGGTTCTTCTGTCACAAGGTATGCTTTGGACACGCCACCGGGCATAAGGATCAATAGGGTTTCCAATTTGCAGCACGATCTGGCGCTGGCGTTGGCTTCGCCTACCGGATCTGTGAGGATCGAGGCTCCTATTCCCGGAAAAGCTCTTATCGGCATAGAAGTACCCAACAGGATCAGAGCAAAAGTGTCATATAAAACCATTGTTACGTCAGAACCTTTTAAAAACAGTAAATCTAAACTTACGGTTGGTTTGGGGAAGGATGTAGGCGGCGTGACCCATGTTTACGAAATTGGCAGAATGCCGCACCTTCTTATTGCCGGAGCCACTAACTCAGGAAAATCAGTTTTCATACACAATATAATATTTTCCCTGCTATTTAGAGCTACCCCGCAAGAGGTAAAGCTTATTCTTATGGATTTTAAACGAGGCGTGGAGTTAAATGTTTATGATGGTTTGCCCCATCTTTACGCACCTTTAGTCACGGATATAGATAAAGCACCGGCTGTATTTAAGTGGGCGGAAACTGAGATGATGAGAAGATTCAGGATGTTGGAAAGTGCCAGGGCAAAAAACATTGAAGCTTATAATGAAAAGTCCGGCTTTCAGGCTCTACCCTATATTGTAATCATTGTCGATGAGCTAGCTGACATCATGGTGAGAGATCCCACTATGGTGGAAAAGAGCATAATACGTTTGGCTCAGTTAGCCAGGGCAACAGGG
The DNA here is from genome assembly GCA_964434935.1 of uncultured Candidatus Saccharibacteria bacterium. GTDB lineage: Bacteria > Patescibacteriota > WWE3 > UBA101185 > UBA10185 > CAYSWS01. The sequence continues at coordinate 35,738 of CAYSWS010000006.1, forward strand.
ATACATCTGGTTTTAGCCGTGCAAAGGCCTTCTACGGATGTTATCACAGGACTGATCAAAGCCAACATTCCGTGCCGAGTAGCCTTCAATGTTATAAATCAAGTCAATTCACGGGTCATTATAGACCAGGCCGGGGCGGAAAAACTTTTAGGTCAGGGCGACATGCTTTTCATTCCCCCCGATAGACCCACGCCCACCAGATTGCAAAGTGCTTTCATTTCAGATGACGAGAAAAGTAGGGTTGTACAGTTTCTGAAAGATCAGGGGGTGCCACCCGAATACAAAGAGGATATATTCGATACTCCCACTGATGGGGGTAGGGGAAAGAGTATAGCCGCCGGTGGGGACGAGAAGGATGATCTGTACGATGAGGCGGCGCAAATAATAATCTCCGCCGGTAAAGGTTCTGCCTCATTATTACAGAGAAGGCTTTCCATTGGTTATGCCCGTGCTGCCCGTATCATCGATGAGCTGGAAAAGAATGGTATAGTAGGGCCGGCGCAAGGCAGTAGAGCGCGTGAGGTGTTGACCGAGACTCTGCCCGAAGATGTGGGAGGAGAAGCAGACCCTTTTGATGAGCTTGACGTTGACGATGAAGAAGATCAATAATTCCTGCCAGAACAAATATGAAAAATATAGGACAGACTTTAAAATCAGCACGTTTGAAAAATAACTTTACTATTGAAGATGTGTACAAGTTCATAAAGATCCATCCTAAATATATTAAGGCCATGGAAAGCAACGATTATTCCGTATTCGACGGGAAAGTGCATTCTAAAGGCTTTCTAAAAATATATGTTGAGTTTTTAGAGCTTGATCAGAGTGAGTTGATGGCCTTGTGGAGGAGGGAATATGAGTCGTCTTTCGATCCTAAAGGAGATCATAAGAGTGATAAGCTGTCCAAGTTGAAATCTTTGGAACCGGAGAAGTTTGTCATCACGCCCTCAATTCTCATCATCACGGTCATCGTGGCTCTGTTGGTCCTCTTTTTTTCCTATCTCTTCATTCAATACAGGCAATATACCGACGCACCTACCATTGATATCTACTATCCGGAAGATAACATAGTCGTCGAAGATGATGTGCTGGATCTGACAGGCAAGGTAGATCTGGATTCAGAAGTTTTTATCAATAATCAAAAGATCCTGGCTAATCCTGACGGTAGCTTCTTGACATCTATCAAGCTGCGTGAAGGCATCAACACTATAAGCATAAAATCGGTCAACAAGTTAAATAAGGAAACGGAAGTAATTCGAAACATTATTTACAGACCGGTCAAGGAAGAAATAATTTTCGATCAAACAGTACCGGTGGTGATTACCCAGGAGCCGCCCCAAGAGTAAGTTTCTGCTAGTATGTATATATGGCTAAGAAGAAAAATAAGCAGGAAAAAATAGAAAGAAGAAGATTGGAGATCCTAAAAGCGCAAGCAAAAAGCGGATCCAGAGGCCAATTCATGGCTGAAAAAGAAGTGGTTGTGAAGACGGGGGAAGCTGAGGCCAAACAACCCAAAAAGCTTACACAGAAACTTCATGTGGATATAATCAAGACCGATCTTATCAAGACTGGGCTATTTGCCTTGTTTGTGATCATGTTGCTTGTGATCATCAAGACCAGCGGATTACAGCTTAACTTGAGCATCTACAAATAGGTCCAGATCTCCATCCAATACAGCCTCAGGATTAGTGCTTTCCACTTCAGTTCTCAGATCTTTCACTAATTTGTAAGGATGTAGCACATAATTTCTGATCTGGTTCCCCCATCCCGGTGTCACATAATCACCTTTGAGGTCCTTTTTCTCGGTTTTGCTTTTTTCCTGCTCCAGAGCGTAAAGCTTTGACCTGAGTATCTTCATGGCCTGTTCTCTGTTCTTGCCTTGTTGTCTTTGACTTTGGTTTTCGACTACGATACCTGTAGGGATGTGCTTGATCCTCACGGCTGTAGAAACCTTATTCACGTTTTGACCGCCGCTTCCGCTTGATCTGAAGGCTTCGAACACTATATCCTCGTTTTTTATCTGAATGTCTATGGAGTCATCTATCACCGGTATGACCTCAACCAAGGCGAAAGATGTTTGTCTCAGGTTATCGGCATTATAAGGAGACTGCCTTACGAGCCTATGAACTCCGGCCTCATGTTTGAGAAAACCATAAGCATATTTGCCGGAAACTTCAAAGGTCACGGTTTTTAAACCCGCTTCTTCTCCGGGTGTGGATGAAATAACCTCAGCCTGCCATTTTTTCTTTTCCGCATATCTCAGATACATTCTCAAAAGCATATCTACCCAGTCCATGGCTTCAGTGCCGCCCTGTCCGGCATGAATACTTATAATGGTGTCTCCGCTGTCGTGTTCTCCGGAAAGAAAGGCCTTTAATTCCATTTTTTTTATCTCATTTTCGAATTCCTCGGGCGTACCCTCATGTAGCAATAGCTCCAGCATGGCAAATTCTTCCACATCCCTTTTAAGTTCGGCAAAATCCTGAGCAACTTTTTGCCCGTCCTCCCAATCGTCCCACAAAGTCTCATCGGCCATTCTGGCCTGCAGTTTGGCTAGTTTATCTCTTTTTTCATTGATAGAGAGGCTATTTCTTAGTTCTGCCAGTCTTTCTGCTTGTTCTTTCATAACGTAAACTATTATAGCAACAAAAAACTCGTATGCTATTATGGTATTAACGACAAAATTTTTAACAAAGTCAAGGATGGGAGAAAAGAAAATGCTTGTTTACTTTTATTTGGCAGCATATTTCTTGTCAGCAGCTTTGCTTTTCATGGGATGGAGGCGTGTTATCAATTTTACTCATGATCTGGAATTTTGGTGTGAGTTCGAGAACGACAAGGAAGCCATAAAATTCATTTCTGCCGGAGAGAGAAGAAAGGAGCCGTTGACGGTCAGAAGGAAGAAATGGGCTTTGAGGAACAGAGGTATCGGGTATATTTATATAGCTGTGTCTTTACTGCTGGCTGGGGCGACCCTGGTAACTATTATCACCACCTAGATCTTAGGATCTGGTGCTTATAGTTACCGGGGTGTTTTATTTATCAAAAACCTCAATTCCCAACTCAATCACATCACCTTGCTTAAGCTCCTTGGAGAGTATTTTATCGGCCACATAAGTCTCTACAGATTCTTCGATCACCCTGGCCAGAGGTCTAGCACCCCACTCAGGACTAAAACCCCTAAAGACCAGCTCTTCAATCAGTTTGGGGGTGAATGACAGCTTGATCCTATTTTCTTCGGCCCTAAGCCTCACATTTTCAAGCAGGATCCTGGCGATCTTTTTAACATCGTCAAAACTTAAAGGTCTATAAACAACTATAGCTGTAAATCTGTTTAGGAATTCCGGCGCGAATTTCTCCCGTACGGACTTTATGGCCGATTCTTCGATCTCCTCATATGTGCCGCCACCGTCCGTGATATCCTGGATCTGTTTTGTGCCTACATTGCTAGTGGCAATAATGATGGTGTTAGTAAAGTCAATGGTCCTACCCGTAGAATCGGTGAGACGACCATCATCAAGCACTTGCAGAAAAGCCGTTAGGATCTGATGGTGGGCTTTTTCTATCTCATCCAAAAGTATGACGGAAAAAGGTTTGGTCCTGACGGCTTCGGTCAAGATGCCTTTAGAATTACCATCAGACGTCCCGATCAGTTTATCTATGCTGTCGTGGGTTTGATATTCGCTCATATCAAGTCTGATCATGGCTTTTCTATCACCAAAATAGGCTCCGCTTAGGGTTTTGGCCGTTTCCGTCTTTCCTACGCCTGTGGTACCCACAAAGAGGAAGCTGGCAATGGGCTTGTTATCATCTCTCATGCCCACACGGGCACGTTTTAGGGCCGAAGCTATCTTATCTAATGAGTGGTCTTGACCGATGACCCTTTTTTTCATTTCCTTGGCAATGTTCAGCAGTTTTTGGGATTCATCATCACTAAGTTGAGTAATGGGAATGTGTGTCATTTCGGCCACTTCCTTCTCTACATCGTTAGAAGTAATAAAAGACCCCTTGCCTTTGGCTGAAGAGACGGTTCGGTTCAAAATATCAATGGCTTTGTCAGGCAGGACTCTGTCGTGGATCAACTTTTGGGAAAGCTTGATGATCTTCAATAAGGCGTTAACGGTGATGGTCACGCCATATTCGTGTTCCATCTGCCCGGCTTTGAATTTTAATATGCCCAGGGTGTCCTGAGGATCCGATTCGGGGATTTCTATAATCTCGAACAACCTGGAAAAAGAACCCACCGGTTCAATATATTTTCTATAATTTTCGATGTTGGTAGCGCCCATGAATTGGATCCTGTCAGAGGCCAAATGAGGTTCCAGAATGGAGAATACGGTAGAGAAGCCCGATCCCTCATCAACAGAGGCTACCAGAGAGTGAATTTCGTCAATAAAGAGTATGATATCTCCGGAACCTATCACATCATTAATAGCCCTGGTGAGCTTATCTGCGATCTCGCCCCCGGTCTTGGTTCCGGCTATCAAGCTGCCCATTTCTAGGCTGACAATTCTTTTATTTTGCAGGGACTTATGGTCCGTACCCAGCATGACGTGATGTGCCAAGCCCATGACAATGGAAGTTTTGCCGCAACCCGGCTCACCTATGAGAAGGACGTTTTTATTGGAACCGCCCAGGAAGTGCGCGATCTTATCGATCTCCTTTTCCCTGCCTATGATATTTTTGATACGGCCCTTTTTTACCAATTTGGTGTAGTCTACTGAGATCAGATCCAGGTCAGGCGTTACTCTGCCTACCAATCCGTGCCCGAATCCTGCCATGGGGGGCATTTGGTAATCATCTTGCCAAAAATATAACGAGGCCAAATATTCTCTTTCTTCGACTATCCATTTAACACCCTGTTCAACGTCTTTTAATTCCAGATCATAGGTGGAAAGTAAGGTATTGATGTTGGGCATAGCGGCTAGAATGCCTAAAAAGAGATGTTCCGGTTCCACAAATCTTGTGCCCTGCTTTTTTGCGTATTCGTAGGCCAGGTCCTCAATATGGTTGTATTTAATGTTCTTGGTCTTGCTCATCTTGTCTTCAAAATCTTTGCCCAAAAGCTCGGTTTTTCTCAACACGAAGGTAATTTTTGGCGTGGTGAAAAACTTGTAGAGATCGTAGGAGGATCTTTCGGAGATCTTACGCAGGTATTTTCTTATACTGGGACGAAAGGCCTTCACGTAATCCTTATTTGTGATCTGAGAAACCTTGACGTCCGGTACATCAAGATTTAGATAGGTCACGTAGGCAAAAGTTCCGACTAAAATAAAAAGTGACCAGAAATCAAGAAAATATACAGCCAAAAAGGGCAGAGCGTACCACGATAAAGGCAGGGCTATAGTTACAACTGCCAGAACAAGGATGAATAAAAAGCCGAAGACAATGAAGATAATTCTTAAGACGAAGCCAATGATGCGGCCTATGATGGTGTAGTCCCCGTATAAAGGAGTAAATATCAACCTAATGTTAAGAGTAAAAGAAAGCTCGTAGTTGACAAGATAGGTAAGGCGCTTACAGGCCGTAAAAATTCTTTTTGGCGTCAGATACACCCACCAGACAACGAATTTAAAGAGACTTTTGGGCAGTTCCATCACAAATTTAGCATATCAGAAATTGTTATTATTTGGTACTTGGCGCAGCCCCTCCCGGGATAGAGGCTGGCCTGGCTTTTTTACTCCAAGCTCAATGAGTCGAAGATAAAATCAAAGATGGCACTTTTTCCTTGTTTGGTATCGGATATGCTTTCGGTCGAGAATCTTAGTACTAGCCCTTTAGCCCCTCCGGGGTTAATAGGACCAAGATCAAAGCCCTCAGTCTTCCACTTGACTATGGTCTTTCTTCCGTGGGAAACGCCCAGCTCATCTTCCTCTACGCTACCATCATTGTTCAGATCACCCCAGTCAAAAAATTCTACAAATATGATCTGTCTAAGCTCATCCGGATCGTTGGCCGTTTCATAATCAGCGTTAGATGTAAGCTGCAAGGAGGAATTGGTGTTGTTGTATATTTTTAAGGTGTAGTCCTGGGACCAGTTTGGGCTGATATCGGCAAAATTCGGACCGGATAGCTCATCGACCAAATTATCGACGGATGTTCCCCCGGCCAGATCAATAAGGAATTTTATGTCGGCCGAACCAATGGAAAAACTGGAGCCCAATATTTCTCCTTTATCGCCAAAGGCAGCCGCGGTCACTCCTGCCGCTACAAGCAAAAGCAGGATCAAGGCCAAAGAAACGTATAATCTCTTTTTCATTTTTTCACCCCCTTTCCTTCATCAACTTTTTACTATCGAACAAATCCAAACTTTTTATGCTCACATATTCATTACCGGCAGTTATGATGTGGTCCAGTAAGGCAATGCCTGATATTAAGCAGGCCTTGGCTATCTTTTCCGTTACCAGAATATCCTCGTGGCTGGGCGAAGGGTCGTTAGAGGGGTGGTTATGCGCTAGGATGACATGAACAGCGTTTTTCAGCAAAGCTTTTCTCACGATCTCACGCACGGGGATGAGAGTTTCGTTTATGGAGCCGATACAAATAAGATCCTTGGAAACAAGATTTTTTCTGGCATCGAGGGATATCAGATATAAGTATTCCTGCTTTTTACCAAATAGGTCCTTTTTAACGATCTTAAAAGCATCCTCGGGATTTTTTACAAGATTGTTGGTATTTTTCTGTTCCAGGTAAGCCCTTTTTGCCAGCTCGGCCACAGCTTTAATGACAGCACACTTTGTTTTGCCTATATATTTTTCTTTAGTCAATTGGCTGGCATCGGCTTCAAAAATATTTTGCAGGGACTTGTAGGTGCTTAACAGCTTGGTGGAAAGATCCATGACAGACAAGTTTTTCCCGCCGGAGTTTAAAATTATAGCCAGAAGTTCTATATCGGATAGAGACTCGGAACCCTTATCTAGGAGCCTTTCTCTGGGCTTGTCATTTAAATTCAGGTCTTTGATGAGAATGTTCTCGGCCATTGATACAATATAGGTTATTGCAACGTACATAACAATATGATAATTTCTATTAAATTGAGATTATTAACATGTCTGAAAGAATAGGGATCAAGATCAAGAAAATCAGAGACAGCCACAATCTTTCACAAGAGAGGTTTGCCATGAAATTGGGTATATCAGGCAAAACTATTTCTGCCTACGAAACAGGCAGAACCGCACCGCCATTGAAAGTTTTACAAAAAATAGTTCATACCTACAAAACACCTATCGTTAATCTAAATCAGGAATTAAAATCAGAACTTAGCAAAAAGCTTGAGGTTTTGGAAACCGAAGTTGTAGGTTTGAAAAATATTTTAAAAGATAGCTTATCTCTTTGAGTACTGGGGTCTTTTTCTGGCTTTTCTCAAGTAGTATTTCTTTCTTTCCACCATTCTCGGATCTCTGGTCAGCATGCCACTTTTGCTTAGAGCTATCTTATATTCTTCATTCATTAACGCCAGAGCTCTGGAAATACCGTGAACCACAGCACCCAATTGCGCAGCCGGCCCCGATCCCATGACCTTGATGGATCCCCGGAACTGATTTTCAGGGTGGGACACGCCAACTATATGAAAAGGTTTTTTCCAAGCCAGGGAATCTTTCTCATTAGTGTAGTATTCGTCGATCTTTTTATCGTTGATGTAGAAATCTCCCTTTTCCGGATACATGAAAACTCTAGCTACAGCTGTTTTTCTTCTGCCCGTGGCAATGGTCAAGTTTTCTTTGGAGTCTACTTTAGGCATTTATTTTCCTACCTGTGCCTGATGTGGGTGTTCAGGTCCCGTATAAATATACAAATTGTTCATTCTTTCTTGTCGAAGCTTATTTTTTGGCAGCATACCAAAGACGGCTTTTTTTATGACCTCAGTTGGCCTTCTGTTTAAGAGCTTTTCCAAAGATTCTGATCTCACACCGCCGGGATATCCTGTCACCCTATGGTAAATCTTGTTTTTAAGTTTGGTTCCGGTCACGGCCACTTTTTCCGCGTTTATGACCACTACCTTATCGCCTACATTAATATTGGGTGTATAGGTGGGTTTGTTCTTACCGATGAGGATCGAAGATATATCCGCAGCAATTCTGCCCAGCACTTTATTATCCGCATCGATCAAATGCCAGTTAGGTTTTAATTCTTTTTGACTGGGTGTATAGGTCTTATTCATCTTTAGCCTTTACTTTTGTACTTTTTTTAACTTTTTTCTTAGTTTCCGTCTTTTTATCCGTCTTTTTTCCTGCTTTTTTAACCAGGTTTTTCACGGTTTTCTTTTCCACTTTTTCCTCTTCACTTTTGGCCTCTTTTTGTACAACCTTCTTAGCAGGTTTTTTAGTGGACGGTCTTTGCACGAACTCAATTCTGGCCATGGGGGCATTGTCGCCGGCTCTATTTCCGGTCTTCACGATCCTGGTGTAGCCTCCAGGTCTGGATCTGAATCTGGGGCCAACATCGGACAAGATCTTTTCCACAGCCGCGGAGGTATCCAGCATTTTCTTCATGAACTTGACATTATTGAAATCTCCGCCTTTTTTGGCTTTAGTGATGAGCTTTTCCACATGAGGTCTTAGGAATTTTGCCTTAGATTCGGTGGTGGTGATGTGCTCATGGATCACAAGCTGCGTGGACATGACCCTAAGCAAGGCTTTTCTTTGGGAGCTGGTCCTTTTTAATGTTTTCTTGCCGATCCTTTTGCGCATTATTCCTTTTCCGTGAGACCTTCCTTTTCCAGCAACTTTTTAATTTCAGAAATAGATTTCTCTCCCAGATTCTTTATATCGGACAGCTCTTCTTCGGTTTTTTGGGAAAGTTCGGCCAAAGTCTCTACATTGGCTTTTTTCAAGGCATTGATAGTCCTGGTTTGCAAGGGAAGCTCATCTACTAATATTTCTTCGAACTGGGTCACGTCAAGGGTGCTGTCTTCTTCTTCGACTTCTTCCGGTAGCTGTTCCCACTTAGCCAGCACATCAAAGAACTCGGCTAAAATGCCTGCCGATTTGTACACCGCTGTGGATGGTTTTATACTGCCGTCTGTCTCTACGGTTAGGATCAACTTATCCAGATCTGTTCTCTCACCGGCTCTAGTTTCCTCAATTTTAATATGAGCTTTCACGACCGGTGAGAATAGAGAATCTATGACAATGACGCCAACTTTTGAGGTCATTCTCTCTTCGCTGGGTGAGTAGCCAACGCCTGTTTCCACGATCAGCTCCATAGATAAAGTGGTCTTTTTGCCGGCTAAAGTAGCTATATGTTGGTCCTTATTTATGATCTCAATGTCAGCTGGGGCTTCAATATCTTTGGCTGTGATTTTTCCGGGACCGGTCACCTTTAAAGTAGCTACTTCCGGATTGTCGCTGTGTTTTTTGATACGAATCTTTTTTAAGTTCAATATAATTTCCACCATATCTTCTTTGACGCCTTCAATAGTGCTGAATTGGTGACTGATACCATCCACTTTGATCTGGGTGATGGCCGCCCCATCCAGTGAAGTGAGAAGCACTCGGCGCAGGGTATTTCCTAACGTGTGACCAAAGCCTTTTGGCAAAGGATCGAACTCAAACACCCCCTCGGTCTTTGATTCGGAAATTGTTTTGATCTTTAGATCTTTAGATGTAACTAGCATAAAAACTCCTTATCTTGAATAATATTCAATTATTAGTTGAACATTTATATTTTCTAGAGTGTCTTCCAGTGTTGGAAGCCTCACAAATTTTACATACTTTTCGGAAACATTAGCTTCAAGCCAATCAGGCAGGACGAAACCTTCTCTGAGGTGTATCTTTTCAAATTCCACAGGTTTGACTATATCTCCGGTGGAAAGCTGGGCCGAAGGCACATTGATCTTTTTACCGCTAATTTCAAAATAGCCTGATCTGATGAACTGCCTGGCCTGAGCTCTGGAGACGGCAAAACCGCTTCTATAAACTACATTATCCAATCTGGTCTCAAGGTTCCTCATGAGCACGTCTCCGGTGACACCTCTGGCTTTTAGCGCTTCATCTACATAAGTTTTGAACTGCTTTTCCAAAACGCCATAGATCCTTTTAGCTTTTTGTTTCTCCCTAAGCTGCTTGCCGTAGTCTGACAACCTTCTCCTTCGGGAATTACCGTGCTGACCAGGAGCGTAAGCCCTTTTATCCATAGCGCATTTTTCACTATGGCACCTAGCTCCTTTAAGGTAGAGTTTTTCCCCTTCGCGTCTGCATAATTTACATTTTGGTCCTTTATATCTTGCCATAATAACTAAACCCTTCTCCTCTTTTTGGGCCTGCAGCCGTTGTGGGGAATAGGAGTGGCATCAGAAATGGAAATAACATTAAGCCCGCCGGTTTTGAGGGCTTTGATGGCCGGGATCCTGCCCATGCCCGGACCTTTGACAATGACCGAAACCTCCCTGAGGCCGGCTTCCGAGGCTTTTCTGGCTATCTCTTCTGTAGCTTTTGTAGCAGCAAAAGGTGTGGATTTTCTGGAGCCTTTAAAGCCTGCATTACCTGCACTGCCGGCAAAAAGAGCATTACCCTCAGCATCAGTGATAGTGACGATCGTATTATTAAAACCGGCCTTCACATAGACCCTGCCCGTGCTGGGCGTGACTTTTTCTTTTCTTTTTTTACTTTTTGTTGTTTTAGCCATAATAATTATATGAAGTTACTTCTTGGCCAGTTTTTTCTTCATACCTCCCACGGTTTTTTTCTTGCCCTTTCTGGTGCGGGCATTCCTTCTGGTATTTTGACCTCTGACAGGAAGTCCCAACCTGTGTCTTGACCCGCGGTATGATTTTATGTCCATTAATCTTCTGATGTTTTGTCGAACAATTCTTTGCAACTCTCCCTCAACGGGAATGGCCATGGCATTAATGGCGGATTGTATACTTGCCAGATCACTCTCAGACAGATCCTTGATCCTGGTATTAATATCAATGCCCGCTTTATTGAGCACAGCTACGGATTTTGTTTTACCAATGCCCTTAACGTAAGTAAGCGCTATTTCTGCTCGTTTGTTATCGGGAATGTTTACACCTGCCAGTCTTGCCATACAGTTAACCCTGTTTTTGTTTGTGTTTGGGATCTCGAGAGCAAATAACTCTGACGACACCCTTCCTTCTTACAATTTTGCACTTTTCGCAAATTTTTTTTACAGACGATCGTACTTTCATGATAAATATTTCCTACCTGTATCGGTATGAGATCCTCCCCCGGGTCAGGTCATGTGGTGAGAACTCAACTTTGACTTTGTCACCGGGCAGTATCCTAATATGAAACTTACGCATTTTACCAGAAATAGTGGCCAAAGCAACTGTTTCATCCTCGAGTTCGACCTTGAACATGCCTCCTTGAAGTGTTTCGGTTACTCTGCCCTCTTTGACTATTAATTTTTTTGTATCATTATTCATTATTGTTACGGCCTCGATTCTAACAAAATGTGCCTATAAGGTCAACAAAACTCCGCCTTTAATTGTTTAATGCTCGATAAAAGAGGCGCGAGATAATATAATAAGGATTATGTTAGACCCCAAACTTATCAGAGAAGATCCTCAAAAGGTCAAGGATGTTATAAAGTCAGGCCGAGGCGATGCCAAAAAAGCAGATGTTGACGCCTGGCTGAAGCTGGACCAGGAACGAAATAACCTTATCCTCAAGATCGAAGAAGTGAATCAGCGTAGGAACGAACTAGCAAAAGTGGGAGGAAAAGGTGATGTAGAAAAGATCCGCCAGGAGGGCAGGCAAGCCAAAGAAGATGCTCAGAAACTGGAAAAAGAGCTGGTCTTGGTCACTGCCAAGTGGCAAGCCGTGCTGGATTGGATGCCTAACATGCCTGTAACTCCTTTCCCTGAGGGAAAAAGTGAAGAGGATAACATTGTTCTCAAACTGTGGGTGCCCGGGAAAGGGTATATCAAGGAAGCCGAGGGCAAAAAAGCCCGCGGTGAGACCGAACAGTACATGAGTGAAAAACCCCTGCACGCCAAGGATAAGGATTTTATTCCCAAACACCATTTGGACATAGGTGAAAACCTGGATGTGATCGATGTGGCGCAAAGCGCCAAATCTTCTGGCAGCCGCTTTTCTTACCTCAAAGGAGATATTGTCCTCTTGCAGTACGGTCTCCAGCAGCTTCTCTTCAACGAACTGATAAAAAGGGGATATACACCTTTTATGCCGCCGCTGTTGGTCAGGGAAAGGGTGCTGTATGGCACTAGTCATTTTCCGGAAGGCAAAGATCAGGTGTATGCCATACAAACCGAGAACGTGGAAGAGCTCAACCAGCTATATCTGGTGGGGTCATCTGAGCCATCAAATTTTGCTTATTTCATGGACAGGATCCTGGATGAAAAAGATCTGCCCTTTAAACTTTTTGCTTATACCACAGCCTTTAGAAGTGAAGCCGGCTCTTGGGGCAAGGACGTCAAGGGCATAAAAAGAGTACACCAGTTCGATAAAATTGAGATGAACGCTGTCACAGCAACAGAGCAGTCAGGGGATATTTTTCAGGAGTTCTTGTCCATAAACGAATGGTTGTTGCAAAGCCTAGAATTACCGTATCAGTTAGTGGTAAAATGCGCCGGAGACGCCGGTTATTTGGCCAGTGCCCAGCAGGTAGATCCGGAAGTGTGGCTGCCCGGGGAGAACCAATTCCTGGAAGTCATGACGGACACCAATACCACGGACTATCAAGCCAGAAGATTAAATATCCGCTATAAAAATAAGGAAAATAAGCTTCAGTTTGCCCACACGGTCAACGATACAGGCTGCGCTATGGGAAGAATGCTCATTTCCATTCTGGCTAATTATCAGCAAAAAGACGGTTCGGTACAGGTGCCCAAGGTGCTAAGTAAATTAATCTCGTTGAAAGTGCTTAAAAAAGATTGAGTAGCATGAGCACGGTAAATGATTTAAAATTCAATTAATGGCAATACCAAGCTTTCAGGGTCTGATAGCACCAAAAGTTATTTTCTCTGCTCAATCCGAAATAAACGGTCAAATTGATGTGGTGCAGGTAGGAAAAACCCGCAAGATCAAGGTTGACGGCATAGAACAATCTTTAAATTGGGATGCGCCCAGCACTAACAGGCTTGTTTGGGGGAGGGCGGTGGATGTTTTAGAGCAGAATGAGCCTCATTTAAAAAACATCCTGGTTTTGGGACTAGGGGGAGCAACTGTACAGCATCTATTAGCCAAAGCCTTCCCGGGAGTTTTTATTGTCAGCGTGGACATTGATCCTGCCATGAGAGATATAGCCCAGAAATATTTTGATCTCGATGCCATTCCCAACCATAAGGTGCTTATTGCCGATGCCTGCAGGGTAATTATCGAACCGGAAAACTTTGGCTTGACCAAGAAGAGCTTTCAAGCCGTGTATGTGGATATTTACGTAGGCAGCTCTTATCCGGAATTAGGCAAGTCCGGGAATTTTGTGGCTGCTATAAAGGAAATGGTCATGCCCGGTGGGTTGGTCATTTTTAACCGGTTCTACACCGAGCAGCATCAGGATGAGGTCAATCTCTTCACGGACTTTGTGGAGGGGTTCCTGCACGATGTCCAGACTTTGGTGGTGGCAGGCTACACTAATTCGGATAACATTTTGATATACGGCCGTGTATAATCTAATGCCATGAGTGTTTTCCAAGCTTTAATATTAGGAACTTTACAAGGCTTGACCGAATTTCTGCCGGTCTCTTCCTCCGGCCATCTTATTTTACTGCCTAGTTTGCTAGGCTGGCAGGTACAATCTCTGGCTTTTGATACCGTCCTGCACATGGGAACGGTGGCGGCCCTGATAGGATATTTCTGGCGAGATCTTTTAGAAATAATAAAAAGCAAGAATTACTTGATATTACTTGTCGTTGGCTCATTGCCCGCAGCTATATCCGGATTACTATTGCAGGATTTTATCGAAACAACTCTTAGGAGTTCTGCTTATGTGGCCGCCTTTTTACTGGCGGGAAGCCTCATTATGTGGCTGGCTGAAATAACTTATAAGAAATTATGGCACGAACAGAGGATGGACGACCCGCAAAAACTTGGATTGAAAAAAATAACTGCTATTGGTGTGTTTCAATCTCTGGCATTGTTCTCAGGAATATCCAGATCAGGTGCGACCATCTCCGGAGGTATGTTCATGGGCATGACCAGGGAGGCAGCGGCTAAGTTTTCTTTCATTTTATCCATACCTATAGTATTAGCGGCTGGGATGTTCAAAGTGGTTGATTCTTACCGGGAATTGAATTTTGATCTGGCTATGCTGACGGGATTTTTGGCTAGTTTTGTGGTGGGTATGCTGGCCATTAAATATCTGTTGAAGTTTTTAAAAAGTCATGATCTTTACATCTTTATTGTCTACAGAATTATCTTAGCCGTGGTAGTACTCATCACTTTGTTTTAGACTATTTATCATTGTTGCAACTAAAATTGTAGCTTATCACTCAAGGTACATGGAGTGATATAATCATCCTGTTATGTTTGGCAAATTATTTGACTCGAACGAAAAACAAATTAATAAACTGGAGCCTTTGCTTAAGGAGACCAACTCCTACGAAAAAGATTTTGAACAACTTTCTGCTGACCAGATCAAGGAAAAAACCAATAAATGGAAATCCGAAATTAAGGAATTGTCGCAAGAAGAGCAAGAGAAATATTTGGATAAGATACTTCCCGAAGCCTACGCTTTGGTCAAGGAAGCCACCAGAAGAACCCAAAATATCAGACTGCACGACGTGCAAATTCTGGCGGGCATTACTTTGCATCAGGGAAAGATCACCGAACAAAAAACCGGCGAAGGAAAAACCAACACAGCTACTTTACCCCTCTATTTAAACTCATTGACCGGCAGAGGTGTACATCTGGTGACCCCCAACGATTACCTGGCCAGGCACGGTGCCGGCTGGATGGGCCCTATTTACGATGTCTTGGGAGTGACTGTGGGCTGTATCATGCAGGAAAAAGCCTTTGTCTATGACAGTTCCTTTCAGGGACAAGCTTTTCAGGATGAGTATGCCATCCATCTCAAAGAGGTGGAGAGAGCCGGGGCTTACGTTTGTGATGTTACTTACGGCACAAACCATGAATTTGGCTTTGACTATCTACGTGACAATATGGTACGCAAACTTGAAGACACAGCCCAAACTAACCCCAACGGTGATTGGGGAGTGCACAACTACGCCATTGTAGATGAAGTGGATTCAATTTTGATCGATGTGGCTCGTACGCCTCTTATCATCTCCACCAGTTACGCGCAGCCCACCGAGAGGTACCATCAGGCAGCCGGCATAGTCAAGCAGCTCATCCGTGACACGGATTATGAAATAGAAGAAAAGTATAAGAATGCTTTTTTGACCGATCTGGGCATAAGAAGGGTGGAAAAAATGTTGGGCGTCACCCATTTGTACGAAGAAGATTTTGAGATGGTGCACTTGATCGAACAGACTTTACGTGCGCATACAGTTTATGAGAAAGATAAAGATTACGTGGTCAAAGACGGCAAGATCGTGGTCGTTGACCAGTTTACCGGCCGTTTACTGCCTAGTAACAGGTATTCCCAGGGTGTGCACCAGGCGCTTGAAGCCAAAGAAGGCGTAGCCATACAGGAAGAGTCTCGTACCATGGCCGAGATCTCCTATCAGAACTACTTTAGGATGTACACAAAATTGTCCGGTATGACAGGCACGGCGGCCACGGAAGCGGAGGAGTTCTTCAAGATCTATAAGCTGGAAGTAGTAGTCATTCCCACGGACGTGCCGGTCATTCGCAAAGACCAAAATGATGTGGTTTACAAGTCAGAAGCGGCCAAATACAGAGCTGCCGCCAATGATATTGAGGAAAAATACAAACTGGGGCAGCCGGTACTGGTGGGTACGACCAGCGTCGAAAAAAGCCAGCTTTTGCATGAATTTTTAAAGCGCAGACGGATACCGCATGAGATCCTGAACGCCAAAAATCACGAAAAGGAAGCCTTGATCATTGCTCAAGCCGGTAAAAAACACGCCGTGACGGTTTCCACTAACATGGCCGGTAGAGGTGTGGACATTAAGCTTGGCGGGGATCCTTGTACGGAAAAGGAAAAACAAGAGATCATGGCTTTGGGAGGTTTGCATGTGGTAGGCACAGAGCGCCACGAATCAAGAAGAATTGACAATCAGCTCAGAGGCCGTTCCGGCAGGCAGGGCGAACCGGGTTCGTCCAGATTCTTTGTTTCTTTGCAGGACGACCTTATGAGGATATTCGGCGGTACGCAGGTGGAAAACCTCATGAACCGCTTTGGTTTGGACGAGAATATTCCTCTGGAATCAGGTCTGGTGTCAAAAGCCATAGAAAACGCGCAAAAAAAGGTGGAGGGTTTCAATTTTGACCGCAGAAAGCAGGTTGTAGAAATGGACGATGTTATCAATGTGCATAGGGATGTGGTCTATCAGCTGCGCCGACGTGTGCTTAACTTAGCTAGCGGTAATCTGCAGCACAAAGACTGGTTCATAGAAAAAATAGGCCACTACACTAGTTTTTCCCATAAAGATTGGGATAAATACGAGAAGAACTTTGGCCGGGATGTATGGTTGGAGGGTCTGGGGCAGATAAGCCTGCCCATCATAGATCTGCTGTGGATGGACCATCTGGTGGTCATGGATCAGCTGCGGGAGGGCATAGGATTAAGAGGTTATGCACAAAGAGATCCCATGGTCGAATATAAAAGGGAAGGTCATGAAAGGTTCGAAATATTGGTAGATAAGATGTATTCCTCCATCGCCGAAAGGTTGACTGCCGTGCTGGAAACTGAAGCTAAGCAAATAGCTCAAAGGCAAGAAAACCTTTCCCGACACATGAAGGGTATAAAATATCAGCGTGGTGAGTTGGAATCAGGCGTGGCTGATGAAGCACGCGACCAGGCATTAAGCCAGTCTCCAGGTCAGGGTGTGCAAGTGGAAAAGGTGGTATCAGGCCAAGAAAAGGTAGGCAGGAATGATCCCTGCCCCTGCGGCAGCGGCAAAAAATACAAGAAATGTCATGGCAAGGATGATTGAACCAATTAGCTTGACATGGTGCATGACTGCGTTCATACTTATACATAGGTGATTAACAGGTACTTGATAATCGACTACTGA
>CAYSWS010000007.1:0-44392 GCA_964434935.1 uncultured Candidatus Saccharibacteria bacterium
GAGGGAGCCATATTGGTTGTAGACGCCAGTCAAGGCATACAAGCGCAAACCGTTTCCAATGTTTACAAAGCTCTAGAAGCTCATTTAACCATCATTCCGGTACTAAATAAAATTGATCTGCCCGGTGCCTCAGTGGAAGCTATTAAAAAAGATATGTCGGCTACTTTTGGCTTTAACATGGACGAAATAATGGAAGTCTCGGCCAAAACCGGCGAGGGTGTTGAAAAACTTTTGAACACCATTATCCAAAAGGTTCCCGCACCTTCCGGAGAGGCCAAAAAACCCAGCCGGGCTCTGATATTCGACACATTTTATGATGAGTACTTGGGAGTAGTGGCCCTGGTCAAAGTGGAAGACGGAAGATTCTCCGCTCAAGATTTCAAACATGACAAGAAGATAAAACTACTGGCTACACAAGCCATTTCCAAACCAGAAGGGCTGGGATACTTCACACCTGAGAGAGTAAGTTTGGACTCCCTGGAAACAGGTGAGGTAGGATTTATTTCCACAGGCTCAAAAGAGATACAAAAAGTAAAAGTGGGAGACACATTGGCTCTGATCGATCAATCTCCGCAGCCTCTCCCCGGATATAAAGAGATAAAACCATTTGTCTTTGTCTCCATCTTTCCCACGGAAAACAGCAAGGCCACAAATCTAAGAGTAGCGCTGGAAAAACTGGCCTTATCCGATTCATCGTTAAGTTTTGAGCCGGAAAGCAGTCTGGCCCTGGGCTTTGGTTTCAGATGCGGCTTCTTGGGGCTCCTCCACGCCGACATCATTCAGGAACGTCTGGAAAGAGAGTATGACCTTGATCTCATTTCCACCACCCCCACCGTAGAATACAAAGTGACTTTCACCTCTGATGAGATCCTTTGGCTAAAATCCGCGGCTGATTTTCCCGACCCCACCAAGATAAAACAAACGGAAGAGCCATGGATACTCACCACTATAGTCTCTCCGGCAGAGTATGTAGGTAGCATCATCCCCCTCTGTGAAGACAGGCGCGGCATCATGCTCAAAATGGAATACCCCACGGAAAGCCGCGTGGTCTTTGAATATGAGCTGCCTCTTTCGGAACTGATCTACAACTTTTACGATGACCTAAAAACGGCCTCTTCCGGTTTTGCCAGCTTGGATTATGAGATCTCCGGTTACAAACCTGTGCAGGTAGCCAAGCTTGACGTGCTGGTCCATGGAGAAGTTGTGCCTCCTCTCTCGCATATTGTGCTTAAAGATAAAGCGGATATCATAGGCCGAAACCTATTAAAAAAACTTAAGGATGTCATCCCCAGGCAGCAATACAAAGTAGCCCTGCAGGCGGCTATCGGTGGGAAGATCGTAGCCAGAGAGGATATACCGGCCGTGAGAAAGAATGTCCTAGCCGGTATCTATGGTGGACACAGGGAAAGAAAGGACAAGCTGCTGGATAGACAAAAGAAGGGCAAGGAAAGATTAAAACGTATCGGCAAAGTAGACATCCCCCAGGAAGCTTTTCGACAAATTTTACGAAGTTAATTGGTAGAATTAGATATATGTTCATTATTTTCTTAGGACCGCCGGGAGCCGGCAAAGGCACACAGGCGGGTCTGCTGGCAGAAAAACTTAAGGTCCCACACATCTCTACCGGAGATCTTTTTCGGGATGAGATGAAGCGCGGCACCCAGCTAGGCAAACAGATCACCTACCTTATGAACAGCGGCCAACTGGTTTCGGACAAGATCACCATGGAAGTTTTCAGGCAAAGGCTGGCCCAGCCCGACTGCGCCCGGGGAGCCATACTTGATGGCATACCCAGGACCATTGTACAAGCACAGGTGTTGGACATCATGTTCAAAAGTCAAGGAAAAAAACTTGATCATGTGGTCTACATTGAGCTTCCGCCGGAAGAAATAATAGTCCGTCTCTCCGGGAGATGGACGTGCAGGCAATGCGGACGGGTTTATCACGAAAAATACGATCCGCCAAAAGAAACGGGCGTGTGCAACCTTGATGGCGGACAACTTTACCAAAGAGAAGACCAGAAAGAGGAGGCCATAAAAGAAAGGGTAAAGGTCTATGAAGAACTCACGGCTCCTTTGATAAGACATTACCAAAATAAAGGCCTACTTCTTACCATAAGCGGCCACAGATCCATAGAGGAAGTAAAGGCCGATATATTCGAAAAACTTCAGCTTCCAGCTTGACATTTTTATCACTCAATCTATAATACTGCTAGAATGATTTCAGACAGACAGATCAGATTATTAAATGCCATCATAACCGAATACGTGAACACGGCTGAGCCCGTGGGTTCCGTGGAAATTGTCAAAAAATATAATTTTAAATATTCTCCCGCCACCGCCAGGAATGAAATGGCTAAATTGCTTGATCTTGGCTTTCTGGAAATGGTACACACTTCATCGGGTAGAGTACCCACCGCTATGGCCTACAGACTTTTTTTGGATAGGATCATGGAAGAATCAGAGATGCCGGTCTTGCAGGAGGTAGCTATGAAGCAAAGGCTGTGGCCCAACCGCTTTGAATTTGACCGCTTGCTGAGACAAGCCGTGGTTTCCCTGGCTGACAATGTTAAGGAACTTGCCGTAGGTACGGCCAATGAAGGCCATATGACCTGCTCGGGTATGGTCAACATCCTGGATCACAAAGAGTTCTGGGATATTGATGCTGCCAGGACAGCCTTGAATTTATTGGACAGATATGAGCTGCTGGAAGAGATCTTCAAGAGAGCTCCCTATGGAGAAGGCATTAAAACAGTTATTGGTAACGAGATAGGTATTGAGAACCTGGAAAATAGTGCTTTGGTATTTACACCCTATCAGGTGGGGAACAAGAACGGCTATATTTGTGTCTTTGGCCCCGCCAGATTGAAATATGAAAATGTCATACCGGCTGTGAGATACACCAAAAATCTCATCGAGGAGTTAGGAGAATCCTGGTAATTTCAATCTAATATTATGGATAAAAATATGAACAAAAATAAAAAAGTGGATAAAAATGCGGAAAAGCTTCTTGAGCTGGAAGAAAATTGGAAGAGAGCGCTGGCTGATTACAAAAATCTGGAAAAAAGGAGCGGAGAAGAAAAGGCCGCCATGGTCGACTTTGCCAATCTGGTATTGATGGAAAAATTATTACCCGTACTGGATAACTTTTTGATGATCGAAAAGCACACTGATGACATGGGAATTAAAATGTCCGTCCGAGAATTTGTGAATACACTGCAATCAGCCGGTCTCAAAAATATTGACGTGTCCGAGGGTGAGGACTTCGACCCCAAGATCATGGACGCTGTGGAAACGGCCGCGGGGCATGAGAATAAAGTATTATCGGTCATCAGAGGCGGATACTTTTTTAAAGACAAGTTAGTCAGGCCTGTAAGTGTAAAAGTTGGTCGAGGTAACAAAAGCCATGACCAAAAGGAGAAAAAATAATGAGTAAAATAATAGGTATAGATCTAGGCACTACCAATAGTGCCATGGCCGTCATGGAAAGCGGTCAGTCAAAAATAATTGCCAATGCCGAAGGGGGCAATACTACGCCTTCGGTGGTAGCTCCAGGAGCAAATTTAGTGGGAGTTTCGGCCAAAAGACAGCAAGTGGTAAACCCCAGAGGCACGGTCTTTAGCATAAAAAGGCTCATGGGCATGAAATATAACAGTTCGGTGGTGCAGAGATTGAAAAAAGAATATCCCTACGATATTGTCGAAGGTAAGAATGGCATGGCGGCTGTAAAGATAGACGACAAGGTCTACACACCTCAGGAAATATCCGCCATGATCCTTTCCAAGCTGAAAGCTGACGCTGAAACCTACCTGGGGACCAAAATCACCGACGCCGTCATTACCGTACCGGCTTATTTCAATGATTCACAGAGAACGGCTACCAAAGAAGCCGGGCAAATAGCCGGTTTGGAAGTGAAAAGGATCATCAACGAACCGACAGCTGCTTCGCTGGCCTATGGTCTGGACAAGAAAAAGAACGAGACCATAGCTGTGTACGATCTGGGGGGAGGCACTTATGATGTGTCCATCCTGGAGATCGGCGAGGGTGTGTTCGAGGTCAAATCCACAAACGGTGATACCCATTTGGGCGGGGATGATTTCGATAAAAAAATAATTGACTGGCTCATTGCTGAATTCAAATCTGAGCAAGGCGTGGACCTCTCCTCGGACAGGCAAGCCATGCAAAGGCTGAAGGATGCCGCAGAAAAGGCTAAGATAGAACTTTCTTCCACCATGGAAACAGAGATCAATATTCCTTTTGTCACCGCCGACGCCACCGGTCCAAAACACCTAAATATCAAGCTCACCAGGGCCAAGCTGGAGCAGCTGGTCGACGAGCTGGTGCAAAAGACCATCCCCCCCATGAAGAACGCCATGAAAGACGCCGGCATGACCATAGATAAGATCGATGAGGTGGTTATGGTTGGTGGTATGACACGCATGCCTAAAATAAATGAGGTGGTCAAGGAATTCTTTAACAAAGATCCACACAAAGGCATCAATCCTGATGAGGTGGTAGCCGTGGGCGCCGCTATTCAGGGAGGAGTGCTAGGAGGAGACGTCAAGGATATATTGCTGCTGGACGTCACGCCCCTAACCTTAGGTCTGGAAACCCTGGGCGGCGTGAGTACGCCTCTTATTAAAAGAAATACCACCATCCCCACCAAGGCTTCTCAAGTTTTTAGTACAGCCGGAGATAGCCAGACACAGGTGGAAATAAACATTTTGCAGGGAGAAAGAGAGATGGCGGCTGACAACAAGAGCTTGGGCCGTTTCATTCTGGACGGTATACCGCCCGCTCCCCGAGGTATGCCTCAAATCGAGGTTTCTTTTGATATTGATGCTAACGGCATCCTAAACGTCAGCGCTAAAGACAAGGCCACCAACAAGGAGCAGAAGATCACCGTACGCGGAGGAGCCGGTCTGGACGATAAAGAAATAGACCAGATGGTCAAAGATGCGGAAGCTCATGCCGAAGAGGACAAAAAGAAAAAAGAGCTGGTAGAAGCCAGGAACACGGCCGACAATCTTTGCTACACAGCGGAAAAATCACTGAAAGACGCCGGCGACAAGATCCCGGAAGATATAAGGTCTGAAATAGAAGGCAAGACCAAGGACCTTAAAGACACTATACAATCCGGCAGCAAAGATCAGCTGCAGGAAAAGACCAAAGAGTTGTCCGATGTTTTGCTGAAAATAGGCGAACATCTCTATAAAAACCCTGAAGGTCAGCCCGGTAGCCCCGGCGGTCCGGAAGGTCCCGGAGACGACGACGACAAAGATGAGGGCAAGAAAGACGGCCCTGACGAACCTGTAGAGGGCGAAGTGGTCGAAGAATAAGCAGTCCTTCTTGTTGTGTGCTGCCAATATCTCCGTTATACTTGTGATACTGCCCTTATGGAACTACAAGTCGTACTTATCTTTATACTGGCCTTGTTAACCCTCACCTTGGTAGGTGTTGGCGTTTACGTCATCCTCGTCCTCAAAGAAGTCAGAGAAACCGTACAAAAGGTCAATACCATCATTGATGATGTGGAAACCCTGACCAACATTGTTTCCAACCCTCTTTCCATCGTTTCCGGTGCCATAAAAGGCTTTAAGGCAATAAAAAGTTTAAAAAAGGAGGAATGAATATGTGCTCAAGCAAAAAAGATTTCGCTAAGGGCGCCCTATTTGGCGCAGCCATAGGTGCTCTGGTAGGCTTTCTGACCGCCCCTGCTCCCGGAGAAGACACAAGAAAAAAGCTCAAAGACAAGTCTGAAGAATATCTTGACGAAAGCAAGAAAAAACTGAGTGAACTGAAAACCGAAGGCCAGCAGAAGGCCGAGAAGATAAAAAGCGAAGCCGAACTAAAAGCCGAAGAGGTCAAAGAAAAAGTCTACGAAGCCGTAGAAGAGATCTTGGACGAAGCTTCGGAAAAAGTAAAAGGCGGGTCTCCCAAAAAGACGGAAAAGAAGAAGCAGCAGTTCGAAGGAACAAAATAAGCGTCATTTCTTCCCTTTGTCTCCACTATGATGCTAAAATATTCCTATCATGAGTAATCTGCCTGACGATCAGACCCCTAACATACCGATAGCTAAAAACCCTGAAGGTCAGCCCGCCGGAGAAAGTGTGCCCATTTTTGAAACTCCTTCTACTCACGAACAGGCCCCCTCGGCAGAAATAAACGTTCCCATACCCACCCCGGACAACACACCAACCTCTTCAGCCACACCACAAAGTGTTGCCTCCCCAAAGACCGCGCCAAACACCGCCGCACGAGTTGTGGACAAAACAGACAAGATAACCAGCCTACACGAAATAAAATCGTCCACGGACAAGTTGACGGTGGAGGCAGACGAGGAAGAAGAACGTTTCATCGAGGAGGTGGAAAAACACCATGGAGATCTATAACTGGGTGCAGGATTCTTATTGGACCGCGCTTTATTCCATCATCTTGTTCGGCTCTTTGCTAGGCTTGCTGCTGATGGCCGCAGCGGTTAAAAGACGCCGCAACCAAAAACAACACGCCTTTGACCTTACTTTTTTACATGTATCACTTCCCAATGACAATGAAGTAGAACTGGAAGCGGCGGAGCATTTGTTTTCCAGCTTGGCGGGCCTTACAAAACCCTTTCTCAGCCGGCTTTTTTCCGGTGATTACAGGATCTCTTTTGAAATAGTTTCCAAAGTGGAGGGCATAGGCTTTTATGTGGTCGTGCCTGACGAGATCTCCAATTTTGTGGAAAAACAAATCAACGGCGTTTATCCCGGTGCTGAAATAGATGTGGTCAATCCCAACGAGATCTGGGACCGGGGGAAATATACCAAGGTAGTGGAATTCAAGTTCAAGAGCTATCCTTATTCGCCTATAAAAACCTACGAAGACATCAAGACCGATCCTCTCAATCTCATCACCTCTTCCATGAGCAAGCTGGATAAAGACGAGGTGCTGGCAGTGCAATATGTCATCTCTCCTGCCAACGATACCTGGCGCCGAGCCGGCAGAAAATACATCAACGCCGTCAAAGCCAAGATGGCGGATACGGAGAAAAAGTATTATACGGACGAGAATTTTATTAAAAAGATCGAGGACAAGGTTTCGCTGCCGGGATTTGATACTGCCATAAGGGTAGTATCCATCTCCAAGGACAAGGTCACCGCTCAGGGACATGTGAATAATATGGTGTCCGCCTTTGAACAGTTCGCGGATGTGAACCACAATAAACTGGTGGTCAAAACTTCTCTGCTGGGAGGTGCACTGGCTAGAAGGCTGGTCGATGATTTTATTTACAGGAGAATGAGGGTACGCGAGCTTACCATACCTATACTTGACTTGACCTTTTTCAAGAACATGCCGGTACTAAATACGGCCGAATTGGCCACTGTCTTTCATTTCCCCAACAAAGATGTGCAGACACCTAAGATCATGTGGCTGACGTCCAGAAAGTCTTCGGCACCCGTGAACCTCCCCACTCAAGATGAGGGTATTTGGGTAGGAGAAAGTTATTTCAGAGGAGTTAAGACCCCTATATATCTCAAACAGGAAGACAGGACCAGACATTTTTATATCTTGGGACAAACCGGTACCGGCAAGTCCGAGCTTTTAAAATATATGGCCTTGCAGGATATAAACAACGGGGAGGGCGTGGCTATCATCGATCCGCACGGTACGGATGTGCAGGATCTCCTGACCAAGATCCCGCCGGAAAGGGTGCAGGACACGATCTATTTCAACGTTTCGGATACGGAACGCCCTATGGGCTTAAATCTGCTGGAACACCACAACGAGGAAGAGCAGCACATCATCATAAACGCCTTCATAGCTCTGCTATACAAACTTTATGATCCCAACCATCAGGGCATAATGGGGCCTCAGCTGGAAAGAGCCATCAGGAATGTCATGCTCACTGCCATGGTCGACAAGAACAGCACCATGGTTGATGTACTTAGGCTCCTTATAGACACTGACTACTCCAAAAAATTTGTCGCCCAGCTCACTGACCCCCTGGTGAAAAAGTACTGGACCGATGAAATGGCCAAAACTTCAGATTTTCATAAAAGCGAGAAGATGGGTTATTTTGTTTCCAAGTTCGACCGTTTTGTCACGGATAAGCTCATGAGAAATATATTGGGCCAGCCCAGGTCCTCCTTCAATCTGCCCGATGTCATGGCTCAGAAAAAGATCCTGCTGGTGGATCTGGCCAAAGGCAAGATCGGAGAAGAAAATTCCAATTTCCTGGGGTTGATACTGGTACCCAAACTGCTGGGGGCCGCCCTGGCCAGACACAGACTTCTGGAAAAGCATGTAGACTTCCCGGATTTTTATCTCTATGTGGACGAGTTCCAAAACTTTGCCACACCTGATTTTGCCACCATCTTATCAGAGGCCAGAAAATATAAACTGAACCTGACCGTGGCCCATCAGTTCATCGAACAATTGCCGGAAGAGCTTAGGGACGCCATCTTCGGCAACGTGGGTTCTTTATGCACCTTCAGAGTGGGAGCGGAGGATGCGGAGTTCTTAGCCCATTATTACGAACCTGTTTTCACCAAACAGGACATAGCCGGCCTGCCTGTAGGAAATGCTTATGTAAAACTTCTGGTCAACGGACATCCTACCGCACCTTTTTCCATGAATATTCCCTGGGAGACCATCAACACCAATGTGCCCCAAAGCCAGGAAGTGGCCGATCGCATTAGAGAGGAATCCAGACAAAAGTACGGTGTACCGGTGAAAGAAGTGGAAGAATATATTAACATGCGGGCCGGGTTCAATGACCCTGAGCCCGAGCCGCTGCCTGAAAAAAGGAAGATCCCATTTTGATAGGGATGTATATTGTATAATCGAACTACTGATGAATCTGCCTTTCTTTAAGAAAAAAGCCAAAAAAACACCAAAATTCTTAACTCTGGAGATCAGTTCCGAGAGTGTGCGCTGCTTGGCTTTTTATAAAGAGGATGGCAGCCTTAAGATCATTGGTAGCGGTACTTCTCCCTTGGAAGCGGGGGCGGTGAGGAACGGTATCATCATTGATCCGGGACTAGTGGTGCAGGCTACCCAGGAAGCCATGAACTCTGCTACTCAAAACGCTGAGGATGCTATAAAAAACGTTATCATAGGCGTTAGCAGCGATCTTTGCCTGGAAAACGTGACCACAGCCAAGATCACCAGAGGCTCCGGCACGCCTATCACCGAAAAGGAAGTGGAGAGTTTTAATGAGAAGATAGCCACATCCTCGGAAATGCAGGCCCAAAACTATTATTCCTCTCTAAAAGGTGATGAGGATACAGAACTGCAAATGATCACCTCCTCCCTGGTCTATATCAAACTCGATAACGAACTGGTCGATAATCTGGAGGGAAAGAACGGACAAGTTGTTGAAATGGCACTTTATACCGCCTTCTGCCCCACCTATCATGTGGTGGCCATCCAAAAACTGAGCAAGAAGCTGAAACTGAATGTGCTGGCTATTAGCCCTATAAATTTTGCCGTCATGAAAACACTTAAGCAATCGGACATGGAAAGCAACGATGCCATACTGGCCCAAGTTGGTTCCGATTTTACAAACATTGGCGTGGTGTTCGGTGGAGCGGTCATAAAAAATAAGAGCCTACACATTGGTTTTAAGCACTTTGTGGATGAGATCAGCCGTATCATGGGCCTGACCCACTCTGAGGCCTCTAAGGTGGTGTATAGCCACTCTGTAGGCTCCCTTTCTGCCAGCGAGAGTGTTGTCATTCAAAACTGCTTGGAAGAAGTTCTAAACATTTGGCTGGAGGGGATAAAACTCCTGTTTGGCGACTTTGCCGGTGTAAAAACTTTCGCCCCACACATGTATCTGTTCGGAGAAGGAGTGCAGCTACCGGAGATAGAGGATGTGCTGGATAAAGAACCGTGGCCCAAAAGCATTCCCTTTAAATCTCCCCCTACCATAAAGGCTCTTATTGTCGGCGATCTGGCAAAGGTTGCTGATGCCACCGGAGCTGTGGTCTCCCATGAGTGGGTGCCGGCGGCAGCCCTGGCGTATATTTATGAGGAAGTGATATGACAAAAATAGAAGTAGAACTACACGAAGATGTCATTAGCATAATACATAAGTTAAAGAATGTGGCCGATACCGGCGTGGAGCTCATTGTGCCCGAGGGGGCTGTGCTATTCGATAACATATTGAATTTAAAACTTCTACGCAACTGGTCCGATCAGGAGGGCAAGGTCATAAATTTCCAAACGGATGATGTCGGCGGACAAAATTTGCTCATGTCCCTGGAGGAGGAAGCCTCTTTTCCGGAAGAAATAACACCCGAAAACGTGGAGGCTATTGAAGAAGAAGTTCCTGCTCAAAAATTTGCCATGCCTAAGATGCGCCTGACTTTGCCTGTCATAAAGCTTAAGAAGGGTAAAATATTCTTGGTTCTGATCATTGTGGCCGGATTACTGGGCGTGGTCGGGGTGGTGACTTATAGATATGTTTCCCGTCTGCCTCAAGCTCATGTCAAAATTGTTGTGAACTCTCAGCCTTTGACCAGAAGTTTTGAGATCAAGGTCATTAGTGGCCATGATACCAGCGCTGATGAAAAAATATTAAAGGGTACCACTTTAGAAGCCGGCCTGGACGACGAGGTAATTGTAGAAACCACGGGAGAAAAAATAGTGGGAGAGAAGGCCAAAGGAGAGATCACTATTTACAACAAGACCACCGAGGAAAAGAAATTCAAAAAAGGTACGGACATTATTTACCGGGACAAAGATGATGATAAGTTTGTTTACGAACTTAGAGATGACATTACCGTGGGCCCCAGCGTAGATGATCCCGGCCCTCCGCCCGGAGAAATATGGGGAAGTGCTGATGTGGAAGTTGAGGCCAAAGAGATCGGCAAAGACTACAACATTGATAAGGGTGAGGACCTGGAGGTAGAAGATCAAGATGATTCTGATTTTGTAGCCAAGGTCAACAAGGACATTGATGGGGGCAAGGAGGAGACCATCAAGATAGTGGCACAAGAAGATATGGACAAGGCCATACAAACCCTACAGGAAAATTCCAAAGAAAAGGCCTTAAAAGCGCTGGACCAAAAGATCACCGGAGATCAAAAACTTATCAGCGGCTCTGAAAACGTGGCTGTTGTTAAGGAGACCTTCAGCCACAAACTGGGCGACGAAACGGAAGAACTAAAGCTATCACAAACTTTTTCCGCTAAGTGCTTGACCTATGTTTCAGGGGACCTCAACACTTTGGTGGATACCCTCACGGAAAGTTTCGTACCTGAAGGCTTTGAGCTCTCCGATAAAGAAAGGGCTGTTAATGTTGAGGTTTTGGGCAACACGGAAACCACCCTACTTAACGACTCCGAAGCCGACCTGCAGGTCACTCTTAAGACTTTTGTGGTCACGGACATTTCCGAGGACTCTATAAAACAAGCTCTCATGGGCCTGACCGTGAACGAAGCAGAAAAATATCTTGGTAGCATTAGAAATGTTAAAACTTACGAACTCAGCATAAATCCACACGTTCCCTTTTTCGATAACGTACCCAAAGACGAATCCCGCATAATTATAAATCTGGAAAGAGAATAGCATGGCCAAACACTCCGGAGTTAAAGATCCTTTGCAAGAAAAGTTATTGGGCATTGATTATGGCTCAACCAACATAGGACTGGCTTTTGGCATCAACGGGTTCGTTTCTCCCCTTAAGGTCATCAGTGGTAAAAACACCAACGAGGCCTTGGCCGAGATCTCCAGGTATGTCATCGAAAACAAAGTGGAAAAAGTGGTAGTGGGCCTCCCCCTGCGTTCGGACGGCAAAGAAACACCTCAGTCAAGAGAAGTGAGAAATTTTGGAAAAATACTCAAGATACATACCAAAAGACCTATCTTCTACGTCAACGAGTATCGCACCAGCAAGGAAAGCGTGACCGAAGCTATAAATCTGGGTATTTCCAAAAAAAGAAGACAAATAGTGGATCACCTGTCCGCGGCTTTGATACTAAAGGAATATTACTCCAGACTCTAAAAGACCTTATTTCCCCTTCTTCTTTTCCGTTTTCATTTTCATAGTTACTTCCGTAGACTCACAGTTGTAACACTGAAAATTCTCACCCGGCTCCAAGCACGAAGGACACATATAGATGCCGTCCATGAGGATGAGATCGTCCTGCTCACATTTGTTACAGAGAAAGAGAACGTCCTCGCGCGGGATCTCTCCGCAATTAGGACAAAGGAAAGTGATGTTTTCCTCTTTTATATCTTCCATACGAACATGCTAACATATAGGCATGGAAATATTAACCGTCCTTTTATATGTTTATTTGGGATTGGGAACCATATATGGCCTTTACCTATTATTTAACGGCTCGAGCAGTATTTGGAGTTTACCTATAAACATTTTGGGGGGTCCGATCATGGCAGTATATGTTTTGATAAAAACTAAGAGAGAGGGTCCTCTAAGAAAGAGGTAGTATTGTATGTATAAGAATATTTTTTTAGGTAAAAAAGCGGCCTTTTTCGATTTGGATGGTACGATTATTGACTCTATCCCATACTGGGAACGGGCGTGCAGAATAGTTCAAGAGGATGTCAGCCAAGACTCTGCTCCTTTGTATGGGCTGGCTAAGGGATCTTATTTGGGAGAGTTTTGGAAGAGTGCCATTAAAGACTATGGTTTAAAAACCGGTCTTTCCGTCGATGAACTTTTGAAAAAAACTCATCATGAGTACCTTGAACTTTTTAAGAGTGCGCCTCTGGAACCTAGGGATGGCTTCTGGAAATTAGCTGATGAGCTAAAAACTGACAAGAAATGGTCCTTGGCTTTGATATCCAATTCTGATCGCTCTGTAGTCACCCCCATTATTAGCTCACTTGGCCTGGATGGTGGGGCTTTTGATATCATAATTACCGGAGATGAGGTCGGACATAGAAAACCGTCCCCCGATATTTACCAAAAAGCACTCAAAGCCCTCAGACTTAAAAGCCGCGAGGTCGTAGTCTTTGAAGATTCGGTTACCGGATCCTCCGCGGCAGAGAAGGCAGGGCTGGATACTATTGCCATTTGGGACGGTAATATACCTGAGTATGATTACCCTAAAAATGTTTTGTTGTTTCTGCCTGACTTTGATAGCTTACCCGGAAATCTTGATACAACCTTCATAGAGACTTCCAAAAATAAACTTAAGTCCATACAATCGGAATCCTAACAATATTGATTGCTTTATCATTGTGGATAACTCGTGTTAAATTATCAATACTATTTAAGTAGTCCTGTCCTACTTCTGCCTTCATTTTAGCATGAGCAAAACAAATAAAGACAATGAACAGACGCCCGATGCCGGGCAATTTTGGAAGAAAGTACTGGGTATCTTACAGACGGAACTTAACCCCTCCATATACAATACTTGGGTAAAAAGTATTACTCCGGAAAATCTTACTTCCAGCTCTATAGACCTGGTCGTACCTATGGAGTACAGCGTGAAGCAACTGCAAAAATACGCTTCTTTATTGCAGGACTCCATAGATAAAGTTGGTGGAAGAAAATACAACATGAAATTTGTGGTCAAGAAAACTGCGGAGGTAGAAGAAATTGAGGAGGAGGACCTAGGACCTTTGTTCGAACCAAAAAAGGAAACTAAATTAAGCAAAGCCCTACTGGACAGATCCGGACTTAATCCCAAATTCACCTTTGAGAATTTTATTATGGGCAACAGCAATCAGCTAGCTTATGCCATAGCCCAATCCGTAGCTGAAAATCCAGGTAAAAGCTATAATCCTTTCTTTCTTTACTCCGGGGTGGGCTTAGGAAAAACACACCTGGTGCAAGCCATAGGCAATAAGATCCTGCAGGATAACCCTAAAGCCAATGTGGTCTACACTACAGGTGAGAGCTTCATGAACGAGCTTATTGAAGCCATTCAAAGCGGTAAGGGTCGTGGTAAGTACACTTCCAACGAATTCAGGAGCAAGTTCAGAAAAGCCGACGTTCTTCTCATTGATGACATCCAGTACATCGTGGGGCGGGAAGCCACACAAATAGAGTTCTTCCACACTTTTAACAGCCTGTATATGGCCGGGAAGCAGATCGTGCTTACTTCAGATAGACCGCCTAAGGATTTTGTGAATTTGGAAAAAAGGATCACCTCCAGATTTGGCAGCGGCATCATTGCTGATATCCAATATCCGGATACTGACCTTCGTATAGCCATACTCAGGACCAAAAGGGACATCAATAAAGACGATATGCCCAACGAGATCATTGATTTCATCGCCCAAAAGATCACTTCTAACATCAGGGAGCTGGAGGGGGCTTATTTGCAGGTCCTTACTTCCGCCCAAGCTAATGGCCTCAAGCCGACGGTGGAGCTAGCCGAGCAAATCCTGGGTAAGAACATTGATCTCAGGAAAAAGAGATCCCTTACCCTCAACCAGATACTCAACACGGTCTGTAAATATTATTCTGTAAAGACCACCGATGTTAAGGGCAAAAGAAGGACCAAAGGCATTGTTATACCCCGCCAGGTTGCCATGTATCTCATGCGCGAAATGACCGAAGAGCCTCTCATGAGCATAGGTAGTTTTTTAGGTGGACGTGACCATACTACGGTCATGCATGGTGTTGATAAGATACAGGAAGAGGTGACGGAGATGGGTAAGATCAGGCAAGATGTCAGTAATGTTAAGGACATGCTTTAAGTGCTGTATAACTTGTGAGTTCTTCTGGATAATAGAATGTTCCACTATAAGTCGTGTTGATAAGGTGGGGAACATGTGCACAATTTTCTGCACATATTTTTTCGACTTATCAACACAGACGTAGCTTTTATTAAAGACGCTCTCGTAAGTATTCAGTAAAAAAGGTTTAAAGGTCAATGAAAATCAACTTATCAACAAAAGTATCGTCGTCATATCCTGTTTGCACAACATATATAAAGAGCTTACACATATCCACGTTCCCTACTACTACGTCTACTTATTATATATATATAATTTGTTATGATTCTGTGTATAAAACATGTACATAATATCCATCATCTTTACTAAGATAGTTAACAAAGTTATAACCACTTTTAGATTGGGTTCGGGAAACACATGGCCCGGTCATTTGGTCTTAAAACTAAATCCCTACATTTGGAAAGATATAAAAAAGAGTCTTCCGGAAAGGGTAGCTTTCATCACCGGCACCAACGGCAAGACCACTACCTCAAAGATGTTAAGACATATTTTGGAGAAGCAAGGCATGCACGTGCTGCACAATGAGACAGGAGCCAACCTGCTAAACGGCGTTGTTTCCAGCATCCTATTGCACTCTGATCTCAGGGGCAGCTTGCCCTATGAAGCAGCGGTCTTTGAGCTGGATGAGTTCACTTTGCCGGTTTTGATAAAACATATTAAGCCTCAAGTTGTAGCTTTCCTCAACTTGTCCCGTGACCAGTTGGATAGACATTGGGAATTGGATGTGGTCTTGGAGAAGTGGCAGAAAGTGGTAAGGCACATGTCACACGAGCAAGGTCTGATCTTGGACAGGACCGTCTCCAACCTTCGGTTACTAGCCGAGAGCTTTTCAGGAGAGACAAGCTTTTTCGACGATGACCTACAGATCCTCTCAGGCACAGGTTTAAAAGGAGATTTCAACGCCAAAAATGCCAACTGTGCACTGATCCTAGCGGAAAAGCTAGGCGTTCCCGGACCCGAGGCTGAGAAATCTTTACAGGACTTTGCCTACGCCTACGGCAGGGGAGAAAAGACATTGTATGCAGACAGAAATTGGCAGATACTTCTGGCCAAAAATCCCGAAAGTATGAATCAAAACCTTAAATTGATACAAGCAGAAAATTCTAGTACTGACACTATTTTGTATATTTTAAATGACAACATTCCTGATGGGCTGGATGTTTCCTGGATATACGATATTGATCCTAAACAGCTCAGGGCAGCAAGCCGGAGCAAAAAGGTATATGTGTCCGGAAAAAGAGCTTTGGATATGGCCATAAGGCTTCAGTATTCGGGAGTTGACGTGGTCAAAGAAAATGTGAGCAGCAATTTGCGTGAGGTTGTAAATAAAATGATCGGAGACGGCCATGTTCGCAAGATCTTGGTCCTACCAAACTACTCGGCCATGCTGGCCATAAGGAAGATCTTAGTGGGGAGGAAGATATTATGAAAATGACCATCGCTTACTTTTACCCTCAAGAGCTCAACTTGTACGGCGACACCGGAAATGTAGAAATACTAGTGGCTAGAGCCAAGTCCAGAGAGATAAGTGTAAATGTGGTTGAGGTTGGTGCACAAGATAAACCCGATAGTTATTTTATGAAAAATGTGGACCTGGTGTTCATGGGCGGAGGGCCGGATTCGGGGCAGAAGCAAATGTATAAAGATCTTATCGAAAACAAAGGCCCATTGCTCAAAGAATACATAGAGAATGACGGCATAGCTCTGTTCATTTGCGGTTCGTATCAGCTTATGGGGCACTACTATCTCTCCGCCGATGGCAGTGAGCTGAAAGGCCTAGGTGTATATGATATGTATACCCAACACTTCGGCCATCAGAAGAAAAGATGCGTGGGTAACATTGTTTGTCGTTTGCATGCCTCCTTGC
The DNA here is from genome assembly GCA_964434935.1 of uncultured Candidatus Saccharibacteria bacterium. GTDB lineage: Bacteria > Patescibacteriota > WWE3 > UBA101185 > UBA10185 > CAYSWS01. The sequence continues at coordinate 16,567 of CAYSWS010000007.1, forward strand.
TGGAAGATCCCGTGTTCAAAGCTGTGAACCACACGGGAGACAGTCTTGTCGGCTTTGAAAATCATGGCGGAAGAACATACTTAGCTAAGAGCCTAACTCCTTTAGCTCGAGTGATGTCAGGCTACGGCAACAATGCCGAGGACAAGACCGAAGGTCTTCACTACAAAAATTCTTTGGGCACTTACTTACATGGACCTTTGCTTTCCAAAAACCCGCACCTGGCCGATTATCTTATCGCTAAAGCGCTTGGTTTGGAGAAATTAGCTAGCTTAGATGATAATATTATTAACACTGCTCACTCTGCCCTGGAAAAAAGATTCACATGAGAAATAACAAAAAAGAGGTATTAAGCCGGACAGTGTTCTATACGCTATTGATGTGCCTACCGCTAAATCTTGGCTACCATTTTATTTTAAAAACATCCTATTTACACGGTATTCTGATCGATTATTTAGTTCCGGTCTTATATGTACAGGACATACTAGCTGTTATTTTTGTGCTACTCAACTTTAGCACCATCAAGAACGTTGTCTTGAAAGCGGATAAATTTCTCATCTGGTTCTTGTTCGCCGTTCTTCTTTCAACTATTTCTTCGGCCTATCCGGCCGTTTCCTTGAGTTATTTTGTCAGGCTCCTTGTGTACGTGCTGACTATGCTCATAGCTAAGGAAAAGTACGGCAGCAAAGAAGCCGGGGAAAAAATGTATAAAATTGCTGCCGTATGGATCGTGGGCCTGTCTGTGTTGGCCATACTTCAATGGGTCAAGCAGGGGTCCGTGTTTGATAACTACCTTTTCTTGGGAGAGCAGCCATATAATATCTCTACTCCGGGCATCATCATCGAGAACTTTTTCGATGTGGCCAAAGTGCCGCCCTACGGCACTTTCAGGCATCCTAATATATTTGGCGGTCTGCTCAGCGTCACTCTGGTTTGGATGCTCTTTTTGGCCCAAAAAAGCTCACTGGGCAAACTAGCCTTGATCCTTGGCCTACCGGCACTTTTCCTCACTCTCAGCAAATTTTCCTGGTTAAGTTTTTTGCTGGGAGGGGCACTTTATTTGCTTATGAAAGCTAATAAAGGTTATGTATACAAAGCCGGGCTTATTGGTGCCGGAATTGTGGTAGCCCTGGCTTTGACCATTCCTTTTTGGCCGAACATATCAGCGGTTAAGGATAAACCATCCTTTTATAGGAGAGCCTACCTTTTGCAAGCTTCCTATAAGCTGGTGAAGGTCAAGCCTTTGTTTGGGCTGGGGTATGGAACTTCCACGGCCTATATCGATAAATATTTGCCTCCAAGGCACGACCTTAGGTTTGCCCAGCCACCCCATAACATATTTGTACTTTTATTGACGGAAGCAGGAGTTTTTTCACTCCTTTTCTTTGCTCTATACTTTTTTAAACGGATCAAGGAGGCTTTCAAGAACCCCCTCATCTTTATCTCTTTACTCCAAGTTATCTTCCTGGGCATGTTCGATCATTACTTCTTTACTATTCAACAAACGCAGCTGTTAATGTGGATGCTTTTGGTCTATGCCTGAGGGGTGTCGCCTTGTAGATTTTTATAAAAGCACATATAATCTAAAGAGAAATATAATGTTTATGAACAAGAAAGCCTGCTCTAGATACAATTACAGCAAATTGCTCACTCTAGCTCTCGTTTTTGTATTACCCCTGTTCTTGACCGCCTGTACACTTGCGGACCTGCCTGTGGTAGGTAAGTTTTTCGGTGGGAACCAGACGCCTACGGGAGCTCCTCCGGTGGTTGATACCGGTCCGGCCACACTTAATGTTTGGGGAATTTGGGAACGAAAAGAGGTCATGGATGTTTTGATCGCTAAATATAACGAGACTTATCCCGATGTGGTGGTAAATTATGATGACAGATCGGTGCTCAAGCCTTTGGTGGATTACAAAGAAAGGGCCTTCCTTAGGGCTACCGACACTACTTCCGGCCCGGATGTGATGCGCGTGCATGCCAGCTGGGTGCCAACGCTGGCTGCGTCTCTAGTGCCCATGCCCGAAGACATCATGGACGTCGAAACTTTCAAAAGTCTTTTCTATCCTGTAGTTGCTGACAACCTGATCATTGACGGTAAGATCTATGGTATGCCTACCTACTACGATGGCTTGGTGCTGGTATACAACAAGGATCATTTTGCCGAAATAGGTCAGACGGAGCCACCTACCGCCTGGGAAGAGTTCAGACGTTTGGCCTTGGAGCTTACAGTCAGGGGGGATAGGGATAAAGTAGTTAGAGCCGGCGCTGCCATGGGTGCAGCGGACAACATAGACTTTTTCTCCGATATTCTAGGTCTTTTATTCTCTCAAGCCGATGTAAGTATGCCGGATGAAGTTGATGGTAAACCGGCACAAGATGCCTTGGCTTTCTACACCAACTTTGTGAGAGAAGATGGAGTATGGGCCAGCGATCTGCCTGAAGCCTCAGTAGCTTTTGCGCAGGAAAAAGTGTCCATGATATTTGTGCCCACCTGGAATTTGCTTGATATATTAGCCGCCAGACCGGATATGAACATTGGTGTAGCCCCCGTACCTCAGGCTTTGCCTGATGACCCGGCCTCTTGGGCCACCTTCTGGGTAGACGTGGTTCCTCAGTCGGCTAAAAATCCCTTGGCCTCATGGAGTTATGTGAGCTTTTTAGCTCAGGAAGAGCAACAAAGACTGACCTTTAGTGAAGCCAGTAATTATAGGGTGTTTGGACCTCCCTACAGCTTAATGTCCTTGAAAGATGAATTAATGGAAAATCCTTATCTGGCGCCTGTGTTGGAATCGGCACCACATGCCCACACCAACGAATTTGCTGCCAGAGCAGGAAATAGAAGGCAGGAAGACGCCTTAAGAGAAGCTGTGAATTCAGTGTTGGGTGGCAGAGTAACTCCTCAACAAGCTCTTACCACAGCCAAAGAAACTTTATAATTTCCAATCTTGTTATAATACCCTCGTGAAAATACTAGGCATTGAAACATCCTGTGACGAAACCGCTTGTGCGGTGGTTGAAGATGGCAAGAAAGAGATCGCCAGTGTGGTAGCTTCTTCGGCGGAGCTTCACGAAAAGACCGGAGGTATAGTGCCGGAAGTGGCGGCCAGAAAACAAGTGGAAAGCATGGTGCCGGTGGTGGAAGAATGTCTGCATGAAGCCCACATAAAAGACCCTTCTGCTGAATTGGACGCTCTAGCTGTAACAGTGGGGCCGGGGTTGATAGGTTCGCTGCTGGTGGGCGTAGAGGCGGCTAAAGCCCTCTCTCTAGCCTGGAACCTGCCTTTAGTGCCCGTGAACCATCTCATAGGCCACATCTACAGTAACTTTATCCTCGATGGGAAAGAGAAAGATATCAAATTTCCGGCTGTGGTTCTGATTGTTAGTGGCGGCCATACAGATCTGGTGGTCATGTTCGGGCACGGCAGATTTGATCATCTGGGAGGAACTTTAGATGACGCCGCCGGGGAGGCTTTTGACAAGGTGGCTAGACTGCTGGGTTTATCCAAATATTTAGGCGGACGCCTATTGTCGGAGAAAGCAGCTCAGTGTACGAACAATACACTGGCAGGAAAACTACCCCGACCTATGATGGATCGCGAGGACTTTGACTTTTCTTTTTCCGGCCTCAAGACGGCTGTTCTCAGATTGGTCGAAAATGAGAATTATCCCACAGAAGTGGTAGCTTGTGAGTTCGAAGCAGCAGTCATGGATGTGCTGGTAGATAAAACTATCCGGGCGGCCAAGACAGTGGGTGCCACTTCTATTTTGTTGGGTGGAGGAGTGGCGGCTAACCAGAGGCTCAGATCTCAACTCTCTTTTGCCGCTGGAGAAATAAGTACTCCGGTTTTCATGCCCGCGCTGAAGTATTGCGGTGACAGCGCCGTTTATATTGCCGGAGCAGCTGGTTTTAACTATGTGCCCCGAGTTTTAGCTGATATCCAAGCGAATCCTTCCTTAGGTATCATGGACTAGGTGTTTTCCATATATTATCCACAATCGTTTTGTGTCACCCAGCGCCGTCACTGTGCCACATTTGTGCTAGTCATTGACACGCGGTAGGTAAATGTGGAAAACTTGTATATATGTCAAAGTTTCCCTACGTCAGATCTTACGAAAAGTTAGGAGCATTTTTTAGTGCCTTGTCAGAAGCCGGGGTTCCACAAAAGTTTACTTTTAGATATTTTGCCGGTTTGGGGTTTCCCAGTTCCAAGGACAGGGATTTTGTCAAGACCATAAAGATGCTTGGCTTCGTAGATAACAGCGGACGGCCCACGCAAGAGTACCAGGCCCTAAAAGATGTCAGATTGTTTGCCATTACTATAAGAAAAAGCGTGGATACCACCTACGGGGAACTGCTATCCCTGGACAAGAATGCTTGGAATGTGTCAGAAAATGTGCTAAACGGTTATTTTGGCAGGCTGACCGGGGCTTCCATAAGTGAGGCGGTTGTTTACACCGGCACTTTTAAGGCTCTAGTAAACTTGTCAGACCACAATGAGCAGGCAGAAAAACCGCAAATCGTTAAAGAGGGGGAGAAAAAGACATTACAAAATATAAACCTGAGTATAAACCTACCCACAACCACAGATGAAAAAGTGTACGAAACTCTGTTCAAGCACCTAAAAGAGCTAATAATTCCTTGACGGACAACATTTTCTCCTTATCTTCACTGCGCCTCTTGACCTCAACCTTATCCTTGGTCTTTTTGGAGACCACAACTCTGTAGGGACAGCCGATAAGGTCGGCATCGGCAAATTTTTCTCCTGCGCTCACGCCTTTTCGATCATCGAACAGAACCTCTATGTTAGCACCCACCAAAACATCATAAACGGCGGTCGCCTGCTTACCGGCGGCAGCGTCTTCCAGATTGAGCCCTACCAGATGCACTTTGTAAGGAGCAATGCTGGACGGCCAGATAATTCCTTTGTCATCATAATGAGTTTCCACTACTGTGGCCATGGACCTGCCCAAGCCAATGCCATAAGAACCCATCCATACGGGCTTTTCGGAGCCATCCTGATCAGTAAAGTTGCCTTGATGAGGGGCCGAATAGAAAGTATCCAGCTTGAAGCAGTGTCCCCATTCGATACCCTTGATCTTTTTTAGTTTACCCTGGTGGCACTTGCTACACGGATCTCCTTCTTTTATGGCGCGAATGTCGGCAAAATCAGGCATCTTGACATCCCGTCCGTAATTTAGGTTATATAAATGCAACCCGGTCTTGTTGCCCCCGGCCTCAAAATTCACTCTGTCTTGGCAGGTAAGGTCAGCCACCATGACCACACTGTCGGGTAGGCCGATAGGGCCCACAAAACCCACTTTGGCGCCGGTAAGTTTGGTGATCTCGGCCTCGGTGGCCAGCACCAGCTCATCAGTTTTTAGGTAGTTCTTAAGCTTGGTCTCGTTGATGTCATAATCGCCCCTGACCATGGCGGCCACAAATTTATCTCCGGCTCTAAACATGATGGTTTTGGTGGTGGTATGCACGGGGACGCCCATGCGCTCGGCCAGAAGCTCACAGTTGACCACGGTGTCGTCCCAGAACTCTTTGACCTCTTCGGGTTTTTTGTCTTGAGGATAGGAGGTAAAGCCGGCTTCGGCGCGTTCAACTTGGGAAGCGTAATCACAGTGGTCACAAAGCAAAGCCTCGGTCTCACCTGCCTCTGAGGGCACGATGAACTCGTGGTTATAATCTCCGCCAATGGCTCCGCTTTCGGCTAGAACCGGATAGGCCTTGAGATCAAGCCTAGCAGCTATTTTCAAATAGGCATCATAGAACTTTTGGTAGGTTGTAAAAAGGTCTTCTTCAGAACGGTCAAAGGAATAAGCATCTTTCATATTGAACTCCCGCACTCGTAAAATACCGCCGCGGGGCCTTTTTTCATCTCTGAATTTGGTCACGAACTGGTGCACGTAAAAAGGCAGGTCTTTGTAGGAAGGTGTAAAAAGCTTGAAGAGCTCGATCATAACCCCTTCCGCGGTGGCCCCAACGGCAAAAGTCGAGCCGTGATGGTCTTCGATAATGTGCATCTCATCACCAAAAGCTTTGTCCCGGTTGGTCACTTTCCAGATCTCTATGGGCTGGAAGATAGGTGTAGTGAGCCTCTGGCTGCCGATGGCTGCCATTTCTTCATCGATGATATGCATGATCTTTTGCCAAACCCTGAAACCTAAGGGTAAATAAGCATATCTACCGGCTGAGACCTGTCTGACAAAGCCGCCCTGGTACAAATACTTGTGGCTGGGGCTTTTATAGCTTTCGGAGACGGTTTTTATTGTTTTGCCGAATAAATTAGAGTATTTCATAGCACTAATAATGTATACCTTCTCATATTTGTTGTTGTCAAGCAAAATTGTATAATAGGCAGGTGACGGATACGCCGGACATGCCAAAAAAATATGACCATAAACTTAGTGAACCTGAGATCTACAGGTTTTGGAAAGACCTGGGTGTTTTCTCACCGGAAAAAGCCATAGAGGAGAGAAAAAAGCACGGGCATCAAGTCAAGGACGAAACTTTTTGTGTGCTTATGCCGCCACCTAACGCCAATGCCCCTCTGCACTGCGGACACGCCACCTACGCTATTCAGGACCTCATTACCCGCTTTAAAAGGATGCAGGGCTACCAATCTTTGTATGTGCCGGGAACGGACCACGCCGGATTTGAGACGCAGGTGGTGTATGAGAGAGGTCTGCGCGAACAGGACAAAAGCCGTTTTGATTTTGATGCTAAGACCCTGTATGAGAATATCCTTGCCTTTGTCAAAGAGAATTCCGATCTGGCTATCAGCCAGCTAAAAAGCCTGGGTATGAGCGCTGATTGGAGCAGGAACACCTTTATGCTTGATGACAAGGTACTCAACTTGGTGCTGGACACTTTCAAAAAAATGAATGATGACGGACTGATATACCGCGATGTTTACTTAGTGAACTATTCTCCTCATCACGGCACCACCTTCAGCAATCTGGAAACCACCCACATACAAAAAAGATCCCCTTTGTTCTATGTAAAATATCCCATCAAAGATACTGAAGATCACATCAACGTAGCTACTACCAGGCCCGAGACCATTTATGCGGATGTGGCTATAGCTGTCAATCCTAAAGATGAGAGGTATAAAAGTCTTGTAGGTAAGACGGTCATAAACCCTCTTAACGGCAGGGAAATGCCTCTTATCGAAGATTCCTATGTGGACACGGCTTTTGGTACTGGCGCCTTAAAGATCACTCCGGGGCATGATTTCAATGATTATGAGATCGGCAAGAAGCACAATTTGGAGATCATATCTGTGGTGAACCTGGACGGGAAAATGAATGACAAAGCGCCTCCGTTGGAGGGTCTTTCCGTGAATGAAGCCAGGCAGAAAGTACAGGTGATCTTGGAAAACATTGGCGCCTTGGAAAGCGTGGACCAAGAGTATGTTAATAATCTTCTGGTCGATTATAAAGACAACCAGCCCATTGAGCCCATGCCTTTGCCCAATTGGTTCATTAAAATGGACGATCTTTCAGCCAAAGCCAGAGAAGCAGTGGAAAACGGCCGCGTCAAGTTCAACAAAGAGGTATGGAAGAAAGAAATGCTAAGGTGGATGGATAACATCATGGATTGGCCTATCAGCCGCCAGATCGTGTTTGGCATCAGGATACCCGCCTGGTACAACGTCAAGGAAAACCCCAATATCTACACCTTGTTCATAGACAAGAACGGCCGCACGCACGACGGCACCATTTCCTATCTTATGGAGGGATACTCTCTTGAGGAGATCAGCAGCGGTCTGCAAAAGATCATCGCTCCCTTGGACGCCAAATATGTCATTACCCGCGAGAGTCCCGGACCTGATTTCGTTCAAGAGACCGACACTTTCGATACCTGGTTCTCGTCCGGGCAATGGCCGCTGACAACTTTGGGTTATCCTGACGGCGCAGATTTCAAGAAATTCTTTCCCACCAGCTTCATGGACTCCATGTGGGACATTCTTTTCTTCTGGATTGCACGCATGATCATGTTCAGCCTCTACAGAACAGGAGAAGTTCCCTACAAAGACGTTTATATTCATGGTCGAATAACTGACGAGCACGGTCAAAAAATGAGCAAGAGTAGGGGGAATGTTATAGATCCCATTGAATTTGTCGATAAATACGGGGCCGACTCGTTACGCATGGGCGTATTGGTAGGAGGGAACACCGCCGCTAAGAACACCTCCCTAAGTGAAGATAAGGTAAGGGGCTACAGGAACTTCGCCAACAAGATATGGAACATGACCAGGTTCATGAACATGGAGCTGGAGAGGTTTGCCGGCGAAGTAGACAAAGAGGCCATGCAAAAACAGGACCGCCACTCAAGCGAGGACAAAAAGATCGTCAATGCTTATAAGGCCTTGGTAAAAAGTGCTACGGGAAATCTGGAAAGTTACAACTTCAATGAGGCCGGTGACGATATCTACCACTTCATCTGGCACGAGCTGGCCGATGAGTACATTGAGTACGTGAAAGACTCACCAAATAAAAGTATATCCTTGGGGATCTTCAGGCATATCTTTATGGGAAGCCTAAAACTTTTACATCCCTACATGCCTTTTGTCACGGAAAAGATCTGGCAATATATACCTGAAAATAATGAAGGACCTTTAATAACAGCTAGTTGGCCTGAGTAGAATCTTCTTCCTCTCCCTCTTCACCTTCCTCTTTTTCTTCTGTGGCTTCGATGCCAGCTATAGCCTCGGCCTCGTCAACCTCAACCTCCTCCTCTTCCTCTTCCAGCATTTGGGCATAATCCAGCTTGACCACTATTTCATCGGGCTCGGCACCCACTATTTCAACCTTTTCCCGGTCGTAATCCAGTTGTCTGGCCAATACGACCGCGTCCATATCAGTTAGGGTTGTGGCGTCTATGAGGAAGTTTTCCGGCAGATCGGTGGGCAGAGCCTCCACTTCTATTTCGTTAAGCAGGATCAATAAAATAGCCTCACCATTTTTGATAAGAGGGTTCTTCTCTTCGTTTATGACCTCGACCGGAATGTTGGCGTTGATCTTTTCTTTCAAGTTGACCTCATAAAAGCCTACATGGATGGGGGTAGAGGTAATGTGATGCATATGCACATCCTTGACCAGCACGGGGTGCTGCTTGCCATCGATCACCACGTCGAAAACGGAGGTTTCTCCCACTTCTTTATAAAGCTTAACAAAATCGTTATATTTCACGGTGATGGGTACTGATTCCAAGCCCTTGCCGAAAATGACAGCCGGCAATAAGTTATCGTCCCTTAGTGTTTGGGCTTTTTTTCCTAGGATATGTCTTAGTTGTCCAGTAAGTTGCATATATTATTCTTGGTCAGCTCTTTGTGTAGGTCGATGAGCTCATCGTAACTTACACTTTTGGCGCCTATGAACTTTTTAAACTCAGTCACATTCAGGTCCGATATCAACGGTGTGGCACCCCCGCCGGCTGAGGTGATAGTCACCATGCTTTCCGCTTGGCATTTTGAGCATATAGCGTGGGCCACAAAAGCAATGGGCGCTTCCGTGATGGTTTCCAACTTAGCTCCTTCCAGACTTGACCCGCATTTATAACAGTACGTCTTCTGCAAATATTCTTTAATAAAGTTAGTTTCTTGCATGGTTAAATTGGAAACGTTTGCCATTTTACTGTAGTTTTCAGGGCAAAGCAAGACCTACTCCAGATTGGGGGCTTCGGTGGGAACTTCGGCAGGGGCGCTAGCCACGGTAGCTTGAGCCAGATCAACCTCATACACCTTGCTGCCGCTAAGCACATAGAGGGTGGACTCTGAGGAGTTGACGCTGATACTCCTGATGTCGGCCCAGGCAGTTTCTTCAGAAGCCTTTATTTGCTTTACGAACTCTCCCTTATCATTTAAAAGCACAACTCTGTTGTTGCCGGCATCGGCCAGGTATATATAGTCGAAGTTAACATCCACCTCCAGATCGGTCACTCTGGATAAAGGTTTGTCCAAACCCGTGATGGTAAAGCCGGTATTCTCTCCCTGAGTGTAAGCCAGGAGGTTATTATCTTTGGTAACTACATAAATGCTGTAAGCTACGTCCATGACCTTGGCATTGCTCAGGTTGTCGTCCGTGCCCCAATCGGAGTTGGTTAGAGCTCCGTCCGCCGGCACGTATTTGATGATCTTATTGCCCTCGATGGAGTAAATATTGCCCAGATATCTGGCAGTGATGCCAAACTCTCCGGTGAACGAATCTTTCGTAGTGCCATCTGCCAAATTGTACGTTTTGTAACCGGCGTCGTCGACAAAGTTTAGGAGCCCGTCATAATTTAAGGCATCTCTGATGCCGGGAAAGGCTTGTTCCTGCGCCACAAACTTGGGAGAGGCGGTTTCAGAAGTAAATATCTTGCCCGAGGTCTTATCAGTCACCACTACCGTATTGGCAAAAATGACTATATCCGAAGGCACGGCCGCTTCATCCGCCAGCTTGATGTCATAGAAAGGCTGAGCATCCACTCTGGCCGTTTTGCTGGCCGCATCCTCTTTGGCCCGCACGTCTGACGGTGAGGGCTCTTCCTGGGGCTGGGGTTGTTCGGCTGATGTGTCCGTCTGAGCATCTTTTTTGGTCAGATCTTTGGGTAAGACCAGGGTAGACCCGGGTTTATTCTTAGATTGGTCATCCGCGGGCACACGGTTATTTCTTATGAGCAAAGTGATCGAAATAGAAACCACCAGCAGCAAGCCCACCACAATAGTTAGAGCTTTGGTGTTTATCTTGACCTTAGGCTCACGCTTGGCCCGCACTTTTATGTTGGGCATGTCCTTTTTGGGTTGTATGACCACCGGGGTCGGTGCGTCGTCGACCAAAGAGGCAATGGTCTGATCTTTTTGTTTGCTATCTTTTTTGTCTTTTAGCCCTTTCATAATGCCCGGGAGCTTACCGGCCTTTTTATCCGGTTTGACGCCAAAATCTATGACCTCATCCTGTGTGAACTCCTCGTCCACCATGAATTTTAATATCAAGCTTGAATTGTCCGCTTCCAGGTCGTTCGAAGATAAAGAAGAATCCAACAGTCTGTTAGGAGGATATTTTTGGGCGAATTTATCAGTGCAAAGCACAATGACGTCACCATTTTTCACAACTCCTGAAGCCACGGAAAAGTTCCCTTCGGAAGTTGAGCTTACTTCCTTGACCTCTCCTTCCCGCATGAGATAGCTTTTACCTTGTCCGTATTGCACCAAATAAAGGACGTTTCCCCAAAGCACACAGGCCACAATGTTGAACACCAGCTTGCCGTCTTTTTTCCCGGCGGCTGTCTTGGTGGCCGCCTGTTCCGCCGCCAGGGAAGATATCTTTTCGTTGATGTTGACCACGGCTTTTTCCAAAGACTGTATAGGAGAAATATTTTCCGAATGATAGTACGAATCGTACATGACATCATTTATGACCTTGGTGATAAGAGGTACGTTAAGGGGGACTGGGCTGTTGATATCAAACACCGTATAAACGCTGCCTTTTTTGAGGATCAGTTCTTTTTCCGGGGGCTCCATGGCAATGCTGGAGGAGAACACCAGCTCGGATTCACCGACCAGCGGGATGAGCTTTTGAATTTTGGCAGCTAGTTTTTTGTTCATTTTATGACTCGTTTCACTCGTTCTAATAAGCAAGTTATTAAAAAATAGTGGCTATTGTAAATAATAATAACAATAAAGTAGCAAAAAAGTGACCATATGCAAATGAGGTCAGCAGAAAAGCCGCCTCTGTCTGAAAACTCTTGTTCAGCAGTTTTACTTGTCTAATGACCAAAAAAGAAAATATGAGATACATAGAAAGTATAAAAGCGATGAAAAGCTCTACCAAAGTACCGATACCGTTTATAAAGGTAATGTTGCTAAGTATATTAATTCCCATGACGCCCCCTTATGGATGAGACCAGATCGGACAGCAGGTCCTGGATCTTGGCCGGATCAGAAATTTGATCGAACTCCAGCTCTCTTTGTTCAGCAGCGGTTTGCACAAATACGGAGCCAAAATTAAAGACCGTTTCCAAAGCACCGCTGGTAGTAAAGGTTATATCCTCAATGTTCCTTAAAGGGGCTTCCGAGATCTTTCTGTACAGAAGGCGGTCAAAGTCCATGTCCACCACTCTTTTGTTGGTGATGATGTTTATGTTGAAGAACCAATTGATAAACCTTTCGAACATAAAACCAAAGGTGAATACGTACCAAAAGGTGTTAATGATAAAGACCAGGACGGGATTGAATAAAGCCGAGTAGTTTTTAGCCAGGAGAACAAAGAAGGAGTTAAATACTATGGGTACCAGCAATAAGAAAATAGCTATAAGCAACCAGCCGGTGTTGGTGATGACCGCCCTTCTAAAGACGTAAAGGATCTCTTCGTCGCCATCCTCGCCCTCAAAGGACATTTTGTCCGGTTTTTTGATAAAGGAATTGGTCCAAGTGTCGATCATGCTCTCATTATAATGGTCTAATCCTCTTTCTCAAAGTCGAATAAACGGCTTCTGATAGCTACATACGAAGGCGCACGCAGGTTAAAGACAGTTTTAAAGGTGGCACCATCAATGGAAACGCTGCCCTGGTCGGTTTGCAGAGATACTTGAGAAGTATAGCCGCCGTTGCTTATGTCCACACTTACTTTGGTCACTTTCTTATAACCTTTACCGTAATTGTCAGCTTTATCCCGCATCTCATCCAGAGAGTAGGGATCTCCGCCCCAACAGCTGGTAGTGACAGGAGAGATGTGGTCTTTTTCGCCGCCGGAACCATGCGTCCACACCACCCAAGCATTCACTATGTCGGCCATTTCTTCCTCATTTAGCCAAGGGTGGGCCCGTCCGCAGGTGCTGTTATCGCTGTAGCTTTTGGTGTACCAGGCTTTTCTGAACCAGGGAGAATCGCCTTCTTTTTCATAGGCATCTCCCGGCCAGCAGGAAGAACTGCCACACTTGGTATCCCAACCCACATTATCTATGTAACCGCCGGCGGTGGAAGAGTACCAGCCATAGCCGGAAGCGTCCGTGCTACCGTCAATTATCCTGTCTTTTGTGTCATCAACAGCCTTTTTCCAGGCACTGGGAGGGTTGTCAGACTTGCTTTTGGAAAAGACCTGGCAACTTTGAGAGGTACAGATGCATTTGTCCGCTTTGGCATATCTGTACGAATAAGACCTGGCGGCCACCGCCTGAGCTTTTAAAGCATCGCTGTCCCAGCTGGAGGGCATTTCCGCCAATCCGTACAGGTATTTTTGATAGTCCATGTCCCCATAACCCTCAACACAGATCTCATCCGGAAAACCGTCTTTCTTTTTAACACCCTCATCGTAGTAGAACTCTATGATGTCCTCATAACTTTTGCCTTTTTCCGCCCGGCCCCTAGCGCCGTATTGGCTCATACCTTTATAGTGTGTATAAGCTCCGTAGCTGAAAGCGGCAAAGGCCGGTTTGAAGGGAGGGCTGGGTGTGCTGGCAGCCGAAGGTTCATAATCTCCCACACTGCCGTATCCCTCACCGTACTTTTGATTAAGGATCGATTGTTGTTTGGCGGAGAGTTCATCAATTTCTTTTTCCAGGTCAAAGAGCGTGTCCTGGTAATCTTCCTCTTTGGAAGCCAAATTACCAAACTCATCCTGCGCCGACGCCTTTTTATTGTCCAGATCGGTTTTAAGAGCCAAGAGGTGATTTTGGGTGCCCAGCAGCTCGCCCTTGAGTTGTTCGCCCAAAGCCTTGTCCAGCTCAAAAGAGTCAATTTCGGAATTTAGGATGTAGATCCATTTGACGGCGTCATCAGTCAGATATTTACTGAACATATAAGAAACGGACGAATATTGGAAAGCGCTCAGCTCTGTACTTAAAGGGTTTTGCGCGAAGAAGAATTCCAGATCGCTTTTGAAGCTTCTTTTGGAATAATTTCTGATGATCTGGTTTCTAAAACCTATCTTTTCCGAGAGCTTGCCTTTTCTGTCGGAAAGATTTTCATTGATCTCGTCCAGCTGAGAGGAGATCTCATCTATGTCAGCCTGAAGCTGGTTGATCTGTTCCTGGGTGACGTTAAGCTCTGATTGATAGCCGGAAATGGTGGCTTCGATACTGTCCTTTTTATCCCTAATATCTTCAAGTTTCTTGCTGGTGGATTCGTACTCATCTTGTTTGTCCTCTATCTTATCTTCATAGCACTTGGCCCTGTCGTCCAGATCAGATATCTCTGAGCACCCGCTGTGCACGGACTTGTTCATAAAAAATACCAAGGAAAAAATAGAGAGTATTAAGAGGGACGTTCTTAAAAGCTTGGTGCTGGGCATGCAACAAAATTATATTGATTAATGGGGTTTAGTACAAGTTGGTTTGCAGCTAACTTGACTATTTTTTTGTATATTTCATAATTGAAAGGTATGGCAAAAGACATATTCTTTATGTATAGCGTTATTGTTTTTGACTGGGTCAGATCAAAACTGTTGAGAAGTTCACTTGCGCACTTTCTTATTGCTCCTCTCTTCTTTGTAGGTTTGTTTTTATTGGTTCCCAAAGCTGATGCGCAGACGAACCTGATCTATTGCTATGTGCAGCCATCTACAGGCCAGTGCCGGCTTTGCCCTGAGGGCATTTGTACTAGCGGTCCAAATCCCGACTGCGCACCTGGGTATGTTATTCCTGCTGTTTGTCATGGTGATGCCGACAGCTGCTGTGATGGCCTTATCCCGTGTGAAACAAGAGAGTGCGTGTTTGTGCAGCCGGCTCCCCAATGCCCATCCGGGTATACATGCACAGGTTTGGACGCACCGATATGTCAACAAGGAGGAGGTTTACCAAGAGATTGTTCCACTCTTGGAGGATCTCCGGGTATCTGTTGTGAGAGTCAAGGTGCTCCTGCGCCTCAATGCCCATCAAACAGGCCTCTTTGTACTGATGTTGGCTCTGTTGGCTGCCGTCTTGCTGGGGGAGCAACAGGAGACTGCTCAACGCCGAGTGGTCAGCCCGGGACCTGCTGTAAACCTCCGCCAGGGAATTTTTCTCAATGTCCGCAAAACCAATCGTGTATAAGTTTGGATAGGCAAGAATGTACCAGGGCAGGATTTACTGCTGTGGATTGCTCCACACCGGAGGGTGTAGATGGGAGTTGCTGCGCTCCGGACACTACCATAGCTCAGGGTGGTTTCTACTATGCCAATTCAGAGTGCAACTCGTGTGTGCAGGAACCACCGTCCACAAACGTATCTAGATGCCAAACACCTTACGAATACGATAGTTTTGGGGAATGCTGTGAAGCCAGATTGCAGGCAACAAACTGCGGCTCGTATGATCTTGGATATGGGTATTACTATCAGATAGTAGGAAGTAGCGGGCGCTGCACAAGATGTACCCAAGCTCAGTATGACGCACAATTCACCGGTTGTTGGCCAAATCCAGAACTAAGCTCCTTTGAAGCGTGCTGTAACGTCTATCCCAATTCGTTAGGTTGTGAGTGGGAGTACGGTCCCCACGACCCCTACGCAGACCAAAATCTCCCCAACAGATGGGATCAACTATTTGAAGCTTACGGAATAGAAATTGAGGAAGTGGCGGGTACTATATATGACATCCTCTTCCCAATAGGCCTAGCCATAGGCTTGTTTTCCATAATAATTGCCGGGTACGCTTTCATGACTAGCCAAGGACAGCCTGATAAGGTCAAGGAAGCCAAAGAGAAATTAACAGCAGCTGTTGTTGGAATATTGTTCATTGTGTTGTCTATCGTTATTTTACGGGTTATAATAAGGACATTACTTGATCCGACATACATACTTTAGTTGTTTTTTAAAGGAGGTGTAAGTTAACTCAAACATGTTAATTCAAAAAGTATACGCACAAGCAGTAAACTTGGATGTACAAGATCCGCTCAATGCTAGATTTGGTACATTAGGACAGGTGTTTGCCTTTATCATTAACCTGGCTATTGGTGTTGGCTGGGCTTTAGTGTTTGTTATGTTAGCACTGGGCTTTGTTCAGTACATCATGTCTAGAGGTGAAAAAACTGCTGTTGAGTCCGCTCAGAAATGGTTGACCTACGCCGTTATTGGTGGGGTTGGTTTGTTCTTCGTCACGTTTGTAAGGACATTGATACCTACTTTGTTGGGAGGAGTACAGATTAATCCTGGTGGGGATCTCACACCAAATCAGGCAGGGTTCTAACTGCTGTAGTTATTATTTACGTCTGCCCGGATTTAATTGGCTTTGACTACAAAAAGCCCTAAGGTTTTTAGGGCTTTTTTGTTACAATTGTTATATGTTCGACTCAATTAACCGTGTTTTTGACCATGTGGATGTAGGCTATTCTCCTAGATTGATCCGCATTCAAAGCGTTTCTCATCTGGTGAGTATGGCTATAAACGTGATCATGGCTGTAGGTTTTTCCCTGTCCATAGTTATGATTGCCTATTCTATGTACATGTATGTTGTCAGCGGGGGCAACCCTGACAAAACAAAGAAAGCCTGGCAAACATTCATTTATGCAGTGATCGCGGCGGCTATATCATTGGGGGCAGTAGCCTTGAAGGAAATAGTTTTAAGAGGTTATGGCGTAGACACAACCGGTATAAATGAACTTGAACAAGGACATTTTTAAAATGAGAAGGATAATCAAAGAAGCCAGTACATTAGGAGGTTTTCTTTTAGCGCTTTTTCTCACAAGCAGTCAAAACTATGCTTACGCTGTTGATTGTACGCTATCCGACCCCCCAACACCGGCACAATTCATCTGCCCATTTGTCAGGGTTTTTAATTTGCTTTTGATATTAGCCGGAGCCGTCCTCCTGATATTTATTGTGGTTGGTGCCATAAAAATGGCAACCGCTATGGGCGACCCTAAGGGACTAAAATCATCTTATGATACTTGGGTATACGCGGTTGTGGGGGCGTTCATCGTTCTAGGAGTGTTTGCAATATTTAGAATTATTAACAATCTTTTTGGTCTTAGTTTGGGACAATACTTTGGTCTGGATGGCGTAAACCTTCTTTTTTCCAGGATCGGTGATGTAATGCAGAACTTGTTCGAAAATATTTTACACATTTCCGGAGATCCAAATTACAACTAGGTATATCTAGGGCCCGAACAAGAAGCTGCTCTCCGCAAACAATAAGAAATCGTAACAATCATATCTAGTAATATCTATAGGCCGTATAGTAATCTTGCTAGATTGTAGTGAGCGGTATAACCAAGCCCTGTAGTATATGATACCCAGTCCGCATAGGCGTCAGTACTTGGGCAGTGCTGGTGATACCTAATATAATTTGACATGGTTTCTGCAAAATCTTCCATACTGCCATCATCCCTGTAGATACGCTCCTCGTTGACCATACCCTCGTTGACCAAATCATAGTGCATGGTGTCCGAGCACTCCAGATCCCGCTGACCCCTATAAGTTGATACAGTCCTGTCGCCGTCATCACTTTGTGCTGCGTGAATCAAGTTGTCAACATATAATCTGTTGGCATAGTGATACATATGCGCCGCTTCGTGTGCAAAGAGCCAGTTGAAGGTATCTTGGCTTGCGCTATTGTACGCGTAACAACGGGCATTCCCAAATTTTATCTGAAGTGTTAAAACGCTTGCAAGACCACAGCTCTCGTTCCCGCCTGCCCACACCACTTCCAAATTTCCGTTATAATCAGCACAGAGCTCATTTACAAAAGTACCTCCGTGTGCGACAAGAAATCTTGCAGCTTCTTCTATTACGTTTTGTGCCTCAGGGGGCCAATTACCAACAATTTTAAAGCAATTAATAGAGGCAGCTACCGGGCATTGTCCTGGGGGGCATACGGACCCAGGACCATAAGTACCATAATCTCCACCCTCGTCAACTCTTCCTTCTTCAGTAACCCTTGTGGGATCAACCGGAGTAATGGATGTTAAAAGACCGGTGATGGAGATCAATGTTATAGCTATAGGAAAACCAAAAGCTATAGCGCAGCAGCCAAAAGTTTTAATGACTGCTTTAGCGCTGTCCTCAACAAAACTTTCAATGATGTCAACATCGGCTTTTCTTATGGCTTCCCAAATTTTACCTAATGTGTTCTCTACTTTATTTAATACAAACTGAACAGTCTTTTCGATGATGGGGTAAATTATGGCTCCTAAACCTGAGGTCCCGGCAACTATGGCGCTACCCAATGCTTTTGAAATGGCGCTGTTAACAGCCTTAGCTACAGCTTTGGAAATGACTTCTCTGAGATACGCTGGCGCATTTACTAATTTGCCTAATTTTGAGTTGTAAAGTCTCCTAAACAAGTTTTCCTGCAAAACATTCAGTTTTTCCGAGTACTTTTGTAGGATGCCTGCTTTAGCTGCTGTTACACTTAGGTAATTAGGGTTTCTTTGTCTTTCGCGCAGAGCTTTCAGAAAAGAATCAAGTTTTTTTTGATTTTCCTTGCTGTTGACCAGCAGGCCTGTTTTTTTATCGAACACAAAACCCAGCTGATCATTGTATTCTTTGAGCCATTTTCTGAAATTGGCAGCCTCCTTTCTGGCATCATCGATCTTGGTACCGTATCTTAGCGCCGCCCCAGATTTAACAAGTTTCTCAAAATCTCTTTCCCGGTAATTGATAAGTTTAATTAGATCTGCCTGGGAAAGCTTTTGCACACCCTCTTCAAGGGTTCTGTTGTAGATACCAATGCCAAAGCCAAGACTTTTATCACCTTTGAGCTTGAGCCTGCCGGTGACCTTTTTTGCTTTTTCTACACCCTCGGTTATTTCCAGGGTGAAGTTGTTATCGAACCTTTTTGCCAACGGGCTTTTATCTATGACCCAATTTGCGGCGTTATTAAGACGCCCACCACTGCTATCTCCTCCCTCACGATAATCCCCATCGTATAAGAGACCAAAATAATGCACTTTCTTAAACTGTGCGGTTACCACTTTCGCTGGCGTCCAACCGTTAAACCTTTCTCTGACAATATTCCACGTTACGTCTGCAGCCACGCCAACAACTCCGTCCCTTTCCAGCTTGTTTATCAGATCATAGAAATCTTCCCTTTTGTAAAACCTTAGTGCCTCATCAGTGACGTTCATTAATCTCCTTGTTCCTATGATGTCCTTGTTGCTGGGATCGAACACAACTCCTCTTAACGGCCCTTTTAGAAAATCGTTTTCCAGAAATCTGCGGTTCATGTTGTCCAGGCCGCCTTTTATAGCTCCCTCAGTTGAGTACCATTTTTGTAAAGCGCTGATAATACCTCTTTGGTTGGCAACACCCAAAGCACCGGAGGGGCCGCTTTCGGATATTTTAAGATCCTCAATATTGTTGATCATATTTCTAAGGGGTCTAAAATTCTTTTCAAAATCAGCCTTAGCGGATGGTCCGAGCCCGGAAAAATGTGCTTCGGCATCCCGGTAGACACCTTTTAGTTTGTTTAGACTGCTACCTTCATGATCACCTAATACCGAATCAATTGTTTTCGTTAGTTCATCCCTAGCCTCATTTTTCTTGACGCCTTTTGCCAGGGAATATTTACTTAAAGATTCTTCTATTTTTCCAATGCCCTGTCCTATGCCAAAGCCAAATTCAGCAAATTCTCCGGATTTTGAAAAGACATATCTGTCTTCGTCTCCTTTACCATGAATAGCGTTAGCCGCTCTGAGGAGGCGCGCCCGGTGTAAATGTGATCTCACTTCCGTTATTTGCTGTGGGTCGGTTATCTTTCCACTTTCCAGCAAAGCAGAGAGTTCAGCTGAGGAGGAGAGAGCGGCTTGCCTAGCAAATCCATTGAGGCCTTTATCGCGTGCACCTGAAGACCTTGCGCCCTTAGTAAAATCGGAAAAGCTCTTGGCACTACCACTAAAAACATCCACGTCTCTTATTGTTGTGATCTTGTTACCTTGCGGGTCATGGAATGTCTCCTCTTTAGGTACATATACACCAAGATCATAAAGTTGGAATGGTTTCGGTCCGGGTAGAGGACCTCCCTCAATATGTTCTCCGTAAGCATACTCAACAAGAGGGTCTAACTCCTTCCCTTTTAAAAGAGGATCCCACAACTTGTTTCTTTCCACATATGAGCTGTAGTCAGACCAGTTTGCCAGGTCTTTAAACCACTGCTTCCCCGTATCCACCATCATTTGCTGAGGGTCCTTTACCCATTTAACAGGATTGATATCCAACTTGACGTTGACTCCCGCCACATCCTCCTCATCTCCAAGCTCTAAAGCTCTCATGGGATCGTACTCAGGTTTTTTGGGGGTAGCCTGCAGTTGAAGTGTTCTTTCAAGGTCAGCAATAAGACGGCTTTTTTCGATGGGACTGATCTTTAAATTCTCCAACTCCCTTTTTACTTCGTATATGTAATCATTTATGAAAGTCTCCGAATCAAAATCAATGGGGGAAGGATAGCCGCCGTAATACCTTTTTCTGGGTATGGGATCGCCGGGATAATAACCTCCCATAAGATCGTACAAAGGATTTGAGTCGCGCATGTATTTATTTTATAATAGATTTCAGTTATGAGAAAGGAAGCGTCATTAAGACAAAAAACAATTAAGCTGTTCTTAGTGGCTGCTGTTTCTCTCTTCTCTCTTTTTGGTGTTTCTTTTGTAGCACACGCCACTTCCTGTAGCGCATTAGATGTAGATAAGTTTGGTTCCAAGACATATTGTAAGAACATGATAGTCGAAGATATTGTAGCTATCCCTAGAACCACGGTGGATTTTTCCACAGCGGGCACCGTCAATGTACCCTCATCCATACTTTTTAATGCTAATCCTGACCAATTTGGGACTTGCGGTGCTTTCCAGATAGCGCAAAGGCTCTCACCGGCGCAGAGACAAGTTTTGCGAGATGGTGGAGGAGCTCTTGTCGATGACACGACGCTCACAAATGCGGTGGCTGAAGAGCCGAGTATAGGTTGTGATTTTAATGATAGCCTTTACGGCTCAAGAGTAACAGGAAGCTTGATGGGAGTAACTAAATATGCTTATGAAACCATTCCCAACGAGCCTATCCCGGTGAGTCTGGCCTCATACTATAGATATAATCTTAGAAAAATTCCTGTTATAGGAAACACCGCTTATGCTCAGGAGTATGGAGGTTGGGGGTTGGAGTTGGCTCTGAACTTGTGGACAAAGACCAGGAACATTGCCTATGCCATGATGGCTGTGCTGATGTTAGTGATAGGCATACTTATAATCACTAGAAAGAGGATAAATCCCCAGACGGTTGTTACCGTGCAAACCGCCCTGCCTCGAGTGATAATCAGTTTGTTCCTGATAACCTTCAGCTATCCAATAGGGGCTGTTTTTGCCTCTGCTATAGTGCCCATCTCAGTTATAGTTATGAAAATATTCTTTTCAGAGATCCTAGACCAAGTAGGCACTATGGCGGACATGAACCAGTTTGTGATGATAAATACGCTCATTGCTCTGACTTTAGGAGGGGAAGGAGCAATAGCTCTTCTCACCATGATGGCTTTGGCAGCCATGACGCTAGTAGCTATGATGGCCGTGTTGGTAAAGATAGTGCTTATCAATTTAAAGATCCTACTAGCCATAGTGTTTGCTCCCATTCAGTTTGCTATAGCTTCCATGCCGGGGCAGGAGGAACTCATTACAAAATGGTTCAAACAAATGATAGCCAGGGTGTTGGCCATTCCCGCCATGCTGTTTATGATGGGCCTGGCCTGGTACATACTGCTTAAACCCTTTACGGACGACAACGCGTTGATGAACATTGTTGCCATAGGCAGGGAGCCTGTAGCTACCTTGGGATTGACTTTTTTTAGGAGATTCGCTGTTTCCAGGGTTTTCACCATCATCATGCTGCCTCTTATGTGCATCTTTACCATGTTCACAGCCATTGGTGTTGATAAGAAAGTGGAAGGTTTTATTATGGGCGACACCGGCAAGAGATCAGGAGGAAAGAAGTAGAGCTAGTTAATGTATGTATATGTATGAGAACGCAAAAGATTATAAAGATACTGCTAACATTAATAACAATCGTCGTTTTATTCTCTGTTAACAAAGTAAACGCACAGGATGTGTGTGATGATAACGGTTTTATCGAAGGCACCTGGTGCCCTTGCGCTCCGGATCCTGCTCTGGCTTCCATATGCGGTTTGGTAAGTGACGCTAATTTATCTCCAACGTCTATACAATCAACCAGTGGCGTTGATCACCCAACCTGGACCACGAGGGAACCTGTAGGCGGAGTTACGGTGTCTATATACGAAAACAACCCGTCTGTTTCCACCGGAAAGATCTTTGGAAAGTTGGACAGCAAATTGATCGAATGTGAAACTACGCCGCCTCCGGAAGGAAAATACCACTGCTTAATGAGGCGCTTAAATCCCGGAAACCTGGCTTATGTGATATTTAGTTGCGGAGGTAAGATTGCCGATATTAAAATAGTTTCCTCAGTGAGAAGCATTGTAGATCTGGACGCCGATATTGATTGTACTGGTACATATGAGTACCGCGCATTGCCGGGAAATCCTGATCCTGACAACTACGAATTTATTGATATAGCTGATAGAGACAATATATTGGGCTGTATGTCCACATATGAAGACGAAGTAAATCCTAATGCAGGTTTTTTCCCGCCGGAACAAGACTTTTTGAGCACGATTGTGGGCGAAAAGGGTGGGGATATTAGGTTTGATGATCATGACCCATTTTTTTCAATATTTGGTTTTTCCGTTGGTGGACATCCTGGGGCGTTGTGGGAACAGGATTGCGTTCTTGAATATCTTAAAAACAATAACTTTGTTAATAACAGCTTTCCTAGGGAATATAGTACCTTTGAAACAGAATACCAAAGCGTTCAAGAAAAATGCAATCTTGACCCGGACGATAATGGGGATGGGGCACTTGACGGTGACGACGGAGATCCGCTGAACGACTCCGACGAGCTTACAGTTCCCTTTAGATATGATATACCCACGCTGGATAAGGAGCATGAACAGGTTAGAGTGTGGGAAAATAGAGTGTCTTTACAAAGAGAGATGCAAGATCCCAGAGCTTTTGCTCAGTACAACCACCTGATGTTTGGTGATTGTGTTCAGAACGTGACACTTAGATATTATGGTGACACAGAGGAACCCCAACCAATTCCCTGCAGTGCTTTGATAACTTGTGGGCAAACCTTAGGGAATCCTATAAGAAATTTACACACCTCTATGAGTTTTGGAGCCAGATTAGAAAATCCTGCTGTTTGGGGTGAAATTATAACTGACCAGGAAAGAGATAACGCAGATGTGGTGTGTAGAGATCCTGATTATGGGGATATCACAATTGCAGAGGTACAACCACCCAACCCTCCTGATCCATGCATACCCGGCACATCCGGATGTAGATACAAGCTTCCCTCGACTTATTACTTTCCACAGTTCATGGTGTTAACGGGGGGTATAAAAAAACCAAGAGTATCTGAAACTATTGGTGATGCTTACGGTGGTCAAGCAAGGAGTGTGCCTTGGGAGGGGGTTAGTACTGAAGCATCTCCCGGGCTGCATACAGCAGGGCATTATGAAAATTTTGAGGACGCCACATCGCAAAAAAACAACTCTGGCATGACAGCTATTAGAATTGCTAACGATACTGAGGGCGTGACAGATGGTGTAATGGTCAACAGGTTCGTCAGTTTTGCCGACGCTATTACAGAAAGATATGACTACAACGCCTCAGAAGTTATTTGGGATCTTGGAGGAGACGTGAAATCACTCTGTTCAATTTCATCTGTAAATAGTGATTACATTATACCTAGTCCTGCTGAAGAACTACTAACCTTTATTAACAATAGATTTAGGGGAAGTTCTGTTGATCATGACCCAACCAATCAAGACCCCGATTATGATGGCGATCAAACTGCAGGGACGGCTACCTATGCAACGGCCTGGGGTATTGCCAGAGATGAGTATTTGAAGCAGCATTTTTGGAGAGATGTCTTGGACTCTTTGCAAAGATTTTCCAGCGGAGACGGTCGCTTGGAAGAAGCTAAGTTTAGTGATTATGTCAATGCTTTCTATCTCACGCTTGTTAGCCACTTAAGAGGAGAAAATCCTGATACAAAATCTTTTGCTGATAGAAAAAATGGCTGGAATTTTTCAGATTACTCATATATGTTCGCAGATTATTGTATTGGTGAAAATACTTTTGAGGGTGTATTCCCGGCCTATGGGGAGAGCGGATATCCGGGAGATGCCGGAGCTTGTTATCCGTGGGAAGATGTTCCGCTGGGAGGGTCTTGTAATAGCTGGCCGGGAAAACCTTCTGACTGGCCTAGAATACCTGGAAATGTAAAAAGTGATTTAGGTTATCCAGGAGGTTGGCCGGGCATTGAAGGCGAGCTCAGGACGTGTAAGCTGAATGTCTGCCAAGTTCGTAGAAAGATCAGAGAGTGTGACGAGTTCCGTTGGAAGTTTATTTGGAATGCTACGCTTGGTATATACGAGTATGTAGAAACAGATATTTGTGATGATTGGGATCTTAGCGGTGACGTAGATTACTCATTATCCGGGGATACCAGACCTTGTACTGAGGCTCAGGAGAGAGAATGTTTGACACAGCAAGAAGATAACTTTGTTGATTCACCCAACTGGGAAGATTGGCCCGAGCCCCCACTTCCCCCAAGACTACGTGCCCCCGATTACGATACGCAGATCACAACGGCAGTAGTTTGTGATCTTGAAAAAGCCGGCCCCATGAAAGAACCTGGAGATATTTGGAAAGACGATCTGACTAGAATAACGCAAAAGCCGTTTTGGAATGAAAGCCAGAAGAACATAGAGCGTGTCTCCCAAAGCAGTAACTACACAAAGCTCGCACTCAGTGGGCCAATGAACAGAAGAAGTGAGGACAATAAAGCCGGCATGACGGACGCAGCCACCTCTAATGATATAAACACTATTGGAGAGGCTGGTTACGACTCTTCTGGCCAGATACAGGGGGGAGGAATGTCTGTTGTTCACAAGGATATGGCAGGTATGAACACAGAGGGATTTGGTACAGGAGCCTCGGTGGGGCTTCTCAAAATTATTAGCCACCCCATACGTCCGGGTGTTATGGCTGCACCTTTCCCACCTATGCATCAGGCCTGCAATTATTATAATGATGATTCTTGGTGCCACCTCATACCAGTACCTGGTGCTATAGATCTGGACAGTATGGGGAGCTCCCGCTGTGAGCCTAATGTGACGAGTGCCGCATGTCCTCTGACGGGACAGATCGGTAATTTAGCACAAAGGATACTTGGATCTGCCGGAGAGGCCTTTAATGTGCCCGGATCTCTGCTCTTAGCCGTCATAGAGGGCGAGGGCGGATGGCTATCGGGGAACAGAATGAATTGGGATGACACCAGCATTGCTTCTTATAGCGAACCCTGGTCAGCTAGAATTCCTCAGTGTAACGATATGGTGATCGGAGCACAAGGTCCTTTTGGTTGGTTGGATGGGTGGTTCAAGGCTGAGGTATGGGGATGTGATCCAAGCGAGGGTGAGTGCTATGACATTAGGGCTGGTTCTCCCATCATTGATCCTAACACAGGAGAGCCTAATCCAAACCCCACCGGGGGCTTTCATCCTAGTAGAGTAAATTCAGACTTAGGAATAGTAGTTAGTAAGTGCAACTTTATAGACGCCGCTTATGCTGCCGCGCACGCTCTTTCGGCTGCGGATATAAGCTGTGGTGGTTCAAGCGATGCCGCTATCAGAAGAGAACTAGCCACTTACAGAGGTCAGAGCGAAGACCACGATTCTTTAGATCGTTTAATTGACATAGTCCAAAACTGCCGTTGAGCCCGTAAACCTCATCGTATCCACTCCTGATATAATAACCCCATGCTGATAGTGAAAAACCGCAAGGCTCTCTTCAACCACCAGATAATGGAGAAATTTCTGGCGGGGATAGAACTTAAGGGCTATGAGGTCAAGGCCATAAAAGAGAATAATGTCAGTTTCGAAGGGTCCTACGTTGACGTGCAGGACGGTCAAGTGTATGTGCAAAACTTGCATATAGGCAAATATTCAAAGCAAAGCCAGGATTACAATGATCAGGAGTCACGCCGGCCCAGACGACTGCTTTTGCACCAGACAGAAATTGCCAAATTACAAAAGGAAATATCTGAAAAAGGCAAAACAGCTGTTCCCCTAGCCCTGCTTTTAAAAATGGGCAAGATCAAGCTGGAATTTGCCGTGGTCAAAGGCAGAAAAAAGCACGAGCAAAAACAAGTCCTGAAAAAGCGCCAGATAGAGATAGACCTTAAAAAAGAGGCTAAACAACAAGGAATAATCGTCTAAGTACACTATTTACAAACCATGATATAATATAAACCCATAGCAATATGGGACATTTCCAAGGGGATGCCCAGGCATCGATTGGGAGCTTTCGAATATGAGAGCAAGCCGAAGTGATAGATCTTCGAAAAAAGCTATCAAAAAAACAAGTGCTGAATATTCAAATCAGCCAGCATACGCCTACGTTTAACGTTAGTGTGTGTGTCAGAGAAGATTGGGTATAACCCGGTTTTCTTTGAGGTCCTGCACTCACTTGCCTGAGGGGAGTGCGCGGGCATTATAAATTCAGGCAATACATTTTGACTTGACCTACCAAAATGCTTATCGAAAGGATGGTCTAGGGAAATTTATAAGGGTTGGCGGTGGCCCGTTCTTTCCTGAAAAAAAGTACCGCTAAGCTTGTAAACTTTTGTATTTTAGGCTTTCAAGACGGGGGTTCGATTCCCCCCATCTCCACCAGAAAAAGCACACCCTAAAGGTGTGTTTTTTGTTTTTGCTCTACTTATACCCCCGGCTTTGCAACTCAAAGGCGGTGCTGTACTTACCGCCCTCAATCTTCATCAATGTCTCGTGTGTGCCTTCTTCTATTATTTTTCCTTCATCAAGGACAATGATCCTGTGTGCATTTCTTACCGTGGAAAATCTGTGGGAAACAATGACCACGGTCTTGCCCTTGGCAAAATCAAATAATCTTTCGAATATCTCATACTCGGCTTTAGGGTCTATGGCGCTGGTGGGCTCATCCAGGACCAGCAGAGAAGGATTTTTAAAAAAGACCCTGGCTAAGGCTATTCTTTGGCGCTGGCCGGTTGAGGGGTCAATGCCTCCCTCAAATGATTTTTCCAATATTTGATCATATTTCTTATCGTATTTTTCTATGAACTCATCCGCCCTAGATCTTTTAGCCGCCTCGATTATGTTCTCGATATCATCCATTCTACCGGGGTCTCCTATGCCTATGTTTTCTTGTGCAGTAAAGTGATAGAAATTGTAACTTTGAAAAAGTACACCTATTTCTGAGTACCAGCTGTCAAGATCCACCTCCTTGAGATCGGTATTATTAACAAGGATCTTGCCTTTTGATGGGTCGTAGAACCTGAGGAGAAGTTTTATAAGTGTTGTCTTGCCAGCCCCGTTCTCTCCTACCACGGCTAGATGCTCGCCGGGCTCAATGCGCAGGTCCAGATCTTTTAGGGCGTATATTCTCTCTTTGGTCTTATTGTCCAGAGGGTAATGAAAAGACACATCCTTGAATTCTATTTCAAAAGGAGCGTTCTTCTTGGGAAGTTTTACTGCGCCATTGACCACTTTTGGTTCAAAATCCATGAATTCATACATGTCCACCAAAAAGAGACCGTTCTCATATATTCTGGAGATGATGCCCAATATTCCCCTGAAACTTCTTTGCAACCGGTTAAGTGTAGATGAGTAAAAGTTAAATTGACCAATAGAGATCTTCGAGGAAATAACGGAGAAAACTATAATAAGATAGCCGATTGTTCTGCCGATAAGGCCTAAAATAAAGGTAAAGTACTGCATGGCATGTCTCTTGCTTTGCAACTTGACCTCTTCTTTTTGAAAATCGTCGTAGAG
>CAYSWS010000007.1:44492-48622 GCA_964434935.1 uncultured Candidatus Saccharibacteria bacterium
GTGGTCACGACCTCCTGTAACAGATAAAATATTTGGGTCAAGAATTGCTGGGGTCTGGATCTCATATTTTCCCTGACCTTGTTTATCTTGTCGCTGGTTTCCGGGTTGTCGTAGTATTCCAGGTCCAGATACGCCATTTTTTCCACCATGTCAAAATCTATACTCTTTCCTACTTCGAACCACATGTTTATGTCCACAATAGAGTTGGCGCTGGAAATAAGATTGTCTACCACGGAAACAAGAACACTAAGACCAATATAGATAAAAAGCAGCTGCGTGTTTTTATCCGTGTTGGTGGCTACGCGCACCAGCTGGTCGATGATCTTGCTGTCCGCCCAGATGCTGGCAAAAGGAGTTATGGCCAGCAGGATTGTAGTGATGAGATATACGCCTGTGTGTAAGGGAGTTTTTTTAAAAACGTATTTTACAAGATGAAATCCCGCTTTGGAGATGTTTCGAAAATCATTAAGATACGTTTTTATAGACTTTTTTTCTTCATCATTACTGCGTCTTTTGACCACCGAT
The DNA here is from genome assembly GCA_964434935.1 of uncultured Candidatus Saccharibacteria bacterium. GTDB lineage: Bacteria > Patescibacteriota > WWE3 > UBA101185 > UBA10185 > CAYSWS01. The sequence goes on from CAYSWS010000007.1 coordinate 45,018, forward strand.
AAATAATAACATTTGTGTAGTACCTGTAAAGATTGTTATGACAACAAAAAGCTACACCGATTCTAGCAAGAGTAGATATTTGGTAGAGGAAGTTGCGGTAATTAATAATTATTATTGTGCACATCGTATGGAAAAAGTCATCGAAATCTTGTTTCCTCCTAAATGTTTTGCTTGCGGAGCTAACGGTAGACACGTTTGTTTTACTTGCCAGCGGAGTTGTAAGCTAGCCCGGTACAATTACTGCGTGGTGTGTGATAAGAAGTCACATTTGGGGCAAACCCACGTTCAATGCCAGCAACCCGGAACACCGCAGAGCATCTTTAGTGCTTTTGAATATAAGGGTTTGGTGAGGCAGTGCATAATGGGAGCAAAGTATAAGTCCAAGCTTTTCGCTCCCTTGAAGCTGCTTTCTTGTGAGGCTGCGGCGTTAGTTATGAAGAACGGTGTGCGGTTTGAAGACTTTGTGGTGACTCCCATCCCTCTGAGCCTACAAAGATCCCGAGAAAGAGGATTCAATCAGGCAAGCATCATTTCTAAGACCATTTCTCGGGAGCTATCCTTGCCGCATGAAGAGTCCATATTGATCAGAAACAAAGAAACTGTAGCCCAACATAAAAAGAATCGTCAAGACAGGTTTAGCAATATAGAAAACGCCTTTCTAGTAAAAAGAAACATCTCTGGCATGAACATACTGCTGGTCGATGATATTTGTACTACCGGCGCCACGTTATTGGAAGCAGCCAAGACCTTGCACAAAGCCGGAGCACAAACCATAGCCTGTTTCACCTTAGCCAAAGAATTTTAATTTATGGCTCCCATCACATATAATAACGGCTGATAGAAAAGGCTTCGTAGGATATAATATAGCGGCGGTCGTGGAGGGTTGGCAGAGTGGTAATGCAGCGGCTTGCTAAGCCGTAGCCGTGAAAACGGCTCGTGGGTTCAAATCCCGCACCCTCCGCCACAATAAGCTGTTCGAACAATTTTAAACTTTTACTAAATGAGATATACTTAACCTAATATGAAAGCTACTGATATCACAGATTTTTTAGGCTTCACCAATGTAAAAAAAGCTGGTGGCGTGGAGCCGGAACAGGGTAAGATAGATAGAGAAAACCTTGGTCCCAGAAAAGTATTTTTATCCTGGGAAGCTGTACCAAAATCAGCTCCCATAAATGTTGACCCTCGTTACAAAAAGATGTTGTACATAATTGGTGGCATGATAGCTTTTCTGCTTTTTCTCATGCAGGAATTCATTCTCATTATGCTTATAGCCAGCCTGTATTTTATGATCTATGTCTTGAATAAGAATCCTATAGGCAAAATAAAATACGAGATAAGCAGCCACGGGGTGAGTGTTAACGGGCAATTATACTATTGGGATCAGCTGGTACGCTTTTTCTTTTCCAGTCATTTTGGTGATGAATACCTGGCCATCGACCTTAAAGAAGGCTTGCCGTCACGTTTGATAGTCGGTTTCAACTTTGGAGATAAGGGCAAGATCATCGAAAATATGAACAAGTACCTGCCATATTTAGAGCAGGAACCTCTTACATTTCTGGATAAAGCTTACAAATCAATTGTCGATAAGTTTGACCTGGAAAAGAAATCAGAGTAACCTCCACCCGCATTCCCATATTCGTGCGCCCGTAGTTCAGAGGATAGAACGCAGCGTTGCGGACGCTGAGGTCGGGGGTTCGAGTCCCTCCGGGCGCGCCACCTATCCTACATGCGCACATGCTCCCACAACACGCATAACTGCTACAATTAAAACACTGCCTAAATGGACCTATTTACTCAACTTAGCTTAATAATCGTCCTGGCTGCCGTCATTTCCGGTGTGATGAGGTTGTTGAAGCAGCCGCTGGTCATTGGTTATATTCTGACCGGTCTGGTCATTGGCCCGCTGGTGTTTGGTTTTATCGATGCTGAGCAGTCAGAAACTATAGCTGTTTTTTCTGAACTGGGCATTGCCAGCTTGCTTTTTATCGAAGGTCTACATCTTGGTCCACATGAACTTAAAGAAATAGGAAGATCGGCTTTTTTGGTAGGTTTGATACAGGTGGCTCTAACCTTTAGTCTGGGGTTTGCTGCTGCCACGGCTTTTGGTTTTTCCTATGTCCCAGCAGCTTACCTGGGAGCCTCCCTAGCCTTTTCCAGCACCATTGTGGTCCTAAAGTTCCTGGCGGATAAAAGGGATATTGATTCTTTGTATGGCCGAATTTCCATAGGCATTTTGCTGCTGCAAGACATTGTAGCCACGCTGGTGCTCATTGCTGCGGCGGCTTTCTCCGAAGGCGGCAGCGGCATCAACACCTTTTTACTGCTCATCATCAAGGGTTTAGCCGCTACCATTTTCCTCTCTCTGATAAGTTATTACATCTTGCCCAAGCTCAGCACTTTTTTTGCCAGATCCCAGGAGTATTTGTTCTTGTTTGCCTTGGCTTGGGGCTTGGGATTGGCTACGCTTTTCAGTTACCTGGGATTTTCCATAGAAATTGGCGCACTGGTAGCCGGGGTGGTCTTGTCCGTCTCTCCTTATAGTGAAGAGATCAGTTCCAAGCTTAAGCCCTTGCGGGACTTTTTTGTGGTCATGTTCTTTATTTTGTTGGGAGCTCGAGTTACCTTGCATAGTGCCGAGGCCGTGTTGGTTCCCGCCCTGGTATTTTCAGGTCTGGCGCTTCTGGCCAAACCGTTCATCATCATGACCTTGATGGGCCTTTTCAAATACAAGAAAAAGCCGGCCTTTCTCACTTCGGCCAGCCTTTCCCAGATCAGCGAATTTTCTCTCATCCTAGCCTTGCTGGGTTTGAAGACCGGACACATCACGGAAAATGTTTTTGCCCTCATTGCCTTAACGGGAATCATGAGTATTGCTTTTTCCACTTATTTTATGAATTACGCGCATGCCTTGTATCCTAGGCTCTCCAAAACGCTAAAGATATTCGAACGGAAAAATACCTTTGAAGAGATCCAAACTCTAGGTACTTATGATGTAATTCTTTTTGGCTGTAACCGGACCGGTTTTGACTTCATCGAAGCCTTTAAAAGTCTGAAAACTAAATTCCTGGCGGTTGATTTTGACCCGGACATTGTTGACGAACTGTTAAAAAAGGATATAAATGTGAAATACGGCGATGCGGATGATGGGGAATTCCTGGAAGATATTCGATTAGGAGAGGCCAAGGTCATTGTCAGCACCATTCCCGACTATGACACCAGCATGAACATATTGAGCAAGGCCAATCCCGTTGACCACGAAGTTTCCATCATTGTCACTTCTCATGACGTGAACCAGGCTATTGACCTTTACGAACACGGCGCCGATTATGTTATTGTGCCACACTTTATTGGTGGCAGAGTGGTTTCCCGTTTGGCGGAAGAGGCGGTGTACGGAGAACGCAACCTGAAAGCGGAGAAAAATGGTCACTACGAATATCTCAAACAAAGAAGAGAACTTGGTCATGCCCGCCCGTTTTAGATTTCTTTGATAAAATACTGGTTGCTAGGTTTTGTTATGGTGTCGTGGGCCGTTAGCTCAGTCGGCTAGAGCGTCGCATTCGCATTGCGGAGGTCGGGGGTTCGATTCCCCCACGGTCCACCAA
>CAYSWS010000007.1:48722-51030 GCA_964434935.1 uncultured Candidatus Saccharibacteria bacterium
AGTGGAGGGGTGCAGGAGCGGTCTAACTGGCTGGTCTCGAAAACCAAGCGCTTGCTAACGCAGGTACGTGGGTTCGAATCCCACCCCCTCCGCCATCGAGTACGATGGCTCTAGGACTAAGTATTACTAAGTTCACTACGTTCACAAAGTAATTGCTTGAGCCCCTCCGCCAGCCCTATAAAACTTGCCCAACACCAAAATTATGGTATCTTGTCAATATGAAAAATAATCTACTCTTAATAATCCTGTTAATAGCAATTTTGGGTGCTGGGTTTTTTATACTCAGATCCGGCTCCTCTTCGAAAAATGATCAAGCCCAAGTCCAACCACAACCTATATCTGAAGAGCAAGCTATGGTAGAAGAATCCACTGAGGCCATGCCGGCGGAAGAAGTCATGACCGCCACTTATACTCTGGACGAGGTCAGAGCTCATGACAATAAGGAAGATTGCTGGTTGGTCCTGCACGGTAAGGTGTACGATGTTACCGGTTTTGACACCAAACATCCCGGAAAAGAAGCTATTTTGCAGGGCTGCGGTCTAGATGCTACAGAATTGTTCGAGACCAGGCCTATGGGATCTGGTACGCCGCATTCGGAAACAGCCAGAGGGTTTTTAGACAACTTCTACATCGGCGACCTAAAGTAAGCACCAAGTTGACACAAAACCTATAGTATATTATAATACCGGTAACAATATTTCCTAAAGCATACAATCATATAAGGAGAATAAAATGTGCTGCATAGATTGGAACAGATATTTGTTTGTGGTGATTGGCACCGCAGCAATGTTGGTATCTGGTGTAGTTTTTACCTTCCTCGCATATGCTTTTATAAATTTTGCCAACAAAAGAAACAGTAAGCTTGTGTGGGGACTTGGTGTGTTTTTGGCCCTTAACGTTTTCTTGTTAACGCCAATTGCCATAGATTGTGGTTTTGATCTTCTATATGAACTGCTTAGGTAAAACCATTACCACGGCCCCTACTATTTTTTATGACACATGTAGGGGCCTACCTCTTTTATCCGCGTCAAAACAAAAAACTGATATCATAAATAAATGCACAACAAGTATTTGCGTATTTTTATCTACGTTTTGCTGACAATCTACTTTTCCCTCTTCTTTTTACGAAAAATAAACCTGGTCACGGCGGACTTAGGCAGGCACATCACTAACGGACGTGTCTTTTTGCAGCAGGGCATTGTCATTTCCAGCAACTTCTATTCCTACACACAGCCGGACTTTCCCGTAGTCACGCATCACTGGCTAAGCGGTGTGGTCTTTTATCTGGTGCACAGCCTATCAGGCTTTTCGGGCCTATCCCTGTTTTATATTCTCATCAGCGGCCTTACGGTCTTTTTGTTTTTCAAAATAGCTCAAGACAGGTCCAGCCTGCCCGCGGCGCTATTCGTCACTCTGTTATTGATGCCTTTGTTATCGGACAGGAAGGAGATCCGTCCCGAAGGTTTCAGCTATCTTTTTATGGGGCTCTATTACTTACTGCTTACCCTATTTCTGAAAAAGAAGCTTAAGTTCAAGATTCTACTGCCGGTTCTTATCATCACACAAATACTGTGGGTGAACTTGCATATATTTTTCATCCTGGGAATTTTCATCATCGGCACTTTTACCTTTTGGGAAGCCATCAAAAAGTGGTTCTATAAAAAAGCTAACAGATTCAAAGAGCTTGTTATCCTGCTGTCCGTCTCGGTGTCCGCCAGCCTGCTCAACCCTTATTTCTTCAAAGGTTTACTGGAGCCTCTGAATATTCTCAAAGAATACGGCTACATGATCGTGGAAAATCAATCAGTATTCTTCATGCAGAAAAGATCACCTGATTTCACATACTTTTTGTTCGAAGTCGCCGCTTTGCTAGCCGCCTTCATGACCATACACATTCTCATGTCCAAGAAATTAAACCACAGCGCTGTGCCTCTTATCCTCATGTGGGCCTTTTTGGTCTTAGGATTTAGAGCTATCAGAGGTATGCAGATCTTCGCCTTATTCTTTGTGCCCGTAGCCGCCGGTTACATGCACAATTATTTCACGGACCTAAGGGACAAGTTCATCTGGCCGGCTGTGTTCCTGCTGATACTGACGCTCCTGCCGGGCCATGTGCTTTCCATGATAAAACCGGGTTCAGGCTTGGGCTTGGTCGAAAATATAAACGGCTCAGCTGATTTTTTCATTAACAACGACTTAAAGGGACCCATCTTCAATAACTATGATATAGGCGGCTATTTGATTTATCATCTGTACGGCCGGGAAAAAGTTTTTGTGGATAATAGACCGGAGGCTTACAGCGTGGACT
>CAYSWS010000007.1:51040-51312 GCA_964434935.1 uncultured Candidatus Saccharibacteria bacterium
GGACTTTTTTTCGCAGCTTTATAATCCCATGCAGGAAAAAGAGGAGGTGTGGCAGCAGGCGTTGGCCACCTATGATTTCAACACCATTTACTTTTATCGACGGGACAGGACGCAGTGGGCGCAGCCCTTTCTCATTGAAAGGATCAAGGATGCGGAGTGGGTGCCGGTTTTTGTCGACGACTATGTGCTTATCCTGGTTAGAAATAATGAGCAAAACCAGGCTATAATAGAAAACTATCAAATTCCCAAAGAGATCTTTGTGGCCAGTTAAT
>CAYSWS010000008.1:0-49591 GCA_964434935.1 uncultured Candidatus Saccharibacteria bacterium
TGGCTGGGGGACAGGGACTCGAACCCCAATCTCTGGGACCAAAACCCAGCGTGCTGCCATTACACCATCCCCCATCGGTGAACAATCTAGATTATACATTATCAGGCCGTCTGCTAAAATATAATCATGGAACCCACAGATCTTGTCAGAGGTATAATCATCACTAAAGGTTTATTCACGGAAAAACTTGTGCGTATTAAGATCAAGAACCTCCACCCCGTTGAAACCCCCTACAAACCAGGACAGTACATTTCTTTGCAAATCTCTGACGGGCAATTAGTTCCTTACTATATACTTAGATATTATCCTGAGATCAACGCCTTTGAGATAGTTGTCAATATTGCCGAAGACAAGCCCGGTGTTAACTTTATAAAAAGTAAAGGTGTGGGTGATCCCATAAGTTATTCGGCTCCCCAAGGCAGTTTACTGCTCGATGAGAACGACGAGGAGATTTATTTTATTTGCGAAGGTATTTACGCCTCCGCGTTCATCTCCTTTTTGTATCAGATAGAAAAATCTCCAAAAAAACCTCATATGTCTTTGTTTTGGGGAGTCAAGGACGAACAGGAACTCTTTTTGATAAATACAATTTATGCTTTTTCTTCCAGTATGGTCAATTTTTCTTATGATCTCTTCATTTCTGAAGGCACTTCCACAACAAAACACCGTCCGGGCAGAGTGGTGGATGCTTTGAGCAAAGTGCAGTTCGAATCAGACGCTAAGATGTATGTTTGTGGAGAAAACACCATGATCAGTGAGGTTACATCCGTCTTAAAGAGCAAAAATATTGCCAAGGAAAATATCATCTTCGAAAAATTAGTCTAAAAAATATAGTGGTGGGCGATGCAGGATTTGAACCTGCGACCTCTCGGATGTAAACCGAACGCTCTAACCAACTGAGCTAATCGCCCCGATCATCTAACACGCTATGGTATTTTACCAACTTTTCGCTATTTTGGCAGTTATTACACTATAATTAGGCTATGAGAAAATTGATAGGCATACTCTCTATCATCACGCTGATAATTATTAGCAGTGCGCTCTATTTTAGATTTGTAGCTGATAAAAGGGTGCTCTCTGTTTCGGACAAAAAAGTGTCATTTTTCGAAAAACTCCTCCCTCCTTCTGATTATGATATTAAGAAAAAAATGTTTCTGGAAGTGGTTGAACGGACCAAGCAGCATCCCGGAACTTATGGCATTTACATAAAAAATGTCTATAACGAAGAAGTTTATCAATTCAACAAAGACGAGCTTTATTACGGCGCTTCCCTTTTTAAGATACCCATTGCCGTTGCCGCTATTAAAGAGGTACAGGACGGTAACAGGACCTTTGAGGACACCATTACTTATCGGGCCGATGATGCATCCGCTGGTACAGGTATCATCAATCAACTACCGATTGGTTCAGTACTAAGATGGGATTATGTTATAGACCGCTTACTGAAAGATTCGGATAACACAGCTCAGAGCATGCTCAGCAGAACGTTGACACAAGAGCAGCTGATCAAGGCGTATGATGTCATGGGTATAAAAAACTACTTTTATGTTAGTAATAATCTTACTCCATGGCAAATGGGAACTTATTTTGACCAGCTTTTAAAAGCAAATTATCTCAACCGATCAAATGTTGAGCTGCTACTTAATAAAATGTCTCAGACCTCTTTTGATGATCGAATAAATGCCGGACTTAATGAAGATGTCAAATTTTCACACAAAATAGGCAACTGGGGCGACACCGGCACTTGGCATGATTGCGGAGTAGCTACCAAGGATGAAGAAAAGATCATTGTTTGCGTCATGAGCCGCCAAACCACCTTCGAAGACTTTTTAGCCGTGACCAAAGACGTAGGCGAGTTTGTGAATATACTCTTTTAGCATTTTTATATACAATGTAACTACCATGTATTGGTACAAGAATCTGCCCAGCTACCAAACCGCGGACAATTATCAGCGTAGAAGCTCGCCTTCCCGTATTTTAAGGCGAACCTTCATTGAATTTCTTATTCTCATGTTCCTTCTAGGCGTAGCCTATTTTTTCTTCAGCGGTATAAACTATGTTGACATCAGGGACCAGTGTTTTATTAGAGTTAAGTATGATGTTTTACAAGGCGATCGAGATAGTATTTTCGAAGCTCTTAAGCAGATCAAGCAGGAAGATTACGTCTTCTATAAAAGTTTATGCCAACATGTTGATAGGATATACGAAAAACGATGCGTCCTGGGCGAAAAAAATTCGTCAAAGTTGAAGTATCTTACTACTAAAGGTTGTTACATCAAAGGCTCAAGAGCAATACTTCTTACCCCGTTAAATCAGAATGAATATGATAAGGTCCATAAACGCATTGACGCCATAAAATTATATGGACAGATGGCTATTGACTATGAACGGGAGCATCCGGAAGAGACAGATCCTCATACTGAGTGACCGTGTTTAGGAACTCATTACCCTGAGCGTAACATTCTGATTCATGTAAAGGTTGTTGATTATGGCCTTGGATGGCGTGGCACGTTTCATGGACAATGATAGCCGCAGCTAAGGCAATGTTACCCTGGTCATTTCCTATGTATATGACACCGGGTTTAGAAGGCTGAAAACATCCGCCATCGAATCCTCCGCAGCTAGGATTTTTATTGATAGTGGTAACGTACTGGCATACTCTCATATAATCATCTGGCGCCGCCCTTTTAATTATCTTAAGCATATCTTTAGTATTGTAATTACTAGGAAGAAAAGTAGGTATTATGGTTATCTTACAGCCGGCTTCCGGATCAAAGTAATAAAAATTAGCGTAGGTATAAAAACCAAGTAAAATGAAAAGAATGAGCAGTTTGATGTATTTATGCATCCTCTATAGCTTACCAAATAATGAGGTTATAATGTACCTATGAAAACGTCAGAACCGTTAGCATCTAAGATAAGACCACATGTTTTAGGGGATTTTGTAGGTCAGGAGCACCTGGTGGGTAAAGGGAAACCTCTTAAAACAGCTATGCAAAATGGGTATATATTCTCCATGATATTTTGGGGTCCTCCGGGAGTAGGGAAAACAACGCTGGCTATGATATATGCTCAAGAGATCAAAGCAGATTTTTTTCATCTCTCGGCTGTGTCTGCCGGCAAAGCTGATGTGAAGGAGATCATCGAAAAAGCCCAAAAGAGCCAAAATAAAACCATTTTTTTCTTAGATGAGATACATCGCTTTAATAAGGCTCAGCAGGATTATTTGCTGCCTTATGTAGAGGACGGCACTATTATTTTGATAGGTGCCACCACCGAAAACCCAAGTTTTGAGGTCATTGCTCCCCTACTCTCTCGCTGCCGTGTTTTTGTCCTAAATGAATTAAATGAAAAAGAAATGTTGCAAATTATTGACCGGGCTCTTAAAGAGCTCACAGATAAAGGTGCAGTTGAGCTTGACGAAGACGCTCAAGCATGGCTGAGCAATATGGCTAACGGCGATGCCCGTCAAGCCATAACCATGATAGAAAATACTTATAAATTGTATAAAAAGATCACGGTGGATACTTTGAAGAAAACATTGCAGTCAAAACATCTTAGGTACGACAAGCAGGGTGAGGAACACTATAATACTATCTCCGCTTTTATAAAATCTATGAGGGCTGGAGATGCGGATGCGGTTGTGTACTATTTGGCCCGTATGGTCGAATCCGGCGAAGACCCACTCTATATTGCCCGCAGAATGGTCATTTTTGCCTCCGAAGATGTTGGTTTAGCCTCCCCCTCGGCTCTGGTGGTGGCCAACGAGGTCTTTGAAGCCTGTCAGAGCATAGGTTACCCCGAGTGCGCCATAAACTTGGCTCACGGGGCTGTTTTCCTAGCTAAAAGCAAGAAGGACCGTAGATCATACAATGCTTTAATGGCCGCCATGGACGATGTGAGGAAGTACGGTAACCTCCCCGTGCCCCTAAAGATCAGAAACCCCGTCACTAGGCTAAATAAGAAGTTGGGTTACGGAAAGGGTTATGAAAAGTATGATAAGACCAGCCTTTTACCTGACGAACTAAAAGAGAAGAGGTACTTGCAGTAGAAAAAGCACCTATAGTATTTACATTAATATAATATTTGTTATAATATTTGCACGAATCGCAAGGCGCGAGTCTTGGTGAATTCGTCCACCCGTAGCAAATTTCTGGGGGTGGGCAAGCACTACCCTCATCTTTGTCCTTAGAGACTTAGAAGGAGGTGAGAGACTTGTTAACAGCAACGATTATTCGGTCGTTGTTGCTGGCTGCGGTAGTAGCCGGAGCTTTTATAGCTTCCCTTTTCACTACAGCCTCAGCCTCCTCGAAAAAATCTTTAGATCTGTCCAGGTCAAAGCCTGAAAATCTAAAGAAAACTCAACAAGTACTCACTACTGTAAGCAGTTACGAGTGAGAACTTTTACCAGGGTTGAGATTTGCCGTGGGTTTACTCACGGAAGAGGAGAAAGACGACCGTGTTTCTTGCAGATTTTTGTTTTTGTTCTTTACTGGTACTTAAAATTGGATCAAGTGTTTAGTATCTCTATTTAGAACAAGCAATTACCTTCAAGATTAGAAGGGCTGGACCACCCTGGTGTCTGGCTCTTTCTGCTTTTTATAGGGATTTTTTACGATTATAAAGAAGGTTCCTCAGGAACCTCAGCTCCATACCAATCACAAATGTCAATATCTGAGGTCAAGCCCTGATCAACTATCTTAAATTCAATCAATTTATGATCCTCACAATCTACACTTAAACCGCAGGGAACTGCTTCTGTATAACCTCCAAAGCTATCTTCCATACCTTTGACATAGGCATAGGCAATATATGTTCCCGGTGCCAAGTCCGCTTTATAAGAATCCTGGTTCAAATCTGATTCTTGTTTGGTCACATCTCCGGTTTCTACATTTTCAATATAAATATTTAAAGGAGGTATTCCTTGAGAAGGGTAACATAGTTTGCCTGCTAGAGACCCCTCGGGCTCACTGTGGTTATTATTTTCGACCATAACTGTATCATGAGTATTAGTAACAAAAACTTTGTCGGATGTTTCATCGAGCATTTTAGATAGGCTTTTTCCTAAGGCTTCCTTGTTAACTTCATAAGATTTATAGATAAGAAAACCTATACCCACAAGAGCGAAGAATATCATGGTCAATATTATGTAGAGATAAGTTTTCATTCGCATATTATAACATTATTACAACACGGGTAATAATAATATATTTACAGGTTATGTAATTTATATTAAATTTATATTAAGCATGCAAAAAAGGAGAGAATATGACCTTGCTTAATTTTTCTAGGTTTTGCCGGGAATCAATTGATGAGAGCATGACCAAGAAAGATAAGAAGCAAAAAGAAAAAGAGAAACAAAAGCCAACGTCCGGCACTAATGGTAAAAATGGGCACTAGCCCAGAATAAGACAAGCTCGAGGATGCACTCTCCTTGTAAGCTTGTCTTTTTTTTATTTTAAATTACAAAGATTTTGCCAAACCTCATTTGGCACGGCCCTTTTCTTGGTATGTTCGATGGTTTTCTCCATAACCTCTTTTACCATATCTCTATCTGCGTTTCTGATATTTTCACCTAATATTTTCACAACATCTTCAAGCCGATCTTCGTACTTTTTGACGTTTTTCTCTCCTACCAAACTTTTAAGCTTGCTAACGTCCAATATGGTATCTACTCTTTTTACTGGAGTTATGGCGTCAAGCTCTGCTTTGGTCATGATGTTCACTTCGAGTTCGGGAAGTACATACTTTTTAAGTAATAAGGCAATTTGATATGGCGTCGACCAACCCTCATTAGCAACATGTACTACGCCGGTTACTTTTTTATCTATCAAGGTTTTTGTCCAACCCATCATGTCTTCTATGACCGTGCCTGTATTAGGGGTGTCCACAAATCTTGTGAATGTTAAAAGTTTTATGAGCATGTTCTTGTCACTTATCTTGCTGGAAATTGGTTGCCTGGGTCTTAAAATAAGATATTTAAAACTATCCTTTTTATGCCAGGGAATTATTTGCTCTGCCCAGACCTTGGTCCAGGAATAAAAGGCTTGGGGGGACGGAACCGACTCTTCTGTTTTAGTATCGTTCTCATCTTTGCTTTCGAAAATACAACCGCTGGAAAGGAAGATATAATATATGTCTTTGTCGGCACAGATTTCTGCCAGATTATTTGCGCCAAGGACATTAACATTGAATGTTTCCAGATTGTGATCTTTGATCCATTCCAAATTTGTTTTTGAGGCTGTATTTATAATGATGGATGGCTTTTCTTTATTTACGATCTCCTCAATAGCAACTTTATCAGTCACGTCTGCGGAGGTTATTACAGCGTCATATTCGGGCGCGGTATCGAAATACTCAAGATAGAAGTTACCTATTTGCCCGTTACCAAATATCAGTATTTTATCTTTTGATCTTTTCATAGAACTTCTCTGTTTCTTCTTTTTGCGGCTTCCAATACCATTCATTTTCCATGTACCATTTTACTGTTTCCTCTAGCCTTTCTCTGAACTCTTTTTCCGGCTTCCATTTCAGGTCTCTTCTTATTTTACTCCAATCCACGGCGTATTTTCTATCATGTCCCGGCCTGTCGTTAACAAATTCTATCAGACTTTTTGGTTTTTCCAGAATTTCCAGGATCATCTCGGCAATTTTCAGATTATTGATCTCTTCTTTTCCTCCTCCAACTAGATAAGTTTCACCGACCACGCCCTTGTTGATGACCTTTTCAATAGCCGTGCAGTGGTCATCTACATGAAGCCAGTCTCTAACGTATTTACCGTCGCCGTAGATCTTAATGGGCTTATTTTCAAGAGCGTTGGTAATAGCTCTGGGTATGAACTTTTCTACACTTTGGTAAGGTCCAAAATTATTCGAACAATTTGTAATGGTGATCGGCAGTTCGTAAGTATGGTAATAAGATCTTACTAAATGGTCAGCTCCAGCTTTTGAAGCGGAATATGGGCTTCTGGGATCGTATTGTGTATCTTCTTGAAACTTATCCTTAGAATTCAATGCCAGCGCCCCAAACACTTCGTCTGTAGATATGTAGTGAAATCTGTCTATTTTGTTCTTGAGGGCTGATCTTAAAAGTACACCTGTTCCCAGAATATTTGTAATTAAAAATAGTTCCGGATCTTCTATAGACCTGTCAACATGAGATTCAGCGGCAAAATGAACGGCAATGTCCGTGTCGGACATAAGCTCATCAACTAAGACCTCATCACAAATATCGCCATAGATGAACCGGTAATTCTTGTTAGCCTGGAATTCTCTTGTATTATCCAAGTTTCCGGCGTAAGTCAATATGTCCAAATTGACTATCTTATCTTTAGGATTTTTTTCCAGCCAATATCTTACAAAATTGGAACCAATAAAACCGGCTCCTCCGGTAACTAATATCTTCATTTCATTAAAACCCTTTCTTGGCAGCCCAGTACATATTTGATAAATATAAGGTTTCAAATTTTCCGGCGTCGGTCCAAAAGCCATGGAGGAGCTCCCATTTCATAGTGCCTTTTTTTATGTATATGTTATTTAGGTCAGTTATCTCCAGCTGTCCCCTATCTGATGGTTTAATTTCTTTTATATATTCGAAGCACTTATTGTCATATAAATATATACCGGTTACAGCATACTCAGATTTAGGTTCTTTTGGCTTTTCCTCTATTTTAGCTATCTTTTTTGGATTTCTTTTGTCGAAAACCGGAACTCCGTATCTTTGCGGATCAGGCACCTTTTTTAGGAACAGCTTAGCACCGCCCTTAAAATCTTTTACTGCTTCAGAGATGTCAGCGTCAGTTGTATTGTCACCTAGTATTACGGCTGCATCTTCACCGTCTGAAAAATCTTCAGCCAGTGCCAGGGCGTCGGCAATGCCTCCGCTGTCCTTGTCCTGAAATGCAAAAGAGAGCTCATCAATTCCAAGCTCTTTACCGTTTTTTAATACCCTCATAAAGTGGCCCGCATGAGGCCCTCCCGTTACGATCATGATCTCAGTTATACCGGCGTTTACCAATGTTTGAATTGGATAAAATACCATAGGCTGATCATAAACAGGAAGTAAATGTTTATTTGTAGCATGGGTAAGAGGGTACAATCTAGTACCTAATCCTCCTGCCAGAACTATTCCTTTCACAAAAGGTATTTTAGCAAATATAAAGACTTATAGCAAACAAGATTAGTAAATTAGTTTGTAAAAAAAGAAGAGGAATTGTAGTATTTAAATCATGATTAAAGTGTCAATTATTATTGTCAACTACAATACAAAAGATATTTTACGAGACTGTCTCAAAAATCTTGAAGGCAAGTATGGTGATCTGGAGGTTATTGTGGTAGACAACGATTCCCCTGACGGCTCTGCCGAGATGATGAAAAAAGAATTTCCCAAAGATAAATACCCATGGGTAACTTTAATAGAAGCTCCAAACAATGGTTTAGCAGCTAGCAGCAATATTGGTCTGGAAAAAGCTGTAGGAGATTATCTGCTTTATATGGGTTCAGATGCGTTCCCAGAAAAGGGAACCATTGAGGGCATGGTCGACTATATGGAAGAGCACAAAGATGTTGGTATAGCCACATGCAAACTATTACAAAGGGATTTCCAGTTGGATATGGACGCGCATAGAGGTTTTCCCACACCATGGACGGCTATCTCGCACTTTTTGTGGCTGGATAGACTTCTACCAAGATCTAAGATCTTTAACGGCTACTTTATGGGCTGGGAGAATATGGAGGCTCCTCACGAGATCGATCTTTGCATATCACACTTTATGCTGATTAGAAAAAACGTTTTTTCGGATGTGGGAAAGTGGGACACGGACTTCTTTCTATACGGAGAGGATGTGGATTTTTGTTGGAGAGCTAAACAAAAAGGATGGAAAATAATGTACCTTCCCATGTGGACAACCGTACATTATAAGGGAGCCTCTGTTGGTGTGAGAAAAACCACAAAAGACGTAACCACTGCCTCAGCAGAAACTAAATTAAAAATGCATAAGACGTCTGCTAAGGCAATGAAGATATTTTATGATAAACACTGGAAAAAAAGATACCCAAAAATATTGAGAGGGTTAGTATTTTTGGCAATAAACACTATTGAAGTGTATAGAACAGCTCTTACGAAAATAAAGATGTATCTGGAAAAACGAGCCCCTATTGCCTTTTATATATAATGTTCTTTTTCAAAGGTATCATGACCAAAGCCCCAATCATGCAGATAATGGACACGGTCACCACCAAAGGAGGAAAACCATATATTTCCGCTATATAACCACCAATAGAAGCTGTAGCCGCGCTGGTCAAGTCCACAAATGTTTGATAAACACCCCACTCTGTAGCTTCAAAATGAGGATCTATGTGTCTGGTGAATATGGCACAAAATGAAGGATAAGTAACGGCTGTAAATATGCCTATTAAAGCTTGAAGTAGGAATAATTGCCAGGCTTGATCGATAAATAAGAAAAATAGATGAAGAAGGCCCACTAAAAAGCTGGATATCACCATAAGGTAATAATCATCTTTCTCCCCTTTTATCTTATCTAAGAGCGTAGCTATGGGTATTTGCAGGATGCTCCTTGAGATCAGATAGATAGAAATCGACACGGCCACAACTATCTCACTGGCGTCGACAATGAAATCTTCGACGAAAATAGCGTATAGAGGCCCGAACATGCCCATAGCGCCTATAATTAGCATATCGGAAAAGATCAGAATTCTAATGACCGGATCTATTGTCTTTAAGGAAAGCTCGTTAAACTTCTTAGGGCGGATCTTCATAAGAAAATTGTAGCAGAAAAGTGAAAAAACCACCCTAAGGTGGTTTCTTCAGCGTCCCGGTGAGAGCGAACTCTCGGTGGGACAAAGGTCAATATACATAAAATAAATGTTCTTGTCAACAACCTATATCCAAAACACCGCAAAGGTGCTACAATACTGCTGTTATTTGGTTCTTTAATGATAAGGTTGATTTTTCTCCTTCATTAAAGTGAATGAAGGAGGTGCTCTCCTAAATGAAAAAATTATATGTAGGTAACTTGCCGTACTCTTACAGAGATGCCGATCTGGAAACTCTGTTCGAGGATTACGGTTCTGTTTCTTCAGCTGTCATCATCACTGACAGACAAACCGGAAGATCAAAAGGTTTCGGTTTCGTCGAACTGGAAGATGATATGGCTGACAAAGCCATAGAAGAGCTTAACGGTAAAGACATCGAAGGCAGAAATGTCGTTGTCAACGAGGCAAGACCCAGAAAAGAATAATTGTATTACCTTTGATTAGGAATATGTTTATCGAATGTGCCGGGAGAAATTCCCGGCACGTTCTGTTTCCGGGGGGTTTTTAGAACTCTATCTTATAGAGGACTATCATGCCGACGATGGTAATAATGACTTCGACCACGTAGAACCAGCGTGTTTTACCGTAGAATTCTTTGAGCCAGGCCATGCTGGGACCCTCAGCAGTGGTGATAAACTTCTTTTTCCATGAATTAACATAGAGATTTTGCATCCAGTTGGTATCTTCGAAAGCTTTTATTACCCTTTCTCTTACTTTAGGTAGCCATACCTGCACCAGATTCTTAGAAAGCTGGCCGTCGAACCTGGCAAAGAATTTGTAGTGGCTCTTTTTGAACGGGTAGAGCCAGGCGATGCCAAAACCGGTGCCTAAGCTGTCGTGAATGAAGTGCAGTGTTAAGTTTACAATAAACAAGATACCGACGTTTTTTTCCATCATAAGCAAGATGATGCCAAAGAGAAGGTAGGTTAAAGGAAAATGAGTGTAGTTCCTGTGTATAGAGTCCCTTTTGATGTGCTTGAAAACTACCAGAGGCGCCTCCACGAACATATCAACGTCCGGCAGTAGTGAAAATATCATGCTCAGCATCACCCAGCGGTGCGTTAGCTGAAAGTCGAGATATTTTGATAGGAGGACTACTGTAATGATGGATATTCCAATATCTGAGCCGAAATTAAATATTGATAGCGGATAGGCTAAATACTTACGCATCGGTTAATTTTATCACAGGAATTTTACTTGCAACGCCAAAACAGCTTAGCAGTTTTCGAAGATTCGCTAACTTCACATATAGGAGAACAGTCATCTTCTGAAACTTGGATATTTGTTTCGAACCACCAAGTATTTGAGAACTTATTGTATGTAGCCTTACCTAAAGACTCTCCTTCTTTAATGCATCCATTTACGGCGATCCTTCTAGCTTCTTTTTCTGCATAAAATGACTTGAAAGGTATATTTTCCATATAGCCAAGAGAGCTAAATCTTATAAAGAAGATTAATGTAATTAAGAGAAATATCAAAGCTGATAAAACGATGACAACAAAAATAATCTTTTTAACTTTCATCTTTTGGTGGGGAGGGTGGGAATCGAACCCACATAGCCGGTTTTTCAGACCGGTGCCGTGACCACCTTGGCTACCGCCCCATGGAGCGAGAGACGGGACTTGAACCCGCGACCTCTTCCTTGGCAAGGAAGCGTTCTACCACTGAACTACTCTCGCGAACGAAGTGAGCGTAGAGCGTGTTTCTAGCGAAGCTAGTAACATACTCTCGCAAACTGTCTCGCAAAGCTAAATTATTATACCAAACCACAAAATAGGTACAATTACCAGCTTCCTCCGCCACCTCCGCCGCCCCCACCTCCAGAAAAGCCCCCTCCACCTGAAAAACCACTGGAAAATCCGCTGGAACTTGAACCTCCGGAGTAATAGCTCATAGAAGACTGTACTGACCTATTCAAACTATTAGAAATAGCTGCATAAGCACCCACATCAGATAGATCG
The DNA here is from genome assembly GCA_964434935.1 of uncultured Candidatus Saccharibacteria bacterium. Lineage (GTDB taxonomy): Bacteria > Patescibacteriota > WWE3 > UBA101185 > UBA10185 > CAYSWS01. The sequence goes on from CAYSWS010000008.1 coordinate 11,796, forward strand.
CCGTCATACCAATCGCTTTGCGTGAACTGCAGGTCCTTAAATCTTTTTGTCCAGACATCTTCCACGCCAAAGGCTGTAGCGTAAGGAAGCAGTCTTTCGAAAAACATCATTTTATCAGCCTGAAAATCAAATTTCTCGTCTTGAGAAACAATAAAATTGTGCAGTGATAGCGTCTCCGAATACTTCTCTACTCCCTTTTTGCTAAATCTTATGTAGTGATTTCTCGTTATGTAGGTGAATATCAAATATAAAACATTAAAGGATATGCCGGCAAAGATATTAAGGACAACAAATTTCGTTTTTTCTTTGGAGAGATCTTTTTCGAACAAACCCTTCTTTTCCAACGCTTCTACCGCCTCATCCATGAATTTGACCATATTCTGCCCAAATGATTTTGAGGTTTTCAGATCCTTGGTTTTTATAAATTCCTTATCTTCGAACAAGCCGTCAAGTATCAAAATTTCGTAACTTTTAAGAAAAGGGTCATCCTTATAGTCTTTCTGCTTCATGAAAATAAAATCCTTACCCTCTTTGGCTATCTTCAAATATCCCCTCTGCGCCAAGTTTATAATAGTAGCCGTTACTTCCTTATGATCAGGGCTTTTATCTATAAGTACGCCTGTTTCAGCTGGTGTATACTCTGTGAATTTATCATCTTTAGGTGGTTCGAACCAAGCCGCTACTACTTTTTTGTTCTCTTGTAAGTATTTTCTATTTTTTAGTCTGGTTGTTAGCATTCTTATGGGGTAATAAACATACCAGAACAGTGCAAATGTAATGGCAAGAGTGGCAATAACTGCACTTAAGATCCAAGACGAGTCTGGTTTTGGTTCCAGTACTTGCACTAAATTCTTAGGAAAAGCTACAACTAAAGACAGACCTTCATTAGCATCTAACTTGTCTGTTGTGTTTACCAAAACACCCTGCTTAGTTACCTCCGTATGGCAAGCAGTGCCATTTTCGCCATAATAACCGGTGTAACATCCTATTCTTACCGTATCATAGGGAGCGCTATCCGGTAGCACAATGATATTCGAAGAATTTAAAATAGGTACGTCCCAGCCATTACTGGTTATATTCCAATAAAGTTCGTCGTGGTCTTCAAAGTAAGTTAAAGCACCGGAAACAACATAGTCTATTTCATAAAATACTTTGCCCGAAACAAGCACGTTTGGATCACCTATTTTGTATTCCATCTCTCCATCTGATGAGTTCTTTGTAGTAGTGAACTTAAAAGGACGCCCGTTGTCATCTTGTATATAAACATCTTCTATGCCTAAAACGAACTTTTTACCCTCGTTATTAGTCTTTTTGTAAGGAATATATCTATAAATGCCGTGTCTGCTATTATCACCAAAATCGTAAGTAATTTCTTCCCGAACATGGATCTTACCATCTTCTGTGATCTTGATGATAGTGTTGAATTTGGATACGGCCTCTTCTGAGGCGCGCGCTACATTCGAAAAAGCCGCAAACGTCACTAGGACCAGCAAAACTTTCAAAATTGTGTTGTTATGTTTTTTCATTAAGGCAGAACAATAAATTGCTTGGTGCCACCTTCGGGGACCCCAGCTGACTAAGTTCGCTTTGCTCACTAAGTCATCTGGTGGGCGAGACAGGACTTGAACCTGCACAGGATTTCTCCCACAACGACCTCAACGTTGCGCGTATACCAATTCCGCCACTCGCCCAAAAGTTACTTACATGATTATACCAACTTTACAGCCGGTAATTGGTGCCAGAGGCGGGACTTGAACCCGCACTCCCTTTAAAGGGAACAGCGTTCTGAACACTGCGTGTATACCAATTTCACCACTCTGGCAAACATGTGTATTATATATTATTTCTTATCGAAAAAAGCCAATATTTCTTCCGGCTTTCCCCATATATGATCAGGGTTTGCAGACGATAACAACTCTTGGCTGTTAAAACCCCAGGTCACAGTCCCGCTCTCTACACCAGCTTTTTGAGCTGCATGCACGTCGCGTATCTCATCTCCTATGTAGATCACGTTTTCAATTTCCAGACCTTCCCTTTTCATGATCCTTTTTAGCCAGGTTGCCTTACCAAACAATTTTTTCGACTGATAAACAAAGGCAAAGATCTCCAGATCTTCCTTTTTTAACACGGATCTGATGTTTCCGGCATTAGCGGATGATAAGATCCCCAGCTCAAAACCCATGTTATCGAGCTCTTTTAGTGTACTTTTAATATTTTCGAACAATTTTATACTTTTAACACCTCTGGAGTACTCTTTTCTTCCTTCAGTCAGTAGTTTTAAAGCCAAAAACGGACCAATATTAAATTCTGACTGTAGCTGCTTGAGAGTCAAGTTCCTATATTTTTTTATACTTTCTCTGGAAAATGTGTTTTCCGGTACTTTCATATCAAGCTTTAACACTAGTTTTTTGGCAATATCAATAAAAAGTCCAATGGTGTCTGCCAATGTCCCATCAAAATCGAAGATCAATGTTTTTTTCTTATTTTCGTGCATAACGTCTTTGCACTATTTTAAACTTATTATTATAATCACCACAACCGTTAAATAAAAAAAGGATTATAGACATGTCAAGCTCACGAAGAGTTCTTTACATCATCATCAACATATTATTTGGTGCGTTCTACGTTTTTGCCGTCACGTCATTTGCCATTCTCATAAAAGTCTTTATCGAACTAAGATAGGAGTTTTATTGTGAAAGACACGTGGAGAACGCACAGGCTTTTCCTGGCTACCTTCCTGTTACTTATAGTGGTTCCGCAGGCGGTGCTCATTATACGTAAAGATGATATCAAAGCCCACTTTGCTCGGGAAACGTTCGAAAAATGCCTCGAAGAGCCTTGTTTTATAGCTAATTCTCTCTGGCAAAATGAAGGCAACGATGTCCTCACCTACTACCATGTGTTTTTTACCTTCGTGGTAGTTCAGCTGGATATCTTTCCTGTAGCTGGAAACTTAGTAGTAGAAACTCAAGGTATTTACGCGCCTAAAAATGACATTGAGTGCATGGAACAGGATTGTCCCTTTGTACAGACAGAGCAAGATAAGTATGCGATCGTAGAAGTTGGCAACACGCCTCAGGGATTTGGTAGGTGCTGGGCAAAATTAAACGCAGATAAGATTGATGTAATATCTAGAATGCATTGTGAGTTGACAGAACCGCAAGCCATAAAATGAAAAATTGGCCTTGCGGTTTTTTCTTTGGTGAGGGCGGAGGGGATCGAACCCTCGACACCCTGGTTAAGAGCCAGGTGCTCTACCACTGAGCTACGCCCCCAAAACGTTATTTTTTCTACTTGCTTGAGATACTAAACTTTTTCAATTTCTCTATTTCTTGCTGTAATTTACCTATCTCCTCCGATCTTTTCATATTCAAGACCAAAAATCCAAACAATAATATAGCCACGAATATGATGATGATAAAGGCTCCAGGATTGGCAGCCTCATCACCGGAAAGCTCCTGACCCGTCATCTTCCTTAAGAGTTTAGTATCGGTTTCTCCCTGTATATCCTCTTCTTTTATCTCGGCTTTTTCTCCAGCCAGATCCAGCACTATACCCTGACCCGGTTGGACCTGAGGTGTTTTGTTGAATTGCATGAAGGTATTAATCTGTTGACCTTCGTCTATCTGCGGAATGGTAACCTTCTGATCTTCCGCTGGTGTATTCAACACTCTTTCATCTATACCCTCTACCGGTTCCAGCTCTTGTACCTCTGTCTGATCTTGGTTTTGACTATTTTCCATGTTTACATTTTACCCTATTCGTCCAGAAACAAAATGGCGCCCCCAGAGAGATTTGAACTCCCAACCCCTCGGTTCGAAGCCGAGTACTCTATCCGTTGAGCTATGGGGGCAAGACATTAGAATTATACTATATTAAGGTATTTTTATTTGGTATTATAAAAAAATGGAGTCGTTGAGAAATGCCCTGCTTGCCCTGTCAGTCGCTCTGTTGTTCATACCCCTGGGTATGGTAGTAAAAAAGTTCACCTCATATGATACCTCCGTAAATTTCAGAGTTACCTTCGATCCAACTACCTGTTATGCATGCAAAGACTGTCCGTGCAAATATACTGTCAACAACGGTGATACTTTCATACTCAGCTCACACGACAAATCTCAATGCACTACTGATCATGAAAAGATCAATGAGGGCATTAGAAACGGTTCAGATAGCATAACTGTGGAGATGACGATACAAAAATACAGAACCTTTTACGATTGTCTACAATGGTTTTCTCAGCATCCTACTGTCAAAGACGCGGCAAGGTAGAACTTATTTGCTGTTATAATTGTTTACATGGAGAAATTCAAGAAATATTTTCCCATTTTTTACATCATATTTTTGATCTCTGCTTTTTTTTATGTTAGAAAAGTATTAAACACCGATAGACTTTCAGTGCAGACAAAAACGGAAGAGAAGAGTTCTGAAGAAGTAAAGCCGGTTGATGTTACTCTGAAAATTAATGGTTTAAAAAACCAAAGGATATATGAAAAAAGATTAGAGAACATAAAAACCTTTGACGATCTTTTAGAATTATTAGTAAAAGAAGACGTTTTCATCTACGAAAAAACCGAATATACATACGGCACACAATATGACCGTATCAACAATGAAACAGCTCCTGAAGGTTACATTTGGAAGGTTTTCGATGATGATAAAGAAATTACGCTAAACACTAAGGGGTATAAACTGACTGACAAACATTCTTACACCCTTTTATTGACCAAACAGTGACCTATTCATATCTCAAAGCTTCAATGGGATCCTTTTTACTAGCTTTAATGGCCGGATAGGTTCCAAATACCACTCCCACTACAACAGAGAAGCCAAAAGCTAGCAAAACAGCCCACAGGGGCACCTCAGTCCGTACAAAGCTTCTAGCGGCCAAGGAGGCCAGCCATCCCAAGAGCAAACCAACGGCCCCGCCTCCAACGCTTATCATAATAGCTTCGAACACGAATTGCAGTGCTATATCCTTAGGAGAGGCGCCAACAGCTTTTCTTAGACCTATCTCTCTGGTCCTTTCCGTTACGGAAACGAGCATGATGTTCATGATACCTATGCCGCCCACTATCAGAGATATGCCGGCTATGGCTCCCACGGCGGTTGTCAAGATAGACAATATATTTTGAATAGAGGATAAGATATCTTCTGCCGAAATTATTTGAAAATCGTCTTTATTGAGGTCACGTAGTAAAGCCAGCGTGATCTCCTTTTTTGCCAGCTCCATGTCATCCCTGTTCTTGATTTTCACTACCATGCCCTGAAAATTGTTTATACCAAAATCGGACATGGCCACGGTATATGGCATGTAGACATTATTATCAAAGTCCTGGCTTTTCTTCTTAGTGTAACCTATGACCTCATATGTAAAATCCTCTATTTTTACCTTCTGCCCTATCGGGTTTATATTCGGAAATAATTCCTCGACTACATTCGGTCCTAATATGGCTATACGTATCTTGTTATTTTGTTCAGCTTCGTTAAAAAACCTGCCTTCCTGCAAAGAAAGATCAAATGCCTGCTGAGCTTTGTAATTTGGGGCGAGAATAGAGCTGTAATAGGACCTAGTTTTGTATTTCACAGTGCCTGAGAACCTCACAGAAGGACTGACAATATCAATATAATCACCGGCGTAGCTTTCTATTAATTTGATGTGTTTCTCCTCGAACTTCAATTTTCCGAAAAGATTAGCCGGGTCTTCGGCAAATCCCGCATTGCCCGGAGTTATAAAAAGAACGTTAGAGCCAATAGATTCGAACTGGTCTGTCACATAGTTTTGTACTCCTATGCCCATAGAGACCAGGGTAATGACAGCGAACACGCCAATGATCACTCCCAGCATGGTAAGGATCGTTCTGCCTTTGTGCAGTAACAAGGCTTTATTTGATGTTTTGTAAACTTCTAGATATTTAATCATTTACGATCTTTCCGTCAGACAAGGTAATGGTATTTTTGGCTATTTTTGCCAGGTCTTCATCGTGGGTGACTATGATCAATGTTTTGCCGTTCTCGTTAAGTATAATAAGTAGTTTTTCTATCTCCGCACTTGTTTTTGAATCAAGGTTTCCTGTAGGCTCATCAGCTAAAATTAACGAGGGTTCATTTATTAGAGCTCTGGCAATGGCTACTCTTTGTTTTTCTCCTCCGGACAGCTCATTTGACTTGTTATTCATACGATGACTTAGCTCCACTAAATTCAGGGCTTCCTCGCCTTTTTGCTGCCACATCTTTTTGGGTACTTTACTATATTGCAGAGGTAAAATAACGTTTTCCAAGGAAGTGGTCTTGGCTAATAAATTGAAAGATTGAAAGACAAAGCCAATTTCCTTGTTCCTTATGCCAGCTAGCTCAAGTTCTGATAAATGGCTCACATTCTTACCATTGAGAAAAAGTTTTCCTGATGTAGGAGTATCTAAAAGACCAAGAATATGCATCAAAGTAGATTTTCCTGAACCGGATTTTCCTACAATGGCTAAAAAATCTCCTTTTTTTACTTCCATAGAGATATCTTTAAGAGCGCTAATACTAGACTCACCTACCTGGTAGAATTTGGAAATATTTTCCGCTTTAAGAAGTGACATACTACCTGATCAATTTAACTTTAACCCCATCTTGGAGATCGTACTTGGAATCGCTTTCCTGGATTATAGGCTTATCTATATTTGATCTTATCTCTGTGTAAATATCGCCCTTTAATCCCAGATCAATATATAACGTTTCTACCCTACCCTCATTAAAGACATAAACAAAAGGTTTGTCATCAATATCGTACTGCACTTCATCAAAGGTCAGTGCCGGAACTTCACCATCTGTTTTAGCCAATATTATGTATGCATCTCCCGTCATGCCCAAAAGTGCCTTGTTTTTGTTGTCTCCGGTAATATCTATCTTAATAACAAAATCTTTCCCGGCGTTGTCTTCAACATAACTGGGAAGTTTCGTAACTATGCCGGTAAACGTCTCATCTTCGAAAGCATCAAGCTTTATATCAACTTCTTGGCCAAGTTCCAAATAGGTAAAATCTTCCTGATCCAACTGTATTTCGAATATCTTCTGATCCTCATCTGCGATCTTCACCACCGGAGATCCGGAGATCACTGTCTCTCCGGCCTCATAATAAATATCTATTATTTTTCCGGCAAACGGAGCGTAGATATAAGTCTTACCTAAAGTTCCAAGCTGGGCCTGATAGGTTGCCTCAGCCTTGCTAAGCAGCTCTTCATATCTTCTCTTACCTATAGCATACTCGTCCTGGCCTCCTACCGCATCCATATTTGTTTCATACTGCTCTACATAAAGTTCCAGATCTCTCTTAGCTACATCCCTGCCATCTTTTACGGCTTGCGTTGACTGCGCTTCAGTAAAATTATCAAGGGAGGCTATGTACGCTCCATCAGATATCACATCTCCTTCTTCCACCGCTATATCGGAGAGCCTGCCCATGGCTGAAAAAGACAGGTCCGCTTGCTCTCTTGATTTAACTTCTCCGGCCGCACTAACAGTCTTTTTAACGACCACATTTTTTATCTTTATTTCTTTGACGGGAATGCCGGTTTTTCTGAAAAATAGTAAATATCCTATTAAAGCTACAACCAAAATACCTATTATGATAAGCCATTTTCTTTTTTTCATGACCGGACTATTTTATCATAACTTATAATCTTGAAATTGCCCAGCTTGATTGTATATCTATAACAACCTAAAATCATATTATGAAACAATTTTTTAGCTCCCACCATCCCAGGAGACACGCAAAAAGTTTTAAATACGCTTTTGCCGGATTAGCCCACACTCTTATCAATGAACCTAATTTTAGAGTTCAGCTTGTTATCTCGGTAGCCACCATCTTCTTTGGTCTAAAATACCAAATATCTTATATTGAATGGGGTTTGCTTATAATATCTGACGGCTTGATGCTTTCCGCGGAGATGATAAATACTGTGGTTGAGAATTTTATTGATGTTCTCATACCGGAGCGTAATGACGGAGCTAGGATAATCAAAGATGTTTCTGCCGGGTTTGTTCTTATATCAGCTTTGGTGCTTCTCTTTGTTTTTCTCCTTATTTTTTATCCCAGATTTGTCTAGATTCTTATCAAGCCAGATCATGGGAATCAAAAACATCAGTCCAAAAAAATAGCCTCCTATTATGTCTTTGACAAAATGAACACCCAAAAAGACTCTCGAAGCTCCCACAGTAATAAGCATGTAAACGCAGGCCCATCTTAAGATATGGAAAAACAGCTTTCCTTCTTTAACATATTTAAAACTAAGATAGAACAGGAATCCCCAAAAGGCTGTGTAAAAGACTACGTGTGTGCTAGGAAAGCTATAAACATCAAAAGGAAGATAATACTTTGCCAGTGCGGCTTCGGGGCGTTGCCATTTAAAAACTTCTTTTAGAGCAGTCGAATATATGATACTTACGGCGGACAAAGCCATAACAGTCGCTGAATTTGTGTGTGACTTTTTCCAGAGATACACGATAACAAAAATAAGCAGTACTGAAGCAAACAGTGGCTCTGCACCAAAGGCACTGACAAACTCCATTTGGTAGTTAAGTTCCTGAAACATATTTTAGTAACCTTTCTCTATGATCTGCTCAAGTTTTCCTGGTTCCATACTATAAACCCTGACCATATCCTTTCCTCCTTTGCTAAATGAGAACACAGGAGCATACCTGTCAGCCCAATATTGAGCTTTTTCCTGCTGTATGGTGTTAGTAAAGCTCTGCGGGTTCAGAATGTAGATATAGTATCCGGCAGCATCAGTGCTCTTTTTTAAAGGGACGTAGTATCTAGCTATACTTTCTCTCTCATTAGTCGAATAGTAACCGTTGTTGTCAGACGCCATGACAACATTTCTGATCTCTTCCCAGTCTCTAAAATAAGGAAAACCAAACATGCTCAAGTGAAAGATAGGCGTAGGCTTGGGAAACTCCCAAATAAGAAATTTTTCCGTTTCCCAGGGATATTCCTTGCTATGATCGACAAATATGGCGTAAGATTGCAGGTATAAAAATAAGAACAGAACAAGTATACCCGTGTATGAGATCACCCACGGTATAAATAATTTACTGAACTTGTCCAAGATCTTTTCGATAAATTCTATCCCCAAAGCCAAAATGACGAACATAGGCAAAAGGTAGTTGTAAATATGTGTGCCGGGAATGTAGACCAGGCCTTCGAAAAAGGCCGCTGAAAAGATGAACCAAGCTGATATGGCCAAAATGATAGGCATCTTAAAGCTCAGGTCAGGTAGTTTATTAAATATTTTGTTCTTGGGAAAGATCTTTTTAAAAAAGTGCAAACAAATATAGGTGCAGCCTGACAAAAACAACATAGTATAAAAATGAATGACATAAATGGGCTGATAGACGGTGAACAAGTATTTTGAGCTGGACAGCTTGGCTGAAACTTCACCCGTGATCCGGCCTCCCCAGTAGGCCAGTGTGTTCTGGCTAATGTTTATGATGAAGGGGATGTAGAAAAAAGCCAGAAGTATGCCTGAAAAAGCTGCGGCAGACATCAAGAACTTAACATTATTGTATTTCTTATGCCAGTGGTAAAGATAGTAAGCCATGATCGGAGCGATGAACACGCCGTCGTAATGAAATAAAATGGCAAAAGACCAAAATATGAAAGCAAAAAATAAACCTGATCGTGCATATTTTTCATTCTCAACAGCTCGGCTTACAAAATATAGGGCCATGATCATGAACAAGATCACAAAAGATTGGTATTGAGAGATCCTTGAGAGAGCAACAAAAAAACCGTTAGTGGCAAAGAACATGGAGGCATAAAAAGCGATCTTAGTATCAAAATTGTGCTTTATGAATTTGAAAAAGTACACCACCGCCAAACTGCCTGCCAAAGCAAACAAAAACCTTGTCACGAACTCATTATCATAACCTGGATTCACCAGTTTAACTAGTAAAGTTATGAAAAATTGTCCGGGACCTTTTCTTTGGTTAAGTAAAAAGTCGGATACACTTTGTCCCTGTTCGAGAATAAAAAATGACTTAATCTCATCCCCCTGGTAATCAGAGTAACCAAGGTTTATAAACCTAAGGGAAAAGGACACAAAAGCCACAATGAGCAAATGAGCATTTTGCGTAAAGACAGTCAAAAGTGTCCTAAGTTTTTTAAACATTGTTATGTCTATTTTACACAATAAACTTGTAACTCGTTCATGGCCCTGGTCACGGCAATAAAGGCCTTTTTAGCTTGCTTCTCGTCCTGCACCTTATCAAGATCAAGGTCAAGTATGTAAACTTTGGAAAATTCCAGTCCTTTACAGTCTTCGAACATGGTCAAGTAGATGCCTTTGGGAATGTAATTGATCCTTTTATTCTCTTTAAGCTCTACTACCATGTTCTTATCCAGGCCCAACTTTCTTACCATGTTCTTTGCTTCATCGAAAGATGAGACGGAAAAGCAGATCAAGCCAATGCTTTTATTGAGATCTTTTACATCATCTTCCAGATTTTGCTTCAGATGATCGAGCATCATTTCAGCTGTTTCAAATTGCGACAACACCGGCCCTTTTCCTATCCGTTCTATGGACCGCGGCAGGAAGTACTGTGTATATGGGCTAAGGATCTTGTTGGCCAGTTCGATGATGGGTTTGGTGCTTCTATAGTTTGTATCCAGCGTAAAGAACTCAAATTTATTCTCATTGAGCAAGATCTTATTAATATCCTCCCAATCGGATATGCCTTCATGTGAGTAGCCTTGATTAAGATCACCGAAAACGCAGATCCTTCTAAAAAGTACCAAATTTCTCAGAACCATCAGCTCCAGCAAGGAAAAATCCTGCGCCTCATCCACTACACAATATTCGTACTTTTTTAATTTCTGCAGACCCACGATCTCAAGGTAATAAAATAGCAAGACAAGCATCTGCTGATAATTAAGCTTGTTTTTTCTGTTGATCCCTGAGGTTCTCAGCACCTTCTCAAAATCCCTGTTCTTAAGGTCTATCCTGATCTTTTTTAGTGAGGTTATAAGTTTTTTTAATGTCCTGATGTTATCTTTATGCAGCTCTGCCCTAAGAGATTTGGGATTTTCCTTAAGCTGTTCTTTTTGCATGACCAACTCGTCATCCAGATCTGATATGATCTCGCTTATGTTCTCATAGGGCGTGACTTTGTATGAGTATTTATAACTTCGGAATGATTCAAAATCTTCATTTAAAAACAACTGCTCAATTTTTTGTTCGATCTTTTTATGCACACTCATCACTTGTTTTTCAAGCTTGGCGGATTCTTCTACCGTAAAGATATTTAAAGCTTCTTCCGACAGGTCATACTGTTGGTCTATTTCCTCTCTAAAAATTATATTTATCATTAGCTCTTTTAAGGTTTTGTAATTTAAGTTAAATATTCCCAGTTTAGGGAACAAAGTTGATAAATAACCTATTAAGATGTGACTTTTTGCCACTAGCAAAGAGTTTTGCGGCCTAATTACCTGAGGGTAATTAAAAAATATGTGAGATAACTTATGTATGGCCACTGTGCTCTTTCCACTGCCAACGCAGCCCTGGACCACACAGAACTTTCTTGGGTCCGCTTCTATGATGTCCAATTGAGATCCCTGAATGGTTTCTATAATATCTTCCAGCACACCACCTGTCCTTTTGGCAATTTTATCGCTTATGATCTCCGCTTCGTCCAGTTGAAGATCGTTGTTGTAATATCTGACCAAATCTCCGCTGTCTATTTCATAAGTTCGTTTTAAAAGCAGGTCAGATACGACCTCACCTTCAGGGGTGGTGTATTTGACGTTCTTTTGCGGGTATCTGTACCTGTAATAGACAGAAGCTATCTTAGCTCTCCAGTCCGTAACTATCGGCTCATTTTCAGAATACCCAAACTTTCCGATATAAACCTTTCTTATGTGGTCACCTTCAACCTGTTGCAGATCTATGCGGGCAAAATAGGGGTCTTTCTTAAGATATTCCAATTCTTCCAACCTGAGGAACTTATCTTTCAAATTAAAAGTAATATTTTTTTGGTGAAGTTGCTCCAGATACATGAAAAAATCCAGGCCATCGGTTTCCGGTGTTTCCCTAAGGTCTTTTAATTTTTCCAGATTTTCTTCACCAATGTCTTTTAATTGCTCCTCCAGGTTAACTTTGGCTTCGGTGACAACGCGCACCGTTTGCTTAAGTTTTTCTTTTTCCAGAGCTAAGGTTTTATTATCCATCCAAGCTGTACCCTTCTTTGGCAATTAGAATCATATACTCGCCTTTTTCTTTGAAATTTTCATTTTTTAGAGCACTTAAAGGCGCGGTGATAACTTTTTCGAACATCTTGGTCAGATCTTTGGTCACGCAGGCGGTCCTATCTCCTAAAAGTTCATAAAATTCGGATATTTGACGATTTATGTGATGAGATGAGACAAAATATATTAAAGTTGTATCCAGATCTTTATGTTTTTTTACTGCGGTCTCCCTTTTAATTTTTGTTTTGGGCAAAAAGCCTATAAAGGTGAAATTGTCGGTGGGTAATCCACTGATGGAGAGAGCGGCCACCGGAGCACTGGGACCGGGAATGGCTATGATGGAGAAATTATCTTTTCTTAGCTTTCTTACAAGCTTAAAACCGGGATCAGAGATCAGAGGTGTTCCACTATCAGACAATAAAGCCAGACTTTTACCTTCCTTTAACGCCTGTAAAACATAGTCAATGTTTTTTTCATGAGTGGCATCATTATATTGGGTTTGCGGTTTATCTATGCCATATTTTGATAAAAGCTTGAAAGTTTCCCGTGTATCTTCGCTGAGAATGATATCCACTTCCTTTAGAACGTTGAGCGCGCGCAACGAAATGTCTTCCAAATGTCCTATAGGGGTGGCAACAATATACAGTTTTCCCGCAGAGACGTAGTCCATAGAGGCTATTTTACCACTATTCCGCGATAAATTCAGCCTTAAAGACTAATTATCCTGTACCATACCTATAACGTTGACCACGTTCTCATAAGGCTCGGCGCCTCTGAGGGGGATGATGGTGTCCGTCTCCAGATTGACAATATAATTGCCCGGAGTACCCATGACGCCTACTTTATTCCCGTCCTGCTCGTCGGCGTCAACCGCAGCCTGTGTTTCTTTGTTGTTAAAACAGCTGATCAGCTGACTGCCGTTTATGCCCAGATCTGTTGCCATCTTTTGAAGAATAGCGTCCGTGAGAGGAACACCCTGGCCGGTGGCAAAGATATTATCGGCATAACTCCAGAAGGCTTCGTCTCCGCCTTGATCATAGATACATTCACTGGCAATGGCTTTGTTCAAAGCATCAGGATGAAGCTGTACTAACGGAAAGTGCCTATATACCCAAAATACTTCGCCGTCATAATTCTCTAACACTTTCTTGGCTGTTTCATGGAAACTGCTACAGAACGGGCAGTCAAAATCAGAATATTCGACTATGGCTATGGAACCATTAGGATCCCCTCTGGTGTGATCATCTTGAGAGGGATAGGTAAAAGTGCTGCTATCTATGGGTTGGTACGGTTGGGCGTCGGGCTGTGGTTGGGCTGCCTGTCCCGTAGGATTTACGGCATTACCGGGCTGCAAACCTTCCTTATACATCTTCACTTCGGTAGAGAGCTTGCCAATATAAAAGGCAGCTACAACCGAGATGAGAAGTATCACAATTTGTAAAATATTAGGGGTCAATGATTTTAAAAAGTTTTTATTAGCCATGGAAACAATTAAAACCTGATTTCTTTTATTTGTCAAACATTTATGGACATCTATGTATCTTAGAACTGAAGATATTGACACTATTCCTGATTGATATAATATTTTATAGCTTATGAGAGATAAACTTAAATCAGCGGAAATCTACGCCAAAGAAATATTTGGGGAAAGAGAAAGATTAAGCGGAGAGACTGTTTATTCGCATATCAATAAGGTGAAAAATCTTCTTATCGATATTGGTGTGCAGGATGAGAACATTCTTACCGCGGCTTTGTTTCACCATGTTATAAGTGAACACCTGACCCAATATCTTGGCGAAATAGAATCTAGGTTCGGCCATGAGGTCAGGGAGATACTCAACCACTTCGATAAAATATCAAATCTGCATATAAAAATTGATTCTCCCAATAACTTGAACAAAGAATACATCATTCAGACTTACATGAATCTTTCCAATGATCTTAATGTTCTGCTCATACTCCTAGCTGATAAAGTGGAGGGTTCTAAGACTTTGTATGCCTTAGATCCCGTAAAGAGAAAGGATTCGGCTAATAGATGTTTAAACATCTACGCCCCTATATGTAGATTGGTTGGTTTAAGCAAGTTTGCCGGAGTAATAGAAAAGAATGGTTTTCAAACTCTTTATCCCAGCGAATACTTCAAGATCAAAAAAATGCTTAAGGAAAAATCCGTTATTACAAATAATTATCTAAAAAATGTCAAAGATCTGATCCAAGAGTATCTGACCAAGAACAAGATCAATTCCAAGGTCACCTATCGTATAAAAAGCGAGTATTCCATATTCAATAAATTTCTTAATTACAAAGAAAAGAGAAAGAATATAAAAGATTATTCGGAAATAAAAGATATAGCTGCCTTGAGAATAATCGTTGATACAGTTGAACAATGTTACGTTGTAGAATCTTTGCTTAAAAGATCCTGGGACAGCGTAGAAGAAGAACGCGACGACTACATAACCAATCCCAAACCTACCGGGTATAAATCTTTGCACAACGTCTTTGAGCTGGAAAATGACCTTACCTTGGAGATACAGATCAGGACTAAAGAAATGCACGAATACAACGAGTTCGGTAATGCCAGCCATATATTTTATAAATACGGAGGAAAATTCAAAGATTATCTTAAAGAGAATCCGGATCTGCTAAAAACCCTCAATTTCAAACGAGCGGAAGAGATATCTGAATTGCAGCATTTTAGTAATATGGTCTATGCATTTACACCTAAAGGGGACATTATTGAGCTGCCCAGAGGCGCTTCCGTACTTGATTTTGCTTACGAGATCCACGAAGACTTGGGAAATAGATGTGTAGGAGCCTTTGTAAATGATGATATTAAAAAACTTTCTCACAAAATAGAGGACGGAGATAAGGTAGAAATAAAAATGACCAACAAACCGAAGGTGAGCCGTGATTGGCTGGATTATGTGAGCACACACAAAGCTAAAAAATGCATCAGGCGTGTTCTTAAACTGGAGAATGAGGAATAATAAGTTACTTTAACTTTTGCACTTCTTTGTGCAAGGTGTATCTTCTTAGTTTTGGATTATATTTTTTTAGCTGCAACTTATCAGGAGAGTTAACTTTATTCTTCTCAGTAATATAACTCCTCATGCCGGTCTCTGTGCATTCAAGAGCGATCAATATTCTGTTACCTTTTTTCTTCTTGGCCACGAATGCTACTATATCTTATCCTCCAAAAGTGTGCAAGTGTGTTTTGTTTTGTGTTGACAGTGTATATACTTATTTATAATATCTGCATATGGAAGCGTTCGATCACACAAAAATAGAGAATAACTGGAAAAATAAGTGGTTCAAAGATAACCTGTATAAAGCTGAGGATTTTTCCAAAAAACCCAAGAAATACATTTTGGCTGAACTTCCCTATCCCTCCGGCGAATATCTACATATGGGGCATATGATGAGATATACCGTGCCGGAGATCTACACCAGGTATCTGAGAATGCGCGGTTATAACGTTCTTTACCCTATGGGATGGGATTCTTTCGGATTGCCGGCGGAAACTTATGCCATTAAAGCTGGAAGGACCCCCAAGGAAGTTACGCAAGCTGCCATTGTCAAATACAAAAAAGCCATGCAAGATATTGGCTATGCTATTGATTGGGATAGGGAGATAAATACATCTGACCCTAAGTATTACAAATGGACGCAATGGATATTCTTAAAGTTGTGGGAAAAGGGCTTGGTAATACAAAAAGATATGCCGGTGTGGTGGTGCGAAGAATTAGGTGTGCTGGCAGACGAAGAGGTCCTGTCTGACGCTAAAAGTCCTACGGGGAAGGTGGCGGAAAGGGACGGTTATGTTGTTTATAGAAAGAATTTGAAACAGTGGGTACTAAAGATCACGGATTATGCGGAAAAGTTGCTGGATGGTCTTGATGATGTTGACTACTTTGAATCAGTAAAAAATGGACAGATAAACTGGATAGGCAGAAAAGAAGGCGCCATCATAAATTATCCAGTTGTAAACTCCGATGAGGTTATTTCCTGCTTTACTACCAGACCGGATACAAACTTTGGGGCTACCTTTATTGTGCTGGCTCCTGAACACGAATTTTCTTTGAAAGCAGCTCAAGAAAATAAAAATGTAGCCAAATACATTGAAGATACTTCGGGCAGGTCTGAAATGGAAAGAATGGAAGAGGGCCGTGAAAAGACGGGGGTCTTTACGGGTTTTTTTGCCACTAATCAATTAAATGACACCAAGCTTCCTATTTGGGTGTCAGATTTTGTCCTGCCTGACTATGGAACAGGGGCTGTAGTTGGGGTACCGGGACATGACATGAGAGATTTTCATTTCGCCAAAAAATATGGTCTGCCTGTGATACGAGTGGTTAAGAAAGCAGATGGTAGTGAAGATGATATTGTAAGCGAGGATGACGTGCTCGAAGATTATGGAGTTTGCATCAATTCCGAGTTTTTGAATGGCCTGAGTTCTGAAGAGGGCATAAAAAAGATAGATGAATATCTTGAAACTAAGGGCATTGGCAAAAGATCCGTGACTTATAGACTCCGTGATCAGATCTGGTCCCGGCAAAGGTACTGGGGCGATCCTATACCACTGATACATAAGCAGGACGGTTCTGTTGAGGCTGACTATAATCTACCCGTTACTTTGCCGGAATTGACGGATTTTATGCCTGAAGGCGGTCAAGCGCCCTTAGAAAAAGATCCTGATTGGTATAACGTTAAGGCCAAGGATGGAACGCCGGCTAAAAGAGAAACGGACACCATGCCTACTTGGGCCGGCTCTAACTGGTATTACATGCGCTATATTGATCCCAAAAATGATAAAGTTTTCGCTGACCTGGAAAAACTGAAATACTGGATGCCGGTTGATAAGTACTTTGGTGACGCCGGCCATACCACAGCTCACCTTTTATATACCAGGTTCTGGTACAAAGTTTTGTACGAAGAAGGTTATGTGCCAACCTCAGAGCCGTTTCAATGGCGCATGAGCGGCGGTTTACTATTGGGAGCAGACAGAAGGAAAATGTCCAAGTCACGGCCTAAATACGTAGTGGACCCAAAAGATCTACTGGAAAGTTACGGAGCTGACGCCACCAGATTATATCTGGCTTTCATAGGTCCTTACGAAGAATCTTATCCTTGGAATGACAATGGAATAAAAGCCTGCTACAGATTCGTAAAAAATGTTTTTGAACTAAAAAGTAAAGTTTCAGACAAAAGATCTTCTCCCAAACTCGAAAAAAGTTTCCATAAAATGCTTAAGAATATAACCGGCATGCTGGAAGATCTGAAAATGAATACCGCTGTGTCTGAAATGATGATATTTGTTAACGCTTGTAAAAAAGAAAAATATATTTCCAAAGATCTATATCTGGAGTTCATTAAGGTTCTAGCGCCGTTTGCCCCTTTTACAGCTGAAGAATTGTGGCAGGAATTACATAATTACAAGAAATGGCAAGCCAAGAACAGTGTGCATCTTCAACCCTGGTCAGAATATGATAAAGAGATCGTTAAGGACGATACCTTGGTCTTACCGGTGCAAGTAAACGGCAAACTAAGAGATGAGTTGGAAGTCACGCCGGATGCAAGTGAAGAAGAGATCAAAGAAAGAGTTTTGGAGTTAGAGAAAGTGAAGAAGTATACCCGGGATAGCAAAAATATTAAGGTGATCTACATCAAAGGCAAAATAGTTAACGTAGTAGTTTAAAAGTTACTTTTACCACTTTTGTGACCTTGGTGGCTCCGGGAGAAAACTCCGGGGAACCTCCCCCGCTGGCTATACCTAGTACCTGCCCGCCAAAAGGATCAAATGTCGGGCCACTAAGTTCTTCTATACTTATGATCCTGCCAACCTTCTTGTTCTGCGCATCCGCCAGATATCTTGCCTTGTTCTTAGCATTATTTACGGCTTCAGAAAGCATGGCCGCTTCATCGATGTCTTTTTCGTCCAAGGAGTAGCTTGGTCCGAAAACTTCCGTATTGTTAAATCCTGTAAGAAGTAATGTCAGATCGCCCACTTTGTTCAGATCTCTAACTTTTATTTCTACGCTGGTCCCGGCTTGCCAAACAGGGCTGGCTCCGCGGTATTGCCTTAATATTTCCGGGTCTTGTACTTGGTATATATAATTGTTGGTAGTTTTTATATCAATTTGATCTATGCCAAACTCCTTTACCTTTTCCGTCATCTCCACAGATCTTTCGTTGATGGCTTTTATGAGGGCGTCCTTGTCCGTGCTGGTATCTGAAATGGTAGCTATGAAGGTGGCTACCCTATTGTATTCTTGGGTCGAATAAGAGCCCATGACTGTGAGAGTGTTATCGTTAGAAAGAGTTATAGGACCAAGTTTAAAAAGTCCCAGCCAGGAAATTACTATAATGGTCAATAAAATAATTACGACGGTTTTCACATCTGTATTACGTTCGAAAAAATCAGCCACAGGATTATCTTTCAAAAAACCTATTATTTTATCCGGTAAAGACTGCTTTCGGCGCGGCATGCCTAGATTATGCCATTTCTCAGTCCATTGTCAATACTAGAGGTTTGATAGCACACAAAAGTATTCGTGTTTTATTCGGTTTGTGCTAAGATAAAAAATATGGCAGAGAAAATAAAAGAACCGGTGTCTGTCAGCCTCATATTCGATCATAGAAAAAGGAAAACCCTCATAAGCCATGTTTTGTGGCATAACCAACCTTACAAGATCACTAACCAGGGCCTGCATCATACTTACAAGCAAGGCAGCGCTCTTATTCATGTCTTCTCCGTAGCCTCAGATACTATAAGTTTCAGATTGGTGCTGGACAGCAGCTCTCTTATTTGGATCTTGGAAGAGACCTATGACCCAAATTTTAGGTAAGCCGGATTTTTCCCGGCGGTCGGCAAAATTCATGCACATAGACCTTAATTCCTGTTTTGCCACCGTAGAACAGCAAGCCAATCCCCTGCTGAGGAACCGCCCTATAGCTGTGGCCGCCTACAACTCGCCCAGAGGCGTTATTATTGCGCCTTCGGTAGAAGCTAAGAAGTTGGGTATAAAGGTGGGTTTTAGGGTCATGGAGGCCAAGCAGGTCTGCCCGGATATAAAGATATTGGAACCGGATACACAAAAATACAGATTCATCCACCTTTGCCTCAAAGGTTTGCTGCTGGAGTATACCAATCAGCTAGAACCCAAATCCGTGGATGAATTTGTGCTCGATTTTGAGGGGGCGCCTAAGTTTAGATCCGGGCTGCTGGAGGTGGGTGGGGAGATCAAAAAACGCATCAAAGAAGAGATAGGAGATTATATAACCGTGTCCGTGGGGGTCTCCACCAACCGCTTTTTAGCCAAAACAGCCTCCAATCTCAGGAAACCCGACGGTCTGGAAGAGATAAATTACGTTAACTTTGACAGGGTCTATTCCAAATTGGAGCTTATGGACCTGTCGGGCATAGGCAAAAAGAACCTTATGAAACTAAATAGTAATGGCATACACACGGTTTGGGACTTTTACGAAGCCTCTCCTCACCGGTTAAAACACATTTTCCGGTCCGTGGTGGGAAACTACTGGTACCTGAAACTGCGAGGCTACGAAATAGAAAATTACAAAGAAGTTAGAAGAAGCTTTGGGCAGCAGTATGCTTTATCGAAACCCGTTAAAAGCCTGCCTGAGCTTACCCCTATACTGACCAAGCTGGTGGAGAAGATGGGTTTTAGACTGAGAAATTCAGGCTACAAAACCCAGGGAGTCCACCTATCCATGATCTACAAAGATAACACGGCCTGGCACATGGGCAGAAAGACCAAAAGAATAATCTACGATTCCAGGGACATTTATAAAGAGATCCTCAGGTTGTATTTTATGTCCCCACCTAAAGACATAACGCTAGTGGGGGTTTCCTGCTTCAACCTTGTGCAGGCAGACAAGACCCAGCTGGAACTATTCTCAGACATTAGCAAGCGCGAAGGCTTGACCCAAATGCTGGATAAGATAAACAACCGCTGGGGAAAGTTCGTGGTCTCTCCAGCCAGCATGCTCAACACAAAAGACCAGGTATTGGACAGAATAGGTTTTGGCAACGTATAACAATAAAAATTGATATAATACACTAGTTTTGCGTAGCTATGGTGTATAAAATACCGGTCAAGACAAAAGAAGAGATCTCATCCATGAGAAAAGGCGGCGCTATTCTGGCGTCGATGTTAAAGGAACTGGAAAAGATGGCCAAACCCGGGCTTGATGTTTGGGAGTTGGAAAAAAGATTCATAGCCATGTGCAAGGCAGCTAAAGTCACTCCCGCTTGTAAGAATTATTCCATGTCAGGCTTTCCTCCCTTTCCTACCGGCCTTTGCGTCAGCCTTAACGACCAAGCCGTGCACTGCTTTCCTGAAAAAGGCAAGCTTTTAAAACCCGGTGATCTTTTGACCATAGACACCGTAATAATGTACGAAGGTTTTTATCTTGATAGTGCCGTGTCGTTTGGCATCGGTAAGCTGACGAATGAAAAACAAAAGCTCCTTGACACTTCCAAAAAGGCTCTGTACGAATCGATAAAAGTTATTAGACCGGGTATAAGAATAGGTAATATCTCTCACACCATGCAAAATATAGTAGAAAAAGAAGGTTACTCTGTCCTAAGACAATATGCCGGGCACGGCATCGGTAAGCACATGCACGAACTTCCTGAGATACCCTGCTACGGTAATCCTGAGTATGGTCCCACGGTCTTGGAAGGCATGACTTTGGCTATAGAACCTTTAGTGTGCGAAAAAAGTTACGTTTTGGATCATAATAATTTTTGGGAAACAAAGACCGTTGATGGCGGCAACTTTGTCCAGGTTGAGCACACGGTGCTGGTTACAAAGAAAGGACACGAAATCTTAACCAAATAATATGAATGGCAGGAACGGAGGTTATAAACCTCCTTTATTAAAAATGAATAAAACGGCTTTTATCCTGCTGGCTGTACTTGTGGCCATTGGAGGCATACTAACCTATTTATCCGTATTTTTTCCCACAACCTTTGACACCATCATAAATTTTCTCTGGATCATGATGATCATTGTAGTTTCCGTATTTTTAGTGCTGGGCATACTGGTTATCATAGGTTTGAAAGATGAGGTCAGCCACTTCTTGGATGTTATATTGGAAGGCTCACTTTCCATCATAGATGCCATTGAGCTTCTTAAAAAACTATACGACAGGTTTATTACTCTTCTCAAAGATTTTATCTTTTTTGTGGCTCCTCTTTTGGCCGCTTTGTTTGCTGCCTCCGTCTATTTTGCCATTATTGTTCTTTATAAGAATGTGGGTAAAGAAAACGACGTTACGTTACTTACAGCCATTCTGACCGGAGGCATGGTCATAGTCGTGGCCCTGCTTAACAAGCCCGGTTTGGAAGTTCCAGCCACAACCTGGGCCCTATCAGTCAAAAAAAGATTTATGGATTATTTTTCCGATTCTTTTGAAATTGTAGTTTTTATGTTCTTTTTGACCATGGATTCGACCAATCTATTTTTTCTTCCCAAAGACCTCAACATACCGCTACATGCCCAAGTAGGCGAGGTTGACCTAATGCTTAGGGCAGTTAATGTTACTAATCAGCTGACAACCACGGTGTACTTGGTAACTCTGGGTATAAGCCTGGAAATAATAAGAAATATAGTTCGCATAATTGCTATTGCCGTAAGCTACTACGGTACGATGAAAAACATGGGCAGCAAGATCAGCAATATAAAACAGTCCATAAGATTAAGTTTTGGCGATGCCAAAGATGATCTCATAAAATTCATCACTTTCACCACCACCTTGATCCTCGTCTTCTTGGTATTCCCCAGATTAAAACTCTACGCTATGGTAGTGGCCAGTCTGACAGGTCTGGTCATGGACGCTGTCATACCCGGTAGGTTAAAAATGAGGGAAGGTAATGACCTCATCTCCAGGCTTCTAAACAGGGCTTTTAAACTTTGAGCAGGTGATCGTTGCTTTTAAGCCACTTTTTATGTTTTTTATAATCCGGGATGACTTTTTGTACTTCCAACCAAAATCTTTTCGAATGGTTCATGTGGTTCAAATGGATCAGTTCATGTACGATGACATAATCTAAAACTTCCTGAGGAGCAAAAACCAAGCGCCAGGTTATACTGACCACCCCTTTAGAACTGCAGGAACCCCATCTTTTTTTGGCGTTGGATATTCTGACTTTATTAAAATTTATATTTAATTTTTTTGCCCACAACCCCATGCGCTTAGATAAATTTCTTTCGAACTCATTTTTAAGTTGCTGTGTATTATTGTTCTCTAGTAACTTACTAACTTTTTCTTTTTGTACGACGTTATCTTGCACTCTTTTTTGTATCCATGCCTGATTTTCATGTACAAACTTGTCTATTAAGATGCGAGAAGTTCTCTTAGGGGCTCTGACCAAAACCTCTCCCTTGTCGTCAAGTGAAAGTGCTATACTCTTTCGTTTAGTGAAAACTATTTTGTAGTTAAGAAGGGTCATAAAGGTATGATAACAAACAAATACTTTGCTAAGATATAAATATGCTAAACGAAGAACTCCATAAAATAGTTAACAAGGTCATGTCGGGACATAAAGGTATCTTAGCTTCAGATGAAAGTCCTTCCTCGATCGATAAGAAGTTAGTAGAGATAGGAGTAGAAGCAAACGAAGAAAATAGAAGAAGGTACCGCGAGATATTTATCAACACACCTGACCTGGAAAAGTATATCAATGGCATTATTCTTCACGAAGAAACCCTCTGGCAGGCAGATTCTAATGGCAAAGAATTTAGAAAGACCCTGTTGGAAAAAGGCATTGAAATTATCATAAAAGTAGATAGAGGGCTGGTCGAGTTGCCAGATTCTCCACAAGAAGTTTTTACGGCCGGATTGGAGACTCTGTCTGACAGACTTCCCTTATATCACGAAACAGGGGCAAAGCTGGCTAAGTGGCGTTCTGCTATTAGGATAGGTGAAAATATTCCCACACAAAATTGTCTGGATAGAAATGCGCAAGACTTGGCTGATTATGCGCTACTCTGCCAAACTAATTACATGGTACCCATTGTAGAGCCCGAGGTGCTTATTGATGGTGATCATGATATCGGAAAGGCGGAAGAAGTTACTACAAGAACGTTGAAAACAGTTTTCGAACATTTGAAGGCTAAGAACGTTGATCTAAAAGGCACGATGCTAAAAACCAGCATGGTCCTGCAGGGCAAAGACTACCCCAATAAGGCCACTCCTGTGCAGGTGGCTGAAACAACTGTGCGTACCTTATTAAGCTCAGTACCCGAAGACTTAGGTGCGGTTGTATTTTTATCAGGCGGTCAGGGTCCTCAAGAAGCCACGGCTAACCTCAACGAAATAGCTAAAAAGGAACCTCTACCCTGGGGTGTGGCTTTTTCATTTTTACGTGCCATTGAAGGACCGGCAGCGACAGCTTGGCAGGGACAAGACGAAAACGTTGAGGCTGCCAGAAATGAATTTATAAAAAGATTGAAACTGAATGTTACAGCTGACGCAGGAGAATACGGTCCACATCTGGAAGAAAGTGTTATCTAAGTTTTTGCAGTTCCAGTTGGGCCGGTGCAAAATTAGGATTTATTTCCAAAGCTTTAACAAAAAAGGCCTCTGCCTGGTCAGTAGCACCCTCATAAGCAAAAACTTGTCCTAATCTATAGTAAGACTGATACATTTTAGGATTTAATTGCAATGATTTGACCAGGAAAACCTTGGCATTATCCATTTGACCGGCTTTGATATAGACCAAACCCACATTGTGTAATACTTCGGGATAGGACGGTCTGATCTGCAATGCCTTATCATAATTCACCAGCGCTTCTCTAAGGTCATTGTTCCTATAGTAAATGTTTCCCAGTTCATTATAAGCTTTGTAATTGTTCTTCGATTCTACCGCCAAAGACGCCTTCCATATTGTTTCGTCACTTCTCCAATCCAGAGTTCGTAAAAAGGTTCTTAGTAGTAATAGTGACAGCAGTAGAAAAAAAACCGGCAGGAAAATATCTTTGCGCTTAAGACCTTTTCGCCATTCGAACAAAAAAAGTGCTGCCAATAGCGAGAAAAATACAGAACTAAAGTAAAAATATCTTTCCGCATATCCTAAACCTATACTCACAGGGCTAAAAATAGGTAGCACGGCTACATATATACAGGCCGCTAAACCAAAATAGATCTTGTTTTTCCTAAATAGATAATAAAAAACGTAACCTATTACGCTTACTGAAAGAAAAAGTCCTAGATAACTTAATGCCGATCTATCAAAATTACCAAAAAGTATATCCAGGCGATAAGGAAAAACCATCAATTTAGCGGATCTAACTATGGCACGCAACATGGACACAAATCTATTTTCAGCCGTTAGACCAACATAATAGTATTCCAGGTCATCAGATCTTAAAGAATAATCCCTAGTAAAGTTTAAAATAAGGTAAAGGCAGGTTACGGCGGCATAGGGCAATATAGGCCAAAACTTTTTAAGATCATAAGTTTTACTAATGACAAATATATCTAAGGTCAATATTACAAACGGCAAGACCACTCCCCAAACACCCCCAACTAAAATGAAATACAGGGCGTATATCAAAACTGAGGGCACCAAATATAAAAGGCGGGATGTTCTTTTAAAAAGAATGTATAGGTAAATGGAGGACAACCAGAACAAAGCTTGATATAAGTAGACGCTGCCTGAGATCCACGACACAGCTTCTGATCCGGCAGGGTGCGCAAGAAAAAGCAAGGTGGCAATAACAGCCGCTTTTCTTGATAACAATGCCTTTGCTATATAAAAGACTAAAATCGAGTTAATTACATGAAGAAAAATTGAAACAAGGTGGTAGGGAACCGTATTCTCACCAGCATCTTTATAAATAAAGCCGTTAACAATAGTTTTTAAGTCGTTGGACCTTACTGCTTGAGAAAAATCTTTAATTTGAGGATTTAAGACTATGCCCTCCACATCATCCATGTGTAAAAACTCGCCTTTCAAAGTGAACGAATAAACCAGTGCGCCTAAAACCAAGAGTAGTAAAACTATGGCCAGATCATTTTTAAGTAGCTTAGTAAGTGACATTATGCAAATGATAGCTTTGTTTAACGCCGAGTGTCAAAGAACTTATTTTGCCCCCATGTTAAAATGTACATACAACATGAACGAAGGCCTGGAAAGAAAACCGAATTTTAAGTTATTTGCAGTCCTTTTTGTATTATTCATACTTCTAGCGGTTGGTTCTTACGTTTATATTCAATATAAGTCCTATTTAAAACTCCAGGAAAATGCGCGTATGGCAATTCAAGAAAATACTTCTTTGCAGCAAGAGGTTGTAAAATACGAGCAGCTGAAAAATGCTTTGAACCAAGAAAACGATAGGTGCGAAAAACTACTCACACAAGAAGAAGGAAATTTCAATGATTTCACGTATTGTCAAAAACTGATTGAATTTTTAAGCACCGCTGCTCTATGAGTGAACAAAATCAAGAAATTATATTAAACAAAAACTTGGAAAGGTTAACCAAAAATATAGAAAAACAAAATTCTTTTAAAAGAAGTCTGTTCATGGGTATGCTGCAGGGTGTCGGCAACGTTATCGGTGCCACCATCATAGCCGGAATACTACTGATAGTTTTATCAAAATTCATTCATTCAGCCGAGCAAATACCGCTACTAGGAATATTTATTAAAACTTCGAATATTGAGGCCTCAATTGATGCAAAAGCTATAAAAAAGTAGCCCATTCTTTTTTTGTATAGTCAACAAACATATCTTGGGGATTCAATTCTACGAATCTGAGCCTTTTATGATCTTCTCTATCGTATCTCTGGGTAACGCTGCAGTTGATAATAAGGCATCTCTAACAGTATTTCCTGCCTCGTCTCCAATATCATCAGCAGATTTGATAACTGATAGAACAGCGGCTTTTGTTGCTTCTGCGGTATCAACACCTAATTTCTCAGCTACTTTGATACTACCTCTAACAGCGCCAACTGCTACTTCTCCCACATCTTGTCCGAGCGTACCAGCTTCTTGAACCAGCATACTGGCGGTCTGTCTTACAGCACCTACTACGTCGCCACCTGTTTCTGCTACGCCATTAACTACACCTCTAATTGTGCCGGCTGACACGTCTATTAGGCTTCCTCCTACACTGGAAACACTCTTTAAGGCGCCTGTGACAACGCTTTGAATGGAGTCCATTCCTTGAGATGCAATATCTCCGGTATCTTTTATGACCCCAACAACTTGCCCTTTTACAGTCTCCCTGACTGCATCAACAATATTGTCTACGCCTTTAACAGCGGCAACAATTGCATTTGTTGTTTCTTCTACTATTTTAGCTAACATAACTACACCTCCTACAAACTCTAAATAAACACTACTACTTTAAGTATAACACTCATATGGGATTCTGTTTGTTTGCTTTAGTCGGAGCTAAAAATGTTCTAGAATTTATGTGTGAAGAAAGCTTTAAAACTTGTTTTTCTCTTGAATCTTTTTTATTTTTCATGGGTTTATTTGTTTGCAGGCCCAACAACCTGGACTGTTCTGGATAACGTCAATCTTGGTATTCACGAATTTGGTCATTTATTTGTAAACTTGATCTCCAATAATAGAAGGCTCATAACTTTGGGAGGAACACTTTTCCAGGTATTAATTCCAGCTATTTTTTTATTTTACTTCTATAAGAGAAGAGATAAATACGGTGTGATATTTAGTATTTTTTGGCTAGGACAGAATTTTATCAATATCAGTATCTACATTGCCGATGCCAAATGTATGTGTCTGCCTCTTCTAGGCGGAAAGCACTCTACACACGATTGGAATTACTTACTTAGTTATTACGGATTAGTCGATAAGTACTCACAAATTTCCGGGGTGGTTAGTGGGGTGGGAAGGATATTGATTGTTTTATCGCTTGCGTTAACCTTCAATATTATTGCTACTGAATACAAAAAAGTTAAAAATGATGCTCATTAATTGGGGTGGCTGATTGATGAGAATTTGAATCAATTAATTAAGGAGATTGAAATTCTTAAAAAGCAGTATAAATTACTATCGTGTATCATTACACCATCTATGAATTCTTCAGAAACACTACATAGTAATATTGAAGGTATAGAAAAAGAATTAGAGGTCGAACTTCTAAATCGAATAAAACAGGAAGCAACTTCAAATATTTCAGAAAAACTACCGTTTTTACTACCCAAAAAAGAAACTGAGATAGTTTTTTTAGAAAAATGCCCAGAAAAAGCACTGTATTATGGTATGTGGGGAAATAGGCATCTTATAGGGATAGAAAAGAAAGACAGTAATGGAGCTCCGGAAGTCTATTTAGACCATCTAACTAGAAGGCTTACACACGAGCTTATTCATCAAAGATTTGCGGAAATAATTGGCGTGAGAAAAATAATAAAGAATTATGATATGTATCTGGCAAATGTTAACCCCGAGAACCTTAGCGGACATGAGATCTGTAGTTTGTTAAATGATAGTTTTCAAGATAATCCGCCTAAACCTTCATTAAAATATTGGGGAGTCGCAGAAGCCATTTCATTCATGGGAGAAAAATATATTTATGAAGATGAGAGACCGCTCAGAGAGGTTTTACAGGAGAGCAGCTACCCAAAAGAGGTGTTAGAAACTATTTTCTCACTTGATGAAAGTGTAAATCATGAAGAAGTCCCAGAATTACTTAAAAAGTTAATTGACAGCGATTTCTCTGAATAATGGGATTCCTCTAACAGGCTTTACTCGAATTGTTAAGAGGTGGAGATTTGAGTAATGTCGTTAAAAAGTCAATAGATATATAAGATAATTAGCCAGTTTTGTTTTTTACTTTTTTTAATTTCAGATTTCTAACTCCCCAATAGTACGTATCCTTATCGTATGAGTCAAAGACATTGGATAATGTTGATACTTGGAAATCATGCCCGTGTCCAACTTTTTCCCAAATCAATACATCATCGTTTATATCGTGCCCTAAGGCAAGGAATGAGTGTTCTGCATCATAGATACCTTTGCTATAATCCCCTTTAGGATCTTTAGAAAAAATGTGTACTACCGCTGGAAAGCCGTACCTTTCGATTCTTAGGGCAATTCCCGTTAAGCCTGCCGATTTCTCGTAATCTGCCTTAAAGAAGTTTTCTGGTAGTTTTGGAGGCTCGCCTTCTTCTAACCAAGTCTCTCTTTCCAGGAGATCAACTGCATTGTGGCAATTCCAGATACCAACTATAAATCGTGACTCGTCATATCCAAGTGCACCGTCTCTTCTTTTATTCCGTGCATTAACATACAATGAAAATTTAATTATTCTTTGTTGTTTTCTGTTTAATTTACTAAAACCCTCAGTCCCTTCTAAAGCTTCAGTCGTTTCTGCTAGATGTGCTTTTTCATCTCGTATTGCATATACATCATTACTAATTTCTGTAAACATATTTAGATTATACATTTGAAATCAGAAGATTATTATTATCAATTATAAAATGTTAACTACCAATGGGGTGGCTGATTGGTAAGAATTTGAACCAAGTGGTTAATAGTTTAATCTAATAAAAAAGAAAAAAGCAGATTTTTTAACGACACCCTGAAAGGGTACTGCTTTTGTCTATTACATTTACTCAAAATGAGATGGTCAACTTCTGTGCCTGACAGCACGAAAATTGTTTATATTCAATCCTATAACTTCCACCTCATGCTGTGTTAGCTCATCATAGAAATCAATGTTGCTATCAAGATTTCTGATGCGCATACGAAGAGCTGATATTTCTTCTTTGATCTCGAAGATTCTTCCTCCATCGTATTTGTGCTCATATTCATAAAGATCTTCAATCCATATGATTCTTAATACAAACATATGAGCACGTTTTTCTTTTTGGGGTAAGAGCAAAAGCATACTTGAGATTTGTTCTCCCAAGGGCTCTTCCCTATAGATAACAATACGATCAAAATTTAGATCGTATTTTGGTTTCATTGTTCTTTTCTTTGTTATCTCGGGTAAGCTTTCCCAGTCTTTCAGAATTTCTTTATATGTTTGTTCTAAAGCGGGAATGCCTTTGCTTTTTCTCTCCTCTTCTCGTCTACGTTTTTCAGCATTTAGTATTTCTAGTTCTAATTCAAAATTTTGAACTTTTCCTTCCAAATAAGATCTTATCTTACTTACGGGAACCTGAAATACAATCATGATCTCCTCTTTTCAACGTATGTTAGATTATTTTAGGTATTTTACTAAGAATTAAACCGGCTGTCAATACTATAGGTTGGTGGAGTGGCTGATGAGCGTGAATTTAAACCACATAATCAATGAATTAGAAGTGTTACATGATATCTTTTATTTCAATAAAAAGAGAGCAGTTTTTTCATCGACACCCATAAGGGTATGCTCACGTCGAATATCACACAAAGAAGAGTAAATCTAAGATTCTATTGCCTCAAACCATAAAAAACCTGGGTGCAGGGAATTGTCAGATTTAAGGGATCCTGATTTGGGACAGTAAACCTCTACTCTTATAGATTTAGGTTTTCTTGTTTTTTGATCAAAATCAATTCGAGTTTCTTTTCTAATAAATCTTTCACCACATCTACAAAACTCTGGGCTTCCCTTAAGCTTGTATTCAAGTTTTTCTCCCTGATATAAAAGATTGGAAAGCTTATTTAAAGACATTGTTATCCTCCTCTTAGTTGACTATATTTTTCCTGCATACATGTGTATCAATGAAATTGTACTACTGATTTCCAAAGATGTCAACACTATAGGTCTATGGGGTGGCTGATTGATGAGAATTTGAACCAATTAGAGAAAGTTATAGCGAGTTTCCAAATTAAGCCTAATTATATTCAAATGAGTTGATTGCTTTCACTATATCTTTTGATAATTTACTATTATCAGGCTTATTGTACACAGTAAAAACATAAAGCTTGCTTTGTGTTTCTGGATTTTCTTCTTCGTTTCTTAGTATTAAGTAATATGTAATATCCTCCGTAACTACTTTCTCAGCAGGATATGAGTTTATGTTTATTTTTTCTACACTTAAAATATTATCTACATTATCTAGAACCTTCTCAGTGCCAGTGAACCAAGTATATGTGGACTCATAATAATTAGTACTAATGTTTTCCACGTTTTGTGGGTAAATGTAAAATACTTTTTCCTCCCTAATCTCCATAAGTATTGATTGGTTATATGCACCAACTACACTTGCTGTCCATTCATAAGGAAAATCAAAAGAGTAATCTTGATGTTTTATATTACACCAAGTATCTGTAGAGCTAGAAGTACTTATTGCTTCACCATATCTAGACTTTTTATTACAAGAATCTAATTCTTCTGACTTTTGTTTTTTCTTTTCGTCTTGACCTACTTTTTCTCTTGAGTAATCTTTGATCTGTTTATTATCTTCTAAGGTTTTATATTTGAAAATAATTGACGTTACAATAAAAATCCCTGCTGAAAAAAATAATACGGGTATTAAAGATGTGCCTTTCTTCATAGCTTAAATCTACCATAAATATTTTATTTAAAATGAATAAAGGAACTTTTTATCAAAATTGCAGTATTAACTGCTAATGGGGTGGCTGATTGAACAGAATTTGAATCTAATTTTCTCTAGTCTATATATGATTATTAACTAAACAATTTACTAAATTTCTCTTCCTCAGCATCAGAGAGTTCTGCCCAAAGTTTATTCTCATGAATTTGGCTTTTTTGATAAAGTTCATCTTTATATTCTCTAGGTTGTAAATGAAAATGTAGATGGTCGATTTTAACATCGCTCTGTTTCACAAAAGGTCTATAATGGGTTTTTATATCGCAACCTAACGCAAACTTTTTCAAAATTTCTTCTTCAAGATTTATTACAGCATTAAATATTTCAACTCTTTCTTCTTGATTTAATTCTACTGCTTTCTCAACATGTCTTTTAGGTATAACTAGTAAATGACACTCTACTAGCCTAGGATTACTCAATGTTATAAAATAGTGCGTTCCTTCTTTTAGTACTTTATTTCTATTTTTATTTATTTCGCAAAAAGGACAACTCATTATTCAATTGTACACCTGAAATTTAGGTGTTGTTATCAACTATGAAAGATATTCTGCTAATGGGGTGGCTGATTGACCATAATTTGAACCGCGTAATCGAAGAGTATGTATTATTTTACAAAATGTTTGCCACGGTAGCCTAATGGGGTTGTGAAATTATGAAGGTTGTTAACGCAGATTTATTGAATATCCCCTAATTTATGTTAAGTTATGGTAGCGTTTTTAATAGCACCTAAACTAATAAGTATACTAATCTACTGATTTATTTTAATCCCAAATTAACCCAGGGTCGTATTCCCGACCATAGCTTTTTACACAGTTCATCCAGTCAGCATTTTCTCTCAAGTAATTTCCCTCATTGTCAAATCTTTTTTGATAAGAGTCAGGATATTTTCGTTTACAAATATTTATAATCCTATCACGTTTGTTATAAAAGCTGTTCCATTCAAGGTAAAAGGCATACATCATAAGTAGTAAGAATATAAACGCTAAGATTTTTAAAACGTTTCTCTTATTAGCAACCACAGCTAAATTATACATGTTTATAAAAAATGGGGTGGCTGATTGATGAGAATTTGAACCAAATATTTAATGTGTTCTTAGAGAACTGCAGGTTACCTTAACTGTAAAGAATTAAATAACAAAAATTGATTTGTTATATCATAGTCACTAGTATTGATACTTTTCTTCATTTCCTCTATCTCTTTATCACAAAATAGGGCGTCCTCGATATCAGGATAATATGTTATTACTAGATTATTGTAATTCTCATTAGTTATTGGAACTACAATCATACTGATTGGTATGCAACACCCATGGCAACCCCAAAACCATAGATGGGCACCCTCTACTCCATAATCATTTGAAATATTTTCTATAGATATCACTTCATCATGCTCTTTATCAAAATACTTTACTAGATCCTCTAAACTGTTTAGATTTATAACTTGGTTTACCCAGTGAGGGGGACCTTCCCAATGCATTGGTACAAAATTACTGCTTGTTGCAAATAAATACATATGTGGGTGTGCCCTCTTACTAAATGTTATTGACCAATACTCTCCCTCACCAGCGCCTCCTTTCACATCCCCTGGAACAACAGAACCATAAAAATCAGGGTAACTAAATGATAAATTCGGATGTGCGTTTTCATAAAATAAAAGTTCTTCACTCTTTTCTTCTGCGATACTCTTTTCAATTCTCTCTTTATTATTAATTACATTCTGCGTCAAACTTTTTTTAGAGTACATATATGAAAAACCTGTAACTATTAAAACGATCACAAGTAAAATAATGAGTATGGAAGATATTCCACTTTGATTTTCTCGCACATTCACATTATACACAGAAGTAATAAGATATGGTGGGGTGGCTGATCGGACTCGAACCGACGACATTCGCCTCCACAGGGCGACGTTCTACCACTGAACTACAGCCACCAAAAACAACGGAAACCACACGTTATTATACCTTCTAATTTATTCAGCTCAAAATAATGAAAAGCACACTAAGGCACATAGGGCGGGGCACTTCCGTTAGCTACATTCATCGATTCAATAGCCCAGGGCTGAGACCATAAAGGATATCCTCTTGGGACCTGTATCCATTCGAACACGCCGTTAAAGAATTTCAAATATACATTATCTGTACACAATGAATTCCTAGGCACGGTGTACTCGGGGGCATTAAATACCCTCCCATCCTCAGTCACTATCTCGTATTTTAAAGGATAATCCAGCAGGGCAACATAAGGTGGAAACCACTCTTGCGAACCATACTTTATAAAGTCACTTTTACTACCATCTTCTATGTAATCATCTCCAGGGTAATGTATATAAACTCTCATAATTGAATTAGATATAACGCCGGATGTTAATCCTTTCCTCATCTCAATATCACCAATATTAAAGGCGGTGTCTTCTATGTCATATGACTCATTTTCTTTACCATCAATGTTCTTTATTTCTAGTGTTATTGTGTTATCTCCATTTCTGGTAAATATCATGTAATCATAGAAAAAATAACATTGTGTCGTATAGGGAAATATGATCTGCTGAGTTGTTGTTAATGGATCGAACGACATAGAGATGGTAAAGGTTCCGTCAGGTTGATTACCTACAACAGTTGCATGTCTATTGTTCCAATAGTTAGCACTTGTAAAAAATACATTTGGTACCGGTTCTTTGGTGAAAGAGTCTACGAATCTACCGGTAAGAATTATGTTTTCCGGGGGGATGCCGGGCGGAACATCAGGTGGGTTTTCGGGATTTATGATCAGTTGAAATGCTCTAGATATTGCTCTTCCAACTTTATCCTTAAGTTGAATAAGCAAAGTGAAAATTCCTCCACTACTTGGTGTGCCGGACAACACGCCAGTTACTCCATCCAGATCCAAATCTTCGGGTAAACTTCCTGATAATATGCTCCACGTATATGGTGGTTCGCCTCCTGATCCTAGCAGCGTGGTCCGGTAGTATTGGTCATAATCCCCCTCAGGTAATACCACATTTAGTATAGACAAAGGATCCACTTGGGGCGTTGTATCAGAAGGAATAAAGTCTGTAGTACCATCAGAGTCAGGAGGCGGCACTCCTCCACCGCCGTCTCCACTGCCACCCCCTGAGTCGCCTGTGCCATCACCATCAGCCACAACAATATCTACAATTCCGCATGTTTCCAAACCATCAGCGTCAGATAGAGTTACCGGGCAGTGCCTTATTCTTCCGTGATCTTTGTTATCAAATACAAATAAAGTATCCGCTTGTCCCAGGGATCTGACATAAACTCTAAATCTATCATCTTCATTGAATACCCTTGCTTTAAATCTGAAGTAACAATGGTTCGAACCAACACCCTCCCATTCTGAGTCGTCGCACTCATCTGGCAGATCAATTCCTTTGATATCAAACAAACATTCGTCATCAGGGGAGCCCGTAATCTCACATGAAACTCCATCTTTCTGATCTATCTTGCCTGTATTTTTTAACGAATTTAAAAATTGGTATTCATTAGGACTTACGCCATACGAAGAAATGTACCCTTGCACGTCCAAACCAAGTTTGTTTATAGAGGCTTTTAAGGCGGCATCTCCGGCTGTTCTTCTTACTCTGGCCGGATTTAAGATAGCCGCAACAGTAGCAGTCAAAATACCGATCAGAACTATGACTATCAATAGTTCGATCAAAGAAAAACCTGATCTATTGAACCTTGGCAGTTTTCTCACCTTACTAATTATAGATAAAAAATATTAATTTGTCCTAATCCTCTGCCAATTCTCAAAATCCAGGAACCTGTCCCCTACTGTAAAGGTATACTTTTCTCCTATGCCTTCAATGTAACGACTAACGTAATACTTGGTAAAAGGGTGGTACAAAAATACGGCAGGGATTTCATCTTCTACGACTTTTTGAAAAACGTCATAATGCACAGCTCGTTCTTCTGGATCGGTCACATTGCGGCCTTCTTCCAATGCTCTATCAGCCCTCACTTGCTCAAATCCGCTCAAGTTCAAACCCGGATCATCTTTTTGCGTCGAATGCCAGTTTATATACCTGTCCGGGTCCCGTCCCACTTCCTGACCATAGAACAAGATCTCAAAATCCCTGTTCTTTATAACTTCGTCGAATATCTTTTCCGGGTCATACGCTACAACTTTGGCTTCTAATCCTAGCTTAACTTCCCACAGATCGGCTATATCTTCAGCTAGCTTTTTATGTTCTTTTATGTCCGGTACGGCGATTCTTATAGTAATATCACTAAATTCCCCTGTGAACTCTTCGTCAAAATGATCAAAATCTAGTGACCTGTCCGTGTATTCGCTGCGACTAATGGGTCCTTGCACGGTTATGCCTTTATCGAAAATAAGCTGCTCTACCGGTATGGTGGCCCGTAAAGCCTTTCTAAGTTCCAGGTCTTGGAATTTCTCATCTCTGAGATTGAAAAACAAGGCATAATAAACACCTTGGAGGGGAAAATCGTATTTTTCGAAATTATCTATCTCGTAGTCGCTGCCAGAGACAAAGCCATCAATTTCACCTAACTTGCTGGCCGTCAAAAGTTCTTCCTCATTAGCGTAGAATCTGAACTTCAGCTTTCTTATCTCTACTTCAGGGTTTTCGTGAGCTAGGACCACTTGCCTGATGGTGGGGCCGCTTCTTTCGATACGCACTACTCTGAAAGGGCCGCTGGAGATTGGCATGAGCGGGTCCATGTCTTCTTCGGAATTTTCGGGCATGACACCTATGGTAAGCAGGCTTAGAAAAGGCGAGTATTTGTTGGGAAGATAATAGCGAACAGTCAGATCGTCTACCCTATCCGTGCCTACTCCGGATAGATTTTGCACTTTGTACGAAGTGTATATAAGATCATTTGCTGTGATCTTGTTACCATTCGACCAAAATTGGTTATCTTTTAGTTTTACAGTGTAAATGAGGCCATCCTCAGAGATGCTCCATGTTTCCGCCAGATCCGGCACTAGAGAGCCGTAGATGTCGTATTTGAAAAGCCCTCTGTATATGAGACGAGAAACGGTTTTATCCGTTCTGGTGGTGGCTTGGTGTGGAAAGAAAGACCTGGGCTGACCCACCACACCCTCAGTGTATTGAGTTACCGTAGGAGAAAAACCAAACCATAAAGTATTCAAAAAAAGTAATATCTGAGAAAGTATCTTCACGTTGCTATTTTACCAGAATTGTGTGGTATCTTGATTATTGATAAAATGCCAAGGTAAAATTGACGGACCAGGTTTATTTTGGCCCCATCGTCTAGCGGTCAGGACATCAGGTTTTCATCCTGAAAACCGGGGTTCGATTCCCCGTGGGGTCACCAGGCCTTTTTCTACCAATAAAAAAGTGTGGCAGGCGCCAGAGTAGCGATGCTACCACACTATTTTTGCTCTTTCCTTCTACGTGGTACGGTCCAAAGCAGATTGTTGAGCTGCCAGATAGCTTTCTTCCAATCTATCAAGCGCTTCGACCAACGATCTTTGAGACAGGAAACCCTTAACCACGCCGGCATCATCAATTACTGGCAGGTGCCTGATGTGATGTGTTTCCATGATCTCCAAAGCCGTTCTAGCCGTATTTCTTGGAAGGATCTTAACAACAGCGTCTTTTGAGACCATGACATCAGCAACTTTGGTTTCATCTTGGTCCAATCTCTCCATGAGCACTTTTCTGAGAAACACCTGCTCCGTGATTACACCTACAATCCTATTATTTTCGATGACGGGCATGCCGGTTACCTTTGCGGCTGTTAATTTCCTACCTGCTTCATGAACCGACATTTCAGGAGTAACAAAAAAAACCTCATCCTGATGCAGCTCGTGCAGTATTTCTTCAATCTTAGGGTTAATAATGTGCCGCATAGCCTTCTCTCCTTTTTCTATTAGAAACACGGATTCGGTGTTTGTTTTGGGGGTTTGTACATTATATCTTATTAAAAGTAGCTTGAAAAATGGCAGGTGCCTTAAATTAGCTCGTGAATACGCTTGGCCAACGCTGCTACTTCTTCCACATTAAAAGCCGACTGTTTGATGTCTATTCTACCTAGAACGTCCTGAATTTCTTTCTT
Organism: uncultured Candidatus Saccharibacteria bacterium; assembly: GCA_964434935.1. Taxonomy (GTDB): domain Bacteria; phylum Patescibacteriota; class WWE3; order UBA101185; family UBA10185; genus CAYSWS01. The sequence goes on from CAYSWS010000008.1 coordinate 48,624, forward strand.
ATTTTGCAGATTTTTTGGTGTCCTTTTGACCAAATTGTCGTACAAATACCCTCTCTCCACCTCTCTGTTTGACGGTACTATCAGGGTAGTTTTGAACTGCTCATCTATATCAAAAAAAGGTCCTTCTTCTCCGGCTTGATCCATCTGCTCTTTTCTTCGTGCCAGCCCTTCAAAACCCGTGTTTTTCATCTTTTTGGCATGCTTTAGCCCGTTAATTGTAGATTTCAAAATCTTAACACTGTCATCAAAAGATCTTAGTTGGGAAATAGCTCTTTCACCCAGCAGCCCAAGCTTTGCCTCTCCTACACCTTTTATGATAACTCTACCTTCTTCGTTTAGTTCAATGTAGGCTAGATCCGGGTTTCTAACGCTACCTACCTTGTCTTTAAGACCAAATCTCTCCGGATCATGGAGCAGGCTTAGCAGCTCATCACCTTCTTGAGATCTGCTATTTATAAATTCCGGATCGTACTTTATCAGCATTTCGAACAACTCTCCCCTCAATATCTGCAACTCATATGCTTTCTTTTCTTCCTCGCTTAGTTCTGATATTTTCTTACCTTTAAATTTACCATCATATTTTTTATCCTCCACGTATGCTGCTTCAATATGCCCTCTTAACTCTAGGGTCAGATCTTCAGGCATGTTTTTAATAGTTTTTGCCTGACGTATCTCATCTCTTTGGGGGTTGTGGATATTTTCCAGTAAACTAAACAAGTCCTTTTTTATGAAATCTTCAGCGGACTCAACATCTGCGTTCAATTCTTCGAAAGGAGAAAGTTTTTCCATAAATTAATATTACTACAGCACCAGTATTTTAGCTTACCTTTCCGCTATATAACTGCTACAATTTGATTAATAAAACTGCCTATGGACCAAAACCAGATCGTCGAAACACAAAAGCGCATAATTGATACCCTTTCTTATGGGGTAAGTGACGCTATCATCATCACCAACCCGGGAAGAAT
>CAYSWS010000009.1:0-37627 GCA_964434935.1 uncultured Candidatus Saccharibacteria bacterium
ATTGGCAGCTGCTTTAGATGAGGTCTTGTTGTCTTAGTTTTTAACACCTTGGTCGGGGTGGCCGGACTCGAACCGGCGACCTCGCGAACCCGAATCGCGCGCTCTACCTACTGAGCCACACCCCGCAGATATAAAAATACAGCAAAACAAAACGTAAACTAAATATATTACATAAAAGCTATATAACAAGCAAAGAAAAATTATATAATGAATATATGCTTTATCTACTGCTCAAGGTTATTTGGCTGGGACTACCCGGTGCCGTAGCCATCTTAACACCCCCGCTGGCCTTTAGGCTCTTTCCCCGATTAACCTTGCCGTTGGATTTAAAAAAGAAATATAAAGGAAAAAGGATATTTGGCTGGGAGAAGACGGTGAGCTGGATGATCACGGGCTTGATTTTTGCCCACCTGACGTATATCTTTCAAAGCTTTATCATCATTAGGGATCCCAGCGCCTTATTTTATGATATAAAGCCAAGCCTGCTGGAACTACCTTGGTATTACGGGTTGGCCATTGGCTTGGGCTCGTTAAGTTTTGATGTGGTGAAAAGCTTTTTCAAGCGACAAAAGGGTATAAAACCCAGACATCCCTGGTTTCCCTGGGACCAGATATCTTGGATCATTGGTGTGGTGACTGTTCAAAGCCTCTTTTTTTATACCGGCCTCTACTTTGTTACGCTCTCTTTTATTGCCGGTATAATTCTTCACTTGCTGGTGGAGATGTTCAGGCGCTTTATAAAGGCTGAAGAATCGATAATATAGTCTATTTGAAAGATTCGAACTTAGCCTCCACACTTTTTAGGATCTCATTTTCCATTTTTAGTCGATAGATCTCGGCCCCTGACACGAGTTTTTGGTATTTTACTCCCAGACAAAACCCTATGAAAGGCATGGAAATGAATAAAACTAAAGCTATGCCTTTGGAAAGAGGCGTAACCTTGTGTAGTTCGAACCTTTTCTTGTGAAACAGCATATTTAAATTATATTACATGTGACAGAGTATTTGAATTCACCGCCAAGATAATGAATAATGGAACTATGCCTGAATCTCATGAAATTTCATCCATGTCCAGAGATGAGTTGTTCGAAGCAGCCAAGAGCGGTGAGCAGTCACCGGAGATTAGGCATGAAGTTGAGGCTAGGGCAAAAAATGCCGAGGAGATCATGGAAGTTTATAACGGTACCTTGGAAGGAAATGGCGAGAGAGTGGCGATTTCCAGAAATCTTCTTAATAAAGCCATCAGCGAATCAGGTATAAAAGGAGGGAATTTGGGTTTTGCCTTTGAGATAGAAGGAAAATGGCTGGATTTTGATAAAGTGAGCGGAGAACAAAAATCCGGAGAGAAACCGCAGGTGTGGGTAAAACCGGTTCTAGATACAAAAGAGGGTTTATTCAAGCAAACAAAAGAGAAAACAGACGAAGTGCTAGTTATTTCCCGCTTGAACAATTCAAAAACTGAAGGGGGCTCATGTATTGCTGTTGGTTTAGTGAAGCAAAAGGATGGGATTCCTCAGACAGGAGAGCGAGATCAGGGCTTTTACGCACTATTAACCGAAAAAGACTATCAGGAAATAGTCCAGCTCTCGCGTGAAGAGTTGGGGAAAAAATATCCCGGAGATCCGGTCAAGCGCATGTTGAAAGAATTCTTAACCGGAGAATCAACTATAGAAAAACATAGAAAAAGATTTAAGTGGTGGACGGGCCAGGAATATAAAAGGTATTGGAAGAATAGGGACCAAAAGATAGAGCATACGCAGCAGAGATGGAGAACAACGGAGCATTTAAAACAAGGTTTTATGGAAAGGATGCAGGAGGATTATCAGGAACTTATGCAAGACACAGTGAAAAAGAATGATGAGGTGTTCGATGAAGTAGAGGCTAGACAAGCGGAGAGGGACGAGAGTCTGGGGGTTGAAGCTGAGAAGACAAAAAGTACGGTGTTTGAGGTTGAAGATGAGCCGGAGGAAGAAGAAATGACCATCTCTGAACTTGCAGAAAAAGAATTGCAAGGTAAGGAGGATTTGATCATGCCCGGAGTCAAGTTCATGGAAACTATGTTAAACGATTATAAAGTGTGCAAACTTAAAAGAAACGAAAAGGTAGCGTTGTTTCTCAGGAAAAAGTTAGAGGAAAGTGATTGTCCCGACCATAGGTTATTAAATATAGATCTGGAAGTTGCGGAGGAACTAGCCAAAAATGATAGAGCAGACTAAAAAACAAAAATATATAGGCATGATCAAGGCAGTAAAAAGCGATGCCTCTATGGCTGAAAGTGCCATAAAGTTCATTGAGTCCTATGACGGCAACAACACAGATGATTTTGAGGCCTTAGTAGCTAACGTCATAACCACTTTGCTGGAATTCGAAGATGCCAAGATCAGGGCCGAGGGCTATGATAAGCTGATGGAGATCAGAGGAGATTTTCAGAAACAAATGAATGTGCTCAAAAGCGGGTACAGGGACATTGAAGCGGGTAAGCTTCCCACAGCACCTCCGGTCAGTGCCAATCTTTAAAGTAGAGATAAACTGTGTTCTTGTCTTTCCAGAAATTTAAGGGATACATGACTTTATACGAGTCTTCCAAGCTGTAATCTGTGCCGTAGTTTTGCTGAGAGGGGTCATCATAGGTAAATTTATAGATCTCAGGTTCATCAGTTTCCGGATATTTATATCTCCAGAGATCCGAGGCCACTATTTGCCGCGGTTCTATGTTTTGCGAACTTAGCAAGCTTTCTGCCTTTTGATAAACATAATTGTTGGTTTTGATGTAATCGGCGGAAAAATTGTATGAGTAAAAGGCAGTAATAAATATCCAAAACACGGCTGCGGGAAAGTTTATGGTAATTTTGGGTTTTAAGGTAAAGATCCAAAGTAGTGCTAATGGCAGCAGAGGAAGCAAATAGCGGTCGTAGACTTTAGGGGAGATGACCAAAATGCCAAAATAAATGCCGGTGAGCCAAAAATATTGGTTGGCCAGGCGCAGTTTATTTTTTTCGAACAGGAACACGGCCAAAGTGCCGCTTAAAGCTAACTTAGATACCCATTCCCACAGAGCATAGATGAGTCCGGCTCCGGCAAAGCTTGTTTTCATGCCGTGGAGATTTTCGACAAAAAAGCCTTTTTGGGCCACGGTGTATTTGAAAAAGAAGATGTGCTCGTTGATCCAGCCGATATTTTTAAATAATATTTCACCTGCGATCAATATTAGGCATGTTAAAAAAACGGTCACAAAAATATCTTGTTTCTTCATGAGAGAAATTCTTTGTCCAACATAAAAGATGAAGGCGGGCAGGAGAAATTGCACTAGCGTTATGCCAATCGACCAAAATAAGGAAAAAACATAGCGGAAGTAGAAAATATTGCTAAAATTTAGTCTTGATTCCAGCATAACGGCGGGTTTGGGGAAGAAAACAAGATGGTAAAGACCTATGAGCAAGAACGTAGCCAGCAGAACGGCTCCAGTCTTGAACTTTTTATTCAGCAAGAACCAAAAGGCATACCCCAAGGGCAGAATAAATCCCAGTTGTCTGGTGAAGTAGCTTAGGATAGTGAAAAATATTCCTAGCCCGATATTTTTTAACGAAGAATATTTTATGGCCGCATTAAAAAAGTATATGGCGGCTAAAAACCAGAGCAAAAAATAGTTGTCGGTCATAAATCCCCAGGTGGTGAAAACAAAAAGAGGACAAGTACCAAGTAAAAGAGAAGTAAGGGCTGCGTTGAGGGGGGAGAGGCCGCAATCTCGCACCAGGATCTTTTGTAGCAGGTAGAGGCAGAGCACGGAAACAGCCAAAGTTAGTATGGGCAAGTTGTTGATGCCGAAAAACAAAGAAAAAACCGCTGCTAGCAGACCGGTCGAATAAAAAGTGGGTGTGGTCAGGGGATGGGTTTTAAAATTACCGTGTAAAAAATTATCAACATTGTAGTAGTAAGCCCACTCATCATTTTGCCAATATCTAATAGTATGCGCTACAGGCACAAGGACGAGAAATATCAGTAAAAAAAGTAATTCTACCTTATATTTCTTAACAATATCTGGCATCAAGGTAATTATAGTATGAAATGCAGGCTGCTTGAGTGGCTATTCGTATCTGAGAGCTTCGATGGGCTGCAGTTTGGAGGCTCTCTGGGCCGGGTACCAGCCAAAAATGATGCCTATGACACAGGAGACAGCCACGGCCAGACCGATGGATTCGTAAGCGATGATCTGTGGCAAACCCATACGTTTGGTAAGGAACATGGATATTAGAACGCCTACGGCTACGCCGATAATACCGCCCACCACGGTGAGGATAATGGCTTCGATGAGAAATTGGGAAGTGATGCTTCTTCTTTTGGCGCCCAAGGCTTTTCTGATACCGATCTCTTTGGTCCTTTCCGTCACGGTAACCAGCATAATGTTCATGATACCGATGCCGCCTACTACCAGGGAAATAGCGGCAATGCCTGTCAGCAAAGTCGTAAATGTTCCGGTGACCTCACTGACCGTAGCCAGAAGCTCACTGGAAGAAAAGATGGAAAAATCAGCGTCGGCCGGGTTCTTGATCCTATGCAGCTCCAGCAAGTAGTATCCAAGCTGATTTTCAGCCGCGTCCGCGTCGTCGGCATTTTTGGTGTTCACATAAATAGCACTCACATGATTGACACCAAATAACCCCCTTTGTGCGGTAGTCAGCGGAACATAAACAGTTTCATCCGTGTTAAATCTTCCCGTCGAACCTTTTTCTGCGGTCACGCCGACCACCGTAAAGGAAGTACCGTTGATCTTGATAGTTTGTCCTAAAGGATTTACTCCGGGGCCAAAAAGATCAGTGACAACGGCGGGGCCAAGAACCGCTACTTTATTAAGAAGCTCTACATCACTTTGGGTAATAACCGAGCCGCTTTCAATGTCAATGTTTCTGATGCTGAAAAAATCGGGCGTAACGCCATTGACGGACACACTTGAATTATTCCTCTCATAAGCCACTTGAGCGTTGGATGAATATTCCGCCGCTACCTCGTCAATAGTGGTGATCCTATCCTCGTTAGCAATAGCCTGAGCATCGGCGTATGTAAGAGTTGAGGCAGAACCTCCTCCTCCCCTTAAGAAACCTTCAGATTCAGAACCCGGGGTAATGGTCAGCATGTTCGAACCAAGCGCTGAGATCCTCTCCACCGTGCTTTGCTGGGCCGCTTTTCCCAACGTCATGAGGGCAATGACGGAACCGATGCCTATGATTATGCCCAGCACGGACAAAGCAGTTCTCATTTTGTTGGTTTTGAGCACATCTATGCTCTCTGCCATGAGCTCAACAATGGTCATTTCCTTTTTTCCTCCTTGATAATTTTTCCGTCTACTAAAGTGATGATCCTTTTGGTTCTTTCAGCTATCTCATCCTCATGCGTAATAACAATTATGGTGTGTCCTTTTTTGTTCAAGTCTTCGAAAACATCCATGATCTCGCTGCTTTGCTTGGTGGGTAGGTTTCCGGTAGGCTCGTCGGCTAAAATGATGGAAGGGTTCATGGCCAGCGCCCGGGCGATAGCCACTCTTTGTTTTTGTCCACCGGAAAGTTGATTGGGGTAGTTTTCCAGTTTATCTCCCATATCCAAAGATTCCAGGATAGACACAGCCGTCTCTCTTCTTTTATTTTTTTCTACTCCGGCATAGGCCATGGGTAAGATCACATTTTTTAAGGCGGATGTTCTGGGCAAAAGATTGTAGGACTGGAAAACAAAACCTATTTCCCTGTTCCTGATCTCCGCCAGCTGGTCATCCTTCATATGTTCGATGTTGGTGCCGTTGATGGCATAGGTGCCCGAGGTGGGCACATCTAAAGCCCCAAGTATGTGCATGAGCGTGGATTTGCCGGAGCCGGATGGGCCCACAATGGACACCATCTCCCCCTTATCTACACTAAAAGTTACACCGTTTAGGGCTTTGGTTTCTATCTCTCCTGTCTTATATATTTTTGTGACATTTTTTATGGAAAGCATGCCTCACCTTTATCTGATAAACATTCCCGGTCCCCTAAACTCTCCTCTTTGATTTTGCTGTTGAGCTTCCGTGAAACCGGTGGTAGGCAGAGAGCTTACAACTACTTTGTCGCCTTCGTTGAGGCCGGATATTATTTCAGTATTTCTGCCGTCAGATATACCTATTTTCACCTCAACCCTTTTCTCAGTGCCGTTCTCGAGCACGGTCACGTAAGTGTTCTGCCTTTCCGAGGTGACGGCTGAGGTTGGCACCATGAGCACATTCTCTTTTTCCTCTACAACTATTTGCCCATCGGCACCCATGTTGGGCAGGACCAGATCTGAGCTGTCATCGAATCTTACAATGACGGTGTAATTGGTGACCCCGCCGGAGATGGCCCCTATTTTATCAATACCGGCTACAGTGCCGGTGAAGGTTTTTCGTTCGACACTATTTAAATTTATCAATACTTTTTGTCCTACCTTGACATTGTTGATATCTAGTTCGGTGATGTTTAGGGAAACAATAGGTGTTCCCGGTTTTTTTATGGAAGCCACGGAGGTGGATGTTCTTTCTGAGAGTGAATTAGTGATATCCATACCCTCAACTACCAGTATGTTAGCTACGGTACCGCTGTCCGGAGCTGTGATAATGGGTGATTGGGCTTGGTAAGCCAACCAGGCCTTGTTTAACGAAACTTGGGCTTGGGTGATGGAGCTTTGCTGCTGATCGTAGTTATTTTTAGCCACCTGGTAAGCATTTTCGGCTAGTTTATAGGAGACACGCTCGTCATGAGATTGGTAGCTATTGGATTCTTTCTCGTTATCAAAAGCTTCTTGAGCGTTTATCATGGCCGATTCATCCGATAAAAGACCGGTCTTAGCGCTAGCCAAACTATTTTTAGCTGAGAGGTATGAGCCATATGCTTGAGCCAGGCTTTCCTCACCGTCAGCATTCAAGGTTATTTCCATGATCTTTTGTCCCTTGGTGACCGTATCCCCCTCTTTGACAAAAACCTGCTTGACTATGCCGTTCACGCTGGTGGTGATGGGTAAAAAATTAGCAGTTTCTACTTTGCCTGAGGCGGAAATACCTGAAGTTACCGTGCCACGTGTTACTTCAGCTTCCGATTTTTGCTGCGTAGTTTGAGTCGTATCGGACGTGCTAAATATCTTTTTGCCGGCAAATGCCGCTACGACTATTAATAATACGGCTATAAGGATGATCTTGCGCTTTTTGAAAAAACCTATAAGACGATGCATAGCACGAATCGTAAAGGAGAATGCTGAGAATAAGCTGAGATTATGAAAAGACCCCCTGTGGTAAGGGGGTCTTTTGTGAAATAAATTTTTGACCCATTACAGATCTCCTCGACTCGGGCCGCCTGCCTTGAACCCGTGTCGGCCAAAACGGAGTACTGCCGGATCTATTCCATTATCTTGCGCCCATTGGATAAAATTCTGCCTGTCTTGTTCCCTGGATTGTTTTCTTTCTTCCATTTTGTTGATGAGTAGGATCTTTTGTTCTTCGGTAATTTTTCCCTCTGTCACTAGCTGACTAAGCCTGTCTTCCTGTCCGGTTTTCATTTCCTGCTGTCTTACCTCGTGCTGTTCTTGTACGAACTGGTCCACTTCGTCTTTGTTAAGGCTGAACCTATCGATGAACTTTTGAAAAATTAAAGGCACCCAGCTATTGTTTTCCTGGGCATAGGCTTTTTGCACGGAAAACAAACCAAGACCTATCATTAGCATCAGCGAGAGCAGGGCCGGTAGAATTTTGTTCTTCATAAAAACGGTCACCTCCTAAAAGAACTTAATAAACTTATTATTGTCGTTAGTGTAGAGAAAAATTCTGAGATAATGCTTAAATACTTAGAGGAAGTTTTACTATAAAAGTTGTGCCTTTGTCTTTTTCGCTTTTCACACTTATGGTCCCTTTGTGCGCTTCGGTTATATCCTTGGCGATGGACAAACCTAGGCCAAAACCGTCGTGGTCAACTTTTGTTCTGGAGAGGTCGGCTTTATAAAATCTTTCGAACAGACGGGGCAGATCTTTTTCTTCTATGCCCACACCCGTATCGGCTATGCGCAGCTCAACGTGGTCGGAGGTTTTTTCAGCTGAGATATCTATCTTTCCCCCCTCAACATTGAATTTTATAGCGTTATCCAGGAGTATGGTTATCAGTTCGTTGAGACCGCTTTTGCTGGCCTTGATGTTTAGCGAGGGTATGTTTGTGGACAATGTTATATTCTTAGTCTTCAGTTCCTCTTTGAACCTAGCTGTGGTTTTTTTGACCAATGTTTTAAGATCAAAAACTTCAAATTCTTTTTCCGGTTCATAGTCCTGAAATTTACTTTGAGCCAACAGTGTATTAGTCAACATGGTGAGTGAATCCACGTCTTCAATGGTAGATCTTAAAAGTTTTCTTACCCCGGAAACGTTTAGCTTTTTATCTCTAAGATTGACTTCCAGCTGTGTTTTAATGGCTGTGAGTGGAGTTTTAAGTTCATGAGCGGCATCAGCCACAAACTTCTTTTGTTTTTTTGTCATTTCTTCGATAGGTTTGAGGGTTACACCGGCAAACCAGTACCCAAAGCTACCGGAAAGCGCCAAAATGATAACATTTACCGTGACAAGAAGTACTATGGTATTTTGTCTCACTTGCTCAATGGCCTCTTCGGTGAATGGGGTTTGGAATCTTTCCGGCATAATGGGTATGTCAGAGAAGTCACGTAAACGCGTTTCCACCCGCCTTTCATGTAGAAGCAGGGCTCTTTGTGTGAAACGGTCAACATTGACATAGACTATGCCGCTGAAGATGCTTGTGACTGCGGTCATGATTATCAAATAGGCTAGGGTAAGTTTTATTCTGGCGGATCTAAACATTCGGCTCCTCAATTTTATAACCAAAACCCCGCACGGTCTTTATTAGAGCCGGGTGTTTTTTAAATTTTCTATCTATTTTGTTTCTCAGATAGCCTACATAAACTTCAACTGTGTTAGGAAGAACGTCTGCATCATAATTCCAGACATGTTCGATGATCTTCTCTTTGGTCAAAATATTATTTTTATTTCTCATCAAGTATTCCAGTAAAGAAAATTCTCGTCTGGAGAGGGCAATATCTTTTCCGTCCCTTTGCACAGTGAAGGTTTGCGTATCTATCTGCAGATCTCCGCAGCTTAATTTACTAGGCAGCATATTGTTCGGCCTTCTTAGTAAGGCTCTGATCCTGGCCAGCAGTTCGGTAAAGGCAAAAGGTTTTGTTAAATAGTCATCAGCGCCGTTGTACAGACCGGCCACCTTATCTTCCAGCTCACTTTTAGCTGTGAGCATAAGTATCGGGATCTGTATATTTTTTTCTCTAAGTTTGGTGCAGACCTCCTGGCCGTCAAGCCCCGGCAGCATGAGATCAAGCACAACCAGGTCATAGTCTTCCGTGGAAGCCAGATCATAGCCGTCGGTGCCCGTGTAGGACAGGTCAACGGCAAAGCCCTCCTGTTCAAGACCCTTGCCTATGGAACGGGCTATTTTGTGCTCATCTTCAATAATAAGGATCCTCATGTGGGTACTATTATATGTTGTTTTCTGAGTTTTAGCTGAGAGCGGTCGTTTGGCGTGTTTGCAAACCCATTCAAGGTAGATATAAGATGTAAGGAGACGTTATGAACATATTTTTATTTATAGCGGCAGTATTTATCGGCTCTTTTTTTATAGGCAAATTATTGGAAAGAATTAGAGTGCCTTGGATCTTTGCCGCTTTGCTCATTGGAGCAGGCTTAGCTGTTAAAAATCCCTTTTTGGGCATTACCTCCTCAGAAACCTTTAAACTATTTGCTCAGCTGGGTATGTATCTGCTGTTATTTCTAGTTGGCTTTGAGCTCAATGTAAAACAGTTAAAGCGTAAAAGTAAATTTATCTTTGGCTCAGCATTTTTCATCATTTCTTTGGAAGGTCTGGTAGGGTCAGCATTAGTTCACTATCTATTTAACTACGGATGGATAACATCTTTAGCCGTAGCTTTTAGTTTTGCCACCGTCGGTGAGGCTGTCCTCATCCCCATACTCCACGAATTTAACCTGGTTAACACCAAACTTGGTCAGGCCATTATAGGCATAGGGACGGCAGACGATATAATTGAGATCCTGGTCCTGCTTTTTGTCAGTACCTTTGTAGGCGTGAAGCTGGAAAGCAACATTCCCCTAATTTTTGGCTCGCTGGCCATACTTATTTTACTAACTTTGGGTTTTAGGCTTGTGGGGCAAGAACGGGACCGTTTTAAGTTTGCCAGCATCGAAACCCTCTTTCTACTTATTTTGTTTGTATTTTTCCTCTTTGTGGGTGTGGGAACATATGCGGACGCAGCCCCTCTGGGAGCCATTCTAGCCGGCATATCGGTGAGGTTGTTTATAAGAGATGACCGCCTGAACTTTGTGGACAACGAATTAAAATCTATGACGTACGGGCTCTTCGCACCGCTTTTCTTTGTCTGGATCGGCACCGATCTTAGTGTAGGTTATTTGTTGCGAGCCCCGCTATTGGTGTTTCTTGTGGTAGCTGTGTCAAACGGCCTTAAACTCTTAGGAAGTTTTATCATGGGGCACAGAGAATTGGGAACCAAGGGCTCGGTGCTCTTAGGTATGGGGTTGTCTGTGCGCTTTAGTACCAGCATCATTGTTATGAAGTTCCTCTACGACAACAAAATCATAGGTCTTGATATTTATTCTGTGGTGGTGGCTTCAAGTGTGGTCTTTAACTTCCTTGTTCCGGCGCTTTTTTCTTGGTTGGCGGTAAAGTGGAGATCCGCTATTCAGCAAATCTAACGGCTGTTTCTAATTAAAAACACTCTTTTTCCATTGCACGGCCTTAACGTAAAGATCATTAATAAGCGGGAATTTACTTTTGTCTTCGAAAACCGGTTCGATCCAGATCTGGCCGCCGAAGGTTAAGGGATTCTTTAAACCTTTATCCCAAAAAAAGTAATATATGCATAAAAGAAGGTAGTATATGGATATGACAAGATAGTATTTGTTAAGTCTTCCTTCGTAAATTTCCAATAAACCTAAATAAACAAAAGGCGTACCCCAAATAAGATGAGTTCTATTTAGGACGGGTACGAATAAGTAATAAACAGCGAAGGAAGCCAGGGACAATACCCAGATGTTATTTATTTTCTTCTTAAAATAAAGGTATAAAGGTAATATCTGCGAGCCTATAAGTGCCGTTGCTGTGTAGATCTTGCTAAACTCCGGTTGGAAGAAATTAACACCGAATCTTTGTAAATAATACGTTAAAAAGCTGAAAAGAGGTCTGCCTTGAATTCCACGTTCTCCATGTACTAAAAATGAACCTCTGATCATGAGATCAAGGTCATGGGCTGATCTAAAAAAAGGAAATGATATGGCTATAACCACAAAGAACCCGCCTAACAAAAATAATTTGATGTTTTTTGATCTTAGTAAAAGCGCTGAAAGTAAAATTAGAGGAAAAGTTTTAAAAGTTACGGCCAAAGCAAACAACATACCCGACAAAAGATCCTTTTTACCTATTGTCATTAGACTGAGCAGAAGAAAAAAGACGGGCAGAGATTCGTAGTTGGTATATTCATATCTCATGAGAAAGTAAGGATTAAAGAACCAAAAAAATAGTCCGATGATCGTTATGAGTTTAGGATAGTTTTTTTCCTTTAATATTTTATAAATCAGAAATCCAACGCCAATGTCCGCCAGTAGAACTGGACATTTCCACAAATAGATAGTGGGCAGATCAAGCTTGAGAACACCGTTGATGCGGACCAGAAAAGTTTGTAAGTATAACAAAGTGGGCATATAGGCGTAGCCGTGTTTTAGATCTTCTCTTTGATAAGAAAGCACAGTGTACTCGTAGGGGTTTATACCGGCCATGAACTCAGCTACGGTTTGTTTAAAGGTTTCATGATCCCCACCAATTTGATCGAAGGCGATCGCCCTAAGCAGAGTGGCGACAAGAAAAATGGATATGATCACGATCTTGAATGCCGTTTTGTTCTCAAGTATCTGCATGTGCTTAAATTCTAGCATGGGCATGGATTATAATTAATTAGCATGCCTGAGAAATATACTGGACTTACCACACAGGAAGTCAAACATAAACTGAGCCGGTTGGGGGCTAATGCCCTGCCGGAGGATAAGAACACTTTTCTGAAGAAACTTCTTAAGAATATCCTTTCTCCCATCTCCATAATGCTCATGGTGGCGGCCTTTTTGTCTTTTTTGATCGGGAAGACCTTTGATGGCAACTTTATTCTGGTGTTTCTACTCCTTAACGTATCTATAACTTTGTGGCAGGAAAGAAAAGCTGATAGCGCCATTAAGAAACTTAATGAGCATCTGGCACAAGAAATATATGCTCTAAGAGACGGTAAGTGGATACTGGTTGTTTCTACAAATTTAGTGGTTGACGACATCATCAGGATCAAACTGGGTGACGTTATTCCTGCCGATGGTGAGTTGCTGGAAGCGCACAACGTTTCAGCCAACGAAGCATCTTTGACGGGAGAATCTCTTCCCAAAGACAAAAAAGAAGGTGATAAGGTTTACTCAGGTTCGTTCTTAGTTACGGGCTTGGCGGTGGTAAGAGTTACTGCTACGGGAAAGGAGACCAGTTTTGGTCGAACTGTTTTTAAGATAGAACGTACAAGAAAAGAAAGCTTGTTGGAAAGAGATATCATCAAGATATCAAAATTCCTGGCAGCACTTAGCCTAGTCTCAGTTCTGATCTTGACAGTTGTTTTTATTTTTCAAAAATATCCTTTATTGGAGATCCTGACCTTGGATCTTAGTGTCATTATTGCCGGTATTCCTATCAGCCTTCCTACAGTCATGACTTTGATCACAGAACTGGGAGTTTTGAACTTAGCCAAAAAAAGTGTCATCGTACGCCGGATATCTTCACTGGAAGATCTTTCTAACGTTAATTATTTGCTTACGGATAAAACGGGCACCCTAACTAAAAATAAAATAGAGATAAATGAGATCTATACATATGGAGATATAAAAGAGGCAGACTTATTGAGATTAACATCCTTGGTTGCTTCACAATCGGAGAACGATCCCATAGACGCCGCTATCTTAAGAAGGGCAGCCGATACGAAGAAGGAAACCCAGCCCCCGGAAGATCTGGAGTTCATTCCGGCTGATTCGAACAGAAAACGAAGCACTATTTACTTTAAACTGGAGGGAAAAGAAACCGTGATCTCATTGGGAGCTCCGCAGATCATGGAACAGATCTGTGATCTGGATAGATCAGACAAAGAAAAATTCGATCAGGATGTGGATAAGCTCGCCCTGTCCGGTTATAGAACACTAGCTGTGGCCTTCGCCCAAAACACAAAAGAGGAAAAACGGATGAAGATCATTGGTCTTTTTGCCTTATCCGACGCGGTGAGGCCTGAGGCAAAATCCGTGGTGCAGTTTTTGATAGATAACGGTATTGATGTCTCCATGGTTACAGGAGATAACGATGCTATTGCCTCGGAAATAGCTATCGAGGTCGCGCTGGGGGATAAAAAGGTAGTAACAAAAACACAATTAGATAAATTAAGCCCGGAAGACATAGATGAGGAATTTTTTCTGGAAACCGGAGCTTTCGCTGAAGTGCTGCCGGAGGACAAGCTGGAATTAGTGCAAAAGGCCAAGGAACTGTTTACCGTGGCCGTAACCGGTGATGGCATCAACGACCTTCCTGCTCTCAAATCTGCAGATGTGGGGATAGCTGTCAGTAATGCCGTAAATGTACTTAAATCAGCCGCTGACATAGTTTTACTGTCTGATGGCATCCACGTTATCAGGGATGCCATCATAGAGAGTCGAAAGATCTTTGCCCGGATCTACACCTATTCTTTATATCGTATATCTGAAAGCTTTCGTTTGGTGGTGACGTTGGCAATCTTAGGTATTATCTTTAAGGCTTATCCATTGAATACTTTGCAGATCATTTTGATTGCTTTGCTTAACGATCTGCCTATCATCTCCTTGGCTTTTGACAGGGTAAAGATCGCTAACCGCCCTGCCAGACTCAATTTTAAGAATCAGATAAGTTCCAGTGTATTGTTTGGCCTGGCTGGTATTGTGAACAGTCTTCTCGTCCTCTTAATAACTGTTTATGTTTGGCATTTAGATTGGAGCACTATCCAGACAATATATTTTTTAAAACTGACCGTATCAGGACATATGCTTATTTATGTAGCTCATACCAAAGGAAAATGGTTCGATTTCTTGCCTAGCAGAGAGGTCATAATAGCCACCACACTTACACAAGCTGTTGCTACCATACTGGCTATAACAGGTTTTCTCATGCCGGCTCAGCTATCACTGCCTTTAGTGATATTTGTCTGGGGATGGTCCTTTTTGTGGATGCAGATCAGCGAATACACTAAGGATTTAAAGAGGCTGTTGTTCAAAGATACGGTATAATTTTAAGTTGGTCGGGGTGGCGGGACTCGAACCCGCGACCTCACGCACCCCATGCGTGCGCGCTAGCCTACTGCGCCACACCCCGACGGCACTAGTATTTTACACAAAAACACACCTTGTTGATACTTAGAAATAGAAAAAGGGAGCAGATAGCATAGATATTTATCTGCCCCCTAAGGGTCTTACACAGTTGTATATTTCCATCTCTCGATCACTTCCAGACGCTGCACAATGTTGAGCACTCGGCTCATTATGACCCTTCTTTCAGGCCCCCTCCCCGGCAACCTTATTTTGAAAAAGTAGCGCGATCTAATGATCCTGTTCTCATCCTCAACCTCAGGAACCTCCTTCTCATACGCGAACTGCTTGCGTATATTCTTTCTGGCTTTCTCGGCTTGCATTTCATCCTTGCAAACAACTTCAGCAATAGTATTCTTCATGACCAACCTCCTAATTTAATGCTGCCTCTTCATCCGGAACAAACTGTTCTAGCTTAAAGTTTGTTATGACAGAGTCTAATCGAAGCTTTTTAAGTCTTTTATCAACCAACGCTCTCAAGTTATAGTCATCAAGATGGAAGTGAAATTCCCATGTGAACTTAGCTATTTCATTTCCGTTTGCATCTTCGATCTCCACCTCTTCTTCCTCATCCTCTTCAGAAAAGAGATCGTACAGATCATCAGCTTCTTCAATAGTCCCTTCAACATCTTCCTCTTGCACAAAAATGTAAATATCTGTAATGCTGAGGTTACCTAAGGTCAGGGAGATCTCGTCGAAAAGGCACAGCTGTGCTAATCCCAAATAGGTCAGATCATCGCCGCTCACCCTGCCAATTAATGATTTCATGCTTTTCTCCTCAATTATTGTTTTGTCAATGTGAGTTTGAATATTTCTCTCATCTTACCAAATGATAGCTTTTTACTCCAGGTTGTTTCCAGTTTTTTTAGTGAACGTTTTTCCAACTTTTCAAGAGATACCAGCTCAAAACCACTCTTTTTAAATGCGGGAACAATGTTATGTTCTACATAGCTTGTTGATAGGTCCGGTAGCTCAAGACGGCCCACTTCTGCAGGCTCGAGATCTTGATGATAACCAAGTACTATTTCTATTTCTCCTCCGGTCTTTAGTAGACCTCCTAATGTTTTAGATATTTCCTCTGACGGTAAAACAATATTTTGTAGCAAAGTGCCCCAGGGAAGAATGATCGTCAGTTCGTCAACTTTACCGGATAGCTCATTGGGAAGCATTTCTAAGGAACTCAGACAAAAAATTACATTAGGCAGCTTTTTCTTTAACGCTTTCTTAGAATAGATTTGTAATTGTTTTTCACTGGGGTCTATACCAACGTAAAAATTATTCGGATCTCTCAAAGCACTTTTATAAACAAACCTTCCATCTCCTGTACCCAGATCGGCCATAGTTTTGTCATAGCATTTTATTAAACCTTTCAGCTCATTTTCACTTAGATCCATATTTTTGTTACCCATGACGATTTTCACGCTCATAATGATAAGATAAATGCCATGAAAATACTACCTATATGGCAGCCTGTAGGTTTTTCTACACACCTGATAGCCCAGAGAATAAGTGAAGGATATGGTACGAAAACCTCCCATACAGGAACCTTGGATCCTATGGCAGAGGGTGTGATCATAGTTTTGTTGGGTGAAGAGCGGCTAAGTAAGTTTGAATATGCACGGTGGTCTAAAAGTTACGATTTTGATATCATTTTTGGTTTTTCTACTGATTCTTATGATGGTTTAGGTATGATAGAAAGCAGGAATTTTTCTAATATACCCTCTCAGCAAGAAATAAACGATGTGCTGATTTCCCTCGTCGGACGTTACATGCAGACAGTGCCGCCGTTATCTACCAGGAAGGTGGCAGGCAAGCATCTTCACGAATATTATCGTGCGGGAATTGCAATGGAGTTACCTGAAAAAAAGGGAGAGATATACAAATTGGAGCTGAAAAGATTAGAAAAGCGGGATTTTTCGGAAATCGTACAAGACTTAGTGGAGAACATCTCTCTCGTGACGGGAGATTTCAGACAGGAGGAGATAATAAGGCAGTGGGAAAAGGAAATGAGAGAAAAAATACCAAAAATTACGATAGCGCATGTAAAAACATCTGTTTCTAAAGGAATATACATTCGCTCATTAGTACAAGACATAACAAAAAATATGGGAACAATTGGCTTTACTCACAATATTATTCGTACCAAAAACGGAAAATATGGTCAAAAAGATTGCCAAACCTTGGAAAACATATTTGGCCAAGATTTTAAAAAAGTGTATGATTTCCACTCCAAGTTCAAATCTACTATGGTAAAATGACAATTGCTTTATGAACACAGAAAAGATACAAGACAGATTAAGAATACTAAGCGACATCCAGAACGAGATAAAAAAGGTGCGTGAGGTTTATACCGAATCTTTGGAAGAGGACCAATCCTACATGGAGCTGCAGGAAGAGAAGAAAAAGGTCAGAGAGCAAAGCAGGACCACTAAACTAAGGATCATGAACAACCCCACATTTACCGAATACGAGAAGCACTTGAAGGAACTAAGAGAAGACATGAAGGAGAACAAAGAGATCTTGGCCCAGGAAATTGCCGATTACTACAAGGAATCAGGCAAAATGGAAATAGTCGATGACGAAGGTAATACAAGAAAAGTCATATTTTCGGTCAAACTTATCAAAAACTGAGAAAATTAGAAAATGTAATGAATTTATGAGAGAATTAGCATTATGGCAAGGAATAAAGCACACGATCAAATAAAATTGGTCAAAGGAAAAATGGCCAAAAAGAAAAAACACGCTCAGGCCAACAAGATCAGAAGAAAAATCAGGCAAAAATCAAAGCGCGTGTGTTAATGACGTGCCAAAACTGTAATTGTATTAGATAATTACAAAGAGATGACAATAGACGAACAATTTAACTCCATTCCCAAAGAAGACCTCCCTAAGCACATGGCCATTATACCTAATGGTAATAGGACGTGGGCCAAGTTAAATGGTCTCACGGCTATGGAGGGGCATAACACCGGTGTGGAAGTGCTCATAAAGTTTTCCCGCATGATCAGGCAATGGGGCATTCATACAGCTACAGTGTGGGGCAGTTCTACGGAAAATTTGGTGAGAAGAGATCCTAGGGAAGTAGCAAATTTGTTCAAACTTTTGCATTACGTTTTGGAAACTACGGCCGAAGAATCTGACAGGGATGGGGTCAGGCTTATACATATAGGCAATAAAGAGAAATTACCTAAAGACCTGGTCAAAAAGATCGTTTTCTGGGAGGAAAAGACCAAGAACAACAAAAATCACGTGGCTAATATCGCTTTTGCTTATGGTGGGCACGATGAACTATTCAGGGGTATGAGGAAGGCTTTTGCGGATATTCAGACCGGAAAAATTACCTTCGATGACCTGGAAAAAGTTACCGGTACTTATCAGGAAAAATACCCATATCATTTGTTCAAAGATTACCTGGACACAAAAGATCAGCCCTATCCTTACCCTGACCTTATTATCAGAACTGCCGGAGAGCATAGACTAAGCGGTTTTATGCCTTGGCAAAGTGTTTATTCGGAGTACTATTCAACAACACTGCTCATGCCGGAAATGACGGAGGAAGAATTCAAAAAAGCTATCATAGCTTATGCCAACAGGGATAGATCTTTCGGTGGGGATAAGACAAAATTATAGTTTATTCTTCCAAGCTGCTGTCAAGGTAACTGTTTTCGATGGCATCCAAATTCAATTTATCCATTTCCGACACTTCCAGACTAGGGTTTAGTTTTGTGGGGTCGGTTTGCATAGGTGTATTGTCCTCCTCAGGCATTTGTCCCGTATCTTTTGGTATGGAGGTCTCCTCTTTTGTCTGATCGAAGTTTATGTTCAGTGGGTTTCCACCCATTTTTAGAGCAAAAACCAAACTTACAACTGCCACTATACCGAGGATAATGGTCAACGCCAGTAAAAATGACATTTTGGTCTGTTCGTGGGTGTGTATATTAGTGACGGGAATGACAGCCGGAGCTTTTGGCATTGGGATGGTTTGAGGCTCTTCTGTCAAGGGCTGTACCGCTTGTACTTGCACATCTTGAGGTTGTTCAGGCTCAGCTGATGGAATATTCATATTTACTTCATTATTTTGTTCATTCATCCGCTTATTTTCTCCAACGATAGAATATCTTCTCTCATCGTATTAGCATAGAATTCTGAGATATTTCTCGCACTTTCTCTAACTTTACCTAAAGCATTCTTTGCTAAGACAAAATTTTTAGCGTAAACATCTTCCTTACCGCAAGCACTATCTGCGGCGGTAGTCAGGGCTTTAATAAAGGCGGCATAATTTTTATCGAAAGTGTCTATGAGGGCATCCAATTTATCAAGATCATCGTTAAGCTTTAAAGTATCGTATCCTAGAACGTCGGCTTTTTCCGCCAGGGCAGCGCTTTTCAAATATAGGATCTGATAGGTAAGGATGTGGTTTGGTTTGGCGGCACTGTAAGAAGTGATCTTGTCGGAAATTTTTTCCTGCGCTAATTTACAATCTGGAGTGTTTACTTCTTTTGTAATTTCTGCCGACTGGGCAAAAGCCACTAAAAATGAAGAAACCACAAATAAGCTTAGTACTAGGGCAATAAACTTAGCTTTCATACCAATATAGTATATCTTAAATTAACCCGTGTGTATAATAAAATCATGTATATTTCCATTGACCTGGGAGGAACAAACACCAGAGTCGCTTCTTCAAAAGATCTTAAAAGTATTTTGGGCGTGGAGAAAGTTCATACTGAGCAAAACGTGGCCATAGAGAGAAAAGTTATTTTGGATGCTATTAGAAAGCTCAGCGGGGGAGAGAAGATAGAAAGAACGTGCATAGGAATTCCCGGGATGGTAAATAAAAAGAACATGAAATTCAACAAAATTCCCAACATACCTTCTTTAACAGGACTTTCATATGAGGAATTATTCAGGAACGAAATTGATCCGGGTATTTTGTTAGTGGAAAATGATGCAACATTGGCTGGTTTAGGTGAGGCAGTAATGGGTGCAGGGCAGAACTATGACGTGGTGGCATATCTAACGTTGGGAACCGGTGTAGGCGGGGTGAGAATATCAGGCAAGAAGATAGATCCTCACCAAAATTATTCCGAACCCGGGCATATGATCATTCAAGAGGAGGGCCGTTTCTTTAAGCCTTGTGAGCAACACGGGTGCTTGGAATCGTACATTTCCGGGACAGCCTTCAAGCAGATACACGGTGTGAGTCCCTCCGAATGCGAAGATCAGGATATCTGGGATAAATACGCTAAAAAATTGGCCTTAGGTATCATAAACACATTGGCCATGTGGGGACCTGATATTGTCGTACTGGGAGGAAGTATGGCCAATAAATTCGAAACATACTTCAAAGATCCTCTTCTGGAACAGCTTTCCCGCCATGAGCTTTTCACCATCCCCCCTATTGTAAGATCCGCCTTAGGTGACGATTCAGGTATATACGGAGGTTTGGTGCTGTTGAGCCAAAGTATCTAGGAATTATATGAAAAAATTACTACCTATAACCTTTACTGCTTTAATAGTAATTGCTGGAGTGGCTTTCTTGATCTATAAATTTCCCATTTCCGAAGAAAGATCTGAAGACATTCTCAAATTCATAGAAGGTACACCGTCAGTAGTTGAGATCACTACAGATTATGAAGGAGCCAAGATAGATCCGGTCAAATTATTAAGAGGTTGTCCGGTCAAAGATTGCATACCCTCCATAGACGAACCGGAATTCGAAACCTTAGCCGAAGCCGACACTTGGCTAAATGATGACGACAGGGTCTTTGGCCTGGTTTATAACGGAGTGGAGAAAGCTTATCCGCAAAGGATACTGAATTGGCACGAAATAGTGAATGATACGGTGGGCGGGGATCCGGTAGGGATAACTTTTTGTCCCTTCTGCGGCACAGCCGTAGCTTTTATCAGAAAAGTTAACGGAGAGACCACCACTTTTGGAGTTTCCGGCTACTTATATAATAGCGATCTTATTATGTACGACCGTAAAGAAGGTAATTTGTGGCAGCAATTGACATTGGAGGCTATTATTGG
This sequence comes from uncultured Candidatus Saccharibacteria bacterium, assembly GCA_964434935.1. Classification (GTDB taxonomy): domain Bacteria; phylum Patescibacteriota; class WWE3; order UBA101185; family UBA10185; genus CAYSWS01. The sequence goes on from CAYSWS010000009.1 coordinate 20,522, forward strand.
GCCGGCTGCTCGCAGAAATGAAGAATTACAGTGGGTAGGCGTGTCCACGACCGACTGGGCTTATTGGAAAAAGCAGCACCCTCATACTCAAGTTCTGTCTAAGCCTAAAAATTTTATCCGAGATTATGATCGTTATCCTTACGGAAGTTATGAAGAAAACAGCGAAGTGAGATTTGGGGCTGAAGTTACGGACAAGAGACTTCATCCTAAGGACATTGTTTACGGGGTTGTGGTCAATGATCAAGCCAAGGCCTATCCTCTGACCAAACTCGAGCTGCAGCCGAATTTTCAGGATAAGATAGGTCAGGTATCAGTGATGATAAATTATGCTATCGACGGTACTATGACTGTTACTAATGTTGCTACCAAGGAACAATACAAAGTACAAAGATCTTTCTGGTTCGCGTGGGCTGTCTTTAATCCGGGAACAGATCTTTATTGACGGTTCTTACCCATGAAAAGTGTAACTATTAAAGGCAGATCTTATAAACTACCTATTTATCTACCCGACGCTACCAAAGGTGTGACAAAAAGCATCGATGTCCAAGATCTGGTGAAAGCCGGTATAGAAGGAGTGGTCGTTAACACCTATCATCTAATGAATTCTCCGGGCATTAAAGTGCTAAAAGAATTTAATGGTATTAAATCATTCATGAATTTTTCCGAACTGGTAGTTTCAGATAGCGGAGGTTGGCAGGTTTTCTCTCTCATCCGTAGAAATGGTCGGCAAGGCAAGATCGAGGATAAAGGAGTGACCTTTTTAGAAGAAAATAAAAAAGAGGTGAAAATTTTTACACCCGAGATATCTATCAAAACTCAATTTGTCATAAATTCGGATATCGTTATATGTTTGGACGATTTTACATCTCCTCAAGCCACAAAAACTCAAGCTAAAGAAACAGTGAGAAGAACACTATGGTGGGCTAAAAGGTCCAAGGTTGAGTTTAATAGAATGCTCAAAAAATACGGCCTTAGTGAAAAAAACAGACCTCATTTATATGCCGTGGTCCAGGGCGGTTACTTTAAAGAGCTTAGAAAAGAATGTGCACTGGGATTGCAAGAGATAGGTTTTGACGGTTATGGATACGGAGGTTATGTGGTAGATGAAAAAGGTAATTTAGACCTGGAACTTTCACAATATATTTGTGATCTTCTCCCGCAGGATAAGCCCAAGTTTGCTCTTGGTATAGGAAGACCTAAGGACATTGTCAATTTGTCGATGATGGGCTGGGACATTTTTGATTGTACCCTGCCCACCAGGGATGCCCGGCACAAAAGGTTATACTCTTTGGAGGGAAAGCCCGCAAAAGCAAAAGACCTAACAAAACCTAGCGCATTTTCTTATATTTATATTGATAAAAAAATTTACGAACATGACCAAAAACCCATCAGCGCATCATGCTCTTGTCATACCTGCCAAAATTTTTCTCGAGCCTATCTGAGACACCTTTTTAAAATAGGGGATACTTTGGCTTACCGCCTGGCTACCATTCATAATATTGCCACCTACTCTCGGGTCATAGAAATATTACGTACAAATTGACACTATTTGGGTATTTATATATCCTAAAGCTATATGAAAAAGTCCCTTGTTTCCCTCTTATTTCTTTCTCTCCTTGTAATTACCATAAACGGTCAAGCACTGGCCGAAGGGAATGGTGACAGCAGTATTTTCGAAAAATTCAAAAGCAGTTTTCATAAAAAAACCCCGGAAGAAATAGAGAAATACAAGCAGGAGCTCAGGCAGCAAAAACAAAATGTTGAGACCAGACAGGTGGAAGTGGAAGAGAAAAAAGAGCAAAGAATACTCAATCTGTGTGAGGTGCTTGGGGAGCGAGTGCAAAACAAGATCTCCATGTTCGAAAAACACAAAGATGACCACGTGGCCAATTATCAAAAAGCCAGGGAAAAATTACAAAAAATTGTGAATGAGTTAGAAGCTAAGGGTTACGACGTCACAGAATTAAGAACCGACCTGGTAAAGTTCGATACCATGATAAAAGACTACGCTCAGCTATATATGAATTTTATCGACAGCTTGAAAAATACTCAGGGCTATGCTTGTGGAGAATCTGACGGTGATTATAAAGATGCTTTAAGCAAATCTCACGAGTTACTAAGACAGCTGCAAGAAAAGAGGAAAGAGCTGAGGTTTTTTTACAGAGATGAGATCAGGGAAGACATAAAGGATCTGAGAAAACAGGCCAGGGAGCAGTTGGTGGAGATGAACAAAAAAGGTTTAACGGAGGAAAACAGTGAATAAAAATCATGAAAATGGCGCTTTATCAGTAATTCTTATCTTATTGGTTGTAGCAGCCATAGGCTTACTGACTTACTTATTTATTTCTTCCCGCGCGCAGCCTCAAACTATGATGGAAGAAACTACATTTGTGACCACCCAGGAAGAAAGCGCCCCTACCGAGACCCCAGACGAGGAATTCGCGCCGGTGGAAGAGGATGAGACCACTCCGGAAGAGATAAATAACCAAGCTTTGGACGAACTTGACCAGCTGATACTCTCTGTGGAAGGAACCGAGGACCTGTCTGATCTGGGAGATTACTAAAAGACCATGAAAGTAGTTGAATTAAGCACACCATCCGAACATATTGAAAAGATAATGAATATTCTATCTGACATGGGAGGCAAAGAATATTTACTTTTGCTTTCCGGCGGTATGGCTCCCAAACAACTTTACAACCACCTTTCATTTAGTTTTACTTTTCCCTTTCCTATGGATATAGGTATGGTGGATGAAAAGTGGGGCGAGGTGAGCCAGCATAGCACCAGTAACGAACTCATGATAAAAAATACCGGCCTCATGGGTAGGATCAGGTGGGAACAGTCCAATTTTCATCCCATACTTAGTCCCAAGCCAACTTACCCCAAGGTTGAGGCTGGGGGGTACGAGCTGGAGTTGCTGAGGCTGTTTGATATCTACCAAGGCAAGACGGCGGCTATACTAAGCATGGATCTTGATGGCAGCATAGCCGGCATCTTACCGGGAAGCCCGGCCGTAGAATCAGAAAAATATGTCATCGCCTATGATTCGAATGATGAATATAAGCAGAGGATCACAGTGACTATAAAATGCGTCATGGAAAGTTTTGCCAAGATAATCCTTCTGGTTGATACGGAGGAAAAATGCGGCGTTTTCAACAAGATCATGAAGTTCGAATCAAACATTGGTCAATATCCTGTCCTGGCCCTCAAACATCTGAAAGAAGCTACGGTTTTTTGTTATTCGGAGAGAGAACACTAGCCCACCACTCATTTATAAATAGAAAATGAAAGCCAAGGACCTCATTAGTACTCCAATCGAAGATCTGACCTTTTCCGTGATAGATGTGGAAACCACGGGCATGCACGCGGAATTTAACCGCGTCATGGATATTGGTTTGGTCAAAGTGAGGAACGGTAAAATGATCGAAGAATGGGAAACCCTTGTCAACCCCCGGCAAGAGATACCCTACTACATCACCAGATTTACCCACCTTGCGCAAAAACACGTTTTTGATAAACCGGAATTTAGTGTGGTAGCTAAAAAATTAGACAAAAATTTGCGCGAGACCGTTTTTGTAGCTCACAACGTATATTTTGATTACTGGTTCCTATGGTTCGAAATGAAAAGAGTCGGTATTCCTTTAGATATGCCAAAACTGTGTACGGTCATGTTGGGCAGAAAGCTTACACCAAATTTGGTCAGCGCGAACCTGGATAGCTTGACCAAGTATTATCATATAGACATAGATAACCGTCATAGAGCTTTGCCCGATGCCAGAGCCGCCGCAGAATTATTGATCAAGTTCATTGACATAGCGAGAGATAAATATAAGGTAAAAAATTACTTCGATCTTTATAATTTGCAATGGATGAGAACCAACGGTGAAGACAACTTTGGAAGGATGTTTGGTGAAAGTATATAATAATTTGTTTGTTGGTATCCCCCTACCCGAAAAGTATCTGGAAGAATACGGAAGTATACTCGAATCCATAAATAAGGTGGACAAAAGTATAAGAACGAGCAAGACAAGATACCCCCACATCACCATCCTTTTTATGGGCAAGCAGAACGGTAATGTTGCCCAGGAAGTAGTGAACTTTGCTCGTGAGAACAAAGCAGCACTGCAAGACTGTTTGATAAGGATCAGTAAAATTAATTGTTTTTTTAACCAAAGATACGATGTACTGTACTTGAAGATAGATGGAACCGCTAAATTAAAGGAGTTTTTCGATGTACTGGTAGAAAAATTCCGCAGTAATTTCATTTCAGAAAAGAGAAATTTTGATCCTCATCTTACTTTGGGAAGAATAAAAACTCGCGGTAGAAGATCACAAGAAATATTGGATAAAGTAAGGAACACAATACCGCCGATAAAATGGGAATTTAAAATACAGTACCTGAATATTTATGGCCGTGATCCTGAAGAAAAGAACAAACAGATAGTTCTGGGAAATATAAAGATCAACTGAGCGGGATCTGATTTATTTGTATGTTCCTGTCTCTTGGTCCGTCAAGTTCAACAAGAATAACTCTCTGCCAGGTACCTAGAATAAGTTTTCCTTTTTCCACGGGTATGGTCAAGGACGAACCTATTATAGTGGACATGATGTGGTCGTTTGCATGCCCGGGGTTATGCGGATGTCTATATCTTAGATCCGGAGCTATGGCTGCCAACGCATCCAGCAGATCGAGGTCGGTACCCGGGTCAAGGTCCGCTGTTGCCAAAGCAGCAGTAGTATGTGTGACAAAAAGGCAAATCACTCCCTGGGACATATTTAGCAGGGATTGTATGTTCTCGGTTATATCAATAATCTGTTTTTGTTCGGATGTTCTTATACTAATGCTGTTCATAAGTACATTTTAGCAAACAAGAAGATTTGAAAAATAACCTCTTTTGTATATGATAGACAAATAATGAGCAAATTATCCAAAAAAGAGAGAAAAAGGCTAAAAAAGATGAAGCTGCAGGACCTGAGAACAAAGCGGGTTGAAAAAGTTGAAAAGGTTGAGGTAAAACAAGTTTTCAGCTTAAAGAAGATCACCAAAAGCAATTGGCGTTTCATTGTTTTTTTCATACTTTTAGGTATAGGGATCTATTTCAACTCTTTGGACAACCAGTTCACGTTGGTGGATGATATGCAAGGCATTGTTTTCAACGAGAACGTAAAAGATCTGGCCCTCAACCTAAAGACTTTCAATCCGCAAAAGATATCTTATGCCCTCACATACAGATTTTTTGGTTTCAACCCGCTACCCATCAGAATAGTGTCAGTTGGTTTACATATCCTTACTTCGATCTTGGTCTTTTATTTTGTCTATATGATCTGGGGAAAAAAGATGGCGCAAATTGCCACTCTTGTGTTTGTGGTGCACCCCATAAACACCGAGGCCGTTACCTGGATCAGCGGGGCCCCCTATCTCTATTACGGTTTATTCACTTTTACCATTTTCAACCTCTACCTGCTCTATTACATCAAAAATGAAAAGAAATTCTTATTCCTAACCCTTCTTGTCTATGTTATAGAAATGATATCTATGCGTTCTCCTTGGGTGTTGGTGCCGCCGTTGGTGCTCATAATTCTTGATCAGTTTATCTTGGAGAAAAAATTCGACCTCTCAAGGTTGTGGTGGTTAGCGCTGTTCGCTGTGCCCATAAGCATATATCTTATAACTTATTTTGGAGGGGCTTTGGAAAGCAGGATACAGGCCAGGTCCGAGGGAGGTACCAGAATTACCATGAACACGCAAGCCCTAAAACCTGTCATAGAGGGGTATCCGTATTCAACCTACCTCATGTCCAAACTATACGTTTTCCCCAAAACACTCACTGTTTACTATGATGGCATGGAGGTGACCACCGGACTTTACATATCCATGTATACAACCTTTATTTTGTATGCAGCGCTCACGGGCTACTTGCTGAAAAAGAATCGGCAGTTGGCGGGAATTTTTATCATGCTACCATTCTTGATCGCTCCGGCCTACTCGCCGTTAAAGATCACCTGGTTCTTGTCTGAAAGATATTTGTATTCAGGTACGGCTTTTGTGGGTGTGCTCTTTGGCATGGGCCTTCAATATTTTCGAAAAAGAAGCCATAGCCAGCTGGCCACTGTTTCCATCTTGGTAGTAGTATTAACTCTTTTGGCTATCAGAACAGTCGTAAGAAATAATGACTGGCAAGACACTGTAACATTGTCCTATGCCAACATGAAAGCCGCGCCGCTGAGTGTGCGGGCCTACAATGATATGGGCGGCCACTATTATTACCTGGGGGATGTTAAAAAGGCCGTAGATTGGTATGAAAAGGGGCTGCAGGTGGTGCCTACATCAGGTACGGCCATAAATAATTTAGGCTTCATCTATTTTGAACTTGGTCCTCTTATGTTCTGGGATGATCTGCAGTGGCCGCCCAAAGACGAAGCCAAGGCGGCCGAATTGTACCAATACGGCCTTAACATTTTGGAGCAAGGGGGAGAACCCAGGACCATATCTTACTTTTTTAATAAGTCCTTAGTTTTTGATCCCGATAACATTGATGTAGTGTTAAATACAGCTGAGATGTATCACAGTCTGGGCATGGACAACTATGCCCTGCAGTTGTTCGAACATGCCCTGTCTATAGATCCCAACAATGCTTATGCTCTCAGATCCATTGTCCAGATCAAGAACTAGTTCTTTCCTTCGGCAAAAATATCAGTTTCGTAAACGTAAATAGCAGTCTGTGGATCTTGATAGCAGTTCTTGACCAGGCCCATTTTCTGCCCGCAAATAGTTTCCAGAAAGGTGGTTAAGTCCATATTGTTATCGGTAGCCACTTGAGGTAGCAGTGTACCTGAGCGACCATTAAGCACAATGCGCACACCTTGCCTACCTAACTCTATATCCTGCCAATCTTTGATAGATCGTTGCGGCGACATAGTCGAGATCTCAATATCTATATCTTTAAGTTCGTCCTTGGTCACCGGAGTAAACCTGGTATCTTTGGTAGCGGATGAGAGAGCCACGCTTTGCAAAACTTCGTATAAAGGATCTTGAGGTTCGAACTGCCCTATGCATCCCCGCAAATTTCCATTCTTAGTTAAGGTGACAAAGGCTCCAATGGGATAGTTCAGGTCAGGATTGACCGGGGTATAGTTTTGTTGATTGTTATCGTAGTAATTTTGCAACGTGGTTCTAGCTAGGGTCAGTGCTTCTTCTTTAGCTTCCGGACTAAGTTTGATGGCAGGGATCTCTTGGCTCCACATACCTATGGCCGCGTAACCCACCACCCTGCCTTTATCCCCCGTGATGTCACCAGAGTTTTTGTAGTCAATTTCCTCAATATCGGTGATGCCAAAAATCTCGGCAATTTTTAGAGCAACCCTTAGAGCGTGGTAACCGCAAGCAGAAGTGCTTAAATTTGGATACCTTTGCGGTATATTGTAGGCTACTATCTGCTCCAAGGCTTGTTTTTTTCCGGTCAATATAGCTTTTATGGTATTACTATCTGCGTAATTGGCATCCTCCCAGTTAGGGTAGTGCGAGAGATCGGTGCTTATAATAAGCAGAGTGTCATCGTCCATGACGGCAGCGATCCTGTAGGCTAAGTAATCTATCAGCTCATCGTCCGGCCTGCCCAGCAGAATGGGCACGATCTTTACGTCCTTGGACACCTTATTTAAGAACAACAAAGGGATCTCCAGGGCGTGTTCTTTTTTGTGCGGCTCATCGTCAGCCAATATCTTGTGTTCCGGGCTGAGAAGCTTGTTGGCCAACGCACTGTCAATTTCTATATTACCGTAAGGAGTTTCCCAGGCGCCCTCAGCATAGACGGCGGCGTGAGGTATAGGACTGCTGTGACTGACACCCAGGATAATGATCTTGGAATATTTCTCATCTTTTATCTGAGCAAAACCTTCGGCATCAATCTGACCCGCGTAATCTATGCCGGCGTGAGGAACAATGAGGATCCTGAGTTTACCTTCCTTGCTTAGTTTCTGGGAATTTTGAAAATATTTTTCCAGCTTGTTATTTAGCTGTACCTGTTCTTTGGGATAAAATTCACCGGCTACTGAAGGGCGCCTGATCTTGGTGGATACAGGTACGGCTGGTTTTTCGATCACTTTATTGACAAGCGTTTCCTTTGTGCTTTGCACGGAGTCCGAACGTGGAGATAAGACAACTATAAGCACAATAAGTCCAAAAGTTACGAACAGAGCAGCCATGATGAGAAAATATTGTTTTTTCATAAGTTAATGGGCAGATTTTACGATTTAGCTAGATCTAGAACAATAAGGCTATTAGGAGCCAACGTGACCTTAACATAATCTCCGTAGGAGAGTTCAGCCAGAATGTTTTCCACATCGGCTCCGGCGCAGGCATACAAGCCAACGCCATTGACCATAAAATTAAATTCCTCCTCCTCGGATTTTTCAGGATTTTTTTCCAGTTCCCCTTTTATGGTCAGCACGTAAGCACTGCCCAGATCCAGGTTGAGGTATTTTAGAAGCTCCTTCTCGGCCATGCCGGTCTTTACCCGGCTGGTGAAAGATCTGGAGAATTCTTCAATGCGGGCCCTCTGCTCATCGGACATCTTTTCTTTTTGTAATATACGACCTTGAGTCATTTTAGCTAATGATGATGCTCGTCTTGCTCAGCTTCTTCCTTAGTTCTGTGGATGGTATCGCGCGGATGTTCCGGAGGAGAGTAGATAGTGTACAGCCTCAAGGCTTCCTCACCGGAGCCATTGACGATATTGTGTTCGGACCCGGCGGGGATCATGATGGCATAATCCGGCCCTACCGCTGTCTGTTCTCCATCGATGAAAACTTTGGCCACACCGGTCTCGATCCTGATGTACTGATCATGGTCCGGGTGGGTTTCCATACCTATTTCCTCTCCGGGTTGGAGAGTCATGAGAACAAGCTGGCTTTTGGGGCCTGTGTATATCACTTTGCGGAAATTTTGATTACTGAGGGTATCATTTTCTATGTTTGTTATATATCCTGTCATGGATACATTATACTATCAAAACCAAATTATTCGATCCTAAGACTATTTCTTAGCACTTCATCGATGGTGGTTATGCCTTGCTCGCATTTCAAAAGACCGTCCTTGATCAGAGTAGTGAAGTTCATTTGCATAAGGGTGTTCCTAAAATCTTCTTCACTGGCTTTGGTCCTGATCAGGCCTCTGACCTTGGCATCGATCCTTAGCACTTCGTAAATGCCGATCCTGCCTTTGAAGGCCAGATTTTGGCAGGTGGCGCAGCCTTTGGATTTGAAAAGATTTCCCGGAGGTCTGCCCATGATGTTGGTAAAGAGTTCCACTTCTTCTTGGGTGGGTGTGTAGGGCTGGATGCAGGCCGGGCAATTCCTTCTAGTTAACCTTTGTGCCACAATACCCACCAGGGAAGAATTAAGCAGATATGTTTCCACGCCCAGGTCCATCATTCTAAACAGTGCCCCAACCGAATCTTCGGCGTGCACGGTAGACAGCACCAGCAAGCCTGTCAGGCCAGATTCTACCGCGATTTCAGCTGTTTCCTTGTCCCTGATCTCTCCCACCAAAACAATGTCGGGGCTAAGACGGAGTACGGTTCTCAAACCTTTAGCGAAGGTAAAATCCCTGCTTTTACTGGTTTGGATCTGGTTAGTGCCTTCCAAGTGGAATTCGACCGGGTCTTCGATGGTCATAATGTTGTAGTTATCACCAACTTTTAGAGCGGTCAGCGTTGAGTAAAGCGTGGTGGTCTTCCCGCTGCCGGTAGGACCACAAACCAGCACCAAACCGCTTCTCTGGCTCAACATTTTCCAGTAATTATCGTAAGCGTTCTTGCTGAAGCCAAGTTCTGACAGCTTCATGATTATGGTGCGTTTCTCATGAAGCCTGAGGACAATTAACTCTCCGTGCACGGTTTCCACCACCTCAACTCTTAAGTTGATGATGCCGTTCTCATGTTCGACGGTGAACTGCCCCTCTTGCACTTGGCTTTTTCTGGTGATGTCCAGATCGCAGATGATCTTTATCCTGGAGGCCACGGCGCTGTACATATCGTGGCTCATGGTGCCCACCTCATACAAAACACCGTCAATTCTGGCCCTGATGTGGACGCCCTCCTGAGCCGGTTCGAAAAGGATATCCGAGGCTAAAAGATAGGCTAATTCATGAAGAATGACGTTTATAAGTTGTACGGGATCAGCCCCCGGATTGGCGATCAGGCTGGCTAGGTGTTCATTTTGCAGGCTTCTTCCCTGAGCATTAGAAGCGTTTACGGCAGTATTTTCTGTCATGGCAGTATTTCCTATGTTTTATTGTATCTCATTTATTCCAGTTCTAACAGTCCGCTGCCGGTGGTTTTTATGGTGCAAAAGGGTGTTATAGGCTCAAAATTTCCATCTTCGAACACAATTATGCCTGTGGCTAGGGGAATTTTGCAATCGTTAACGTAATAACCGCTGTCTATCTGATACTCGACCTGAGCCAGACAAAAATCATCCTCCGGTCCTAATATCTTGAGGCTGTTTGACCCTACTCCCTGTTTGACACTAAAACTATCCTTGGGTAGACAAGTGGAAAAATCGACTGGTCTTTTTGAGACCTTCTCGTTTACCGGAAGCTGCGAGAGTTCTTCGGAGATATTAGCAGGAGCTGTAAGGTCTTCTTCATGTCCGTCTTTGAAAACGGCCACCAGTATAATGGCTAATATACCAATGAAGATTAGCTTGTAAGGTTTTTTCATGTTTTTTATGTTACCACATAATCGAAATGTGCCAAGAGTATGTAGTAAAAGTTCTTGATATCGTTCTTGATGAGGTCAAAGCGGTTGTTCTCAGAGCAAAACCGGGAGATGAGGTCCAGATCGGCTTGCGAGGTCTGGGACTGCGGTGAGGAAACAGGGAACATGATGGAGCCGGCTTCGTCCACGTGCTCAAGTCCTAGGGCATGCCCTAGTTCATGAGCTACAGTGTGTGCAAAACTTTGATCGTTCTCATAAATATAGATCTCTATCTTGTTGTTGCCCGGCATATATAGACCTTCTTCCGGCTTTACGGCTAAAAGATGGTTGAACTTTTCCACTTCCTGATTGACCTGATCTACTTTTTGATTGACTTTTTCGGTCTCCATATTCAGTCTTACGGCCATGGCATTCAGATCTGTGATCTCTTTGTCCAACTGTTTTTGTCTGGTTACTAGTTCCTTGTATGTATCTTCCGGTGCCCCACCTCTCTGGTTCCAGTACTTGATCTCATCATTGAGATGGTTGACCTTGTTTTCCAGCGCCTGTTTTTTGTCTTCGAACTGCCTGGTAGTCAGCAGCAGGCTCTCCTTGGTATTATCTATGCTTTCCTTGGTCTCATTTATAACGGCCAGGGAGCCCTGCCTTTCGTCAAACACCAGATCTATTACCAGCTCTGAGCTTGGGTCATACACAAAAAGATCCCTGCCTACCAGCTCGTTCCAAAGTTCGCCTCCCTTTATGGAGTTTGTCACCACTTCCTCTCTGGATCTTCCAAACTTTGGATCTACGGAGCCTACATTAAAAGTCACTGAACTGTCGCAAAAGGAAAAGTTTGCCCATCTGTTAAAGATCGTGCGCGCATCATCTCTGTAAAAAAAGAGGGCACCGGCTAGGACAAGCACAACTATGAGCAGGAGAAGTTTCTTCATACCCCTAATTTTACCACTAGGTTATAATCGAACATGTGCAAAACGGTTTAAAAGTATTTTATGCCAATATAGAAAAGGGTTTACACCTGGAGAAACTAACCTTGCCTGAGGTTAAAATGAGGAAACCCGACGTAGAGGCTTTTCTGGAGGTCAGGCGCGATCATCTTGAATACATTAACGATGAACTGGGTACAAGAAGTATATTCTTTGCTTATGTAAAGGGTGCTAAGGAAGGTTTTTATGGAATTCCAGAAGGCATTAGATTTGGATCGGCTATTTTTATCAGTAAAGATCTGGAACTGATCGATCACGGCAACTTTATATATCACTTGGTGGACAGGAAAGGAGTGCCTGCCCTCAGCCAAGATCCGGTAAAAATGAACAGATCTGTGTTGTGGGTCAAAGTTAGAAAGGGAACTACAGTTTACACTCTATTGCTTACACACTTCACGTGGGTTCCGGATAGCGTCACCAGCGCAGAGCAGCTTAAAGACCTGAATAAAATGCTTAAAATGATCCACGAAGAGGAAAACATCAGAGAAAATTTTGTATTTGTAGGAGATCTGAATTCTCCCAGAATTAGCCCTTTAGCTAGACCGCCTTATTCTCCCAACGCCAAGACGGAGATCAGAGGTGAAATTTGGGCTAAGTTGGCGGAATTTTATAATGATAACGTTCCTTTAGATGTGTCATCGACCATCGATCCGGCTAGGCATAGAGTACCCGAGATCATATCATGCGTGGATTTTTGTTTCTCACATGGGGATCATAAAATTTCTTCCACCGGGGTAGAGGTCGTTGAGGGTGTGAGCGATCACAAGGGACTCTTTTTTGAAATAGTAAGAAAAAGTTAAGACTTTTGCCACAAACCGAAGATATTTTCTTCTGTATCCGCGCACGTAGCTAGCCAGCCATAACCGGGCACCTCTATTTTGGGGGTCAGAACTTTTCCGCCGTGTTTTTTAACATTGTTTAGGTATTTATCGATATCATCAACGTCAACGTAATTCACAATTCTCTGATCACCCCGCCTCTGCCCCAAACCTCCCTGCAAAGCACCTTCTTCCGTAGTTATACCGTAGTATTCTTCTTCGCCCGGCATGAGTTGGAATTTCCAACCAAACAAGTTCTCATAAAATTTTTTAGCCCTTTGTATATCTTCTGCGGGAACATCAAAATGCACTATTTTTGGCATGCTGATATTTTACACGAAAAAACTTGAAGATGTGCTTAAAACAGGCCTTTGACACCTCCGGTAATCTCCCATAGACTAGACATATGCCCACAGAGTTAGCGACGTTCTTCTACCCCAAATCGGTGGCTATCATAGGCGCATCAAGATCTCCCGAAAAATTGGGTTTTATTATATTAAGAAACATCCTGGAAAGCGGTTTCACGGGGAAGGTCTATCCGGTAAACCCTCATGCGGAAGTGATACAGGACGCAAAAGTTTTTTCTGACATCAACGGGCTCCCCGAAGTGCCCGAGCTGGCTATTGTCTCTGTTCCTGCCGCCCTGGTCTTGGAGGTGGTTGGCCAGTTGGCTGAAAAAGGTGTCAAGAACGTGGTTGTCTTGTCTGCCGGTTTTAAGGAAACGGGTGTCGAGGGGGCCAAATTGGAAAGTAACCTGGTCAAACTGATCGAAAAGCATGAATTGAACCTGCTGGGTCCAAATTGTCTGGGTTTTGTTAATAATTTGTATCCCATTAACGCCACCTTCGGAGAACCGGTGAAAGAAGTAGGGAATTTGAGGTTCATAACTCAGTCAGGGGCTATTGCCGCAGGACTTTTCGATTGGTGTAACTTTGTCGGCTTGGGTTTGAGCGAGTTCGTCACTTTAGGCAACAAAGCGGGTCTAAATGAGAATGATATTTTAAAATATTTTTTACAACAAGACCAAAACACCCTCACCAATCATAACGGGGAAGGCCTATCTAGCAACTCTCCTATTGGTTTATATTTGGAATCATTAGCAGATGGAGGAGAATTTTTACGATTGGCCAGGGACATCACAAAAACCAACCCTATTTTTATTATTAAACCGGGAAAAACTAAAGCTGCGGCCAAAGCCATGCAGTCTCACACTGGGGCTATTGCCGGAGAAGATGATGTGCTGGATGCGGTTTTAAAACACGCCGGTGTAGTGAGATGTCAGACGCTGGAGGATTTTTTTGATCTGGCGCGCGCTTTTGCCTGGGAGGACCTTCCTCAAGGACCCAAAGTGGCGGTGGTTTCCAATGCCGGAGGTCCGGCAGTTATTAGTGCGGACGCTGTGGTGCAGGAAGGGTTGGAATTAGCTGAGTTCGATGAGCAGACCAAGGAAAAATTATCTCAGGCCCTGCCCAGATCAGCTAGTATTGTAAATCCTGTGGATGTGCTAGGCGACGCCCTAGCGGAAAGATTTAGCCAGGCCATAGAGGCCGTACTGCAAACCGATGATGTCAACGCCCTTATTGTTATACTTACGCCTCAGATCATGACCCAGATAGAACAGACGGCGGAAACCATAGGCAACATGTCGAAAAAATACAAAAAGCCCGTTTTCTGCTCTTTTATTGGTGGAAAACTAGTGGTTGAGGGTGAACAAAAGCTCAACGAATTCAAGATCCCTTCTTTTAGGTTCCCGGAACGAGCCATCGCCGCGGCCGGAGCTATGTGGAAATTTAGAAAATTCCAGTTAGAGGTGCACAAAGATGGTGTAGTGGAAGAGACCATACAGCTGGAATCGGACAACAACGCCTGCCGGGCTGCCATTCAAGAGGCTGTCAACAAAAAATATAAAACACTGGACAATATCACGGCTGATAAGGTGCTATGCTCAGCCGGTATTGCCTCACCTCCGACCAAAGCGGCCGCCAATTTGGTTGAGGCCAAGGAATTTGCCAAGGAACAAGGCTGGCCGGTGGTGCTAAAACTTTCTTCACCGGGATTATTGCATAAAAAAGAGGTAGGCGGTGTAGTGCTGGATATTCTAAACGAAGAACAACTGGACCAGGCTTGGCACATGCTGGAAAGAAAAGTCGAACAGTTAGACAAAGATATTAAAGAGCATTTAACTTTTCAGGTGCAAAAGGACATTCAAAACGGGGTGGAAGTGATAGTGGGCTTCAAACATGACCCAACCTTTGGTGCTGTGATGTTGTTTGGTGCCGGAGGGTCCCAGGCCGAGCTCATAGATGACAAAAATTTGCACCTTCTGCCTATAACAAAACGCCAGGTCGTGGAGCTGGTACAGCAGTCAAAAATTTATAATATCCTCAAAGGCGGTAATGGGGAACCGGCCTACGCCCTGGAAAAACTTTATGACCTCATATTGCGGGTGGCTAAATTGGAGGGTATGATCCCAGAAGCTTCGGATATCGAAATCAATCCGGTTATAGTAACATTAAATGATGTTTGGGCTGTGGATGGAAAAATTATCATGAATGAAATTAAAGAGGTAAAAACACCAACTCCACCAACTATGAAAATGGCTGCAGCCACTAAGCATGATGTACTGGCGGCATATTTTCATTATTATGAGCTGGAAACGGAAGAGCCGTTCGATTTTAAACCCGGACAATACATTAGTGTCAAAGTGGCGCCTGATGCCGTGCGGGCCTATTCCATTGCTACCAGACTGGGGCCGAATAAATTCGCCTTGCTGGTGGATATCAGACCTGGAGGGCCGGGCTCGAAGTTTTTCGAACAATTAAAACCTGGAGATAAGGTACCTTTCTTGGGACCGTTTGGCCGTTTTACCATTGAGGTTGATGATGATGTCGAGAACTTGTTGTTCTTGGGTACGGGTTCCGGCATGAGCGCTCTCAGATGTATGATAGACTCGGCTCTCAAAGAACAAGGCGTGAAAAAGCCTATGAAATTGTATTTTGGACTAACTTTTCCCTACGAAGTATTTTGGCAGGACTATTTTGAGTCACTGAAAAAACAGTATCCCAACTTTGATTACGATATTGCCATTTTCAAGCCTGATGAATCTTGGACCGGGCACACCGGTTTTGTCACCGAATATGTCAAACAGGATTTTCCCGACGCCGGGAAATGCGCCGCTTATTTATGCGGACATAGGGCCATGATCGCTGATGTCAGCGAGCTTTTACAGGCGCATGGCTGCCCTAAAGAAAGAATTTTTACGGAAAGGTTTGTTTAATGTCACAGGAAGTTTTTACTTTTAAAATTGCCGGAAAAGCCGGGCAGGGTGTGAAATCCTCAGGCATCACTTTTGCCAGGTTCATCAGCCGCTCCGGTTACCACGTTTTTACTTTTGTCGAATATCCCTCCATTATCAAAGGAGGGCACAACGTGATGCAGGTTAATATCTCCAAAGAGGAGGTCACTGCCCCTAGCCTGACCACGCAGCTTTTAGTGGCTTTGAACCAGGAATCTATTGATCTGCATGTGGGTGAGTTGTCGGCCGGGTCAGGGGTGATCTTTGACGGTGACGACAAGCTGGATACTTCTAAAATACCGGCTGGTGTGAATTTATGCGCCGTTCCCTTGTCCAAGTTGGCCAAAGATGCCGGGGGCGGAGAATTGTTGATAAACACTGTAACTTTGGGAGCGGCTACAGCCCTGCTGGATGGTGATCTGGAGGTCATGAAAAAACTTATCGCCGAAGAATACTCGGATAAAAGCCCCGAGATCATCAAAGCCGATCAGCAGGCGGCGGAACTTGGCTTTAACTATATCAAACAAAATTATGCCGCTCACGTCAAAAGCACTATCAAACTGGATGAGAGTTTGACCTCAGCCGCACCTAGAATGGTACTCAACGGCAACGAAGCCGTAGCCTTAGGTGCTATTTCTGCCGGATTACAATTTGCGGCTATCTATCCCATGTCACCTATATCGAACATTTTGCATGTGTTGGCCAGACATCAGGAAAAATATAATTATGTCTATAAACAACCGGAAGATGAGATAGCGGCCATAAACATGGCTTTGGGAGCTTCTTTTGCCGGTGCCAGGTCTATGACAGCTACTTCGGGGGGAGGATTTTGTTTAATGTCCGAAGGTTATGGTTTGGCCGGCATCACGGAAACTCCGGTGGTCATGCTTGAGGGCATGAGAGGAGGTCCGGGAACGGGCCTACCTACCTGGAGTGCCCAAGGCGACCTCAGATTTGTATTACATGCCCATCAGGACGATTTCCCACGTATTGTTCTTACTCCGGGGGATCTCATGGAAACTTTTCATTTGACCATGCAGGCTTTTAATTTAGCGGAAAAATATCAAACACCGGTGGTAATTCTTATTAACAAGGACATTTGTGAATGCGACCAGAACGTTCCCGTGTTCGATATTTCACAGTACAAGGTGGATAGAGGCAAGTTGACCACTTATTACGAAGAAGATTTTCAAAGATACAAACTGGAAGAAGATGGAATTTCCACCAGGAGCATTCCCGGTGTAGGAAATTTCTTTGTGGGTAATTCGGATGAACATGATGTGTACGG
>CAYSWS010000009.1:37727-42915 GCA_964434935.1 uncultured Candidatus Saccharibacteria bacterium
TGAAAGGAGGCCATTAAATGACTGTTCTTGGCGATCTGAAAACAACCTGCGATCCTAACTGGTGCCCGGGATGTGGGAATTTGCCTATTTGGGCGGCTTTCAAAAATGCCTGTGTGGAAAAAGACTGGAACAACAAAAATTCCGCTTTAGTGGCAGGTATCGGTTGTCATGGGCATATCTTAAATTTCACCAAGCTCACCTCTTTTGAGGGTCTTCACGGCAGACCTCTTCCTGTGGCTAACGGTATCAAGATGGCCAATCACATGTTGAACGTGTTCGTTTTTACGGGAGACGGAGATTGTTTGGGTGAGGGCGGAAATCATTTCATGCACACTGCCCGCAGAAATCATGATGTGAATGTTTTCCTGCACGATAACGCTTTGTACGCCCTGACCACCGGGCAAACATCCCCAGCCACACCTCACGGCTACAAGACTAAATCAACGCCTCAAGGCAACCCTGATTATCCGTTAAATCCCATGCTGGTGGCCGTGGCCGCCGGAGCCACTTTTGTGGCCAGAGCTTATGCCGGAGATATTAACTATCTCAAAGAGCTCATGATCCAAGCGGCAGAGCATAAGGGCTTTTCCTTGATCGATATTTTGCAGCCCTGTACAACCTTCAATAAGATCATGACCCACGAATTCCTGCAGCAAAATACCTACCACTTAGGACCGGAGTACAACCCTGCGGACAAGCAAGCCGCCATGTTGAAGGCCCAGGAATTTGGCGAAAAGCAGATCCCGTTGGGCGTTTTTTACAAAGAAGATAAACCGTCTTATGAATCCCAACTGCCACAACTGCAGGAAATGCCTCTCATCGCGCATAAAGTTGTACGTGATGATGTCACAGAGTTGTTCAAAGAGTATATTTAGTTTATCCTTAAGTGTATGAGTGATTTTTCAGAAAAAGATACAATTGTTCAGGTAGGTAAGTATAAAGTTCAAGTTATAAGAGAACTTTGCATTGGTGCTGCTTCCTGTGTGGCTTTTTCGCCGGACACCTTTTCTCTGGACGATGAGAAAAAAGCTGTGGTCAATGGCCAAAGTGCGGATGAAGCCAACGTCATCATGGCAGCTCAATCTTGCCCTACCAAAGCCATAATTGTGGAAGACACCGAAACAGGTGAACAGGTTTGGCCAAGCTAACATGAACAGGTCCAAAGGAATATATCTTGCCTTAATAACTGCCTTTATTTCCGGTGTTTCCATATTTGTGAATAAATTTGCCGTGGGGGTTATAAAATCTCCTTTGGTTTTTACCGCCGACAAAAATTTTATGGTAGGTTTGCTGATGCTCGTGATTTTACTGGTTTCCGGAAAATGGAGAAGTATTGGCTCCGTGAGTAAGCAGGACAAGCTTAAATTGCTGCTCATTAGTATTGTAGGGGGCTCTCTGCCTTTTTATCTGTTTTTTACGGGTTTATCTTTAACTTCTGCCGTAAACGCTGCCCTCATCCATAAAACATTAGTTTTATGGGTGGCTATATTGGCGTCACCATTTTTGGGAGAAAGACTCTCCAAGAAGCAAGGATTGGCTATATTATTGCTGTTTTCCGGAAATTTACTGGTGGGAGGTTTTAAAGGCTTCTTATTCTCCAAAGGCGAGCTCATGGTCCTAGCAGCTACGCTTTTATGGGCGGCGGAAACCATAATCGCCAAGAAAGTTCTGGCTAGAGTGGACGCGGATATTGTGGCCGTTTCCAGGATGGGTTTGGGTTCCCTGTTCTTGGTGGGCGCTGCCGTTCTCACCTCTCCGCAGAGCCTGCTAAGTGCTTTTTCCATGACGGGAAGTCAGTGGTTTTGTATGCTTTTGACGGTGGTGTTCCTGCTGGGTTACGTGACCAGTTGGTATAGGGCTTTAAAAATAGCACCGGCAATTTTAGTGTCCACGGTATTGGTGTTATCAACGCTGGTAACCAACTTTTTATCCGCTATTTTCATCACGCACAGTTGGGATCAGGTCATGATACCGCAGGCCGGTTTGATGATGTTAGGGTTGGGACTTTACTGGGCCTCACTCAGAGGCACGGCCTCCAAGGCTTCCAGGATCTCCGTGGTCCAATAAGCCAGATTTTTAACTTCTTTGTTAGTTAAGATCTTTACCGGCTGTTGCCAATGTACGGCTACCACGTCTCCAGTTTTTAATCCGGGTAAAAATTCACTATTATAGGAAAAAGACGCCGTCAATTTTGTCAAAACATACTTATTTATACCCCTTTTTAGCGAGTGTAGCTCCAGTTTTAGTTCCTGGTCATTTTTTTCGACTACCTTACCCCACCTGATCATGCAGTTGTTTATAGACTCCAAGTTAAAAGGTACGGCATGACTGGCCCGACCTACACCCACAAATAGCACTTGGAAGAGATGGTGGGGAATGAATCTGGCCGGAGGATTATTTCTTAGCTCTTCGATCAGCCAGCCGGGCACGTCCTGCTCAGAGAAGTTTCTTAGAAGCGTCAGGTAGTGCTTAGGTCTGATCTGTTTGAGAAGGTCATTTCCCAGCCAGTAAGCTTCTATCACTTTATAGGAAAACTTTGATCTGCCGGTGATCTCACCTAAGGTTTTAATATAAGGGTGAAGGACAATAAATTTTTCGATCTCTTCTTCGACGCCGGTGCATTCTCCGTGTATAAAACATTGTTTGAACCTTTCCGGAGCCGTATCTTTGCCGCAAAATCCCAGAGAATTTGGGGGTAGGGCAAATCTGGCTGCCAGTTGTAGCGCTTTTTTGTCCATAACGTTTTTAATTATAGCGTAAAATATTGGTATGAGAATTTATGTTTTTGGTAATCAAGATGTCCCTGAAGATAGCTGGGCCTTTGATTATATGGAAAAGCTGCAGCAGGACATATCCGCGGTGGAGTTTATCTTCATTAAACCTAATGAGGACCTGCCTTTTGCCTCTGATGAGAATATCGTTATTTTGGATGCCGTGGAAGGAATAAAAAAGCTCACTCTGTTCGAAGATGCCGCCACAGAAAAAATAAAACCCTCCCCGCGCACTTCCGTGCATGATTTTGATCTGGGATTTCAATTAAAATATCTTAAAAAACTGGGGAAATTAGGCAAAATCACTATTATAGGCATTCCCATGACGGGAACGGTTGATTACAGTTCGATCCAATCCATGGTCAAGAAATTAGTGGCGCAAGACATGCAGGGATCATAAGCTCTGATAATTTTTTCCGCTTCCAGACGCAGCACTTCTTGATGTTTATCTATATTCTCGTTGAAATATTTCTTAAGATCATTTTCTATGTTTATCTGGTTTTGGGCCGTGGGCACGATGACATCATAGTCTGTGATAGTTCCGCCGGCGTTGACCTGAGCTTTGTGATACAAGATTCCCCTGGGAGCCTCCACCACGCCTACCCCCAATCCGGCTTGAGGAGGTTTCCTGGTAGGTTTTTCATCGACCAGGTTTATATTTTTAAGAATTCTTAAAGAGTCGTCTAGGCAATACAGGATCTCAATGGCCTGGGCCAAATTGTTGTCATAGACATTATTGGAGGGAAAAACATTCAGCATCTCACCTAAGCTTTCTTTGGTCTCAGGATGCAGCAGGTCTTTGTTGAGATTTATACGGGCCAAGGAACCCACCAGATAGTCCTCATGTACGTCAGAGAAAACGTACCCTTCTGCTTGAGAATAGGGAATGACCACAGATTCCAAAAAATCACGATACTGAGATTCAGGTACTCTTTTACCGCTGGAATTAATAACCTCACCTTCCAGAAAATCAAATTGGTTTTCATTTCTCAAGCACAAATAGTCCGAATTTCTAATAAGCTCGTCCTGCCAATCGTAAAAGACCTTGATGCCTCTAAGTACCTGCGGGCGGATCTTTTCCAGACTTTCGATCAGTTCAGGGAATTTGGAAGCATCCGGCACTTTGATGAGGCCACCCACCGTAGGATAAGGAGCGTGTATGGCGGCGCCAATGATGACATCAGATATCTTCGATCCCATCCTTTTTATATCAAAGGAATCATGCAGCAAGGTGTGGGAGAAGTCTTCCGGATCATCAGGAATATCCAAGATCGAATCTATGCCCAGAACGTCCGGCAGGACAAAAAAGTAGAGATGCAAGGCGTGGTCCCTGATCATGAGAGCGTTGTAAGCCAACCGGCGCAAGGTTTTGACCTGATAAGTATTTTTTATGCCCTGGGACTTTTCTATGGCCTCTAGAGAAGCAAAAAGGTGTGCCACCGAGCATGTGCCGCAGATCCTGGATAAAAATGAAGAAGCGGCAATATAGGGCTTGCCTTTGACGGCTTCGGTGTAGAATCTTCGATAATCTTTGATGAGAAATTTTAGATCTTCCACCTGCCCATTACGCACCTTGACCTGTAATCCGGCCGTGCCTTCTATTTTTGATATAGCATCAATTGTAATTTCTCCGGTATGCATAACTAGACCAAGTTAAAAATTTTTAAATACTTTTCTAAGGCCTGATAAAAAGTTTGTACGTTCATGGGGCAGCCTTCAACCCTGTCGTCAACCTGGATGATATCTTCCAGCTTTTGTACGTTCTGACTGTAATCAAAGTGGCTCAAATACCATCTGATACGATCATTTAGCTGCTCATCACCAAAATCATTGCGGCTGGAGGACGGCATGCCCGTGCAGGCGCAGGAACCTATGGCCACCACATATTTAGCGTTGTCTCTGATCTTTTTGGCTTCTTCGGCTTGTGTAGGTGAAGAGATAGCACCCTCTATAAAGGCCACATCCAAATTTTCCAGGGAATTATTGGTCTTTAGAGCCTTAACGTGTTGAAAATCGACCAATTTGCGCCATTCTATGAGGTGGTCGTTGAGGAGTTCGGTAAAAAGTATAGTGCTGTCTTCGCAGCAGGTAAAGGAAAACCAGCCAATGGCCATTTTCTTCTTGGCTTTTTTGACGGCTTTGGTTTGTGTTTGAGTCTGCTCTTGGGCTTGTTCGGGCATAAAAATTTCTTTAATACGTTAACATAATCTATAATAACATAACATGTGCTTAGCCATACCGGGAAAAATAAAAGAAATTAAGGGCAGAAAAGCCGTTGTGGAATACCCTGATGAAGCCCACGAGGCTTTTGTGGGCGACGAGGGGTTCAAAGTGGGAGATTTTGTGTTGGTGCAGATGGGCGTGATCGTGAAGAAAGTGACGGAGGAGGAGGCTAAGGTGGCGTTGGGGGCTTGGGT
>CAYSWS010000010.1:0-21574 GCA_964434935.1 uncultured Candidatus Saccharibacteria bacterium
GCTTTAGGGCTTTCCATCATCATCTTAACTGCGCTCATTTCCTTATCATTATTTACTGTGCGCTCATCCCTGCAAAGCAAGCTTATGCTGGAAGGTACTAAACTGGCTAACCGTGAGCTGGAGTTGGTGCGGGCTTTAAGGGACAATTCTACAGCCTGGGAAAATGGTTCGAACGGATTTCTAAACCAGATTGCACCCTGTGTGGCAGGGAATCCTTGTCATATGGACTCAGCATCTTTGACTGCGGTGGTAGGCTCCCGCATCATAAGTCCCGGAGCACCGGAAGAAACAGAGATCTTTTTCATTGCTTATGATCCGGTTGACAGTTCAGATCTGCAGCTTACCGATGAAGAAGTCAGGATCGCGGTCACGGTCAGATGGACTATTGCCGGTGAATATAAATACGCCAGACTTTACACTGATCTAACAAATTGGGCTAACAAATGAGCATGAAAAAACATTATAAGCAAAAGGGATTCACCCTCATAGAGCTCTTACTGGTCATTGCTTTGATGTCCATTGCTGTAGGTGTCACCGGAGATATCCTGGTCTCTCTTATTCGCAGCTATAATAAAAGTAATGTTCTCAATGAGATCGAACAAAATGCCAATTTTGTCTCTCAAAAGCTGGGCAAAGAGCTTAGGAATGCCACACAGGTCGTAAGCTTGGATCCGGTGGGAGCTTCGCCTCCAAATTTAGGGGACGCTTTCAACGAGATAGAAATGTTGGATAGGAATGGCACAGCCATTACCTATAAAGTGACTGTCGGCGGAGTAATAACCAGGAAGGTGGGAGCTGGTGCAGATGAAAATCTCACTATCAATAGTCCACCCAACGGTGTGAAGGCCTCCTGCATTGGTGGTGCAACCAATTGTTTTACTTTGATTGGCACATCTCCACAAGTGGTAAAGATATCCATCAGGATAGAGCAATCAGGCTCCCCCACTTCCAAGGTTTTTCAAGGCAACATAGATATTGAGGACACCATTGTTATCAGGGATACCTATTAATTTGATCATGAAAAAGTCATATTTTAAAAATCAGGATGGTCAGACTTTAGTGGTTATCTTTATGCTCATGGTCATTGCCCTGACCATTGGTGTAGCCCTAGCCTCAAGATATATAAAAACCCTGCATGTACTTACGGAAACGGACAATTCAGCCCGTGCCTTAGCCGTGGCCGAGGCTGCTGTAGAGCACATACTGCTGCTACCAATTTCAACTCTGGAGGACTACGCCCAAAATGGCACCTGTACTACAGATTGCTACCTGGAGATTACTTCGGCTGACGGTCAGGTGGTGAGTGCAACGATAGAATTATCCAAGCTAGGAAATTCCACCGATCCTTTTGTTATAGACCTGGCCACAGATAGCACTTATCAGATCAACCTGGTGGGCTATCCCGATAACCAGGATGTGAGCGTGTGCTGGAACACGGTCGACATGTCAGTAACCACCATATTCATCCATGGCACAACCGGTGGTTATTCTGCTGATGCTTACTCCTATAATCCCACCACTACCTCTCACAGTGATAATAACTTTGATATTGCCGCACCCTCCTTTGGTTATGCTAATTGTTTCACCATAAACTCGCAGACCGATCCTGCCATGTTAAGAATAAAAGCTTATTACGAGGAAGGCCCGGCTGTTATTGTACCCTCTTCCGGCAACGCTCTGCCTACACAAGGTATCCTGATCGAATCAACAGGAAAAGCCGGTGCAGCAGAGAAAAAGGTGGTTGTTATCATCACAGATCCCATATTGCCACAAATTTTCGATTACGCTTTGTATCAAAAAAGCACCACACAACCATTGTCTAACTGACGCATTTAGGGTAACATTTTCTTATGCCCACAGTATTAGGACTTGATCTTGGAAAGCACAGTTTCAGAGCTGTTGAGGTCGAACAGTCCAAGAAAGGAAACATACTCGAACGTTCCGGCGTTTACGATAATCCCAAAATTGACATGGAAGACCCGGCTAAAAACGCCGTTAAGGAATATGCCCATGCCATCAGAGATTTTGTGCATGATTCAGGCTTTAGTACCTCTAAAGTGATCCTTTCCTTAGAGGAAAAAGAGATCTTCATGAGAGTTATCAATGTTCCTCAAATGAGTGACAAGGAGCTTAATAGCAGTATTACCTTCGAAGCGGAACAGTATATTCCCCTACCCCTAAAAGAGGTCAACCTTTCTTACCAGAAACTTGACATTCCTACTAACCAAAAAGGTAGGATAAGTGTGCAGTTGGTAGCCGCCAAGAAACAAGTCATAGAAAAATATATCAATATTGTAAAAGATGCCAAGCTTACACCGATAGGGGTGGAGCCTGAGGCCTTGGCCATAGGCAGGGCGCTGACTACGGAAAACAGCAATGAAGCCAATCTCATACTCCACTTGGGACTAAACAAATCTCTTATCATCATCACTTTGAAAGGTTTTGTGGTCTTTACCAGAACGCTTTCTATGGGCGGAGATGCCATGACCAGGACCATAGAACAAAATCTGAGCCTTGATTACATGCAGGCAGAGGAATACAAGAAAGCGTACGGTTTGAATGCGGATCAGGCGGAGGGCAAGATCTTTATGGCGCTCAAGCCTTTGTTCGAGAACATCATCGGCGAAGTTGGCAGAGCTCAGGTGTTTTTTACAACCCATCATCCAGGTGTTAATATCAATAGAGTGGTACTTTCAGGAGGAACTGCCCTCATGCCGGGATTATTACTGTTTATGGCTAACAACCTTAGTATTGAGGTTGAGTTGGCTAACCCTTTTAGAAATATTGAGTTTTCCAAAGAAATTGAAAATAAGAAAGATTGGCACATTGAGAACGGGCCTATTTTTGCCGCGCCGGTAGGTCTGGCGTTAAAGGAACTTTAATACATGGAAACCATAAATCTTATACCAAAAGAAGAAAGAGTACAGCAGGCAAAAACTAAGGTAGTTAAGTTGAGTACCATCTTGTCTGTCGTACTTTTGGTCATTGTGGGAGGTGTAGGAGGTTTTTACTTTTATAAAGCCTATACGTTAAGATCAGAGGTTAAGGCTCTGGATGACCAGATCTCAAACCTAAGAGATCAGATCAACCAATTATCCGACATTGAGATCAGCGCCAGGAACCTGTTTTCAAAATCGAACGTCCTCGGTTCAATATTTGATTCCCGTTTTTATTATTCGAAAATGTTGGAAGAGTTGGAGAAAAGCATCCCCTCAGGTGTAGTGGTAAAAACGTTTGGTTTGAACAAGGACAGTCAGATCTCTATTTCCGGTACGGCGCAAACCTATAATCAGGTGCAGGAATTTTCAAATAAGTTGTTGGAGAGCCCCCTATTTACTGAAGTTTCATTAAATTCCGTAGGCTTGGAAAAAAGTGAAGAGAAAATTAATTATTTCATAATAGTCACTTATAACGAGGAGGTTTTAAATGAGTAACGAACAGGAACAAAAGCCGCCAGAAGAAGTGAAAAAGAAAGCTGGCCCCTCTGTTAACATGGAGGCCATAAAGGGGACTTTGATCAACTACATTGTACCTTTGCTATCAATTGCGGGCGTGGTCCTGATCGTGCTGTTGGTGCTTCTCCCCTCTTATAAAGCCTTGCCTGATCTGGAGAAGAAGTTGGATCAAAATAAAAAGCTTGAGGCCACGTTGAGCAACAAGCTAGGTAATTTGAATAAATTGGTCGATTTTAAAAAGATAGTGGAAGAAAATTCTGATCTGGTCAATAAGGTTTTAGTGTCCGAAGGCTTGGTGCCCGGTCTTTTAACTCAGGTTGACAGGATCGCCAGGGATTCCGGGCTGACCGTAAACAGGCTCAACTACGGTCTCAGGGGCACCACTACAGGTTTAGAACAGCAAGCCGTGTCCTATAACTTGGTGACCATTAATATGGACGCCACTGGAAGTTTTGCCCAGCTCAAAACTTTTATGAAAGATATAGAAAATGCTGCCAGAGTAGTTATCATCGAAAATTACAGATTTTCTCTTAACGATGCCAAAGAAGATAACAAGTTAGGTATGAGCTTTGTGCTGGAGTCGCCATATTTATTTGTGGAGTCCAATGCCATAACTGATGATCCGGTCAATCTTGATATCTCTGATCCTAAGTTTTTAAACCTCATCAACAAAATAAAAAGCATGAAGTATTACGATCCCTATGCTATAGACATCTCTGTCCCGGTGGAAGAAACGCCTGCGGAAGAAGCTCCCGCAGAAGAGGGACAACCTGTGGAGGAAGGTCAGCCGGCAGCTGAACAACCGGCAACCGAAGTGGAAGAAGAGGCGCTTACCGGTTCGGGAAGCGTGCCGGTTACACCGTAGATCATAACTTTTTAAGGCTCACTCACTCCTTTATTTTTTTGGAATTTCTCTCCCGCCACTGTGAGATCTTTTTATGGTCGCCTGACAATAAGATGTCTGGTACTTTCAATCCGTGAAAATCTTCCGGCCTGGTGTATTGAGGATGCTCCAATCTGTCGTTGGTAAATGATTCCGAGACCACCGCCTGGCTTTTTTCCAGAATTCCGGGCAGCAGTCTGGTAGAACTTTCCATGATGGCTAGGGCTGCTAACTCTCCGCCGGAGAGGATATAGTTGCCTATGGATACCACTTCATCGACAAAGTTCTTCACTCTGGCATCTATACCCTCGTAGCGGCCACAGATCAGGGTTAGCTCTTGCAATTGGCTGTATGCCTCAGCTTTCTTTTGGGAATAGGTCTCGCCCTTGGGCGAAAGCAGCACAATTTTATGGTTTTGGACTCTCCTGGCGCCCAATTTGCCGTTTTTTACCAGGCCCAGGTCATTTAGGGCGTTGTAAATGGGCTCCACACGTAAGATCATACCTACACCACCACCGTAAGGCTTATCATCGACAGACCCATAACTATCAAGGGCATAGTTCCTTAGATCAACCACATTAACTTGCAGTAATTCCTTTTCCAGACCTTTTTTAAAGGGGAGATATCTTAAATGTTCTTTGATTAATTCGGGAAAAAGTGTAATGACATTAAATTTGATCATCTTCGCGGCTCTCTTCATTATCTTCTTCGACCAGATCTATTCTCACTCTCACGCCGTCTTTTATGGCTTTAGCTTTGACCAGAGACCTTATGCTGCGGATGGTTCGGCCACCTTTTCCTATGACCAGCCCCATGTCCTCTTCGGAAACGTCTATCTTGTAGGTTATAAAGCCATTTTGTTCATCTTCTGTAACCGACATCTCTTCCGGATGTCGTACTAGCTGACCTAAGATGTACTCAATAAACTCTTTCATATTTATTCAGCGGGACTTTCTTCCGGCGAATTTTCTACCGGAGCGTCGCCCTCGGGTGCCTCATCCGCTACAGGTTCATCTTTAGCAGCCGGAGCTTGTTCCTGCTTATCCTTGCCCGCAGCCTTTTTAGGAGAGTATTTTTTGAATTCGTACTTTCCTTCGATCAGCTGTTTAACAGCCTCAGAGGCAATAGCTCCCTTACCGACCCACTCCTCATACACTTTTTTGTCTACAACAAAAGGCTGTGCGGGATCGCTGGGATTGTAATGACCAATAATATCAATGAAAGACCCATCCCTTTTTGATCTGGTCTTAGTTACCACTACTCTAAATGAAGGGGCGTTCTTTTTTCCGAATTGTGCTAATCTAATGCTGACTGACATAACGGATGCAATACTATCACAGGCTTCTAAGCTTGTCTATTGCGGCTTTTGCGGCCTTTTGCTCAGCTTTCTGTTTGCTTTTGCCCTCTCCCACGCCGTACTCATCTTTATCCAAAAAGACACCCACTTTGAAGGTCTTGTCATGGTCCTGGCCCCAGGATTCCAGGATCTCATAGCTGGGTGTGATGCTTAACTTCTCCTGCGCCATCTCCTGGAACTTTGATTTGGCGTCTTTATAGCTTTCGTTTTCGACGATCTCATCAATTTTATACAAGAGCTCCTTTTCCACGAACTTCTGGCAGAATTTCAAACCTTTTTCCAAATATATGGCTCCCAGAACGGCCTCGAAAGTGTTGGCCAAAATATATTCCCTATCTCGGCCGCCGGTGGTTTCCTCACCGTTGGAGAGTAGTAAAAATTCACCGTAGCGCAACCTTTGTGCCTCTTTGGCTAAGGACGTGGTCTTAACTATAGCAGCACGGTAGTTTGTGAGGTCTCCTTCCGGGGAGTGAGCGTATTTGTTAAATAAGAATTCCGAAGATATAACTTGCAAGACAGCATCACCTAAAAATTCCAATCTTTCATTGGAGGGATTTTTATAATCAGGATGTTCGTTCAAATAGGATCTATGCGTAAAAGCGGTAATAAATAGTGAGCTGTCCTTGATCTTGTAATGTAACGTTTTGGATAGCTTATCAATATCAAATGTCATATCTTAGTCTACCTTTTCTACTACAAGTTCGACCAGGTCCATAACGGATTCTATGTTCTCTTTTTCTTCCTCTTCGAACTCTATAGCGTACTCCTCTTCCAGGGCGACAATGATCTCCAGCAGCTCTATCTCACCAATGTTGAGGTCGTCTTCCAGATAAGACTCTTCCGTTATTTCCTCAGGATCGACGCCTGTTTTTCCGGCTATGATCCTGGTTATGTTCTTAAAGTAGTCATCCATTTTTTGTAGCCTCCTTTTTTAACTCCACTACTGTGCCCAACACACCATTCACAAATTTTGACGAAGTATCGTTCCCAAATTCTTTGGCCAGCTCCACGGCTTCGTCAATAGCGACCTTATCAGGCACACGGCTTTTACCGTACAGTATTTCAAAGACTGCTATTCTCAATATTACCAAATCTACTTTAGAAATTTTATCAAGAGGCCAGTCGGGAGCACACTGTTCGATAATGGTGTCAATTTCCTTTTTGTACTTTTTAACACCTGAAATAATGTGAGCTGTCAGATCAAAATCAGGAGACTTTTCTTCCAGTAAACTTGTGGACAGTTCTAAGGTCATATCCTCTTGGGATTCGGAAAAGAGCCAGCAAAAGATCGCAGTCAGAGCTAATTTTCTCCCGGCATGTCTCGGATCTGATTTTGTTTTCATAAGCTTAATTTATTTTTCTATGTACTCTTCCACGTGAGGTCTCTTGTAACCCTTCTTATCCTCTGTTTCATTGACCCTCACGGGCGTTCTTTTATAATGAGCGTTCCTTTTTCTTTTGGTTCGACCTTTTGAATGTTTTCTTTTTGGTACAGCCATAATGCCTTTTATAACTTAATTTTCGTTCTTTTGCAACTAATTCATTGTATAACGTAAGAAAAAAATTAAAAGGTGTTTTATACTTAGATGGTGACGGTTAAATTAAACAAAATAGCTGCATTAATGTCAGCTTTGATTGGCTTTGTGGTTTCGATCATAGCTCCTAATTTAAACCTAAACCTTGATTTTATGATGGAGGGTATGTTCTGGGGATTATCCATAGGCATATTCTGGTCTTTGGTCAGATTCTATCTTCACGGGGAAAAAGGTGTTGCCAAGTCCCAAAAGGAACTGGCGGCGGGAACGGCGTACATGGCTATTTTCTTGGGCGGATATTTTTTGGGCTGGGGTTTGCAGAAATTATTGCTTCTTTTTTAGGATAGTGAAATAACTTTTACCAAATCTTCTTTCGTCGATAACCTCCAACGATGTGTCCTTGATCAATTTTTCCATTTTAAGGTTGTCGCTGTGGAAAAAAGCGATCAGGCCATTAGGCCCGAGTATCTCTTCCAGATTTTTCATGAGAAATGTATGAGAGGTGGTCTGGTAGAAAGGGTCCGCAAAAATGAGATCGTACTTCTTTTCCGTATTGGCTACAAATTTAACGGCATCCCTAAAGTGAAACTCAGCTTTATCCAAAAAATTGCAGCTGGCCAGATTATCAAGAATAGTTTTTTCTGCTTCTTTGTGATTATCCACAAAATCACACCAAGCTGCTTCTCGGCTTAAAGCCTCCAATCCTAAATTCCCACTGCCGGCAAAAAGATCCAAACAGGACGCCCCGCGAACACCATCGCCAATGATGGAAAATAGCGAGCCCTTGGCCACTTCTTGTACAGATCTAAAACCGGGAATAGATGGAGTTTTAAGTTTTATATTTTTGGCTGAACCGGTGGTGATCCTGATCATGGAGATATTGTAGCAGATAGAAAAAAAGTAGAGAGAGGCTCACAAGGCAACGGAAGGGCGAAATCCGCGGATTTTGCATTGTGAGCGCTCTCTCAGTGGCAGGGGTCGGAGTCGAACCGACGGCTTAGAGATCCCTATTCTCCTGTTCTGCCGCTGAACTTCCCTGCCAGTGAAAAACGTGTCAAACATTTATTGTAAAAGAGTGGGCATAGCGGATATTACAGCAACGCACATTTTCCGTCAATTGCTGTCTACGAACCTACCGGACACTCTGTAAATCTTTTCCAGAAGTAAAGGCCTGTTTTCCAGATCAGGAAAGAATTCTTCGGCGTATTTTTTGGCCTTTTCCAGTGTTTCCAGATCAGACAGCCTGGCCACTTTGAACCTCTTAAAACCATGCTGCATGGTGCCATACAGATCTCCGTGACCTCTCATGCTCATATCTATTTCAGCCAATTCCAAGCCGTTATTTAGCTCCTCCAAGTATTTCAAACGTTTATAAGCTGTTCTGTTATGGCTGCCGGTGAAAACAAAGCAGTACCCGGGCTTTTCTCCCCTTCCTACCCTACCCCGCAATTGGTGCAAGCTGGCCAATCCATAGCGGTCGCCGCTCTCAATGACCATGATGGTAGCTTCGGGGATATCTATGCCCACTTCTATGACCGGGGTGGATACCAGAACCCGTACCTCCCCTTTTTCGAAGCTCTCCACCACCTCACGCTTTTGTTTGGAAGTCAGCTTGCCGTGCAGCAACCCCATCTTCACATCCTTGAAAACGCCTGATTGCAGACGTTCAAACTCAGCCGTAGCCGCCTTCACGTTTTCCAGATTTTCGAAAAAGGATTCTTCGATGAAAGGGCAGACTATAAAGGTTTGCTCATTTTTTTGCCTGATCCACTCAAAAGCCTTATCACGATTTTTTTCCGCAATGACCTTGGTGGTAATGTTCTTTCTTCTTTGAGGAATAGGCATGAGCTGGGAGATCTCCAGATCTCCGTAAATGGTCAGGGCTAGAGTTCTAGGAATAGGTGTAGCCGTCATGGTCAGTAGATGCGGGGAAAACTTGCCTTCGTTCATCATGACTATCTTGGCCCTCTGCTCTACTCCGAACCTGTGCTGCTCGTCTATCACCACCAGGCCCACGTTCTCAAAATTTTCTTTATATAAAATAGCATGTGTACCTACAATGATGTTTGGCTGACGGTCAGGTTTTTTAGCCGAGGCTGAGGTCAGGGGTTGTATCTCCACTCCCAGCGGTTCCAGAAGGCTTTTGTAGGTTTCATAGTGTTGTTTAGCTAAAATTTCCGTGGGTGCCATGTAGAGCACGTTTTGGCCGTTCAAATAGGTCAGATAAGAGGCCAGCACGGCTACAATGGTCTTTCCGGTGCCTACGTCGCCTTCTAAGAGCCTATTCATGGGTGTAGTGAGGTTCATGTCATGAAAAATGTCCTCCAAAGCCTCTTTTTGTGATGGTGTAAGCTCAAAAGGCAGTTTTTCCATGACTTGCTCCAGTTTTTTCCCATTCTGAGTATCATTAACGATCTTCTTAGCCTCAGATTTCTCTGCCCAGTCATGTTTTCTTTTTTGCACCTTTAAAAGTTCAATAAAAAGCTCTTCCAATTGGAACCTTTTTTTAACCTGCTCTGCTTCTGTAGGCGCGTCCGGAAAATGAAATGAGTATAGAGCTTGATTAAATTCGGGGAATTTTTCAATTTTTAGTATCTCCGAAGGCAAGAATTCTTCCAAAGCCATGTGCATATCGAACAACTCTTTGACCTTGGTGCGGATCCACTTGGATGATAGACCGCTGGTCTCGGGATAGATGGGCACCAGTCGTCCGGTGTTAATGGTCGTCTCGCCGGCTATTTCAAAGGATGGAGCTATGAGACTGAGCTTGTTGCTAAAGACATTTATCTTGCCACTAAAATTGTATTTTTGACCGGGCCTTAAGGTAGTTTTTAGATAGTGACTGTTGAACCAGATCATGCGCAAACTGCCTGTTTCGTCTTCCACTACGGCCTCGGTCAGGCGCTTGCGGTACCTGGTATAAATGTTTTTTACCGGACCCAGCACACCTTGCACGGTAGCGATCTCGCCCGGCTGGACGTCCCTGATCTTTTTTACTTGGGAAAAATCATCGTAGCGGAAGGGAAAATGGTAGAGCAGGTCCTCGATGGTAAAAATTCCTAACTTAGCCAGCAAAGCTTTATATTTAGGACCAATTTTCGGTACCGCAGCTACCGGATCTGATAGTTCGAGCATGAGTGTATTCTATCAGGTAAAATTTATATATGAGAAAAAACTCTGAATTTTATAATTCTTTGGGCAATTCACTACTAATAACTGCCACCTTGATTGTGGATTTAGTTTACAAAAACAATGTAGATTATCAAAGATTAAAATCATTTTTACTCTACTTGCCTGGCATTTTAGGTGCGGCATTGGTTTATTTGTTACTAATAAAAAGGAAAAACCCTGATCTTTACACAAAAACTATCAAAGCTACAAAAAAAGATTCTAGGCTCTACATTTTTATACTTATATTGTTCCTGGTGGCTCTAGTAAAACGCGAACAATGGAATCTTATGTGGTTGGTAAGCTTAGCTTGGATCTTTCTGATGGTGGATACATTTTACCTGACTTTACTTTACGAAATAGATGGGAAAGGTAGGCAGTACTTGATATTTTTCCTTATCTTTGCAGCCTTGTTCTTTATTGATATTTATAGAGATCCAAATGCCTTTACTGCCGGAGGAAAATTTTTCAGTGTTCATTTCAGGGATCTTAGTACAGTAGAACTCCCTGTCTACAACAAGTTATATATGATCCCCTTTGCTTATCTGGTTTATGTTGATATCAGGAGAATGATTTCTCCCATAAGCTAGAATTTCATTCATTATGGTTAAAGTAGGAGAGCTGAAAATACTCCTGAGTGTTTAAAGGATAGTAAGGCGCTTACATGAAGACCAAAGTGCTAACAAACATAACTCTGCTTTTAATAATAGTCGCAATCTCCTCACTGCGCTCAGAAATGATCTACACTTTTAGAGGATATAACATCCTATTTTTGGAAGCTTATCTGATTGTAATAGTTGCCGGAGACCCCTTACTAAGGATCTATAAGGGTAGTGATTACGCCTATAAAAACTTTATAAGCAGGAGCGTTGGCTTGGTTTATTTTGCCGTGCCTTTTATGCTGGCTTGCATTGGAAGTATTTTACTTACTTACGAATTTAGTGAGGTGCTGAAGTACATTTTTTTGCAATATTTTTACTATGTCCTAATATCCCACCTTATTTTTAGCAATTTATACATCTGGAAAACTACAGATGACGCTCTTTTCAGAGGTTATACAGTAACAGTTTGGTGTATTGTAATAGGAGGTACTTTTGCCACAATTTCTCAAATTGACATTTTTATTGTCTACTACGATAAATTATTGGTTCTTCCAATGCTATACATAACAGTTGCTGATTTTTACAAAGTGCTAAAACAAATATGGCAGAAGTGATGTAGCCAGCAAAGCAATGGTAGCGGCAAAGATAAGGAATTTGCCTATGCTGCTGGGTCTTAGTGCCCGTCTGATCTTTTTCTTGATCAGTTTTTTCTTGGGTATAGGTTTGTCATTGAATTTGGCCATTATTTTATCTTTCCAAAAATTCTTTTTCCTAATTTAATGGTATCACCGCTGGCAAGTTTTACGGCTTGGTCCAGGTCCGAGTATTTTTGGTTATTTACTTCAAAACCTCCCTGTTTAATGATCCTCTTTATTTCCGAAGAAGAAAGTCCGGCACCGGCTTTTTCATTAAGTCTACCGGCTAAATCTACTACCCGCATCTCCCCGCTCAGTTCCAGTTCCACGGCCTCAGATGGTACTTCTCCCTCTTGGACAGTCTTCTCAAAATGCAGTTGCGCTTGTTCAGCCGCTTTTTCTCCTTTGATGATCTTCACGATCTCAAAAGCCATGAACTTCTTGAACTGCATGGGATTAGCTCCGGAACTTATTTGTTTTTCAATTTCACTGATGTCTTCCATGGCGACATCCGTCAACAAAGTCATGCCCTTTATGATGAGTTCGTCAGAGTAAGACATGGCCTTACCGAACATATCCTCAGGCGTGTCACTGAGATTGATGCTGTTGCCTTTGGTTTTGCTCATGGTTACAGCGTTTGGGGCTTCCATCAAAACGTTTGCCCGCACGAATTTTTCTTTATTGAGGTAAGCTTTGCATAGTGTTCGACCCATCAACATATTGAAGATCTGGTCCGTACCGCCTATCTCCATATCAACTTTCATGGCTACGCTGTCATAACCCTGCATGAGCGGATAGATGAATTCCTGTAGACCAATAGGGTTGCCTTCCGCTAGTCTTCTTTGAAAAAGGTCT
This sequence comes from uncultured Candidatus Saccharibacteria bacterium, assembly GCA_964434935.1. Taxonomy (GTDB): domain Bacteria; phylum Patescibacteriota; class WWE3; order UBA101185; family UBA10185; genus CAYSWS01. The sequence continues at coordinate 12,491 of CAYSWS010000010.1, forward strand.
CGTTCGATGATCTGTTGCACGGTGGCGTGACCCATAAGTTTAATGAGGTCTTCCAGGTCCAAGTTGGAAAGCCATTCATAGTTGTGCTTGAATTGTACGGGGTTCTTGCCTTTGAAATCTATGAGTTGAGCCGCTTGCTCTTTCCAGCCCTGCTCATTTTTTTTGATCTGATCAGGCGTGAGCATGGTGCGCATGCTGTCTTGGGAAGGGTCCGGATCCCCCACTCTGGAGGTATAATCTCCCACCAAAAATATGACCTCGTGTCCTAATTGCTGGAGGATTCTTAACGCCCTGATGCCAATGGCATGTCCAATGTGAAGAAAAGGACCGGTGGGATCAAAACCTTGGTAAACGCGTAGGCGGTCTCCGGAGAGCAGTTTTTGTCTAAGGGATTCTTTGTCGGGATAGATATTTTCGACTCCTCGTTCCAGGAATTTGTCAATTAAAACCTTGTCCGTAAGCACTTTCGGCATGAGTTTAGTATAGCATAGGCATAAAAAAACTTGGGAATCCGATGTAGCTGATTTAGCTACCAGATATCGGATTCCCACCAAGATCAATACAGGCCTTTATTTTTCTTTAGATGTTCGACTAAAAGCCGTGAGTATACTCCCAGGTCGTTCAAGGTTTTGAAGGACAAAGCCCAGCTGTTCTTTCTGTAACTGCATTTATCACCCTCACCATTTGTAGTTAGAACTTTTCCGTGCAGATGGTTCCCCTTCTCCTCTGAGAGGCAGACCCTGACTCTGGAGAATGTTGTTCCGTCTCCGTTAAAATTACCTCCGGTACAGACCAAAAATCGATCCTCTCCCGGAACGGGTATGGAAACTATTCGTTTTGGTTTGGATGACATGTCTCTCTCTCCTTTCCTTTTCTCCTATTATTTGTAGTTGAGACGTCATTATATCATTTTTCCTCAGCGCACTCTGCTATAATCTCTTATATGATCAGACTTATTGAGTCCAAGCATAAGCAGGTCAAAAGATCTTACCAAAGGGCAAAAAGCAAGTTTTTTACACCGCAGGTCAAAAGAAGATTTAAAAGTAAGTTCAAAGCCGTTAAACTAGGTGGGCGTGAGCTGTATCTTTTAACTTATTTAGCGACCTTCGTGCTCATAGCCATGGTAGTGGGGACTTTCATGGTCATTATTTTTTTGACCATAATTTCCAGGCAGCTGCCCAACCCTAACCAATTACTGGAAAGAAGCTACGAGCTTTCGACCAAGATCAATGACAGGAATGACAAGCCGATTTTTGAAGTCTACGGAGAAAAGAACCGTACGCTGGTCAAGCTTGATGAAGTTTCCCCTCATGTGGCGCATGCTACGCTAGCGGTTGAGGACGCAAATTTTTATGGTCACCAAGGATATTCTTTAAAAGGCATGCTTCGAGCGCTAAGGAATACCATTACCGGTAGGGGTTTACAAGGAGGTTCCACCCTCACACAACAGGTCATTAAGAACACTTTGTTATCCCAAGAAAGAACAGTCACCAGAAAAATAAAAGAATTAATACTGTCTCTCCAGCTGGAAAACAGGTACAGCAAGGACGAGATCCTGCAGATGTATCTGAACGAATCTCCCTATGGTGGTCAAAACTACGGAATTTATACTGCTGCAAAAGCCTATTTCAACAAAACTCCCGATGAGCTCACCTTACCCGAAGCTGCTTACTTAGCCGGATTGCCGCAAAGACCTAGCTACTACTCTCAGTTTGGCTCTAATCCCGAAGCTGGTATGGACAGAAGACTGGTGGTGTTGCAGCTCATGCACGACAAAGGTTGGGAAGGCCCTGATGGCAACAGATATTTTATCAGCGACGAAGAATATGAAATGGCCAAGCAGGTAGAGCTGAAGTTCGAAACCTCCTCCATTCCTTTTAAAGCTCCTCACTTTGTCTTTTATGTCAAGCAAAAACTGGTCGAACTATTTGGTGAGGAGTTTGTGGAGCAGGGAGGTTTGAGAGTTAAGACCACGCTGGATCTGGACTTGCAAGAAAAATTACAAGATATTGTTTACGAGGAAGTAGAAGCCTCAAAAATCTACAACGTATATAATGGCGGACTCATCGCCATCGAATCGGGTACCGGTCAGATATTGGCTATGGTCGGTTCCAAGGGGTACTTTTTGGATTCTGAGCCCGCCGATTGCACTTCAGGTATTACCGGAGAGGGCAGCTGTTTGTTCGAACCTGAGCTTAATGTCACAACGGCCCGCAGGCAGCCGGGTTCAGCCATAAAACCTATCACCTACGCCACTATGCTCAGCGAGGGTTATCCGGCTTCTTTTATGCTCTTGGATGTGCCCACAAAGTTTCCGGGAGAGGCTCCGGAAAAACCATACATACCGGAAAATTACGACGGTATTTTTAGAGGACCTATGCCTTTAAGAAAAGCTTTGGGTAATTCTCTGAATATCCCAGCTGTAAAATCTCTGGCTATAGCCGGACTGGATAATATGATCGATACGGCAGAAGAATTGGGCATCAGCACCTTCACGGAGCGTGAAAGATACGGTTTGGCGTTGACACTGGGAGGTGGAGAGACCAAACTCTTGGAACTTACCGGTGCCTTTACCGCCTTTGCCAATAAAGGAGTTTTCAACCAGCCAACCCCCATTATTGAAGTCACGGATGCCAGGGGAAATGTGCTCTACAGTTGGCGTGAGAATAGCGGTAAGAAGGCTATAGGTGAGGACGTGGCCTTTTTGATCTCGGATATTTTATCTGACGATGGGGCTAGGAGTGCGGTCTTTGGGCTGGGCAGCATGCTTAAGATCCCGAACTACCAAGTAGCTGTCAAAACGGGAACCACTGATGATAAAAGAGATAACTACGCTATTGGTTTCACGCCCGAAATTGCCATCGGGACTTGGGTGGGAAACAACAATAATGAAGCTATGAATCCTTATATTGCCTCAGGTATCACCGGTGCCACACCCATATGGAATAAGGCCATGACCTATTATTTGCATGAATATCATCCTGATGGCACACAAAAATTCGAACCTCCGGAGAACGTGCAAAAATTTACCATAGATTCATTTACCGGTATGCTGCCCTACGATGACAAAGGCACACGTACGGAGTGGTTCATAAAAGGCACGGAGCCGTCTTCGGTCAGCAGTTGGTATAAAAGGATCGAAATATGCAAAGTGGACGGCAAAATTGCCAACGATGAGTGCAAGGATGCAGATAAAACGGAAAGAAAAACCTTCATTGACATCCAAGCTGAGGTGCCGGAATGGCAAATGTATGTTGATAAGTGGATCAGTGAGAACTACGCCGGTAAAGATGAGTACTTCCCGCCCAAAGTAAAGTCGTGCTTGGAGTTTGATAGTAAAGGCAAGGTCAAGGATTCAAATGACATATGTGCTTATATTGTCAATTTCAGTGACGGTGAGAATGTGCCTTTGGATTTCAGGCTCAGCGTGGAAGTATCGTCCGCCAAGGATGTGGACGAAGTTCGAATATATAAGGATGGAGAAAAAGTGACCTCCGATGGATCAGAGCCTTACGGTTACAACTTTGAGCTTTCCGCTAAAGATATCGGAGAACACACTTTTAAAGTGATAGCTAGGGATGAGGACGGCAACAGTGATGAAGATGAGATAAAACTGAACGTGGTCGGCTACCAGCTTAGCAACTAGTCTCTGTGCTCCAGTTTGAATTTTGACTTGAGGTGTTTTAATAATTTGGCTCGAAATTTTTCCGTTTGGTTAGTTTTGTAGGTGATCTTCACTAAGACAGCTTTTTTGTCTTCGGCCAATTCTTTACCTGTGTACTCTTCTTCTACCTCAACCTCAACAATGTTGTCATCAAAGTTCTTGATCTCCTCGAACACCGGACCGAACGGTTTTTGCACGTCCATTATCAAAGATAGGTTTTGGGTAGAATATTGAGGCAGGTCGGAAACCACTCTTTGTGCCGGTTTGGCGTGTTTTAAAAGTATCTCTGTGAGGAGCATAAAACCATAGACCTCCAAACTACCGGCCTTTTCGTCATGGATGAAAATATCAGTCGTGCCGTCCGTTTTTTCCAGTCGATGATCTTCTATACCCAATCCCTGTAAAAGTGAAGCTAATATCTTCTTAGTATGTTCGGTGTTTTCGTAGGGAGTTGATGTGGTATTTTTATGCAAGACCTGCAGGCGTCTGATCTCTTTGTATGAAGTGTACTTATTTTTAGCACCATTTACCTCGTAAGTTTTTCCCACTTCGAAAATATTGATATCCGTTAATTTGTGCTTTTCATAATTTTTCAGCACCGGCCAGAGCGTGGATCTCATGTTGGTCCTGAGAGCGCTCTTATCCGCTGTGAGAGCGTTCTCCAGTCTGACTTGCATGGTGTTGCCTTCCTCATAGGGTAAAATTGGGTCTGTAATATGCTCGTGCAGGCCACCTGAGGCTAAAAGATCCTTGAGTTTTTCTTCGAAGGTGTATATTTCCGGCGTGATCTCCTTGGGAGGCGCCATGTTCATGAGCCTTAGGGGTATGGCATTATAATTATTGATCCTCAGGATATCGGCTGCCACGTCATCTTCTACCTCAATGTCGGTCCTAAAGTAAGGTATTTCCAGTTCGAAAACACCGCCGTCTTCTTTTATAATCCGGTATTCCAGTGCGGTTAAGATCTCCGTGATCCGGTTGTTCTCTATTTTCACACCCCCGACCTTTTCCAGCCGGGACATTCTTAAACTTATTTTTCCTCTGGCCACCGGTTGCGGGTACCAATCCACATTTTCGTAATAATCACCTCCGGCTAACTCTAAAATGAGGTAGACCGCCCTTTCCATAGCATGCTGGGCCAGTTCTGGATGCAAGTATTTGTCGTATCTGAGGACGGTCTCGTTGAGTATCTTTAAACTGCGAGAAGATCTTCTAATGTTGTTTTGGTCGTAATTCCCGGCGTCCAGCACTATGTCTTTAGTATTTTTATCCACTCCGGTAGTATTCCCGCCCACAATGCCGCCTATGACCGTGGCCTTGCCGGCCTGTGTGAGCACGAACTGCTCCGGTGTCAATTTTACTGTTTCTCCCAACAACGTGGTGACCTCCTCGCCCTCCTTAGCCCGTCTGATGACTATTTCCTGCGCTTCCATCTTAGCCAGGTCCTGCGCGTGCATGGGCTGTCCGTATTCGACCATGACGTAGTTTGTGATGTCCACAATGTTATTTATGGCAGGGATACCGTAAGCTTTAAGCCTGTTCTTAAGCCAATCAGGAGACTCCACCACTTTTATGTTCCTAAAGACCTTGGTGTTGAACCTCTTGACCACATCAGGACACTCAACTTTTATATCCACTATTTGTTCTTGTTTGGGGGCTAACCCCGGCTCTGTGTGCACCGGAGGCATCTTAAACGATAAGCCCTCAAAAGCCGCATAATCCCTGGCACAGCCTAGAATGCTGAGCCAATCGGACCTATCCATGCGGTGCTCCAGATCAAGGATAGGCCATGAATATCTACCCTCTTTATACTCATATACCGGCTTATCCAGCATCAAGCCCAGCAAAGTGAACGATTCCGCCACTTCCGCGACCGGTCCTTTTACATCCACGTATTCTTTTAGCCATTCCAGCGGTATTCTCATTTGTAAACTATGCCTCCGTACAATTTTCTGATGTCATCGATGCCATATCTTTGCATGACCAGACGGTCCAGACCCATGCCCCAGGCAAAACCTGTGTAAATTTCCGGATCGATACCGCAATTTTTCAGGATATTATAATGGATCATGCCGCTCCCCAGTACCTCTATCCAGCCTCTTTGGCGGCAAACTTGGCAACCCTTTCCGTGGCAAAATTGGCATTTTAGATCAATCCCCAAACCGGGAGAGACTTCTGGGTAATATTTATACCTGTATCTAAGTATTACATCGTCACCAAAGAGATATTTGTGAAAGGCCTCCAAAACCCCTTTTAAATGTTCCATAGTTATACCCTTATCCACGGCAAAACCTTGATACTGATGGAAAAAAGCTGCGTTGGTGCTGTTCACGGTCTCGTTCCTATAACACTTGCCTGGAAAAGCTACTCTAATAGGCGGTTTTTGTTGTGTTAGTAGCCTAGCCTCAATGGAAGAGGTGTGTGTAGTGAGCAAAATATCATCAGCTATATATAAGGTATCTTGCAGGTCTGTGGCTGGGTGGCCTTCGGGGAGATTGAGCTTTCTAAAATTAAATTCTTCAGTCTCAATTTCCGGTCCTTCTACCACGGAAAAGCCGTAATATCTGAAAAAGGTGTTCATCTCTCTGATCAATTGGGTGGTGGGGTGTAGCATGCCCCAGACAGCTGGTTTTTCAGGATAGGTAAGGTCAATTAAAGGATCCTGCATCATATGGTCCTGCAGGTCCCTCCTCTTTTCTTCCAGCTCATCTTTGAGCCTGGATTGCAGATCATTGATCATAGGCCCCACTTCTCTCTTGCCCTCGGTGTCCAGACCGGCCAGCTCTTTCATTAAAGCCGTCACCACACCGTGTTTTTTGGAGAAAAGGGATAAATAAAGAGTATCAAGTTCCTCTGCATCGGACGCGTCGCCGATTCTTTGCCTGTATTCACTATTTATTTCTGAGATCTTGTCTTTGAGCGTATTCATAGCTTTTGAACAGATATTTTATTATACGCACATTTTAGTTACTTGCTAAAGTTTTCTTTAGCTTTGGTAACCACCTGTTCAAAGGCTTCGGGGTTGCTTATGGCCAGTTCCGATAAAATTTTTCGATCCAATTCTATTTTGGCTAGAGAAAGCGCCTTTATAAATTGGCTGTAAGAAATATCGTATTTGGTCAACGCACCGCTGATCCTGGTGATCCATAGGCGTCTTAGGTCCCTTCTTTTTTTCTTCCTTCCGGCAAAGGCGTGCTCTCCGGAACGGATAACAGCCTCATTGGCTCTTTTATAAAGCTTGCTGCGAGTACCTCTGTACCCTTTAGCCAATTTCAGTACCTTTTTATGTTTTCTATGAGCTCTTGGCCCGCCTTTTACTCTGGACATATTAACCTAACAATTTCTTGAACTTTTTCCTATAACCGGCGCTGGTAATAACTTTATCTTTGGCTTTTCGAAACTTCTTTTTTGCGCCCCATTTCACTTTCAAGTGTCCGGTCCTGATCTGACCCCTGATCATTTTGCCATTCCTGGTGATGCGCAACCTTTTTATTAATGTTTTCTTTGTTTTTAATTTAGGCATATACTATTTTTTTACGAACATGACCGTGATCAAATTCCCTTTTTGTTTTGGCTCCTCTTCCACCCTGGCCACGGCGGAAAGCTCATTCACAGCTCTTTTTATCTTTTCCATTCCGATCTCCGGATGAGCCATTTGCCTGCCCATTAGTTTAACACTCATTTTGACTCTGTGCCCTTCTTCCAAGAATTCTCCTGTTCTTTCGATCCTGTTTGTCAAGTCTCCTTCTCCGATGTTGGGGCCAAAAATGAATTCCTTGGTCTCGCTTTTAGACGATTTTGCCTTGGAGCTGGCCTGTTTTTTGCGTTCTTCGTACAAGAATTTGCTGTAACTTAAGATCTTAGCCACGGGCGGCTCCACTTTTTCCGCGATCACCACCAGGTCCAATTCCTTTTCCTGCGCCATCTTTATGGCCTCACCGGTGGGCATGACCCCCACGTTTTGTCCTTCATCGTCAATTAACCTTACACTAGGTGCCTTGATATATTGATTTATCTGGTGCAGGTGTTTTCTGGGAGTAAATCTTCTGCCTCCTCGTCTGTTGAATTTTGCCATATTGACTCTAGATTTTTACCACAGTTCAAGGCTTCTGGTCAAATAGATATTTTTTATCTTTTCCGAAAGCTCTTCAATTTTTTGTCCGCCGAACTGCTCACCGGAACGAAGCCTTAGGCTTATGGTCCTGTCTTTTTCCTCCTTTTCCCCTACCACTAACATATACGGCACTTTTTGCATTTGCGCTTCCCTGATCTTAGCCCCCATGGAGGCGTCCTTATCATTGACTTCTGCTCTTAAGCCTTTGCTTAGCAGGGTTTTCTTGATCTCGTAGGCGTAATCCAACTGGTTATCACTGATGGGTATTATGGCTGCCTGCACCGGAGCCAGCCAGACCGGGAAAGCACCTTTGTAGTGTTCTATAAGGAAGGCCATGACCCTCTCCAAGGCGCCAATGGACGATCTGTGGATGACAATGGGCTCTTTTTCTGCGCCGTGGTCATCAATGTACTTTAGTTCGAACCTTTTGGGCATGACAAAATCATATTGCACGGTGAAGGCGGTCTCTTCTTTTCCCAGCACGTTTTTCATTTGGATATCAATTTTAGGGCCGTAAAAAGCGGCCTCTCCGTCAGCCTCATAGTAGGGTGCCCCAGTTTTTTTAAGGACTTTTCTGAGGACGTCTTCGGCAAAATCCCAGGCCTTGTCATCTTTATAATATTTCTTGTCATCCTGCCTGTCGCCTTTGGACAAGCGGTATCTGTAATCCACGCCCTTAACCAGTCCAAAAGTGGTAGACACAAACTCCACTAGGTCCAAAACAGCCTCTATTTCACCTTCCGCTTGCTCTTTGGTGCAGATGATATGGGCGTCAGCCAGCGTGAACATTCGCACTCTGATCAAGCCTGTAAGTTCGCCGGATTTTTCATACCTGTATTGATGAGCTAGCTCGGCTATGCGCATAGGTAGCTCTCTGTAGCTCCTGGGGCGGCTTCTATACAGTTCAAAGTGGTGCGGACAGGTCATGGGTCTTAAAATAAGCTTTTCGTCCTCCGCTTCCATGACCGGATACATGGAATCTTTATAGTAAGGATAGTGTCCGGACTTTTCGTAGAGTTCGACTTTGGCCAGATCAGGGCTTCGCACATGCAGATAACCTCTTTTGGTCTCTTCATCGATGATGAATTTCTCCAGCTCGTATCTTATGACGTTGCCTTTGGGAGTAAGTATAGGCAAACCTTTGCCCACCAGGTCAGAGAACACGAAGAGGTCCATGTCTTTGCCTAATCTGCGGTGATCTCTTTCTTTGGCCTCTTCCAATCTCTGTAAATAATCATCCAGCTTTTCCTGCGAATCAAAAGCCGTGCCGTAGATCCTTTGCAGCATTTTATTGTGCTCATCGCCT
>CAYSWS010000010.1:21674-41855 GCA_964434935.1 uncultured Candidatus Saccharibacteria bacterium
GCCGTGTGCAGCACATGTTCAGCCGTATGCCTAAGCGGCATGAGAGGATCTTCTTTTAGTTGTTCGATAACTTTTTGCTTTGGCATAATTTTTACCTTAACATAATAACTTTTTTTGCCCGTTTTGTGTATATTGAGATTATGGTCATTAATATTTACAAGGAAAAAGATTGGACCAGCTTTGACGTGGTGGCTAAGGTTAGAGGAATCTTAAAGAAAAAATCAGGTTGCAAGGTTAAGGTGGGGCATGCCGGCACGTTGGACCCTTTGGCTGAAGGGGTTTTGCTCATCTTAACCGATGAAGATACTAAAAGACAGCCGGAGTTCATGGCCATGGAAAAGGAGTATGAGTGTGAGATCAGCTTTGGTGCTATATCTCCAACCTATGATCTGGAAGGTGAGCTTACCTATTTTGATATACCGGAAGATCTGGATGTAGAAAAAGAGCTGGAAAAACTATTTCCTAAGTACACCGGTGACATCGAACAAAAAGTACCTCCCTACTCTGCTGTGAAAGTGGGAGGAAAGCCTTTGTATAAAAAAGCCAGGCAAGGGAAAATTTCCACGGACCAACTGCCCCGTAAAAAAATTACGATACGTAACATAGAAAAACTTGATTTTTACCTCAAAAACAAACTACCCACCGTAAAATTACGCATAAATTGCGGTAAAGGAACATACATTAGGTCTTTAGCGCATGACCTGGGTGAAGAATTGGGCATTGGTGGCGTTCTGACCGAACTTACACGAACAAAAGTGGGCAAATACACGTCACGAGAAGCTATAAAAATATCAGCACTGGAAAAAAAGCTAAAAATGTAGAATCTCTTTTTCGGCGGGTACCCTATCGATAATAAACAAATTGACGCGCTTGCCAAACCAAAACACCAGATCAATGATCAAAGAATAGAAAATATAGGCAATCGTGCCCAGGAATTGGATCAAACCAAAGACCAGCACGGCCATAATGGGGTTCACAAATCTTTTGTACGGCTCTACGAGCTTGTTCACCTCTGCCGCCACTGTGTTTTTTAATGATAGTTCCGGAATTTGCGTATTTTGTAAGTTATTCAAAATATAAGGTGTGACTGTAGAATCGTTAACGTATTGAAATTTTGATGGGTCCAATCCAAAAGCCGACAATCTCTCCATTTGCTCCGGTGATAGGCTCTGCTCTATTTGCGGATCTGATCTGGTAGTTAATCTTTTTACAAAATACTGATCCACAAAATTCCCCACCGTATTGCCTATATTTATATCAGGCTGTTTATCTACGGTGATGATGACCATAATGGCTGCAGCTACGCTGTATATGAGTATGATACCTCTTGTGGTGAATTTGAGTATTAATCTGGGGTTAAAGACCAGAAGCTGTCTTTTAAGCTGGGAGGCTAAAATGATCTCGTAGCAAAGCAGCACATATGACATAAGAAAGATCACAGCAGCGTAGGCAGAGTTAACGGGATAGGAAATAATAAGTAGACCCAGACTTATGGGCAAAGGACCAAACACATACTGTTCCCACTTATCCCAAGCCCCGGCTATCAAAGCATGGGTTATGGCGATGAAGAACATAAGAACAACAACAATGACCATGAATTTAAGAGGAGGAGCAAAGAATTTCTGAGATCTGACAAAACTGAGGATAAAACCTGCCAGTAGGAAAGATTCGATAAAAAGGAGAGAAGACAGCAAACTTGACTTAACATAGAAGGCAGTAGTTTTCACAAGTTAATAATAGCAAAAATTTAATGCTGGCACTTAAACGATGTCCGCTGGTGGCGGATACGCTTTGGCGCCAGCATTTGGTAGTCCCTACATTCGGTAGGCATGTTCTCCTCTTCCTACTCGGCCGTTGGTATTTCTTCTGCGGTAGCATTTAAAATGGGATTGGCGTGGATCCTAATGTTGATCTTAATGCGGTTTGGAGTGAGCTTCAGGATTACTGTTTGAAATTCCTGAATACTCATATCCCCTTGGCCAAGATTTTCACGGAATTTCCGTGTCTTTACAAAGAGCTCACCCATGTCCACACCATGTGGAAATTCGATACGGATCCGGTTCACCAACGCCTCTTCAAAATCGCTTAAACCGCTACCATTCCCGGGACTACCGGTGACGGGAATCTTTTCGACCACGGCTCACCTCCTTGATCTATATGACTTTGGCTCTTTAAACGAAGATATATGATTGGTATCACGATGGCAAATTATGGTAGGCGTGTTTAAGCTGATGTAAAAGTAATAAATAGGGCAGTTTTTGAAGCTTCTACGACAATGTTATGGTGAGCTCAACTGGACTCGAACCAGTGACCTCCACGATGTCAACGTGGCGCTCTAACCAACTGAGCTATGAGCTCTCAACAAGCCAAACCTCTTCTCCGCCCTATTTCTTAGGCTTCATGAGCTGATCGACGATACCGTATTCTATAGTTTCCTTGGCGTTCATCCAATTATCCCTCTCAATGTCTTTTTGCACGACTTCCAACGCCTTCCCCGAATTCTCAGCAATGACCTGCGCGTACTGTTCTCTAAGTCTTAACATGTGCTGCGCCGTGATGGCAATGTCGGTTTGCTGACCTTCTGCCCCACCCAGCACCTGATGTATCATGGTGTATGAGTTAGGCAAAGCAAATCTCTTACCTTTTTTACCTGCAGACAACAGCAAAGCACCGGCAGAAGCTGCCAAACCCACGTTTATGGTGCTAACGTCATTTTTCACGTGCTTTATAGTGTCGTACATGGCCAGACCGTCATAGGCACTGCCTCCGGGAGTGTTGATATAGACATTGATCTCTCTTTCCGGGTCTTCGCTTTCCAAAAACAACATCTGCGCAATAAAAGTATTAGCCAGCGACATATCGATGGGACCGGTAACAAAGACAATGAAATCTTTCAGCAATCTGGAGTAGATATCGTATGATCTTTCAAAACCCTTGGGATCCCTTTCGACCACAATAGGTACTAAAGTGTTGTTATTCATGTTTGTGTTCTCCTTGTACTTCTTTAATTATATATTCGATCAACTTTTGCTTTTCTAAAACTGTCTTAATATATACTTTTTGCACCGGATTGTTAAGTTGCTCTCTGATCTTTTCATCCTGGATCTCGGCTATGGCTTTGTCGACTTCTTCCTCTGAAGCCACTATTTTTTCTTGGATAATGAGCTCGTTGAGCACCAGCTCCGCTTTGATGTTTTGTTCAGCTACCTGGTTGTAGTTCTTTTTAAGCTGGTCCATGTCAATGTTTTGCGCTTTGAGGTAATCTTCCATTTTCATGCCGGCAGCCAGGACTTGGTCTACTAACCGCGCAATCAACCGGTTGGTTTCTTCTTCGATGAGGATATCCGGCACTTCCATGTCCGCATTCTTTAGTAAAATATCAATGATCTCGTTAGTGTGCAGATGGGCGTGATCCGTACCAGATTCTATCTTTTCACCTTTTTTCAGTTTTTCTTCGTTGGTTTTTCTCACCTGGACATTTTTCTCTTCCAGGTACTTTTTCAGCTCTTTTTTGTAGTCTTTTATGGTGATGTCAGGTTTTATGGCCACGGTGGCGGTGAATTCGAAGTCTTTTTCCAGGCTGAACTCCTCTATTTCCACTTTAGGGTTGGACATGGGCGTGATGTGGTTCTCTTTGAGAGCCTGTGTGTAGTAGGTTTGCAGGAGTTCGTTGATGACGTTGCCGTAAAGCTTGTCTACGCCCAATTTTTCTTCTACCTTTTCTTTAGGGGCATGGCCTTTTCGAAAACCTTGTATCTCTGTATCTTTTACGGCTGTGTCCAGGACTTTAGCATACATGTCCTTGACCTGCTTATTTTCCAAGGTGACTTTTATTTTTAGTTGTGATTTTGGCAGTTTTTCTACATCGACTTTCATAACAGGGTGTATTTTATCATATCATGGATGGGTTTGATAAATGTTTTGGGTGAAAAAAATTACGCCGTAAGATAGAGGGAGGACATGGTGTCTCCATACCTTACGGCGCCGAAATACTTACAAGATTCTTAAAAGCATAAAAGTGATTGTTGTAAAGAAAATCACAATCATTATCAATTCAAGAGAGAGCATGAACGTATTTCTTTGCTCATAATAATACACAAAGAGAATAGAGCTTAGGAATAGTTTTGATGTCTCAACGATTGCTCTAAATTCACCTTCAGTTGATAAGAAAATCGTCAGAATTACCAGAAAAAGAAGTAAAGTTGGAGCAACTATTGTTACGAGAATAGTTGAAAGTTTAGTGTTAATTTCAACTAACTCTACCCCTTTTAGGGTAACAACATCACGAATTCCGATTACCTCAGTCTTTCCGTATCCGCAATAATCACATCCATTATTAGACAAAGGCGCACCACATTGAGTGCAATTCTTTTTCATCTCGTCTCCTCCTGGAGAATAAATTTGGAATTACGGCTATTATACCCTATAGTACATATTTCGTCAATGTTGGCTGGGAGGTTATTTTTGTAAAAACTGAAGCACAGGGAGCTCTTTACCGGCTAAAAACTCCAAGGTGGCGCCTCCGGCCAGGCTTAAATGTTTGATCTTGCTGATGTCGCAGTACTTTTTAGCCGCTTCAATGGTGTCGCCTCCGGCAATGAGCGTCATGCCGGTATTTTCGGCCATAGCTTTGGCAATAGCCTCAGTGCCATGGTAAAAAGGTTCGTTTTCGAACAACCCGGGCGGCCCGTTCCAAAACACGGTTCCGGAATTCCTAATTATCCTGGCAAAGATATTTCCGGTAGCTTCGCCAATATCCAGTGCCATGTAACCGTCAGGTACCAACTCCTCACCGTCCTCAACCTTGATCTGTTTAATATCCTGTGCATCCTTCTCTTTTTCCGCTACGGTCACATCTTCGGGCAAGTTTATCTTTCCCGGAGCTCGTTCCATGATCTCCTTGGCAATTATCACCCAATCTCTCTCCTCCTTCTTAGCTTTATCCACAAATGTCTCTTCCAGGAACGAATTCCCCATTTTCTTGCCACTAGCCTTCAAGAAAACATTGGCCGGTCCGCCGCCTATCAGCACATCATCTACTTTATCCAGTAGATTGTTGATGGCATCCACTTTATCTGAGATCTTGGCGCCGCCAATGACCAAGGTAAAGGGTTTTTCCGGATTTTCCATGAGGTTTCTCAAGGCGTTATATTCTGATTCAAAGTAAAGTCCGGCTACAGACGGCAGCAATTTCAGGATCTCAGTAGTTGAGGCGTGCACCCTGTGCGCCTGGGGAAAACCGTCAAAAACAATGACATCCTTATTTTTAACCAGCTTTTTGGCAAATTCCTCATCCGCCGCATCTTCCTCCCCGTGAAATCTAGTGTTTTCCAGCATGACCATATCCCCCGGCAGCATCTTCGACACATACTCATCAACCTCATCACCCACGCATTCATCCAACTTCTCTACCCGCCTAGCCAACAGTTCAGATAAAACTTTGGCATGAGGGGTGGTCCTCAAGCCCTCCACAACCTGACCATCAGGTCTTTTCACCCAGGTGATGATGACTATTTTGCAATTTTCTTTGAGTAAATATTCTAAGGTTGGCAGCGTGGCTCTGATGCGTGAATCATCCTTGATCTCCCACCGCCCTTCCTCGTTTTGTTTAGTGCCAATATCATAAGGAGAACGGTATAAAACTGTTTTGCCGGCTATGTCAATATCGCGCAAAGTTTTTAAAGTCATAAGATTGCAATCTCACTTCCTAGTATATCTTATAACGACCGCACATACACGAATTTACTATGAGATAGTATTCTGTTAAAATCCAAACATGCGTTATAGCATTCTGGACAGGGGGTTACTTAGAGAAGATCAATTGAAGAAGATCTCGTATCTCTCATTTTCCAGAGAAAGCAAACAAATTACTGCCCTACTTACACAATGTGTGAGAAAATTACGCCAGTATCAAAGAATTTCTTTTTTTCTCGAATCTCTCAGCACGCTTATTCTCTTTCTCATATTATCTTTCATACCTATCTTACTTCTACAAACCAAACCACTGATAGTCTTTCTGGCTATGATCTATATTGTTTTTCACGCCCTAGTGATCTTTTTCAGACTGGTCAAATTGCACTACTTACATAAATACATCAGAGTGACCCAAGATCTGGGAGACAATTTGTTAAGTGTCATTTTCGATGATTACAAACTTTCCTTAGGTGATAAGCTGCCGGAAGTTTATCAGGTGAAAGGCATGGTTCAAGATATAGCTGAAGCAGCTGAGGCCTCCAGGGAGTACCAAAGGTTTGTACGTGAAGTGTTTGGCGTGGTCTTTGGCTTGCTGGTTCTTCTAGCGCTAGGCTTTTCTTTGAAATTCATGCTTTTTTTGCACGTGGCCGTCCTGGTGTCTGTTATACTTCTGCTTTTTGCCGTGCATTCTTTGCTGGAAGCCATGCATTCGGCTTTTGAGTTGGACTATGAAAAAGAGCATAAAAATTACGATGAATCTTTTACAAATTCACATCCGTTGTTAACAAGAACCACATTGGATTTTGACAGGAACACGTATTTGGAAAATGAAAAACCCGCTGCCATCTTGTTCGATAACATAAACATAGTCAATATAGTAAATAAAAGCTTATTGCCGGTTCTATTACTTTTTCTGCCCTTGATCTTAGGTGATATCGCCGGAGGAGTTTATCTGCTAGTGGTAGGTTTATTCATCTCCAACCGTCTCTTTTCCGTGCAAAATCCGGTTCTGAACAGAGCTAAGACCAAAAAAGGAGAACGGAGACTTGATCAGCTGGATAATTACCTGGACACCATTATCAATAAGGGTTCGGAGATCACGCCCACTATTTATAAAGAGCTGCAAAAAGAACTGATCGCACAAAATCCCAAGACCAGGATCGGCGACAGGATCATTTGGGGAGATCTCATCATCAAGAACTTAAGTTACTACACCGGCTGGAGCAAAAATAAGAAACAGATCTTTGTCGATGATATCAGCCTGCCGTTTGGTAAAGTGTCCTTTTTAGTGGGAGATTACGGTGTGGGCAAGACTTTATTCGGCAGAGTGGCTACGCTTAGGTATTCCAACTTCAGCGCTGACCAACTTTCCATTGGCAATAAGGACCTGCGCACTTTCAGGAGCCTGGACGAGGCATTAAGATACTTGCACCTAAGTTCAAAGCGTAACATTTCGACTTCTTATAGGAACGCGCTGAGTGTGTATCTGCGGGATGCCAAGAGGGCTAATTTGTTGGTGAAAAAGATCATGGATTTTGACGGAGACGCGCAGCTCATCGAACAGCATTTCAAGCAGAACAAGTCTTATTATGGTAATTTGCATACTTTGGTGGCTCAGGTGCTGGGTAGTGGGAAAGTTGATCCTGAATACTTTAAATTGGCAGCTGATCTTTATCAGAACTTTTCCTACCAAAAGAACACCTACCAAACCTTAAAGGAGCTAAAAGAAGAGATCGACGAAAATGTTTTTAACAAAGCCTTAGCCATAGCCGCTATGGCCGAATACCTTTCTTTCAAGCATCTAAAAAATTATGTGCCTGAGGCTAGCCTATTTTTTATGGATGTTGTGCTCTCAGAACCCCCAATTTCTGAAGAAATGAAACTGAGGTTTTTATACAGCCTGGATGTTTTCATGGAGGGACTGGTCTTGGTGGTCGATGAACCTTTCAAACAACTCAAAGAAGAAAATGCTTCCAGGGTGTTGGATGACTTAGTAGAATACGCAAAAAATTACAACGCCATAGTTATAATCCTGGATGAAAAACTCTACTACGAGATCATCGAAAAACACAAAGGACAGAACGTGCTGGGGAAAATAATGAGATTTGAGGACGATGGCTTTTCCATGGTCATCAGATCCAACGATATGGAATAGTTACTGGTCCAAAAAGGTTAGGACCTCATGAGCCAGGTCATGCTCTTTGTCTGTGAACACGTGATCCGCTCCGGGTATTATCTTATATTCAAAATCCTTGATGTTTAACTTCATGATGCCCATGGCTTCTTCTGGATTTCCGGGGTTCATGGGATGAAAGAATTCGTCTTTATCACCCACTATCCCTTTGACAGGTATTTCAATTTTATTAAGGAGCATAAAGCTGTTGTCTTCATCGGAAAAGTGGAACATCTTGCCAAAATGGTCCATGGTCAGCCAGGAAGCAAAAGTTTGGTATGACATCCTCATGTTGACGTAGGATTCGGGAATGAGCTCCTCCCCTTTTTTCTCTTCGATCTTTTCTTTGGCTATGTTCAAGTATTCTTTGTATTTTCCGTCGGTGATGATCTCAGCCAGGGAATGCATGTCAAAAGGAGAAAGCAGGATCAATTTTTTCACGTACTGAGTTTTGTTACCTTCTGCCAAGTATCTCACCGCTTTGACGGCTCCCAAGGAATGTCCCTGCAAGACAATATCGTGATGACCGTTCTCTACTAAAAATTCGATCCAGGCATCTATGTCTTTGTAGGCTTCTTTTAGCAGTTCATAGTGAGAACCATACATTTTGGATTCCCCGTTAACATCAATCACCTCATACTCTGCGCCTGTACCCCTTGTTTGCACGCTTAAAAATGAATAACCGTTCTCTTTAAGGGCGTTGGTTTCTACAGGAATGAAGTCGTTGGAAAAAAAGTCACCTTCAAAGCCGTGGATGTGTAGCACAGCGTAGTTGTTCTTTTCACCTTTTTTGAAAAAGCCGTGTAAATAGAGACCGTCTTCGGTGGTGGTCTTTACAAGTTCGAACATGCACATAGTAGTCTTATTATGACAAAGATTTGTCCAAGGTTCTAGTGTCTTTTGGGAGAGCTATCTGGTGGCTCTGCACCCCAGCTCACTAAGCTCATACTTCGCTAAGTGATCTGGTGGGCGAGGAGGGACTCGAACCCTCAATCCGTGAGGAATACGGTTCTAAGCCGTACGCGTATACCAAATTCCGCCACTCGCCCGCGCAATTTCTCCATACGGTAGACCTATTTTAAATGATTTTATAAAGAAGATACAGCTAGTTGATCGGAAATATCGTCCATCTGGCTCATATACGATCTTATCCCGCCAAGCCAATATTGCGATCTGGGAGGAGTGTAAACCGGAGCCATTTTAGCCGGCGTATCCAGTCCTTTTAGCACATAGCCTTTGTAGATACCTTTAGCCACTTCCTCAATGCCGTTATTCCAGTTTTCGAACTTTATATAACTGCCTCCATAGACTCCCCAACCCCAGGCGTTATAGCTTCCGGGGATAAGTCTTTTACCGCAAGCCGACTCCAAACAGCTGATGGCGGGTAGTAAGCGGTAATCTAAATTGTATTTATCGGCCACCACCACAAATGTTTCTGCGCTATCTGCTAAAGGAGAATCATGCTTTTCCAAAAATTCTCTAAGCACCTCTACCCTATTCACCTGAGCTGTTTCTATAACATGGTAAATGCCGTCAACCTTATTACCGTCGAATTCCTCGGCGCCGGATACCACAGGTGTGAATAAGGCCATAGAAAAGACCACAAAAAAAGGCGCAAATATTGAGATGAGTGTTTTTATATAATTCATATACTTGAGGGAACTTTGGCAGAAAAAAAGTGGGGCAGATATTTAGCTATTTTTCGATTTTTTCATATTAACAACCTAGTATTGTACCATGGGAACAGTATTCTGGCAAACCGTATATTTGTTGCTATGAAAGGATAAAATAGGTGTTAATAGCGGGTCTTACTTAGCCTGAGGGTGACTTATAGCTTTGAATAAAATCACCGAAATACTCCACTCCCTTGCACCAGCTACCGTTGGATGGAGGTGTGTAGATCTTCATGATCTCACAAAGGTCTGTCACCCCGCGGGAATAGAACTTTTTGCTTAAATATTGGGAAACCACGTCAATGCCCTGTTCGAAGCTATCAAATTGGTATACCTTTTCACCGTAAGTTGCCCAACCCCAGGCGTTGTAAGTTTTAGCGCCGTCTATGATGGGCGTATTTTTTCCACAGCTGGATTCTTGAAAGGCGATAGCAGCCACTACCCAATATGGTATATCGTTGTTGTCAGCCTCTTTGACAAAAGTTTCACCCAGGCCTTTCATGGGGCAGTTAAAGACTTGCATGACCTTGTCTATGCGAACGGAACGGGAATCACTGTAATCAAGGTCCTGCGAGACAGAGTCCAAGGTCAGAGGAATGGAAGAATAAAGGGAATATTTGTTGGGTACGGCTTGTTTTTGCTTGAACACAGGCACCCCGAACAAGAAGGAAGCAAACACCAGTGAAAGTGCCAGAGAGGCTCCAGCCCATCGGGCATGGGTATAGATAGAGCGCCTGGAAGTATTGATCTGCAGACGGCGACTTATAACTGTAGCATACTGCCAAATAAGCTGGGTTTTAGTGGGCTTTACATTGGAAAGAGTAGCGATCACTTCTCTGGGAATGGCCGTATTATAAGCAATGGTCTCGCCTAGGGGATTTAGGATGCGGCCTTTTTGCTTGAAAAAATTTCTGTTTAATTTTCTTGGCACAGAATCACAATAACAAAAATTGTTACCACTTGGAAGATGCTAAAGGCTGAAAATATGTGCCACAATAAAACCTATAGAGGCGGCTACCCCGGCCACAATTGCCATTTTTAGGCCGGATCTCAACCTTTTAGTGGGTAAGAAACCCAAAATGAACAAAGAAAGTAAGCTAGCAATCACGGAAATATACTTACCCGTGGTGACTGAAAAGATTAGGTAAGGCGTGAGTGGTATAAAGCCGGCAAAAAAGTAGGCAAAAAGCATGATTATGCCGTCAGCAACAGGTGCCATTTTTGTGCGACCGTCTATTTCCTTGGCTGAAGATTCGGATAAAAACGAACCAGCACCCATGGAAGTGGCCTCAACGACAATTGTTATCAAACCGGCTAAAAAGATCTGTTGTTGGGTGAATTCCCCTGCGGAGGCAATGCCAAAAAGCACACCCATGGTGGAAACCAGGCTGTCCTCAGCCCCAAAAATGAAGTTTCTCATCTGATCGCGGTTTAGTTTTAACATCAACCTATTATATATGAAATAATAAAAGGCATCTAAGGGATAATTTAGATGCCCTTTGGGCGGAGTGTGCCAGTGACTTTCAGTCCTCAAAACCAAAAACTCTGAAGGCCAGATAAAGCGTAGTGAAAGTACAAATTGCGGCAATGGTGGCCATGGCGAGTCCGTGCGCATTTGTGATGGCGATGACTATCAAGCCAATTACCAATGGAGAGACCACAATAATGGTTTCCTTGGCCTCCTTATGCGTCATATTATGTGGTAATCCCCAGTACTCCATGTTCTCGTCGTACCATTTGTTAGGTTGCCGCATTTCCCTCCTCCTTAAAAATGACATCTACTTTGATAAACTTTTGCTTTGTTGATTCTAAAAAATTAAGAATCTGCGACTTAAGTCTGTTCAAGTCTCCTTTAACTCCCTTTTTTGTTTTTCTACCATCCGGGTGCAAATAAATACGTGTCTCACCGTTCGTATCCAGATAAGTTATCATAAAGTGCCACATGTTTCCGCCTCCCCACATCTAATATTTGTATTAAGCGTATGATATCACAATATTTGTTGGGACTTGTTTGTAAGGTATTTGCTAAAATTAAGCTATATGATGAATGAGTCGAACCAAGAAAGACAATTCAGCCGGGAATCATCCTCAGAACTTATAAACAGATTGTCTTTTGAAGTCAATTTACACGATGAATATAAGGAAACAGAACTTTATCTCTTGGGAGATTTTAATGATTATGGATGGAAGCAAGAAAACGGCGCCTGGAGAAAGTTGGTAGAAGATGAGCTAGATGAGTTCAGATTTTCACATGAAGGATCAAAATATAAGCCACCGGAAATTATTAAAGATCTAAAACCCGGGAGTGAATTTAAGATCTTTGTAAAAACTCCCGCCATTGTGCCGGAAACAGAATTTAGTCTTCTTGAAAAATATTCTCTGCGCGACCTTTTTTTAAGTAGTAGTGAAGCTGAGGGCCGTTATGAAAAGATCATGGGAAAAATTGAAGGTGGTCTGAATGCTTTGCTGGAACTGGAAGATCTGGGTACATCCGGCGACCAAGCACATGAAGAGTTTTTAGGCAAACTGCAAAATTTCACATTGCGCGATATGAGAAAATATTGGAATTACGGTAAAAGATCTTGGGATCTTGATAAACTAGACCCTCAATCCGGTGAACTATTCGTCTTGGCAGAAAGACTTCTCTTTGATGAACTTTTTGAACTTGAAGGGAAAGGTAAAGATGACGATTATCGAAAATATAGTATTTCAGGTAGAGCAGAATCTGAAAATGAGATGCTTCACGCCTTTGAACAAGGAGGTTTAATGTTGGATGGCGTCGAAGAAAGAAGTTTTCAAGCTGAGGACGGCCAGTCGTATTCACAGCCTTGCTACTGGATGGTTGCTAACTCGTTTGATAGTGAGATTGGTGAGTACGGTAAGTATAACATTTATACTGTTAAACAGTAAGTTGGTCGGGGTGACAGGACTCGAACCTGCGACCTCACGGTCCCAAACCGCGCACTCTACCTACTGAGCTACACCCCGAAAAACCCATAACGGCTCTTGTAAACAGTGGTCATTTTAGCACAATTAGCGTTCTTTGAAGACGGTTGTCTTCGCCACTCTTCCCAGGCACACGGTTTTTTTCTCGCCGCTGTTGGTAATGCTCTTTACGGTAATGGTCAACCCTCGGCAATCGCAAGTTTGCAGCACGCCATCGCGCAAGGAAGTGATCTCGCAATCCTGATTTCCGGAATAAAGCATAATAAAAGAGAAAACCACCAACAAAAAAATTACGCCACCTAAAATACCCCATTTGTGTTCTTTAACTACTCCCCATCTATCATATTTTTCCGGCAGTTGTTCGATCATGTTTTATCTATCACAATTCAGGAATTACCTGTGCTAATACAATATTAAACGGTTTCGATTCATAAACCAAACGGGAATTGTTTATAAGGTCGATGACGTGGATTTTAATTGTATATGTACATTCCGTGTCAAGGGGGCAATTTGGTATTGAAACATCTTTTTTATCGACATTACGGGAGAATTCGGAGATGACAAAGACATCATTGCTGAGAAAGTAGGCCCGATCAAAATAACAGTTGGCGCGCACCGAACAATCAAGGATGCGGGCGTCTATTATCTTGTCGTCCCGGGCGCCGTAGAAGTGGACCTCATTGGCTTTGTAGCCATCACGTTCTTTGTGACGGTAATCTATGAACATGCGCTCACTGGGAGAAAATATGACCTTGGGGAGATCTTGGTGCTGAGCAAGAGTTTGTTCGAAGGCAACCTGCACGCCTGGTTCGTCAAAAGAGTAGACTTGCATCCATTTGGTATTGTATATCTCTACTTCTTCCACCAAAGTGAACTCGTCGGCGTCCACAAAATCCAGACCCTTGTTCTTCAAATTGGTGATCCAGCGCTGGAATCCCTTGTCCTCCTCTACTTTTTCCGGCAATTTTGACTGGTCTATGGAGAGCTGCTTGTTGATATTTATAGCCGCACCTAGGGCGATAAGAAGGAATATGGCAGCAACCAGGAAGTGTTCCGGCTTGATCTTTTTTGAGATTTTTTGCACGAAATTATGTTAGCACAGTTAACTTTGCCAGGCATTGAGGACTTGTTCGTCCAGCGGGTTGTTGGAGAGTATCCTAAACTTTGGGTGATGAGAATAAATTTCTTTGGCTGCTTGGTTAACTTCTTCCAATTTGACATCCAGCATCTTGTTGAGCTGGCTTTGATAAGTTTCATCTTCCTTATCTTCTAACACCAATCTGCCTTGTATATATGCCCTTTTCTGCGGTGATTCGCTGTCGAAAACAAAACTTGAAGCTACGATCTTTCTGGTTCTATCGTATTCTTCTTGAGTTATCCCCTCTTTTACTAATTTGTCTATTTCTGTTTTCATGAGCTTAAGCACTTTTTCAATGTTCTTTGGATCAACCTGGGCAATGTGATCGAAGATCCCAAACGGCACGTAAGCCGTATTCCGGCATCCTACAAAGTAAGCCAGTCCATGCTTTTGTCTTATCTCTCTAAAAAATCTGGATAACATTCCCCCACCTATGACTTGGGAGACAAATTTTTCAATATAAAAATCTTTTGTATACCTTTTTGCAGCCGAGTAAATAACGGATATAGTAGCTTGTTGGACTTTTTTGTTCTCTTCGGAGTAGAACATGTGCTCGTCAACGTAATAATCAGCTTCATAGCTGTTCTTCTGTCCTTCGGGCAGTGCACCAAAGTATTTTTCCGCTAGTTCGAACACCTCTTTTTCTATATTATTGCCGCAAACACTCAAGACAAAATTATCCGCATTATAATTTCCTTGATAATATTTTTTGATCATGTCCCGGCTGATGCTTTTCAAGGTTTCCGGTGTACCAATAAGGGGTTGTTGAAGACGGTTACCCTGGGCATAAATATGTTCGTCAGAATTTAACAAGAAATTTTCTACCGGGCTGTCCCTATACATGTTCTCTTCTTGCGTGATGACAGACCTTTGTTTTTCAATATCCTCCTGTTTGAAAAGCGGATACAAAGATTGTTGCGATAAAAAATCAAAAGCCCTTTCAATATCTGTACCAAGAACTTTGGTGATGTAGTTAACTTCAAAGTTATCAGTATAGGCGTTTAAAAAGCCTCCCACGTCTTCAATAAGGCCTCGAAGATCATCCGCATCAGGATATTTTTCCGTACCGTCAAAAGCCAGATGTTCGATAAAATGAGCAATGCCAAGTTCTTTGGGTTTTTCCCAGGCGCCACCAGCACGACCTATAAAATTAAAGGTTGCCGAATCTGTCCCCGGAAAAGGTACATAAACAACTTTCAAGCCGTTTTTTAATGTTTTAATAACAGGTAAATCAGTCATAAAAAATGGTGGGCGAAGAGGGAGTCGAACCCTCACGTCCTTGCGGACAACAGATTTTAAGTCTGTCGCGTCTGCCATTCCGCCACTCGCCCACGGCGCCTAGGACACTGATACGTAAGCTATTATACAAAGGCGAGATTATGAGGACAACAACCTGTGGGTTTCTTCTAAGTTGTCCTCTAGGGGATGTTCCTTTTTACTCTGCCAAAAATCTATAGGGTCATTCACATATCTCGGAACCAAATGGAGGTGAAAATGGTCTACTTCCTGTTGAGCGGCTGCCTTTGACGACTGAAGTATGTTATAGCCGTCAGGTTGGATCTTCTCGTCATATTTGAGGATAAGGATCTTAGCCACCACCACGACTCTGGAGAGCATTTCAGTAGGAATATCCTGCATGGTTTGATAATGATCTTTGGGAATGATTAGCGTGTGCCCTCTGGTAGCGGGGTTAATGTCCAGAAAAGCCAGCATTTTATCATCTTCGAAAACTTTATAACTAGGGATCTCTCCTCGGACAATCTTACAAAATAGGCAATCGTCCATATTTTCCTTTTTAAATTAATATAATGGCGCGCCTGGAGGGATTCGAACCCCCGGCCTTTGCCTTAGAAGGGCACTGCTCTATCCTCTGAGCTACAGGCGCATACTGGAGCGGGAAACGGGATTCGAACCCGCGACCTTCTCCTTGGAAGGGAGACGCTCTACCAACTGAGCTATTCCCGCGAACGTAGTGAGTGGGAACGAGATTCCTGCGAAGCAGGTATCTTATTCCCGCAAAATTACAAAACTGATTGTACCTGTTTAGTAATGCTTTTTCAAAAGCTCTTTTCTTTTTTTGTTGAACTCGTGTTTTGTGATCCTATCGGTGCTTAAAAGCTCTTGCAGGCGTTTTAAGGACATCTCAAAATCACTCACATAAATTCCCTGCTCTTTGCTGTCTTCGGGTAGTTGCTGGTCCAGTTTGTGCGATTGATGCACTTTTTCATCGATGATCTTTTTGGCTTGCCTGGCTTTTTTCTTTGGTACCCAGTGCACTTTGATGAATCTGTAGCCGGTAGTGGCTATCTCCACGTGGGCGTAAAGGTAAATGAAGTGGATGAGGTTGGCTTGAGCAATGTGAGTGTAGGCTACGCTGAACTCGTCGTGGGTGAGGATATGGCGTTTCTTGTAGACTACTCTATCGTCGTAAAGATACAAATGCGGTCTGAATAAGGTGAAGTTATACATTCTGGAGCCGGCAATGTGCAGCAACAAGGTGGACATGCTTTTATTATACAGCTTGAAATGGGGGCCGCGCACTTTTTATGCTAAAATCTGGTAAAACCTAATATTAATACAAAAAATAAAGGAGGAGGACGATGGATTTTCTGGCACCTATTTCGCTCTTTGTCGAAAATGTGGACCCAAATTTCATCAGCGTTGCGGTTTTTGTTTTCCTAGGTTTGTTTGTGCCAATCGCAGCAATTGTCATGCATTCGACATTGGGCGGCGTTGCCAGAGAGAAGTAACATCTGATCTTGACAGCAACGGCCAAAAAGGCCAAATCATAGTAATTTTGTGGTTTGGCCTTAACATTTTCTGGCGGACTTTGCACTGATGTTATACTTAATCCATGGAAAATCTAAACTCTGACATCATCATTTTAGGCGGCGGACCTTCAGGCCTCACTGCAGCCATCTACACTTCTAGAGCCCATTTAAAAACACTGGTTCTGGCCGGAAATCCTCCGGGTGGGCAGCTTACATTAACTACGGATGTAGAGAATTTTCCCGCCTTTCCTAACGGCGTCATGGGTCCGAAGCTCATTGACGACATGAGAAAACAAGCTAAAAAGTTTGGTACGGGCCTCGAAAATAAGAATGCTAAAAGTATCAGCGGTTCATTTGATGACGGATTTACAGTAAAAACGGAAGACGACCAAGAATATCATGCCAAAGTGACAATAGTGGCCTCTGGGGCTTCCGCCAAATGGCTAGGTCTGGAAAGTGAGCAAAAATTACGTGGCAAGGGTGTTTCCGCCTGCGCCACCTGTGATGGATTTTTCTTTAAAGGCAAGGACGTAGCGGTGGTTGGTGGCGGAGATTCGGCTATGACAGAAGCTATATTTCTCACAAAATTTGCTAACAAGGTATATATTCTGGTTCGAAAATGCAAAGAAGAGATCAGGGCCAGCAGGATCATGCAGGAACGGGCTTTTGCCAATGAAAAGATAGAGTTTTTGTGCAGCACGGAAGTTAAAGATGTCCTGGGACAATTTCAAGTGGAAGGTTTGGAGATCTTCAATAACGAAACCAAAGAAGGATCAACCTTGGACGTACAGGGGTTATTTTTGGCTATTGGCCACAAGCCCAACACGGAATATTTGGAAGGTTTTATTGACCTGGACGAAAGAAAGTTTGCTCAGGTCACAGATAACGTCGTATCATCCAAAAAAGGTGTTTTTGTAGCTGGTGACGTAGCTGATCACAAGTACAGACAAGCCATTACGGCGGCCGGTTTTGGCTGCATGGCTGCTCTGGAAGCGGAAAAGTTATTATCAGCTTCAGGTTATGTGACCAAATCAAGCACATCATGGTAGAAAAATTACTAAAAAGTGTTCGCCAACTTAAAAACTACCAATACATCTTATTCATCATACTAATTTTGGCTTTTTTATTGCGATTTTTGGGATTGGGCTATTCTAATTTCTACGGTGATGAGACTAAGACCTTTTATCTTGATAAGACTATTCCCGCAGCTAAGTTCTTTTTGGATCAAAGAAAGGGTCCGGTGCAGTTTGCCGTGGTTTGGGTTGTAGAAAGCCTTACCCAAGGTTTTAATGCCCTGCTCGTTCGCGCCCCTTTTGCTTTTGCCGGCTCCCTGTCCGTGTTGGTGTTTTTCTTGGTAGCGCAAAAAATTGCCGGTCGCAAAGCTGCCTTGTTGTCCACTGGCCTTTACGCATTTAATGGTTTTTACATAGCCTTTTCTCGAACGGCGCAATACCAGAGTTTCATGCTCCTTTTTGGTCTGTTGGCCATTTATTTTGCTCTTTTGTATCAGGAAGCGGAGAACATTAGCCAAAAACACTATGCTGCCCTGTCTGCGTTCTTTTTAGCCCTAGCCTATTTGAGCCACTACGACGCCATTTTTTTTGATATTGCCATTGCTTTTATCCTTATTAAAAAGATGTTAGACCATAAAAATAACCTAAAACGTGTGGTTAAAGAGCTGGCTATTTATTATGTAACACCTTTTGTTGTCACGGCGGGGTTATTTTATGTGCCTTATGTAATATACGGCTATTATTATTCGAACACTTTTAACTATGTAAGCCGGCGCTTGACCGGCTTTGAATTTGGCAAGAATGCCAGCTGGTACACTTTCTGGGTCTATAATCCGCACTGGATCTGGGCGTTCTTAACCGTTTTCATTATCCCCTATCTATTAAAAAGGGCCGACTGGAAAAGAAATTTACTCTTATTTTGGTTTTTGGTCCCCTTTACAGCCTTTGAGTTCGTCTTTTCCAATCCGGGCACGCATATTCACAATTATTTCTTGCCCTTGTTGCTCATTGTGGGCGTGGGCATGGCCGATTTTTCGGAGATCTTGGAGAAAAGCAAGTACAGGGTGTATTTCTACGCCTTTTTGCTCTATACGTTTGGTGCGATATTTGTTACCGATCTATTTGTTTATATACCGGGGATAAACAGCGGATATCCTTGGAAAAGTTCTAAAATGGGCTTTTCCCGGGTGACAAGGATAAACAAGGATTTTCAGTTGTTCTTATACGGTTTTCCTTACAATAGAGGTTGGGAACAGATAGCCGAATATGTGAGAGAGCGCGGCGGCGTGCGCAAGATCTACACCAATGACAACGACACCGTGGCCGAATACTATCTTAAGGGCATTTCCTATGCCAAACCCGGTGTTAACTACTTGCCTGAATACTATATATATGTATTCGATAACCAGGAATTCACGGAAATGCCGGCGGATATGCAGCTGGAGCTGGATGACAGGACTTTGGGTGATGTTTATGCGGTGGAGAAGGAATTTTATGTGGATGGAGTGAGAACGGCCATTTTTTATAAGCTTAAGTAGTAGAAAAAAAGCACCCCCTAAGGAAAAACAGACAGATTTCATCTGTATCCCTTAAGGGGGTCTATTAATCTTTGGGCGCCGTCAAGCGGATAAACGCGCTTTCGCGTTCCACTTGAGTTTCGCTCACCAGCACCCTGGGCTTGGTATACATGTGGGCGTTACCCCTCTTGGTGATAGGGCTGCCGCTGGAGTTCACAACTTTATGGGTATTTCTGTCAAGGAACCTACTTACCTGATTTTTATCAGTTCTCCCTCGAAGATTACCCAACCTGTTATAAACTTCGTGCGCAGTTAGAGGATGCATTGACCCGTGCGGAGGTAATACTTGGAAAATGCGCTGCACTACCATGCTGTCAATTGCCATAAAGCTCTCCTTTTGAGGAAAAAAATCCTGAATTCGAGGATTTAGATTCAGCGCGTGTTGTACTATAGGGTAATTATAACACCGGAATTAATTATTGTGAAGAGGGTTTTTTCTTGATAACGACCTTCTTTATGAGGATAAGAACTAGCACACCCACCAGAATAAGAGGTATGTAGACAACGAACCAAATGGCAGCGTTACCGATACTTATGAGGTTTAACAGTAAGGATCTGCTGGCCTGTTTGAACACTACTTCCGGTCTCCAGGCTTGAGAAGGTGTATAAGGTAGTCCCAGTTCATCAGTAGAGAGGTAAACTCTTATCAAAGTTGTCGATGAAGCCCCCTCCATGTATTGCAGCTGGCCTTTATAACTATCTATCTGGTCTTGGACGTAGAAAATTTGCCTCTGCACTTCAAGGATCTCCTCCACTGTAACAGCACTGTCCAGTATTTCTTCGAACCTGGCTTTTGTCGCCTCCAATCTGGTCAATCTTTCTTCAATGTCTATATATTGATCTGTGATATCGTAGCCGGAGATATTCTCTGATACTACTTTGACAGCCAGGCTTCTAAAATAAGCCAATGTTTCATCCAGGCTGTCCGATGGTACTCTTACAGCCATAGAGCCGTTCTCGCCAAACTCAGGTGTTGTCACGCCCGTATCGACCACATAACCTCCCAAACTCTTTGTTTTCTGCTTGATGCTTTCCATAGCCTCTCTCACACTCTTTACCTGCAAGGACATGGATGAATTTGTAATGACCTTTCTGTCCGTAACATCAGGTCTGGGGGCGACCTCATAGGCTGGTATTCCCCTGCCCATCATGCTTTCGCTGGAGCTGGGATAGGCCATGTCCACAGCTAATCCCCC
>CAYSWS010000011.1:0-33571 GCA_964434935.1 uncultured Candidatus Saccharibacteria bacterium
GAGGAAGAAACCGAAGAAGAAGAGGAAAAAGAGAAAAAAGGTAAAAAATAGCAATTTTTATAAATAACTATGGTAAGAAAGATCAACAAGAAAAGTGCCAAGAAAAAGACCTGCTACTTTACGGAAACCGGAAAAGAGCCTGATTACAAGGATATTCTAGTGCTGAAGAGGTTTTTGACCGACAGGCAGAAGATCATGCACCATGGTTATTCCGGATTGACCGAAAAGAACCAAAGAAAACTTGCCAAAGAGATCAAAAAAGCCAGGTACATGGGGCTCATCCCCTTCACGGATAAGCACATAATTTAAGCTTTTTAATCATCTCTGATATGTTAATATATTTGTATGTCCGTACTGTCCATTAGTTATGGCTCGTCCAATGTGAGCGCTGTCTATCTTGACGATCAGGGAAACGTCTCAAGCCATTTTTTCGGTTACGGTTATTCCAAGAACCTCTACGCGCACTTTTGTTCCGAACAAGCGTTTTACGCGGACGTGGTCAATTATTTGATCTCCAAACTGCGGGTTTCTAAAACAGGGCTTTCTATAATTGCTACAGGTTTTCCCAGCGTCCCAACTATAGGGTACCAATATGCCAGCTCGCTGACGGTAGACCAGCTGATCGCGGAAGCTGACGATTACGAAGTAGTTTGCATTTCCAACGGCACCGTGTTTACCCAGAAGAATTATCTAT
Organism: uncultured Candidatus Saccharibacteria bacterium; assembly: GCA_964434935.1. Lineage (GTDB taxonomy): Bacteria > Patescibacteriota > WWE3 > UBA101185 > UBA10185 > CAYSWS01. The sequence continues at coordinate 695 of CAYSWS010000011.1, forward strand.
CTTATTTTGATCAGAATAAAATGAAACTGGGCACTATGGAGACAAATTACTTACTCAACCTGGCCATCTATACCAACGCCGTGCCCACCAGACCCTCGGATTATAACCTTCTCCTCTCCAGCATCTGGGGCATGTTAAACAGCAATAGAAAGAACACCAAAGAACTGATACTTAACAGCAAACCCATACTGTTCTTTGGCGATATCATAAACAAAAAATATATCGATCGTGAATTTGAGAACATTGCTTTTTTGTATTTTATAAGCCTGGTAGTCAACCCCGGCATTTATAATTTGAAAGTGGAGGATTCCAACCTCATGCTTCATCTCATACATTTGAAGAAGTTCAATCATGATCTCAGCAAGTATTATGATGACTACGAGCCCGACAGCTTGGGCACTCTCATAAATAGTCCCGGTGAGACCTCCTGCCTGATTTCCACGGAATTAGGAACCTCTCAACTCATGGACATAAAGCCCGGGAGAATATTTTTTATACCCTTGGATAAAAACGCCAGTGCCAGGCTGGTGATAAAGAGCCAGGAATTAGGTAGCATAGAGAAAACTGTGCAGGGCGGAAAACTTGGGGTAGTAATCGATACCAGAGCAAAACATGATATTGCCACATACGATTACAGCATGTTGCAAATGGACATTAATAGCAATTTGAAGAACATCAACGAGGTGATGGCCAAGCTTTAAAATGTACGTACCGGTCGTGAAAAAATTGATCTTTAAAGAAAATGTGTTGGTAGAACGCGCCCTGCCTAATGAAGGATCGATAACTGTTTCTGTGGAAGACGCGGTTGAGCCTTCGGATAAGATAGGTACCTGCAAGGTTATTTACGAAATTGTAGAACTGGGCGAAAAGTTTAAGGTATCAGAGCGCAACGAGGAGGGGAGTAACTATTACGCCAACGAAACTTTGGTTGGCAGTGTGGGCAGAGACAAATTCTACGCCCCTTTTGGTGGTTTTTTGGAAAAGACGGACGCGGGATACATTTTTAAATCCGAAGAAAGAGATTATTGGCTTCTCCCCGGGGTATGGGGCGTAGTGAAGGATATTTCGCAGAACAGATCCGTACTTGTAAAGACACAGACGGTGGATGTTCATCTACCCATGGCCGGAGGCTTGGAAGAATCAGGTGAGATGATAGTTTTTCCTAATCCTTCGGAGTTCCTCACCATGCAGTATTTTAACAACTACATTAAATCCGCCGAAGGCAAGATAGTGTATGTGGGCAACAACATTACTTTGGAAATAGTTAAAAGTGCTAAAGAGCTCAAATTAACAGCTCTACTGGCCGGCAGTGCCAGCAAGGAAGCCTACGATTTTGCTATGGAGCAGGGAATTTCCGTGGGTCTTTTTGTGGGTTTCGGAGACATTAATACGCCTGATAACATCTACAACTTTATCAACGAAATATCCAGCCGATACGTATTCTTATACACTAAAAAGAATGTGCTGCAAGTTCCGGTGCCTTTAGGAGAAGGTTTTGAAGAGAACAGATTACCGGGTAAGATCATCAAATATGTGAGGAAAGGCATGGAAGTACAGGTCCTCAACTCTGCTAATTTTGGTCAAATGGGTACGGTTGACAGAGTCACCAAATCGGGTATATTGGTAAAGTTGCATGAAAACAACCAGGAAATACAGGTTAAACCCCCTAATCTATTAATTATCGAATAACCTGATATGAAAGCAAAAACTAAATTTCAAAGATTGCTCATATTTGTACTTATTGCCATCAGCTTTTTTTATGGCGGTTATTACTACGGTAAACGCGGCTATGAGGTAGAGGTCAAAAGAAATCCTCCCGAGATCAAAGTCATTAATAAGAACCCCGGAGACCAGGAAGTGGATTTTGCGCTTTTTTGGCGAGTTTGGGATTTGGTGCAGAAAGAGTATCTGGAAAGACCAGTGGATGGGCAAAAGATGCTTTACGGTGCTATTAAAGGTATGGTGGCCTCCCTAGACGACCCTTATACCGCCTTTTTGCCCCCTGACGTTAACGAAGCCGTTAACGAGAGTTTAAATAACCAGTACCAAGGTATAGGCGCAGAGTTGGGGCTAAAAGATGGACAACTAATAGTGGTGGCCCCGTTGGACGGGTCTCCGGCCAAAGCTGCCGGTGTGCGCGCCGGAGATAGGATCTTGGCCATAGAAGGGGAGAGTACGGCTGGAATATCAGTGGCGGAGGCAGTAGTGAAAATAAGAGGTGATGCCGGAACCACGAGTACCTTAATGATCGGTCGGGATAATGAAGAGCCTAAAGAAATTAAGATCAAACGGGATGTAATAAAAATAGACAGTGTGACCTGGGAAGATAAAGGTGACGGTACCGCTTATATCAGAGTGAGCCGCTTTGGTCAGGACACCAATGAGGAATGGGATAGAGTCGTCGATGAAATTACGCAACAAATGGACCAGTTGGATGCCATTGTACTTGACCTGAGGGGAAATCCCGGAGGTTATCTGCTGAGCGCCGTTCATCTGGCAGGAGAATTTTTCAGCAATAAGACCGTCCTCATTCAGGAGTCCGCTACCGGTGAGGAAGTGGATTATCCGGCGCCAAGGACCAAAGGAGCTTTCCAAGACATCCCCGGCATATTCGTGCTGGTGGACGAAGGCAGTGCCTCAGCCTCTGAGATCTTGGCCGCCGCTCTGAAAGACAATGTAAATGCCGTGCTTATCGGTAAAAAAACTTTTGGTAAAGGAACGATCCAGGATGCTAAGGATTTTGAGGATGGATCCGGCATACATCTCACTACCAATAAATGGTTAACGCCTAAAAAGGTTTGGGTGCACAATGAGGGCATAGAACCGGATATAACGGTTGAGTTTTCGGAAGAAGATATTAACAATGCCAATGATGTTCAGTTGAATAAAGCCTTGGAGTTAGCTAAAGAGATCTAGCCTACACTCACGGTTTCCAGAATTTTTTCAATATCCCCGTTCATGATGTTATTTAAGTTGTGCCATGTTTTATTGATCCTATGATCGGTAAGCCTGTCCTGGGGAAAATTGTAGGTGCGTATCTTTTCCGCCCTCTCACCACTGCCTACCTGTGAAGATCTAAGTTCTGACAGACTGCCCACTTGCTGATTTTTCATCTCCGTATAGAGTCGTGAATTTAGCATTTGCATAGCCTTTTCCCTGTTTCTGCCTTGAGTTCTTTCCTCCTGGCACTCCACCACAATACCCGTGGGAATATGTGTCAGCCTGACCGCTGTGGAGACTTTGTTGACGTTTTGTCCGCCGCTGCCCCCACTGCGGAAAAAATCCCATTTCAGCTCTTCAGGCTTGATCTCAAAGTCTATCTTTTTCACTTCGGGCAAAATAGCTACCGTGGCCGTAGAAGTGTGGATCCTGCCGCTGGCCTCCGTCACTGGCACTCTTTGTACTCTATGTACTCCGGATTCGTTCTTTAACAACTGGTAAACATTCTTGCCTTTTATACTAGTCACCACGGTTTTTACACCACCTGACAAGTTCTCAGATCTAAGATATTCTTCTACCTTAAAACCCTTGGTTTCTGAATATCTGAGGTACATTCTGTAGAGATCGTTGGCAAAGATGCCGGCCTCATCCCCTCCGGTGCCGGCCCTGATCTCCAGAATGATAGAGTTGGGATCTATGGATAGTTCTTCCGTATCTGTTTCCTCGCCGCCACTATCATAATTGCCCTCTAGGGCTTGGAGGGACCTTTCCAGGTCAGACAGCTGTTTTTCCAGGTTCTTAATTTCTTCTCTGGCCATCTGTTTCATTTCTGCATCGGGGGATAGTAGCAGCTGCTTGTTCTCTTCGATCAATCTGCCCACCCGGGAGACCTCTTGTTGTATATTTTCTTTTACCTGGTCCATATGATATTTGATCTATGATGTTTTTTTTCTGGCTTCTTCCAGCATTTCTTTGAGAGTAGGAGCGGCTTGAGGTGCAGCTTTGGAGCTTTTCTTTTTGGCTCTGGTTTTTTTGACCTCATCAGCTTTTAGTTTTTTAGCCTGGGATTCTTTTTGTTTTTTGACGAATTTATCTATTCGGCCCTCTGTATCCACAAATTTCTGCTGTCCGGTGTAGAAAGGGTGGCACATGCTGCATATCTCCACCGACAGCTTTTCGCTGGTGGACATGGTGGTAAAGGAATTACCGCAGGCGCAGGTCACGACCACGTCTTTATGCATTTGTGGATGAATATCTTGTTTCATAACAGGACAGAGTATATCAACTTTTATTATCTTCGGCAATTAAAACACCCATAGCAATGACGGCGGCTCCCAGGACCATGATGTTATTGGGGATCTCACCTAAAAGTATATAAGCAAAGGGTAAAGCGAACACAGGCTGCATATAGCTGAATATAGCTGTGTCTTTGACCTCAACCTTGGTAAGTCCCCACTCGAACAAATAATAAGCGGCAATGGAGGAGAGGACTGACATGTACAAAATGCCGGCTATCGGTCCGGCTGAGAGGTGGTAAAGACTAAAATGTACCGGTCCAAAGTAGCCCATCATTTCCAGAAAAGACAAAGGAATAAAGCTCATAAAGCCGACATAAAAAGACAGCGACATAAGAAGCAGGGGAGGGTAGTGACCCCTCATGGGTTTGATATGAATGAATTTTAATGTCCGTTTTGTGTTATTGGTGTTGATGCCTAAAGTAATTTTTGACCAAATTATATAGAGTAGGAACGACAAACTATATAAAACGACAAAGAAATTACCCAGCATGCGCAGCTCAACCTCGTGGGAAATGGTACGACTGGTGAGGTATGGTTCAAAAGCCACGAACATAGTGCCTAAGGCGGCTATTAGCAGACCTAATTTTATGTGCCAATCGATCTTTTCATGGTAATAGTAGTGCCCGGCGGCCACGGATAAAATAGGGCCCAGCATGCCTATAAGCGTGCCCTCAAGAGCGGTGGTGTACTTAAAACCCAGAAAGATAAAGATCAGACTGGTTTGTCCGAATATCCCCAGCAGTAATATCTTGAGGTAGTCAGCCTTAGCAATGGAGGTCTGCTTGAGCTGGTAAATGGTGTAAGGGAGTATGAGAAGGCACACGATCATCAGTCGTAGAAACAAGAAAGTAAAAGGCGGAACTGACTGCAGGGTTAGCCTGATGACCGGACCGGCGCCTGCCCATATGATGTAGGCAAGAATAATGCCATAAAAATATGCTGATAAAGAATGGGCAGCTTTCTTTGTCATGATAAGTAAATAATACAACATTCGCACCAAGTTACAACAAAAAACGGCCCTACCTTTATTGATTTAACTTTGCTAATATAGTCACATGGAAATTAGCTACATTGGACATTCATGTTTTAAGATCAAGGGTAGAGATACCACTTTGGTCATAGATCCCTATGATCCCAAAGTGGTTGGTTACAAGCTGCCCAAACTTTCGGCCGATATTGTTCTGCTTTCCCATGAGCATCCTGACCACGCGCACATTGAGGGCGTGTCCGATTATAAATTATTGGTGGACACTCCCGGAGAATATGAAATGTCCGACACTTTTATCTATGGCGTAAAAACCTATCATGACGAACAAAAAGGCAAGGAACGCGGTGACAACACTATTTACCAGATAGACCTGGACGGATTCAGCTTGCTCCATTTGGGAGATCTGGGTCATGACCTGAGCACGGAGACGCTGGAAAGGATATCTGATATTGATGTACTCATGATCCCGGTAGGAGGAACTTATACTATTGATGCCAAAACGGCCCTAAAGGTGATCTCTTCGGTTGAGCCCTCTATCATCATCCCCATGCACTATAAAACAGATGATCTAAACGCAGACTTGCAAAAGAAACTTGAGGGAGTTAATGTTTTCTTGGACGAGATCGGCATGGAAGACAACGGAGTAAAAAAATCGGATAAACTTGTTTTAAGAAGTAGAGCCGACATACCGGAAGAAAGCGAAGTACATTTATTAAGCCCCCAGCATTAAAAGATAGTTTTTAAAATTTATGGCAGATACTAGCAGCAGGTCAAGCAAAACTCATATACCTCCCCATGATATAGAAGCGGAGAAATCTGTGCTGGGCGCGCTATTGATCGACAAGGATGCCATTGTTAAGGTGGTCGAATTCTTGCGGGCCGACCATTTTTATAAGAACAGCCATGAAGCTATTTATCAGGCCATAGTGAACTTGTACGAGAAAAGGGATCCGGCCGATCTAGTGACCGTGCCTGATGAGCTGCGTAAAATAAAGAAACTAACTGCCGCCGGAGGGGTGGCCTACCTGACGGAGCTGGTAAACAGTGTACCCACTGCCGCCAATATTGAACATTACGCGCAAATTATTAGGGATGATGCTGCCAGACGGGCACTGCTTTCGGCAGCCTCTGAAATAGGGGAGTCAACTTTCGACGAGCCTGATGTTGACAAGCTATTAGACGAGGCTGAACAAAAAATATACTCTATATCCCAGGACAAAGTGAGGCAGGATTTCGTGCCTATAAAAGACACTTTGGAAGTTACTTTTGAAAGGTTAGACGAGTTAAGCAAGACCAGAGGCGCTCTGAGAGGTATTCCCACCGGTTTGCAGACGTTGGATAGGATGCTTTCGGGATTGCAAAAAGAGAACATGATAGTTCTGGCGGCCAGGCCTTCAGTAGGAAAATCATCTCTGGCCATAAATATTGCCCAGAACGCAGCCGTCAACCACGGAATAGGCGTGGCCTTGTTCTCTTTGGAAATGGGTAGGGAGTCTATAGTGGATAGAATGATTTCGGTGCAAGGTGATATTGACAACTGGCGCATAACTACGGGAAATCTGGAGCCGGCTGATTTTGAAAAATATGGAATTGCCGCAGGAGAATTGGCTGAAGCGCCTATTTTTATTGACGACACTCCGGGGCAAAGCGTGTTGGAAATGAGAACCAAGGCCAGAAGATTGATGCTGGAAATGGAGATCGGTTTGATTGTGGTGGATTATTTACAGCTGGTCAAGGGACGCAGACAGGAAAGCAGAGTGCAAGAAGTGTCGGATATTTCTCAATCTCTGAAGAATCTGGCCAGGGAGCTGCGTGTGCCGGTGCTGGCCGTTTCCCAGCTTTCCCGTGCGGTAGAGCAGCGGGGAGGGGAGAAGAGGCCGCAGTTGTCAGATCTGCGTGATTCCGGATCAATTGAGCAGGACGCGGACGTGGTGATATTTTTGTACAGACCTGATGAGGAAGACAGAGAAAATTCCAGATTGATCATTGCCAAACATAGGAATGGACCCACCGGTGAGATCGATATGTTCTTTAGAGCCGACAGGACCAAATTCTTCGAAGTATCCAGGGAAGAGCTGCCGCGCGAGGAATAATATTAGCATAAAAAAAGACCCTGAGAGGTTTATTTTCTCAGGGTTTTGGCCTAATGATGCTAGGCGGATCGTTCGATGACCTCAAGATCTGCAGGCAGCCCATTTCTTACTTTTGTGACTTTGACCAAACTTCCGGGTTTTACACATTCGTGGGCGTTTTCGGGGATCTGGTTGCTAAAACCTAGCTTTTCATCTCCGGCGGGCACCCACTTGTACCAAAATCCATGATCCATTCCTTTTTCACGCCTCTCAACTATTCTGATGGTATCTCCCTCCTCTAGCACGCTATTAGAATCTGGTAAAGCAGGACCGTAATTCTCAGGCTCGTCACTCATTGTTCTCTCCCTTTGTGCATTAGTTGGTTTTCAAAGATTACAGTATTTTTTAAAAAAAGAAAACCCTGAGTGGTGTGGGAAATACCCAGGGTTTTTGTGTGCGAAGAATGGGCCTCAGACCGGTTCGATCCTTCTTACGGCTCCTTGATGAGAGTGAATGCGGATCCTAGTCTTTCCTTTCAAAAAACGATAGGGAGTGATAAGGTAATCGTCTTTTGTTTCTTCCTTTCCGGAGTCAATGTAACAATATGTTAGCGTTTTCTCTTTCCGGTCATGGTGTCTTACGAAGGCGTCTACAACAGACACCCCCCGTTCTAGCTCTCTTGTTCTCGTTGCCATGTCCTCACCTCCAAAAAGTTATAGTTGACGTATCTCGGCAATGCTGTCGTTTTGGAAAGTAACCTTGATCATGGTGCCTTTTTTCAACACTTTTTTAACCGGCTTAATTTTTGAATCGTCACAGCATCGCTGTGAACCATCAATGTTGAAATAGATAAAACCGTTTGTGCTGTCATGATAAGTTACAAAAGCCACAATACCCACATTCGCACCTAGTGATTGTAAACGTTCTACGATCTTCACGGCTCTCCCTCCAAATAAAGTATTTGATTTGAGGGTATTATAACAAATCGATTTTTAAATTATGATAAAATCCAAGTTGTAAATAGGCCGTGGTGGCGGAATGGTATACGCGGTGGTCTCAAAAACCACTGGGCTAAAAAGCCCGTGTGGGTTCGACTCCCACTCACGGCACCAAAAAAAGAGGAACGGTTGGCAAAATACCTGGGGAAGGTACTTATCTGCCAACCGCTATACGACACTGTTTCAGGGGCGGCCAAGATCATCCAATAAACTTCTCAGCCAGTTTGGTAAACGATGAGTTTTTACGTCGTTATCAACAGGCGGTGTTCTTGAGTCAGCTATTGGGACTTGGTCGGCTTTTTCTGAAATCGTTCCTTGTCTTATCCCCCTCTTTATTTTCGAGCGTATCCTCATTTCTTCTTTTACGTCCATTTTTATCACCTCTCCCATGTGCTAGTTGATATGGTTCTAATAAGATTATGCAAATTATAACAAAAAAAGAGCGATCAGCTCATGGGAGTAAGCGATCGCTCGTGGAAATAAACTGGAATTGACGTCTTACCAATTCCTTTTTTCTTTTTTAACCACAATCAGTATTTCCGCATCAAGTTCAATTTTCCCCTCGGTTGCTATTGCAACATCCTTTCCTTCCATAACGAGTGGAAACAGTAGGGGAATAGCAGAACTTTTGGGGGTAGTTAACAGGACTGCTTGATCTGGTTGGGTTTCACTTTTTGACACGCCGCCAATCACAAATTTTTCTCTGCAAATATCATCAGGAAAAAACTCATCAGGACCGGTAGGCGCGTTTTGATCTGGGCAAACCTCGTAACTGAACATTCTCTCCGTCTCCTTTTCTAATTTAGAATCTCGAAGCAAAGATAACTTAAATTTAGATGACAGGCGTACTTTCTCCGTTTTCCTCCACCTCTTTTCTGGCTTTTACTGCCTCTTCCTCAGAGACAATAGATAGAAAATCTACTCCCTGGGGTCCTTTATGAAACCAGACACTCAGCCCCTTTTTTGGTTGATAACCTTTTTTGATCAACTCCTTAATATCGAAGTAGTAAGTGTTGTAGGTGCGTCCAAAAGGATCACCTAAAAACTTTGCTTCACTGGCGGCAATAGAGTAGATCGGCCATTGCCTGTAGAGATCAGAAAACGCAGAAGACATGACATTCCTCCCATTTGTATTTAAAGTGCTTTTCGGAAATTTTGTTTGGTATAATACCACAGTGTTAGCAACAAGTCTAAAGACAGGAACCATATTCAAAGACGGTGGCCAGCCCTGGAGGGTTGACAGATATGAACACACTAAGACGGCCAGAGGGGGTGCCACTATAAAAGTAATGGCCAGAAACCTTCTCACCGACCAGGTGTTGGAAAAAAGATATCAATCTACTGCTAAGGTGGAAGATGCGGATGTCACCAGAAAAAGCACCCAGTATCTTTACAAGGACCAAAATTATTTTTTCATGGACCCGACCACTTATGAACAGTTCTCTTTGCCGGAAGAAGTAGTGGGGGATAATGCCAAGTTCCTATTGGAAGGAGAAAAAGTACAAGTCATGTATTTTGATGGCAAGCCTATGGCTATTGAACTTCCGGCAACCATGGTGTTCGAAATTACGGACACCACTCCCGGATTTAAAGGCAACACCGTATCCAATGTCTATAAGGATGCTACATTATCCAACGGAAGTGTTATCAAAGTACCATCTCATATTAGAATTGGTGATAAGATAAAGATAAACACTATGACCGGAGAGTATGCGTCCAAATCGTAGAAGTAGGTTTACCATATGAACATACCGGATCTGATCAATATAAAACTACTAAGTTTTCCCACCCATTACCTTATATTTTTTGTATTAGGGCTTATAACTTTGTTTATCATCTGGTTGGAATCGGTCAGGGACGGATTTGATAAGGAGCGAATGTTTGACATCTACTTCTCATCATTGCTCATTCTTATTGGCCTTCATTTTTTAGTGAGATATTTATCTTTTTACGATTATCACGTAGAACAAAATTCTGGGCTTTTGGTAATAGCAAGTTTTAGCTATATTACTTTGGCTGGTTTCATCTACTTTACCCTACGCTGGAAATGGTCGGTTTTTAGGATCTTGGACATTTTTTCCTTAATGTATTTTGTCCTCACCTCGTCTCTATTTTTTTACAAAGCTTACCAGGTAAAGGAATCGAACATGTATATTTTTGCCGCTGTGTACTCTGTACTATATCTTGTAACTTTTATAGGTAGGAATAGGCTTTTTTCCGGTGTAGTCTTTTCTATTTTTCTGCTTCTGACCTCTATTTTCGGACAGATATTTTATACGAACAAGCCTTATTTGATATTTTATTTTTCATTGATTACAATCAGTATGCTTAATTTAGTTATGAGGAGCAAAAAAAACATGGCCCATAAAAAACTTAATTTTGAATTTTTATCCAAGATCAGAGGATTACTCCTTTCCAAAGAGAAGAGGCTGGGTATGGAGCAGCAAAAGTTGATCGAAGAAGACCCTTATCTTAAAGAGGGCAGAGATACCGACAATGCCGAGGAAATTGATGAAGCTATCTTAGAAGATAGAGCCAAGGTTGAGATAGATATTAAAAAAGGTAACATCAGCGATATGCAGGGGCAGGTAAAAAAAGCCCTAGAGAATATGGAGAAAGGGGTTTACGGTGTTTGCGAAGTGTGCGGAAATCCCATAGATAAAGCCAGACTGGAGATCTACCCTGAAGCTACCATGTGTATGAATTGCGCCAAGATACAAAGTGAATCAGCTTAATTGTTCTTATTTCTTAGGTCATATCATCGATAAAAATATAGTCATGGTTGTGGGTGTGCTCCTCTTGGTGACCGTTTCCTTTTTTGTTCTCAGAGCTAAAAAGGGCGCACTTTCATTTATCGGATTGGGATTAATGTGGCTGGGAGGTTCGTATAACCTGTATCAAAGGGTAGTGTATAATTGTGTGAGTGACAGCATAAACTTTTTCCATCTGTTTATGTTCAACCCGGCCGACTTGTGTGTCACCGCCGGAATGGTTATTATTATTTTAGGATTATTAAAAAATGGCAAGAAGAATACTACTAATTGAAGACGAAACAAATATCAGAGCCATGTACGCTGATGTCCTTAAAGAGGCAGGTTACGAGGTGTTAGAAGAGGCAGAGGGTAAGCATGGGTTGGAAAATGCCATGAATGGTGAGTGGGACTTACTGCTGTTGGACATCATGTTGCCTAAGCTGGACGGCATAGAGCTGTTGAAAAGATTGCAGCTGGACCCCAGAACTAAATCTAAGCCGGTTCTGGTATTGACCAACCTTGACGACAACAGGATAAGAGACACTTGTCTGGGTTTAGGTGTCAAAGAATTTTTGGTCAAAGCAAATGTTATTCCCAGCGAGATTGTTCTGACGGTTAAAAAGTATGTCTTTGCCGAAGAATCTTGATGTCATCTTTCAAGACGACTCCATTTTAGTTTTAAATAAACCCTCCGGTCTGGTTGTAAATATTTCGGATACATCACCCCAAGACACATTACAGGATTTGATGCGGGATATAATAAAAATTGACCCTGAGGATATGTCTGAGTTTGCCCAAAGGAACGGTATTGTACATCGCATTGACAAGGATACGAGCGGTCTCTTGCTGGTGGCCAAGAACAAGGAAGCTTTTAATTATCTGAAATCACAATTTATGCATCGAACGGTGAAAAAAGAGTACGTGGCCATTGTCCTGGGGCGCATAACCGAGCCTTTGTTTGAAATTAACGCACCTATCATAAGAAATCCCAGAAATCGCATGAAAATGGCGGTGGGCAAAAAGGGTAGGGAAGCCATGACCCGATTCGAACTAGCAAATAATTTTAACTTAAATGGTGAGGATTACTCTGTACTCAAATGCTTTCCGGAAACCGGGAGGACGCACCAATTAAGAGTTCACTTGGCAGCTTTGCAGCATCCTATTGCGGGGGACGAGATCTACATGACAAGAAAGCAGCTTTTTATCATGGGCGACGCCTTTAAAAGATTGATGCTGCACGCCTGGAAAATTGAGTTCAAGCACCCAAAACTGCAAGAAGAACTATTTTTTGAAGCACCTCTGCCGGAGGAGTTCAAAAAGTTTATTCAAAATCCCATTAAAAATTGATACAATCGGAATAGATGCCTACAAGACCTGCCCGTAAAAAAAGGAGCTCCCAGAACTCCGGTCGAAAAAGCAAGAACAAGAAGACAAAGACTATAACTGCTATGAAAAAGGCTCTGACGGTCGTAGCGCTGTTTTTTGTCTCCTCAGTATTTTTGTCAGGATACCTATTCTATAAGAAGTTGACACAAGAATTTGCTTCCGCATTTTCTGTTCCCAGCCATGATCTGTTATCTCAGGATGTAGTAACCGTGGCCTTTATGGCTGTGGATGACTTTGAGGCCGAGCCTGTTCTGGTCAGGGATGCCTCCTTGTACGTATTCGATAAAAGCACGCTCAAGCTTATCATTTACCATGTACCAGTAACTACGGTGATTGATGTACCCGGTAAATTTTCGGAGGAACCTTTTTCTAATATTTTAGCTTTGGGACTTTTAGAGGGTGAAGATCTGGACCAGAGTAGTGAACTATTCTCCCGCGCCATTTTTAAGATGCTGGCCTTTCCCGTGGATAGATACGTGTTGGTGGAGAGTGGGGGAGAGGACTTTGTCAAAGAGCTGTTAAAAGGCAATATTGCGTTGTTTGATACCAGTGAATTGTTGTCGATAAAAGATATGACAAAAACTAATCTGGAACTTAGCGAACTTTTTAAAATTTATTCTTTTGCCAAATCTTTACCGGAAGATAGGATCTGGCAGAAAGAGATAGCCTCCTCCTATTTGGAAAACCCCAGTCTCATAGATGAGGAGCTCAAAGATCTGACATTTGATTCTGAGCTTTCTAGGGAGAAGAAGAATCTGGCTGTACTTAATGGCACTTTGGAATCTGGGGTAGCAAATTTTGGGGCCAGGGTATTAAAAAATCTTGGGGGTAGGGTAGTGGCGGTTGGCAACACCAAGCAAGTATATGAAGAAAGCGTGATAATTACCGATGATCCGATATCCGAGAGTACGCGGATGATCTCGCAGATCTTTGACATTGATAAAATAATTTTGTACTCGGAGTCCATGAATATTTCGGAAAATGAGGTCAGCAGATCTGATGTGACTGTTATCCTAGGTCTTGACTTTGCTATGTCGTTGTAAGATAATGGGCTCACATGTCTCTCTCCTTTCCGACACCCGCTCCGAATTAGGGCGGGTGTTGTGTTGTCAAGAGAAATTATGTATTATACTAAACCTATAGGAGAAAACACATGAACATTATTTTTATTACAGTCGGCATATTATTGTCTTTGTTTATTTTTTATGCCCTCTCCAAAAAGATCCTCTCATCATCTCCCGAAGACCTCGCCTTAACAGGTAACCTTGTTCTATTGGAGATAAAGATACTCAAGCAGGCCCAGGACGATGAGGACTTTAAGATCCCGGCCTTAGCCGCTGAAAATCTATTCGCGGCCCTGCACGGACTGTTAAGAGAAGAAGAGAATCTGCAGGAACACTTTTCTTTTGAAATTGTGTCTGACAAAGTAGGCGGCGTGAGGTTTTATGTGGCCGTCCCCTCATCGATCGTTAAATACGTGGAAGGCCAGGTATACGCCCAATATCCGGATGCACAGATCAAGCCGGTACCGGACTATGCTCAAGACATCCACCTGGAAGAATCCACCTTTGAAATTGCCACCTTGAAATTGGAGCGCGAAGATTACTTTCCCATAAAATCATTTAGAGACCTGGAAGGTGACCCTTTTACTTCCATTACCTCCGTGCTCTCGGAAGTGGATGCCAGGGAGACAATGATGATCCAATATCTGGTACGGCCCATTCCTGATGTCTGGCAAGATAGCGGCTACAAGTATACTAATGCCTTAAGAGAAGGCAAAGATGTCAGCAGCAGAGGACCGTCGTTATTGGGTACAGCTGTGAGAACCTTTGCTAAAGAAGCTACAGCTATTGCCGCCGGTGTGGCTACCGGATGGTTAAAATATAGTGAGGGTACAGCTGAAGCGGGAAACAATTACGGTAATGATAAAGTAATACTTACCACCACGGATGAGTTGCAGATCACTTCCATTGAGAACAAGCTAGCTAAAATGGGATTTGAGATCGAGATCAGGATCGTATCTTCATCCAAGACATTGGAAGAAGCAGAAAATAAACTCAGGCTGGTCCTGGCTTCGTTCCAGCAATTGTCAAACATAAATCTCAACTCCTTCACCTCTGAGATCACCATAAATAAGAACGCTTACCTTAATAAGTATAAACAAAGATTGTTCGAACCTGATAATGCCTTCATTCTCAGCGTAGAAGAATTGGCTACAGTATTTCATTTGCCTTCAGGAGGCACAAATACACCCAACATCTCCTGGACCTACTCCAGAAAGACCGAGCCTCCGGCCAAGCTGCCCACCAAGGATTGTGTCTACATAGGAGAAACGGTCTTTAGAAGCAAGAGAGTGAAGTTTGGCTTAGCCGAAGGTGATGACCGGCTGAGGCATATGTATGTCATTGGGAAGTCAGGTACAGGCAAGTCCACCTTGTTCGAAAGTATGATCTCGCAGGATATCATGAACGGTCACGGAGTAGGTTTACTGGATCCCCATGGTGAGACCATTGAGAAGGTGCTGGAAAGGATACCGGACCATAGGGTGGACGACGTCATTTATTTTGACCCCTCTGATACGGAGCGCCCTATTGGACTTAACTTACTGCAGATAGACGATCAATCTCAGAAGAATTTACTGGCCTCCGGTTTGGTTTCGGCCATAAAGCAACACTTTGATTTTTCCTGGGGACCCAGACTTGAATATCTGCTGAATTATTCGGTGCTGACGTTATTGGAAGTTCCGGGTACGACCATGTTAGGTATTACCAGACTTTTGGAGGACAAAAATTACCAAAACTTCATTCTACATTTTGTCAAAGATCCGGTGGTAAAAAGATTTTGGGAAAGTGAATACAAAGAAATGAAAGGTAATCAAAAACTGGTCACTGAGGCTATTGCTCCTATACAAAACAAGGTGAACAGATTTTTGGCTTCCAGCACTATTAGAAATATCTTGGGGCAGAAAAAATCAACTATAGATCTGTGGGATGCCATGAACAATGGCAAGATAGTTCTCATCAATCTTTCCAAAGGCAAGATAGGTGCAGACAACGCCAACCTTCTGGGGGCTTTGCTAGTGAGCAGGATACAGTTCTACGCTTTACAAAGAGCTAACATACCCTATGAGGAAAGACGCCCCTTCTATCTTTATGTGGACGAATTCCAGAACTTTGCCACCGGCAGTTTCGAGGAGATCTTATCCGAATCCAGAAAGTACAAGCTGGGTTTGTATCTGACCCACCAGTTCACGGCCCAATTACCTGAGGAGATGCTCAAAGGTGTGTACGGTAATGTTGGTACCATAGCCGCCTTTTCGCTAGGCGCCCCCGATGCCAAAGCTTTGGAAACTGAGTTTGCTCCCTACTATACAGCGGAAGACATCATCTCTTTGGAGAGGTTCGAAATGTATATGAAGATCATGATAGATGGCATGACATCTATTCCGTTTTCCGGTAGGATATTGCTGCCTTGGCTTGACGAAGAAGCCACTGCGCCTAAAACAGGCAATAAGGAAAGAGTCGTAGCTTTAAGCAGGGAAAAGTACGGCACTGATAGAAAGTATGTGGAAGAGAAAACCAGGAAGTGGATAGAGACCCAATTTGACAAGGGCATGGCTATTGCGTTAGAAAATAAGAGGGACGGAGAGCATGATTAAATTTTTACAAAAAGGAGACCATAAATGGAAGAAACTTCCAAGAAACAAATTGAGGATCTGATAAAAAGATTCGAACAGATAGAGACGTCACTCAGTCAAGCGCAAAAGATCCTGAGGAATTTAGAGAACGATTATCTGAAGGTAGATTACGCCAAGATAGAGGGTGTAACGGGTAAATTTGATGGTAATTGCATGTTAGGTGATGATGGGAAAAAATACGAAGTGCCGGCAAACTACGCGGCCAAGTCCAAATTGGTCTACGGAGACATCTTAAAGCTAATCGAAGAAGAAGGAAAAAAACTATTCAAGCAGATACAAAGAGTACCCAGAGAAAAAGTTGAAGGCATCCTGACCAAGAAAGAAGGGGAGTGGTACCTGCTGACGGATAGGGGTTCCTATAAAGTTTCTGATGCAGCCGCTGTTTACCAGAACGCGCAGTTGAATTGTGAGGCCATAGCTTACCTGCCGGAAGACAATCTGGATGCTCCTTTTGCCACTTTGGATAGGGTAGAGGGTGCTGAACCCAAGGAAGCTACAGTAGAGGCGAAGAAGAAACCTGCGGTTAAAGAACCCAGAAAAGAGGAGGATCTCAAGGATCTTGGAGGTAAAGAGATAGATCTGAAAAAAGATAGCAAGGCGAAGCAGGAAACACCTAAAAAAGAGACCATGTCAAAACCGGCGGCACCTAAAAAAGAAACGGCTAGTAGGGTAGAGGATAAGCCACGGGCTACCAGACCGGCCAGGCCGTCCCGACCGGCACCAAAAAGACCAAGCCGTCCGGTTCCTGAGAAAAAAGAAGAAAAAAAGGTGGAAAAAGCCGAAGAAACAGCCAAAAGCGCCAAACCTATTGAAGATGACGATCTGATCTAGCTTTCTTCCTCTTCCTCAGCTACTTCGGGGGGTAAGATCTCCAGTTCCGGCTCATCGATGAGCGCGGTTTTCATGTATGGTTTTTCCTGTTGCTTTTCTGACTTGAAAATAGGCTGTTTGCATTTGAGGAGGATAGTGAGGTGAGTTTCATTTGGTTTGATAACGGCGGCACTTACATCAAAGCCTTCCTTTTTTGCTTTATAAACAATTTTTGCTGTTTCATCATTTATGTATCCCAGTTCGCGTTTTTTGTCCAGGCTAAAGACCAGTTTTGTCTTGAAAGATCTTATATAAAGGTCCTGACCGGGCTCAAGCTTGGCTAAGATCTTTTCCTCGGCGGGTAAGTTTATCTGCGTGGTTGTTCCCGGTTCTTTGATGAGGATCTTGGGCGTATGATTATTGCCCTTGTCAGACTTTTTATCCGGATTGTTCTCCTGGGCCAATTTGAGATTTTTCAAAGCAATATTATTGATGGGGTCTTTTTCCAGTATCTCTTTGAATATTTTTTTAGCTTCGGAGAATTTTTCTGTCTTTATGTATGCCCGGCCCAGCCTGACCTTGGCATTCTTATCTTGAGGGTCTTTTTCCAGTATCTGATTGTTAAGATCTATGGCCGTTTCCCAATTATTTTTAAGTGCAGAATCGATAGCTTGCTTGCTGAGAGATTGTAGGTTGACCTGCATAGGTATGAAATTACCAAATAATTGAAGTTTGTCAATGTGGTAATATATCAGTTATGAGCGGACACTCTAAATGGCACAATATTAAAAGGAAAAAGAGCGTAGAAGATCAAAAGAGAAGCAAATTGTTCACTAAAGCCACCAGATTGATCGTGGTGGCGGCTAGGGAAGGTGGGGGTGATGTCGACTCCAATCCTAATCTAAGACTGGCTGTGCAGAAGGCTAAAGAGGCCAGAATGCCCAAGGAAAATATTGATCGCGCCATTAAAAAAGGTACCGGTGAACTGGCAGGAGAAAGCTACTCAGAAGTTACATATGAAGGATACGGAGTTTATGGTGGCGCCTTTTTGCTGAATTGTCTTACTGATAACCCCAATAGGACAGTATCAGAGATCAGGAATATCTTCAGTCGTTATGGTGGTAACTTGGGCGAAAAGGGGAGTACGTCTTACATTTTTAACTCTCAGACAAAAGAGCCTTCCTTCACCATTGATATTGACACGGAAGAAAAAGCGGAAAAAGTCGATGAAATGATAGAAGTGTTAGAAGATCAGGACGATGTCCAGGATGTTTACCACAATTATAAATTTTCGTGAAAAGGAATAGATAATGATAATTTTAGGCATTGATCCGGGAACAGCCAGCATGGGTTACGGTGTTATACAGGTTGAGAATTATAAACCCAAGCTGCGAGGTCAGGGTGTGATAAGAACTCATCCGGACCTGGAAATGCCCAAGAGATTAGAGGTTCTTTATAGGAATCTTTACGATGTTACGGAAGAGTTCAAACCTGAATTATTTGTCATCGAAAGTTTGTTTTTCAACACTAATACCAAAACGGCTATTACCGTAGGACAGGCCAGGGGAGTTTCCATGCTGGTGGCCGCTAAGAACAACATTTCTGTGACCGAATATACGGCTCTGCAGGCTAAAAAGGCCTTAACCGGATACGGTAGAGCGGATAAAAAAGACATGCAAATAGCGGTCAAAAAGATGCTTGGTTTAAGGGAGGAGATCAAGCCTGACGATGCCAACGATGGGGTAGCCATGGCCTTGTGTCATTTTCTGCTCGCCATGAATAATGACAAATGAAAATTAAGCTGGAAAAACGTCATAAGTATATTATTCATTCTCTGCTACTTCTAGGGATCTTGTATTATTTTTCCGGAGTTTTGGAACAGTTCAATGTTTTCAGCGTGTCCGCCATCGTGTTATTTGTACTGGTTGGTTCATATGTCATACAAAAACCAAATTCCACCGTAGTTAACACCCTGGCTACCGGAATACTGCCGGCTTCTCTAACTTTAGGTTTTATCCTTTCTCTTATTTACTTTCCCAACCTGAGCAATATTTTTAAGCTGCTGACTTTGGCCGGCTTCGCCTTTATATATTATCTGACCTTGCTGGTAAATAATGTGTTCCTGGTGGTTGAATCCCGGGAGGAAACCATTCCTTTATATAGAGTAGCTTTAACTTGGAGCAAGATCCTCATCGTCACCATTGCCATTCCCTTGCTGGCCGGAGTATTCAAGGTCAATTTTAATTCTTTTATCGAAACTCTGGTAGCCGGATTCTCAGCTTTACTTTTTTATACTTATTTGATCTGGTCGTTAAGACATAACCATGAGATCAAAAAATATAAGATAGGGGAGTTGATAGGGCTTTTTGGGCTGTGTACTTTTTTTGTTATGGTAGCTAACTTGTCGGTTTCATTTTTTCCCACGGAGACGTTTTTGAGGGCGCTGTTCGTATCATCGATCATGATTTTTTGTGTAAGTTACATTGAGGGCCATTTGAAAAATATCATTAATAAAAGATTAATTAGTGAGCATTTATTTATTTCTATAATATTTTTAGTTTTATTATTCATCTTCAACCCTTAAGCGTTTTTGCTTTTGTTAAGGCATAAAGAAGGGGAGAGGGTAGTGTAGAAAACCCGAAACCTAGCAACCTATAGTATGCAGTGCCAAGTCCTATAGTGTGTGGATAACCTATAGGTAACTTTGTCATACGCTTGGCATGCCATGGACAATACTACAAGGAACATTGTCATATCATTTGCTCGTTAGCTAATTAGAAAATACAACGAACATTTGTGTAATATAAGGAATAAGTTGCTATCAAAGCATAATGTAGATATGTCATATGGTGGGTAGAGGAGATGGGTGGTACGGACGGCTCGAGATCAAAATATTCATAAAAAATTCAGGTGATATGGAAAAAAATAGTGAGAAATAAAAATAAATAACTATTTAATTAGAGAATAAATACACCATTAATAGACACACATACCAAACACTCTTGTCTCGCCCCCTTTCCCCGGGTATAGACGTGGCAAGTGGATGACAAAGGATAACCACTTGATTAATGTCGTTAAACATACATTATACGACGTAGCCTATCTTGGACAAAAACCACTCCACTCCTGCTAATGCTGACCAAAATAATGTTACGCAATTCCCCCACTTTATTTAACTTTAATGCCAGTTAATTTCTTATTAAGTTCTCTATTAAAAATATATACCACTTTTTATGTCGCATTAGAGTTCTCCGCGCCTATGACATTTCCCTCATATTTTCTGAAGTCAGGTATTGGTATGCCGTGTCCTCCCCTAGCCCCGCTACCCAGCCCTTGGACACCAATATAGAAAAAAGTTTACTCAACGTCGTATTATTATGTATAATAAGAACATCATAGGGCTTAAGTCAGCTTTTTGGCTGATATACGGCTAAATAACGCCTGTGAGGCCCTAGGACCGATTTTAAGAGGTTTAAAATAATTTTATGAGTAAAGTATCGTCGAACACTAGTCTCGAGGAAGCCATCATCAAATATTTGGAGTTTTGTGAGATCGATAAGAATCTTTCACAGAACACCATCAAGATGTACGATTTCTATCTGCACGATTTCAAGAATTGGGCCAATGCCTATCTGACCACAGACAAGGTCAGGCTGGGCGACCTTAATATTGACCTGGTAAAAAAGTATCGCCTCAACCTCAACCGCCGAGTCAGCGGTAAGACCAACGAAGAGTTCAAGCGCTCCACGCAAAATGTGTTTTTGATCGCTTTGCGGGCGTTCCTAAAATACCTGGTCATCGAAGAAGAATTTGAGGCCATACCGCCGGAACAGATCATTTTAGGCAAGACCGAGGAAAGGATACCTAAGGTTTTAGATGAGGAGCAGTTGACCAGGCTCTTTGAAGTACAGAATCTGAATAAGAGGTCCGGTGTTAGGGACCGCGCAATTTTGGAGGTGCTGTTTAGCACCGGTTTGCGTGTGTCTGAGCTGGTGGGATTGGATATTGAAGATGTGAACGTAAACTCCGGTGAGTTCACGGTTCTGGGCAAGGGCAAAAAGGTCAGGACCGTGTACTTAAGCGAAAGCGCCAAAGATTGGCTTAAGAGATATCTGGCCACCCGACAGGACAGCTTTAAGCCTTTGTTTATAAGGTATTCGGGCAAGAAGATGGCGCAGCAGGATTTTGAAGGCGAATCTTTAAGGCTTAACGTACGCAGTGTGCAGCGCATGGTAAAAAAGTATATAACCAGAGCCGGTATCTCCGTGGACGCCACACCGCATACCCTGAGGCACTCATTTGCTACGGGGCTGCTTAAAGAAGGCGCTGATATCAGAAGCGTTCAGGAATTGCTCGGCCACTCAAGTGTGTCAACCACACAAATATACACCCATGTCACAAATCGTCAGCTTAAAGAAACACATAAGAAATTCCACAAGGATATTGAGCCTCTTCCCTCTTCCGAAGCCGACAAGTCTGACAGCATTTCTTCTTTGTTCTAATTTCTTTTTAAAATGTGCTAAAATGTCTCGGCCAGAAAATTCCGGTTGATAAGGAGAGGGAGATGAATTATCTGTTGTTCCGTTGCAATAAATGCTCCATGGGGGAGATCATTTTGGAAAGTGACCCCTCACTTGATGGAAAAAAATGCCTTGTAGATGGTTGTGGCGGCGCGATGAAGTTTGTGGAGAAAAAGCAATCCCCGTCCCCCGAAGCAAATAGTATAGGCAGCAGTAAGAGATCAAAGGAGAATAAATAAAAACTTCGTACGGATGAAATTTGGACCAGCGCCTTATTGGCTCTTCGTTCTTTTAAAGAACATGAGTTGATTTGGCGCTTTCTTTATGCCTAAATTCTTAGTATAACTTTTTTAACAAGACCGCAATACTAAACAGACTTGATATGAAAGCTTTTTCTGTGGACATCCGAGTAACCGTGCTTTTTGATCATTTCTCTATGCAGCAGTGTGCCATACCCCTTGTGTTTGTCAAAGCCGTACACTTTGTATTTGTCAGACCTCTCATGCAGCTCTATCATAAGATTATCTCTGTAGACTTTGGCCATGATAGAGGCTGCGGCTATGGTCATGCTTTTGTTATCTCCCCTGATCAAATTTGTCTGTGAAGAACTTGCTATAGTAGGTATTTCGTAATTGTCTGTTAATACATGGTGAGGCTTAACACTTAATTTTTTTACGGCTTCGGCGAACGCCTTTTGTGTGCAAGTCACTAGACCAAACTCATCCAGTTCAAAATGAGGAATTTCGATAATTGAGTAAGATAAGACCTCATTAATTAAATAATCACTTAGAATAAGACGTCTTTTTGGAGTAACTTTCTTGGAATCGTTAATAAAAGTATAGAGTTTCTTGTCTTCAGGCAGATCATCAAAGTCAGGTAGCCTGTTTTTGTCTAGTACTACGGCGCATACCACCATGGGACCGGCTAAGGCTCCCCTACCCACTTCGTCAATGCCGGCCACATATGTATTGCCTGATGTCCACAAATCGCGTTCAAAATGAAGCATTTCTACAGGATCCATGATTATATTGAGTAAATATTACTCTACTTCGTCTTCTATGATAGCTACCGAGGTGACTTTATCAGAGGGTTTAAGCTTAATGAGCCGAACTCCCAAGGTAGCTCTACCCAAACTTGGGACTTGCTTAGCTTCCAGCCTGATCATCATGCCGCTTTCACTAGCAACCAGCATATCCGTATCTGCTTCAACATTTAGTGCCCTAGCGGCCACAAGATCTCCGGTTTTTTCACTTGGTTTATAGGTAATAATGCCTGACCCTCCCCTATTTTGTACCTTGTATTCTTCCACCGGTGTCTTTTTGCCGTAACCTTTTTGTGAAACGGTGAGCAAGGCGAAGTCCTTAACTTTTTCCGGTACCACAATGGCCCCCACTACCTCATCATCCTTACCTTTTAGCTTGATACCGGTAACACCGCTAGCCGTCCTGCCCATGGGCCTGACGTCCTTTTCGTTGAACCTGATGGATTGGCCGGAAGCTGTAGTTAGCAGCAGATCATCCTTGCCTGTGGTGGTGTCCGTGAAAGCCAGGTTGTCGTCATCGGTGAGATTAATAGCAATGATGCCTGAAGATCTGATGTTGTTGTACTGTTCCATGTCTGTTTTTTTGACCTTGCCTTTCTTGGTAGCGAAGAATATATACCCTCCCTGTGATTCCATGGCCTCCGGCGTCACGGTAAGGAAAGCCTGTATCTTTTCCTGGGGCGAAATGCTTAAAAAGTTCACGACAGGCGTCCCTTTAGCTTTCCTTGAGTATTCCGGGATCTCCCAGATCCTGAGTTTATATACCTTGCCTGTGTTGGTGAAAAATAGCGCCCAATCGTGAGTTGAACAGGTGCGAATGATCTCCACCTGGTCCTCATCCTTTAACTCGCCCCCCGAAACTCCGGCGCCTCCCCTACCCTGGGTTCTGTAAGCACTTTCCTTCATGCGTTTTATGTAGCCACTGTCGGAAATAGTTATGATGGCCGGCTCATTGATGACCAGGTCTTCTTCGCTGATCTCTCCTACTACACCTTTGACGACTTGTGTTCTTCTCTCATCCCCGAACTTTTCTCTCAAACCGTCAAGCTCCTTTTTTATTACCTTCATAATCTCTTTGGGGGCTACTAGCAGATCCTCATATCCCTTGATAGTATTGAGGATCTCTTTGAGCTCATCCTCGATCTTTTGTCTTTCCAAAGCTGCCAGACGTCTCAATTGCATATCCAGTATAGCTTGGGCTTGTATCTCGGAAAGCTTGAACTTTTTCATGAGACCTTCTTTAGCTACATCAGCATCTTTAGAAGCTCTGATGAGCTTAATGACAGCGTCCAGATTATCTAGAGCTATCTTTAACCCCTGCAGTACATGTTCGCGGGTTTTGGCTCTTTTTAATAAATAAATGGTCCTTCTCACAATGACCTCCTGCCTGTGTTTTACGTATTCTTCCAAAATGGTCTTTAGGGTCATGAGCTTGGGTTCGTTGTTGATCAAAGCCACCATGTTGGTGTTAAAAGTGCTCTGCAGTGGTGTGTATTTGAACAGCCTATTCTGTACTTTTTTAGGTATGGAGCCTTTTTTAAGTTCGATGACGATCCTGATCTCATTTCTGCTGGATTCGTCTCTAATATCAGCAATTTCCTCAAGTCTCTTATTTTTGGCCAGGCTGGCGATCTTGGCTATAAGCGTGCTTTTTTGCACTTGGTATGGGATCTCCGTGACAATGATCTGCGTTCTGCCACCCTTCATCTCTTCGATGCTCATTTTGGCTCTGGTCACTACCCTGCCCTTGCCGGTGGCATACATATGGATCATTTCTTTTTGATCGTAGATTATGCCCCCGGTAGGAAAATCAGGCCCCTTGATGTATTGGATGAGATCGTTGGCTGTGGCCTTGGAAGTAAAATCAGTTTGTACCACCTTTATGGTTTGCGTCTGATTTAATACTTCTATTTCCCTTTCCTCAACTTCGGAGCCCAAGTTGTCTGTTTGTTCGATCATGAAAGCAATGCCGTCCAAAACCTCGACAATGTTATGCGGAGGAATATTTGTGGCCATACCTACAGCAATACCCGTGGAGCCGTTAAGCAGGAGGTTTGGCAGTAGTGAAGGTAGATATTCGGGTTCATAATTTTGCAGGTCATTAAGCTCAAAGTCAACCGTATCCAGATCAATGTCGCCGTACAGCTCTTCAGCTATCTTGCCCATTTTACACTCCGTGTACCTCATAGCTGCCGGAGGATCGCCGTCAATGCTGCCAAAGTTTCCTTGAGGTATGATCAATGGATATCTCAGCGAAAAATCCTGCCCCATCCTCACCAGCGTATCGTAAACGGCCACATCCCCATGCGGATGATATTTTTTCAGCACCTCACCAACCACAGCCGCACATTTGTGGAACTTGTTGGCAAAGGTCATGTTCTGATCCTGCATGGCATAAATGATCCTTCTGTGTACAGGTTTTAGACCGTCTCTCACATCAGGCAGTGCCCTGGAAACAATGACGCTCATAGCGTAATCCAGATACGCTTTTTGCATGGTATCAGTGATATCAGTAGGTATTATTTTGGCGTGATTATCTAACTCTTTTTGCTCCATTTTTTATTACTTTTTCAAGTGTTGTACTTAAGAAATATAGCACAAAATACAAATGCCACAAAGTCTATCATAACAGTTTTATGCTTAGAAATCAATGAAAAAGAGGGTTTTTAGAACTTACTTCAGGTTGAGGTTAAAGCCTCTTTCGTAGACAGTGTCATCATTGCCCCCGTCCTGTTGAGCATTGATCTGGTATCTGTCCGATTCCAAAAAGGCGTTCAGTTCAAAATCAATGCCATCCGAATAATACTCAAAATGATAGTCGGCGTCATTTATCTGATCAGTGGGCAGCACCGATATGATATCAATTAGTCCCCTGCCCCGCAGGTCATTGAACTTGACCCAGCCCGTGCCGTCAATGGCATCGGTGCCGTTTATGGAATCACAATCCCCGCAACCGGTGGTATCCACTAAAGAAATACTCTGATTGGCAAGGCTGTCCACCAGAGCCGTCTGCACACTTAAAAGATCATTCATTCTGCGGGCATCTCTAGCTTGAGCCTGATACTCTTTGATGTTGATGATGTTGATCAAAATACCCGCTAGTATGCCGATGATAATTATAACTATGAGAAGCTCAATAAGGGTAAAACCCTGTTGGTTTTTATACTCGGGCATTGATTAAAAGTATACTGATTTTACTAGGTCTTATCAATAACGGCCTCTTTGGCGTGTGTTTGAATGAATCTTTTTCTGGGGGGAACTTCGCTGCCCATGAGCATGGTAAAGATCTCGTCAGCTCTGGAAGCGTCCTCAACTGTAATTTGCAGCATTCTTCTCGTTTCCGGGTTCATGGTAGTCTCCCACAATTCCTCGGCGTTCATTTCTCCCAATCCCTTGAATCTTTGTATCACAGCCTTTCCTCCGGCTTCTGTTTTAGCGAACTCCCTTCTTTCATCATCATCGAAAAGATACTTTTTCTCTTTCCCCCAAGTGGCTTTATAGAGCGGGGGCACAGCCACGTAAACATAGCCGTCTTCAATGAGCTGCGTGAGATGTCTGTAGAAGAAGGTCAGGTACAAGGTCATGATGTGCATACCGTCACTGTCGGCATCAGCCATGATAATAATTCTGTGATATCTAAGTTTTTCCGGATTGTAGTGCTCCCCTATGCCCGCGCCCACCGCTACAATAAGGTTTTTGAATTTATCTGATTCCACTATCTTGTCCAGGCGGGCTCTTTCTGTGTTTAACACCTTGCCAAAAAGAGGCAGTATAGCCTGTGTTTCCCTGTTCCTCCCCTGCTTGGCAGAACCTCCGGCTGAGTCTCCCTCAACAATAAAGAGCTCTGTTTTGGTGGGATCTTTGGAAGAGCAGTCGGCTAGCTTGCCCGGCAGTACCCCACCCCCGGCGTCCATGGCGGTTTTTCTAATGACCGTATCTCTGGCAGCTTTGGCGGCGATCCTGGCCTTGAAAGCCAGCACATTTTTTTCGATGATACTTTTGGCGTCTTTAGGATTTTCTTCCAAAAAAGCTTCAAGCGATTCTTTGACCACAGTATCTACAGCCTGCCTGACAATGGTATTGCCCAGCTTGGCCTTGGTCTGGCCTTCAAATTGCAGATTCTCCGAGTCAAGCTGTACGGAGATGATGGCGGTCAAACCTTCTTTGAGGTCATCACCGGAGAGATTAGTATCTCCGTCCTTAAGCAGACCGCTTTTTCTGGCGTAATCGTTGACGGTTTTGGTCAGGGCGGACCTAAAGCCGGTCAAATGCGTACCGCCCTCAACATTTTTAAGATGGTTGGCAAAACAAAGCACATTCTCATTGAAGGAGTCATTGTACTGGAGGGCTACCTCTACGTCCACGGATTCGTAAGATTTTTTAGTGTAAAAAGCATTAGGGTGAATGGTGATCCTGTTCCTGTTGATGGATCTTAAATAAGATTTTATGCCCCCTTCAAAATAGTAATTTTCATGGATATCATTGCGCTGATCAACGACCTCAAATCTGATGCCGGCGGTGAGATAAGCGTACTCTTTCATCTGATTTAGGAAGAACTTTATTTTAAAGTCTGTCGTTTCGAACACCTTGTCATCGGGTAAGAACTGCACAATGCTATACGAGTCATAGTCCCAATCGCTAAGGTCCAAATTCCACTTCTCCCCTTTTATCTTTGATTCCGGTTTTTTAGGATCGATCTTTTCCACTGGCCTTACCACCTTACCGCCATCGGCGTATTCCTGAGTGACCACTTCATCATTTCTCTTTACGACTACCCGGCACCATTTGGATAAAGCATTGACCACGGAAGCGCCTACACCATGCAAGCCACTGGAAACCTTATACCCTCCCCCACCAAACTTTCCCCCGGCATGCAGTTTAGTAAAAGCCAATTCCAGGGCGCTAACACCGTAACTTTCCTTGATGCCAAAAGGAATACCTCGGCCGTTATCATAAACTGTACAAGAACCGTCTTTTTGGAAAACAAGTTTGATGTGGTTGGCAAAGCCGGCGATACCTTCGTCCATGGAGTTATTGACCACCTCAGTTACCAGGTGGTGCAAACCCTCTTCTCCGGTAGAGCCTATGTACATACCCGGTCTTTTCCTGACGGGTTCCAGACCCTCCAGGACTTGTATCTGTTCTGCTTCGTAGCTAGTTTTACTTGTCATATGTTGAACAAAAATCCATTATACACGTTTTATGGCAACTGTTTGATTGTATAGCATAAACTATGTTCTTTCAAGGCCGTTTTATGCCTATCTACCGCAGTATATGACGATTTGAAAACTGAAATGAGGGTTGATGTTTTAGATATTTATCAAACTTTTAAAAACAGATTTTCCAAGGCCAGACGGGTGTTGACATTGGTCTCTTCCACGTCTTTCATGACCTCAAGTAGCAGTTCTATGTTTTGGTATTTTTCAAATTTTTCCTGATGGGTCATGACATATCTTTCCTCTTTGATCCAGTACTCTATCTGGTTAATAATGAAGCCCTCATCTTTTTTAGCTAAATCTTCAGCCAGCTTTAACCTCTCGCCCACTCCGCTGTCCAGCACCGTTTTGAAAGTGACCATGCCGTTCCCACCTTCGAACAGCTCTTCTTCTTTGGTATCGGTCTTGATCTTTCTGCATCTGGAAAGCAGAGTTGAGAGCAGGGCATGTTCCGATTTGGCGGAAAGTATAAGACAGACATAGTATGGGGGCTCTTCCAGTATCTTTAGCAGGGCGTTCTGAGCTTGCGGGGTCATCTTATCAGCCGGGGAAATGACTGCTACTTTGTATTTTGAACTATACGGTCTGGTGGACATAAAACTAAGCATGGCTCTGATCTGGTTTATGCCTATGCTATTTTTCTTTAACGGCAAGGTGATGAAAGTGATATCCGGATGGCCTTGTTTCAATAAATTCTCATCCAATTGGGTAATGACAGCTTCGACTTTTTGTTTTCTTTCCGGGGAGCTTCCGCCACTAATGAGGATAGAGCCTGTGTTCATAGGGGTATTATACTCTGCCTGGATTTATTGTGTTATCATACATTTATAAATTAAATCCTGCCTATGGTTAGTTCGAACAAGTCAAAAGGAATTGAAGATGTTTTGCACAGTAAAGGTTTGCTGACCGACGACCAGCTGTCCGCCGTTAAATTTGAACATGTAAACACCGGAAAACCCGTCACTGACGTTATTAAAGAAAGAGGCTATGTTACCGACAAAGACTTTGTAGAGGCTTTTGGCGAGGTTTACGACATTGCTTTTATCGATCTCACGGAGTCACCCATCAGCGAAGAAGTTTTTAATGTCATTCCCCTGGCTACCCTAAAAAGATATAAGATAGTGCCTTTCAAGATCGAAGAAGACAAGCTTCACTTGGCCATGGCCGATCCTCTTGATCTGCAAACCATAGAGTTTGTGGAGAGAAAGACGGGCAAAAAGGTCATTCCTTTCATATCCACTACACCTGAGATAGAGAAAGTTCTGGACGATTTTAAGAGTAAGGCAATAGGCGATGAGATCAGCGCTGCCCTGGAGGAGATAAGCCAGACCACCCTCAAGATAGAAGAAACGCATCAAGACATTACGGACGAAACTATAAGAGACGCACCGGTAGCTAGAATTGTAAGCATGATCCTGGAAACAGCCGTGAAGATAGGTGCCTCAGACGTGCACTTGGAGCCAGGTGAAGAAAAGTCCCGTCTCAGATACAGAGTAGACGGTATTTTAGAAGAAAAAAGAACATTTCCCAAAGAAATGCACGATTCCATAACAGCCAGAATAAAGATCTTGAGCAACATGAAGATCGATGAAAAAAGGATCCCTCAAGACGGCAGGTTCAAAGTTCAGGTAGGAGATACCTTTACGGATCTGCGTGTCTCTTCCTTGCCTACCATTTACGGAGAGAAAGTGGTTATCAGGTTGCTCAAAGAACAGGGCGTGGTCTTCAATTACAAAGATCTGGGATTAAGAGGCTTATCCTTAAAACGTTTTGAAGAAGCTACTATCAAGCCTACAGGCATGATCCTGGTTACCGGTCCTACAGGTTCAGGCAAGACAGTCACTTTGTCTGCTGCCTTGTCTAAACTCAACACGCAGAGAGTTAATATCGTGACCATTGAGGATCCGGTGGAAATACGCGTCAACGGTGTGAATCAGGTGCAGGTGAATCCCCAAGCGGGGCTAAACTTTGCTACGGGCCTGAGATCTTTCTTACGACAAGATCCTAACATCATACTCGTAGGAGAGATCAGGGATGGCGAAACAGCGGAACTGGCTATTCATGCAGCCTTGACCGGCCACTTGGTACTATCCACGCTGCATACCAACTCAGCTGCCGGCGCTATCCCGAGAATGCTGGACATGGGCGTAGAAGATTTCTTGCTCTCATCCACTCTTAACGCTATTTTAGCGCAGAGGCTGGTAAGAAAGATCTGTTCGGAGTGTGTTACGGAATTCGAACCGCCCAAGGAGATACAAAATAAGATCCGGGATGTCCTCAAAGATGTTCAGAATAATAAAGTATTGATGACCAAAGATCCCGACGTGTCCAAAAGTATTAAACTGTTGGAAGGAGAAAATATCGTGTTGCACAAGGGGCAGGGCTGCGATGTATGTAATCAGACGGGTTATAAGGGAAGGTTGGGTATTTTCGAACTTTTGGAGATGTCGGAAAAAATTGCTTCCTTGACAGTTGAGGGCAGCCCTTCGGATATCATAGAAAGAGCTGGTATCGAGGAAGGTATGCTCACTCTTATGCAGGACGGTTACTTAAGGGCTTTAGAAGGAGCTACTACTTTGGAAGAGGTTATGAGAGTAGCTATGTAGATAATTTTATGTGTAAAATAATAAGTTAGATATTTTTATGTCAAGCAAACTGAACGCAACACCATTACTGGAAAAAGTACTGGACCTGGGAGCCTCGGACCTTTTATTATCGGTGACCAATCCCCCCATCGCCCGCACCAGCGGTGTCTTGTCACGTATGGCCGGCATGGATCCCCTTTCGGCGGAAGATATCGAGTTTTTTCTTACCCAAATACTAAAAGCAGATCAAAAAGATATCTTCGATGTTAATAAAGAGATAGATTTTTCCGTAGCTTTAGGTAATAAGGCCAGGTTTAGGGTGAACGCTTTCTATCAGCGAGGCTACCCTTCTGTGGCCATGAGAACCATTCCTATGGTCGTACCCTCGCTGGACCAGCTAAACTTACCTGAAACTATTGATCATTTATGTAATCTTAAACAAGGTCTGGTTTTGGTTGTAGGTCCTACCGGTCATGGTAAATCAACCACCATTGCCGCCATGATCGAAAAGATCAACGACACCAGGGCTGAACATATTGTCACCATCGAAGACCCTATTGAGTATATTTTTACTAATAAACAGTGTCTTATTGAGCAACGAGAAATGTACCTAGATACGCATTCTTGGGATGTTGCTCTGAAATCTGTACTCAGACAGGACCCTAACATCGTTATGGTAGGAGAAATGAGAGATGCACAAACCATGTCGGCCGTGCTGCAGATATCAGAAACAGGCCACTTGGTGTTTGCTACGCTGCACACCAACTCGGCGGCGCAAACTATAGAAAGAATAATTGTTTCCTTCCCGGAGAGTAAACAAGGTCAGGTCAGGCAGCAATTGGCACAAGTTATAGAGGCGGTGATATCGCAAAGGCTACTGATAGGCAAGAACGGCGGTCTCATTCCTGCCGTGGAAATGCTACTGGCCACAAGCGCGGTAAGAAATCTGGTGAGAGAAGGAAAAACCCACATGATAGATAATGTTATCAGTACCAGCCTTGGCATTGGCATGTGCGATCTGGAGCATAGCCTGGCTGATCTGGTGGAGAATGAAAAGGTGGATCTGGAAGAAGCCATGAAGTACGCCTCGAAGCCTGATAATTTAAGGACCGCTCTTAAAAAGAGCAAATAGGAAGATTTTATAGCATGTCATTATTTACATACACTGCCTCGGATAGCGCCGGAAATAAAAGGAATGGTACTGTTGATGCCAGAACGAGAGATCTGGCCGTAAGTCTATTAAAAACACAAGGCCTTTATGTTATAGAGCTGTCGGAAAAAAGACAGGATATCCTGGAAAGACTGGGCCTGTTCAAAGGTGTGCCCCAGGGAGAAATAGTAGCTTTTACCAGGCAGTTCTCCACCATGATAAGTGCCGGTCTGCCTATTTCCAG
Organism: uncultured Candidatus Saccharibacteria bacterium; assembly: GCA_964434935.1. GTDB lineage: Bacteria > Patescibacteriota > WWE3 > UBA101185 > UBA10185 > CAYSWS01. Next base: position 32,394 of record CAYSWS010000011.1, read on the forward strand.
AGCATTGGACGTGCTTTCAAACCAAGCTTCGAACAAAATGCTGGCCAAGGTCATCAATGAGGTGTTACGAGATATTGAAGGCGGTGCTTCACTTTCCATGGCCTTAAGCAGGCACCCGCAAGCCTTTCCCCCCACCTATCAAGCTTTGGTCAGAGCCGGTGAGGCCTCAGGTAAACTGGATGAGATCCTAAAAAGACTGGCTACTACCATGGAAAAATCTCGTGAGCTTAACTCCAAATTCAAATCGGCCATGGTGTATCCGGCCATAGTCTTTGCCGCTATGATAGGCGTGTTCGTCCTAATGATGGTGTTTGTTATTCCCAAGCTGGCAGAGATGTATAAAAGCTTGAATGTAGAACTGCCGGCCATGACGCAAGCCATGATCACGGTCTCGGACTTTTTTGTGAACAATATAATAATGATGTTCGTATTTGCCATAGGTGGTATTTTTGGCGTGCGAGCCTTTCTCAGGACCGAGTCAGGCAAGGAAGTTGTTTCCAACTTTTTCTTTGGCATTCCCATATTCGGTAAGATCAACAGACAAAAGGAGATCACTGATTTCACTCGAACCCTGAGTCTGCTAATAGCCTCTGCTATCCCTATTGTGGAAGCCTTAAACATCGTAGCTGGGGTCATGAGAAACAAGGCTTTCCGGGAGGCGGCCTATGATGCTGCCGCGGCGGTGGAAAAAGGCAATGCTCTTTCGGAGTATGTGAAAACGAACAACGTTTTCCCTCCCCTGTTGGGGCAAATGGTGAGTGTAGGAGAAGAAACAGGCCAATTGGACGAAGTTTTAGATAGAGTGGCCAACTATCTGGAGGGCGAGGTCGACCATTCGGTAAAAGGTCTGTCAGCTGCCCTGGAGCCGGTGATACTATTGATGTTGGGAGGCATGGTTGGGTTTTTAATTATTTCGATCATTACACCAATTTATAAGATAACGAGTTCTATATAAATTTTGCTTTAATTAAAAAGGAGGTGAAGTCCTAACATGATAAACAAACAAAAAGGGTTTACATTAGTTGAATTATTAGTGGTCATTGCCATCATAGGTATTTTGGCCGGTATAGTTCTAATTGCCATCAATCCGGCACAACTTCTCATGAAAGCTAGAGATTCACAAAGACTTCAGGACATGGATACTATCCATAAAGCCCTGGGGTTAGCTTTGGCCGATG
>CAYSWS010000011.1:33581-34824 GCA_964434935.1 uncultured Candidatus Saccharibacteria bacterium
TGAGATAAACCTCACTGATACCACCGGCTGTGCTACCTGCGACAGTATCACAGGAACACAAGCGGTAGACGGAGTGAACGGTTACGTGAAGTTCTCCATCCCTGCGGGAAAGACAGGTTTGAGCAAATATCTGGCTACTTTACCCATAGATCCTACCAATGACAACACCACCGCGGATCTGATGTACGTATACGCGGCCACCACCAGCGCTTATGAGCTTAACTGTGTGTTGGAATCTACAGACAACGTTGCCAAGATGACCACAGACGGGGGTAATGATAACGCTGTGTTCGAGATCGGTACCAGCTTGACCATCATCTAACATAACTATCACCTAGTTTGTGTGTGTGTTGGTGCTTAGAACCGGACCTAGATGAACCCCCAGATCTTTGGGGGTTCTTTGTCGTCTCAATTTGTGATAAACTTACTAAAGAATGTTGCAGCAAACCTTGTTATACATTTTAACTTTTATATCAGGCCTCTTGTTCGGGTCATTTTTGAATCTTGTCTCTGATAGGATAAATACCAAAGAAAAGATACTTGTGGGGCGTTCAAAGTGTGAATTCTGTAAAAAAGAGCTGAAAGCCAGGCACTTGATACCTCTTCTTTCATTTGTTCTACAAAAAGGCAGGTGTGCCTATTGTCATAAGAAATTATCCTGGTACTACCCTGCCTCAGAGATACTTACCGGCCTGGTTTTTGTGGGGGCGGCTTATTTATCAAGTATTTTTATCAGCGTGGGCTATCCGACCATCATTACTTTTTCTTATTTGCTTATCATGGGTAGTGTTTACGTGGCCTTATTTTTAACCGATCTCAAGCACAAGATCATTCCTAATAAGATAGTTTATCCGGCCATCATTTTTGCCGTGCTTTTTATGGTGATATCTTCAGCTGCCTATCTTTTTATCTACCATAAACGCCTTAGTGCAGATCCTTTTGGTGTTTACTTGCTCAAGGCCGGGTATTTTAAACTGTATACGTACAACGTTATAAAATCCGTCATTTACGTCTTGGTGAGCGCAATGGGTATAGCCGGATTTTTTGCTTTGCTGGTCTACATTACCAAAGGCAGAGGCATGGGTGGCGGGGATATAAGGCTTGGTTTCCTCATAGGAATCTTTAACGGTTTTCCTCAAAACATCATAGCCATATTTCTAGGTTTTATCACCGGTGCGGTCATCAGCTTGGTGCTTATTATGCTTAAGATCAAGACCTTGAAGGATACTGTGCCTTTTGGGCC
>CAYSWS010000012.1:0-32685 GCA_964434935.1 uncultured Candidatus Saccharibacteria bacterium
AGGAATTGCTCGCCCAAACCCCCGCGCAGTTTAGGAGATTTCAGCACGTTGCTCAGGTCCTTCATATCACGCCCGAACTCACTGATACCGCCCAACTCTTTATGCACTTGCTGAATGACCTTGGAAGAATCTTCCAGGCGCTCCCAGATGAGCTTGGTCTGTTCGCTCATGGCCTTGCGCTGGCTACCCAGCTGGTCCTGCAAGGTCTGATTCTGATCTTTGAGACGAGTATCCACCGATCCCTTCATCTCCTTGAGCCACTCCATAAGTATCTTGTTATCTTCTTCGTTGGTCAGGTCGCCTTTGAGCTTTCTCATTTGTGAGGAAACGGCGTAGATAATGATGCCGGCAGCTCCCAGTACCAATAAAGCTAATATCAAAAGTGTCTGCATTGAGATCATGTGCCTATTTTATCAGACTGGAAAAATTAAGCGAGGATGATGGAATTTAGTGTTATTATCGTATTGTGCCCAAATTCTTATACACAATTATATTTTTATCAGTGTTATTTTGGGCTCTTTTTGCTAAGCATGTTTTTTATGTGGAACCAAACAGTCTGGATGCTATTTTGATCTTCCATCTGCTGTTGTTCCTGGCGCTCATGTCTACGTTGTCTCTGCCCTTCTATTTTTATTTTCATGTCAGAGCGCCCACGTTTAGTAATTTAAGATTTCTTTATCGAAAAAGCATCAAATGGTCTACTTATCTGGCTTTTGGCATAGTTTCCTTCATGATCCTCAGGGCTTTCAATTTGGATAACATCGTCAATATAACCCTGTTTCTCATCATGTATGTGCTGGCCTTTTTACAAATGCGCACAAAAAGGTAAAATACTCACCATAAAGATATGAACAATAAAGTTTTTATCACCACCGCCATAGACTACACCAACGACGTCATCCACGCCGGACATGCCTATGAGAAGATCCTGGCCGACAGTATTGCCAGGTATTACAGGGCACTTTTAGGTAAGGACAAGGTTTTGTTCACTACAGGTACGGATGAGCATGGCACCACCAGCGAGAAAGCCGCCAAGGAAAAGGGGGTTGATCCACTAACTCATGTCACCAATATTTCTCAAGCTAACAAAAAGGAAATTGATTCTCTTAACATCTCTTACGATAGATTCATCAGGACCACGGACAAGGATCACGAGAAAATAGCCGCCGAATTCTTTGCCGCTTCATTTGCCAACGATGACATTTATAAGGCTAAATATGAAGGCTTCTATTGTGAAGGCTGCGAATCGCACAAAACATTGTCCGAACTAAATGAGGCGGGTCAATGCCCGAACCACCCCACCAGGGAGATACAAAAACTTGATGAGGATAACTTCTTTTTCAAATGGTCAAAATATGAGGATTTCTTGAAAGAGCTGATAACCACCAACAAGCTGCTCATCCTGCCGGAGGGCAAAAGATCGGAAATGCTGGCTTTTCTGGATTCGGGCCTCAACGACATCACTGTCTCCCGTCCCAAGTATAAAGTTTCTTGGGGCATCACCACGCCCAACGATCCTGATCAAGTAATTTATGTCTGGTTCGATGCTCTGATCAATTACTACACGGAAGGCTCGCAAAAAGGTTTTTGGAACGACGAGACCAGGATCATTCACTTTGTGGGCAAGGACATAGCCCGTTGGCACACACTACTGTGGCCGGCCATGCTAAAAAGTGTAGGATGCAAACTTCCGGACGTGGTGTATGTGCACGGATTTTTAAATCTGGAAGGTCAGAAGATCAGCAAGTCTTTGGGAAATGTTATTCGACCAAGTGAGCTCGTCAAGGAATATGGTGTAGATACCACCAGGTACTATCTTCTGAAGTACGGTCCCATGGGCGAAGACGCCGATCTTTATCGGGAGCATCTGAAGGAAGTGTATAACGGGGAGCTAGCTAACGGGTTAGGCAACTCCGTATCCAGAGTGGCCAAGATGGCGGAAAGATCCGGGCTTGAGTTTCCGGTGGCAAAAAGTCAGAAAACCAAACCGGACCCGGAATTGTTCGAACCTATAAAGGATTTTAGAGTGGACCTGGTGCTGCAAAATATTTGGAAGAAGCTGGCAGAGCTGGATAAGCACATCAATGACAATGAGCCCTGGTCTATAACGGATAAAAAGAAGCTGGAGAAAGTTCTCAGCTTTGAGGTTTCTCAGGTGCGGGAGGTTGGCAGACAGATAGAGCCGTTCTTGCCGGAGACAGCGGAGAAGATACGTGAGCAGTTCGAACAGCCGGCCGTAAAAGCAGGGGAAGCGCTATTCCCTAGGATTAAATAGGTCCAGGTAATATACTATAAGTATGCTTATAGATTCCCATTGCCACCTGCCCGACAAAAGATACGAACTTGATCCTGCCCAAATAATCAAAGAAGCTGCCGGGGAAGGTGTGGAAAAGATCATTTCTGTAGGCACCTCGTTGCAAAGCAGTCGCGATGTTCTAAAGTTGGCCAAAGAATTTAATAATGTTTACGCTGTGATCGGTGTTTATCCTCATGAAGACCTGGATAAAAGTTTGTCCGAGATCGAGACCGGCCTCAAGGAGATCCTAAATTCTTCCCGCACCCAGATCGTGGGTATTGGAGAGTGCGGTCTGGATGTTCCTCAAGGAGATCCGGGGTACAAAACCAGGAACATTGAAGAACAAAGGGAGTTGTTCAAGCTGCAATTGGGGTTAGCCTCCCAAAGAGGTCTGCCGGTGGTTTTACACAACAGGCACGCCGACACGGAAATGCTGGACGTTTTGGAGTTATTCAGGACAACCAAGCTTACAGGTGTGGCTCATTGCTTTGCCTCCGATTGGGAAGTGGCCAAAGACCTGCTGCACATGAACTACTATGTCTCCTTTTCCGCCACGGTGACCTATCCTTCGGCGGACAAGCTGCTGCTGGAGGCGGCCAAGAATATTCCCAGGGACAGACTCATAGTGGAAACCGACGCCCCGTATCTACCTCCCCAAGGGCACAGAGGGGAAATAAATTATCCCAAATATGTTAAAATAACGGCCGCAAAAATTGCCAGCATAAGAAATTCTTCCTTGGAAGAGATCGAAGGATACACTTATCAGAACACCTGCCGCTTGTTCAATCTATGAATCTTACAGATCTGGAAAAGAATGATAAATTTGTGCAAAGACTGGGTGAAATAATCCCGGGGGTATTGACGTGGATCGTGATCCTAAGCCCGGTCTGGCTGGGACTTTTGTATCCCCAAGCCATGGTCTATGTGCTCACTTTTCTGACCTTGTATTGGTCATACCTGGCTATTATGAACACTTTTGGTCTGGCCATCGGGTATCCCAGATACAGAAAAGAGATGGCCGAAGATTGGTACAAGAAATGCACCGAACTGGATTTTAAAAGCTTGCCCGATAAAGAGACCCTTCCCGCCAACCTAAGCGAACTAAAACATTTTATCCTCATTCCCTGTGTGAATGAACCTTATGGTGTACTAAACGATTCTTTTAGCGCCCTGCTTGATCAAACCTATCCCACCAGCTCGTTCACGCTTGTCTACACCATCGAAGAGAAATATGCCAAAGAAACCAAGAATGTCATAAAAAAGATCGTGCTTCCGCATAAAGAAAAGTTTGATAATGTCTTAATTTACATTCATCCTAAAGGCATACCGGGCGAAGCTAAGGGAGTAGGCGGGGCTAACAGGACCTGGGGGGCTAGCCGCGCCGTGAAATATTTGCAAAAAGCCGGATATGACATAAAGAACTTCATCTTCTCTTCTTTTGATGCCGACCACATTCCCGATAAACAATACATGGCCAGGCTTTCATATTTACATCTCACTACGGACAAGAGAAACAATCATTTTTATTCCACGGCCGTGCATCTGTTCAACAACAATCACTGGCGCGTACCTTCCATGCCCAGGATCGAAGCCAACTTTGTTACCTTAGGCACGCTTTCCCACAGGAGCCTGCCTTGGGGTCTAAGCAGCTTGACCAAAGATACTTTTGCCGCTTATTCGTGTTCGCTGCAGACTCTGGTAGATTGCGATTTTTGGGATGTTCAGCTGGGTGTTGACGACACACTTTTTTTCTGGAGGGCTTTTTATGTCAGGGATGGAGATTTTTCCCTGGCCCAGCACTTTATTCCTTACTCAGCCGACGCTGTGGAAGGCAAGAATTATTGGGACGCTCACAAAAGTTTGTACAAACAACTACTTAGGTGGGGCTGGGGAGTCATGGAAGTACCACTTTCGTTAAAAGTATTTATAAAGAGTAAGAAGATCCCTTTTTCCAAAAAATTGCTTTGGATCTACGATCATTTTAAGACGAGGATCATTTTGGTCAACATAGTCTATTTACTAACTTTTGGTTTTGCCATTTTGACTTTTGTGAACCCGGCTGTGAAACAAAGCAGTTTTGCCTACAGTTTGCCCGATGCCATGAGCTGGGTTCTGACCTTCACCCTAGTATTTTTGATCCCACCAACTTATTACAGGGCTAAACTTACTCCTCCCATGCCCAAAGATTGGCCAATAATGAAAAAATTACTTATAAATTTAGAAGGTATGGTGGTAGTAGTGAACCTTTTAACTTTTTCCTTCTTTCCTTTTGTCGATGCCCAGACAAGAATGATGCTGGGTAAAAAGATGAAAGATTTGTATCACACTCCAAAAGTTCGTTAATATAAGCATACGTTTATGGAAAATCCGCTAACACCAATTATTAATAAGATCGTTTACAGTAAAGCTCACGCCAAGATCAAAAAAACTTTACTGGACCTGAAAAAGAGATTTTCCGAAAAGATCATTGGCATTATATTGGTAAACCTGGCCATTGCCGCTTTTCAGCTTATATATTTAAAGATTAGATTTACCTTTATCAACTCCCAAGTGCCTTTTTGGTATACCAAGCTTTGGGGCGATTACCAGCTGGCGGACAGATACTGGCTCTATTCCATACCGGCGGCTTCGCTGGCGATCGTGGCTTTGGGACTTTTGCTCACTATTCCTGTGAGAAGATACTACGTGCGTTACGGCGTGTCTCTGATAGGGTTTTTTACTATTTTCGCAAATATTATACTGACGTTCTCTTTGCTAAGGATAATATTTAATGCTTCAACTCCCTTTGAGCCCCTCGTTAATCCCGTATATCTGGATCTGCTGGTGCCGGGTCTCTTGGCCTTTATAGCCATGCATTTTATTCTTCCCAGGTTCATAAGCTATGCCAAGGAAAAGGACTTGGTGACGAGCCCGGAGATACATTCTCATCCGGGGATGCTTCTCTCAGAGCCGTCAGCCAGAGGAGGCGGATTTGTTTACGGTATGGTGTTCTTGATCATGGCTGCGGTTTTTGTTGGTTTTCCTTCCAACTTAGCGGCATTCTACGGAGCGCTGTTTTTGATCTCTCTTTTGGGCATATTCGACGATTATCAGAACACGCATGTGGAGTCCAAATTAAGATTTATGGAAAATCCCTTGATCAGATTAGGGCTACTAATTTTGGTAGTGTCTGCGGTGGCTATATCCGGAGTTAACATACCTTTCATTTCCAGTCCGTTTGGTGAGGGTGCACTATTTTTCAATTCGCAGATAATTTCAGCTATCTTTACCACTATTTGGATCGTGTGGGTTTTAAATGTTTTGTCCTGGTCGAACGGTATAGACGGCCAGTACGCAGGCATAGTGGGTATTGTCAGCTTTCTCATCATACTTTTGGCTTTGAGATTCCATCCCTTAAAGATCGATGATATGCGGGTGGCTATTCTAGCAGCTATTTCTGCGGGCTTAAGCTTTGGTCTTATCAGATACACGTGGCATCCCTCCAAAATATTGTGGGGATTTGGTGCCATGTCAGCCGGCTTGGTATTGGCGGTCCTGTCCATATTAATAAACAGCAAGATCTTAACTTCCATTGTCATTATCTTGGTACCTTTTCTGGACGCTTTTGTGACGGTTCTACGCAGAGTCCTTCAGGGTAAGAACCCGTTAAAGGGGGATAGGGGGCACCTGCATCATATTTTGCTGAACAGGGGCTGGAGCGTAAGAAGGATCGCCGTTTTTTATTGGGCGACCACTCTGGTTTTTGGTGGTATTGGATATTTAACAGCCGAAAAATTGACCATACAGATGGGTTTGATACTCTTGGGTTTGGTAGCCTTTATAATCATCATGCTGAACGTGAGATTAAAAAAGGATATAATATCCCCCGAAAGTTAATATTTTCTTAATATTGACTTGTATACACTAGATCTAGTTTTTAAAATTCCTGCCTCTTTAACTTTAGGGATATGAGGGTGTTGTTTGTAAACAATGATGCCCAATCTGCCGCGGATATGTGCTCAGAACTGGATAGACACTATCTGTTGGATGTGGCCGGAAGCGGTGAGGAAGGAGCTTATCTTTCCCAAGTGAATGACTACGCCGCCATAGTGGTTGAGTCTGACCTGGGAAATATGAAAAACACAGATCTTTGCAGGCTTACTCGTGAAGAGGATCCTAAAACTCCCATAATTGTTTTACTTGATAAGGATGACATAAACGAACGTTTGGATACGCTGGATTGCGGTGCTGATGCTGTGCTGACCAAACCGGTGGAAGCCCGAGAAGTTGTTGCTTATTTAAGGAGTTTGATCAAAAAGGCCCATGGAAAAATGGGCGCTAAGATCCTTAGCGCTGGGGACCTTAGCCTGGACCAGTCGGAAAAGATAGTAAAGAGAATGGGTCGGGAGATCAGACTTTCCAGAAAGGAATACGAGATCTTGGAGTGTTTGCTGTTGAACAGGGGTAGAGTAGTGTCCAAAGAGAGGTTGCTGGAGCAGGTTTGGGAAGAGGGTTTTGAGACGTTCTCCAACAAGTTGGAGGTGCATATCAAGGGATTGAGGGATAAGGTTGACCGCCCTTTTGGTAGCGCACTGATAAAGACCGTGCATGGGTTTGGATATAAGTTGTGTGAATAGACTTAAACCTCATATCCGCCTCGTAATTTTGTGTATAATTGGGGTATTATACCCGTCCGTAAAAGATCATTAAAAAGTCCTCAGGGATTTACACTAATAGAACTCCTCATTGTTATAACCATACTTGGTATGTTATCAGCCGCGGTTGTTGCTGTGATCAATCCCCAAAAACAACAAGAAAAAGCTACAGACGCCACAATAAAATCAACTATTAATAAGACCGGACTTAGTACCCAGGGATTTGTCTCCTCTTATAAACGCCATCCCAACGAACAAGAATTTTTCACCACCTTGAAAGACGCTAACCTGTCTCAGAAGGACGGTAATAACTGCATAATAAACGGTGCTCCGGATAACGAATGCTTGTTTTTGGTCAATGGGGTGGCCATGTCCAGTAATTGTGATGTTTCTGGTTGGACCGGTACCGGGGCAGATACTGGGCAATGTTATTTCAGGTATCAGGGAAGTATAGGAGGCGAGTTTGACAGGTTCAGGTTGTACGCCAAGGCTCAGGGCCTGGTGGACACTATATATGTTTTCGATAATAAAGTTGGAGAAGGAATCTATGAATGTCCGGTCACCATAACTGATGCTGATGTACTGGCTGAAGTTTGCGGCTTAGAAGGTGCCGGCGTACCTGGAGGTGGGGGTGGCGGTGGTGGTGGAGGCGGTGGAGGCGGTGGAGGAACTCTTCCCGGTACTGATTTGGTTATAACTACAGAATCCATACCAACAGGAGATCAAAACGCCCCTTATCAAGCTTACTTCTACGCTGAAGGCGGCGCTTTACCTTACGATTGGACTGCATCTTCTGGTGTATTTCCTGAACTCCTCTTTACTTATGAGGACAGTAACGCGGGTGTTTTACAAGGTACGTCACTTTATCCTGGAAATTACGATTTTACAATGATGGTCACTGATAACGTTGGCGATACTTATGAAAAAGATTATACCCTTGTTCTTAATCAGGGATTAATCAGAATAATTACCGACAGTTTGCCGGAAGGAACAGTAGGTGTTGATTATTCTACGCCTCTTCAACCTGCGGGAGGTATGCCACCATATACGTGGAGTCTTTCATTTTCAACCCTGCCTCAAGGTTTAAGTCTGTTGTACGATCCGGACACAAGCCCTAACGCGTTTGTCTCAGGTATACCTGAAGAGGAATATGAGAGAAACATAACGTTTAGGCTGAGAGATTCTGCAGGAAGAGCCACTACAAAAGAGTTTCTATTAAAAATAAATCCCGGTGTATTACCGCCACCTCCACCGCCACCGCCACCTCCGCCACCTCCGCCACCGGATCCGGATACTTTACATAAAAAAGTATTGCTCTTGACGTATAACCCTCTTATTTTTGGTACACCACTTATACAGTATAAAAACTGGAGTGATTACAACCAGCTTACTAATCAGGTAATAAATTTCTTTAGTAATGTATCGGGTGGAGTTATTACATACGAAGTTGTAGAGAACACCGTTATCAATGATTTTCCTATAAAAAAGGATGGGTTCAAATACACTGACGTTACATATATTGCCTGCGTGAATAGTGGAGGTGTGAACTGCCACTATCCGGATGCTGTAGATTACTTGCAGGTCATAGCTGATGTTGACGCCTGCACAAAGAGGAACAATGGAGAAATAGACGAATTGTGGGTCTGGGGCGGCCCCTGGTATGGTTTTTGGGAATCTAATCTAGCCGGCCCGAACGCTTTCTGGTATAACTCGCCACCCACCGCAGGGTCTACTTGTAACGAACTCCTCCCCATAATGGGCTTCAATTTTGAACGAGGCAGAAACGAGGCTGTCCATGATTTTGGCCACAGATATGAAAGTACCATGAGAGAGGTGTTTGGTTCTTGGGCGGCCACGCCAACACATGCCTGGAATAGATTTTCTCTCATCGACATGGATGCGCCCGGGCAAGGGGGTTGTGGGAACACGCACTTCCCGGTGAGTGGAACCAGCGCCTATGTTTATGATGGGCCCGGGACCGTACAATCTTTGTGCGATGAGTTTTACAACTACCCCAATATCACCGAAACTTATAAGAGTGTCGGCTGTGCCGAGTGGGGTTGCAGTGAGTGGGGATACTACAACTGGTGGTGGGACCACGTACCTAGGTATTCCGGTACAAATGTTGATCCTTACACAGGCAGGACCATAGAAAATAACTGGTATAAATACATTTTCGATTTTGATTGGAGATAAAAAGAAAGCCTTCTGAGATCGGGTTGTGTTTGTATGCAACCTCAGAAGGCTTGTTTAATTTGATCTGTTGGTTCAATCCTAAGCGGGTTGTACTTTTTCTAAAGGCATAGGAACAAACATGGCCAAGAGGGTTATCCAACCGTAAGGTTCATCAGGACCGATTTTCTTCACCACCTCAAACGGATCTCCATTGTAAGTAAGCTGCTGTCCCTCCTGCGGCACTGGATCCAGCTCCATTTCTAGATCTTTGGGGGTTCCCTCCACGACAAACTCATTACCGTCATAAGAAAGTATAATCCACAGCTTGTCGTCCACTTGCCTGCTCATGATCTTTCTCCTTTACACGCGCGAGATTAAATCACAATATACATTATTATGAAGCAGTTTTCAAAGCGGCTCAGTTGCCTAGTGTAAGCCTACACAATATACTTAAGTCAATGATTGGAACAATTTACCACATTGTTAGGACTGCACGCCCTCGCCAGTGGGTGAAGAATTTCAGTTTGTTCGCGGCGCCGTTGTTTGCGGGCGTGCTTTTTAAAACTTCCGTGCTCACAAATACTATAGAAGCTTTTTTCGCCTTTAGTGCTATGTCCTCTGCCGCTTACTTCATAAACGACATCATAGATGCGCCAAAAGACCGGTTGCACCCCATTAAAAAGAATCGCCCCATTGCTTCGGGCAAGCTGTCGGAGAAGACAGCCTGGATCATAGCCTTTTTCTTGGTGTTTGGATCTATAATCTACGCCATAAACTTCATAGGTACTTTTTTTGCTTTTGCCATCATTTCGTACATCCTCATCCAGATAACTTACACTCTCTATATAAAGAACATCATCATCATGGACTCCCTTACCATTGCCACCTTATTTGTCATCAGGGTTTTTGCCGGCGGTTTTGCCTCCGAGACATCCGTCTCGTCTTGGATGACGCTGGCGGTGATCGGTTTGTCCTTGCTGTTGGCTTTTGGCAAGAGAAGATCGGAAAAAACTCTGTTGGCAAAATATCTGGGCAAAGAAAGCGGAGAGACCAGGGAGACCTTGAAACACTATCCTGACAACTTGCTAGACAGCATGATCTCCATGTCGGCGGCGTATTCCATTATTACTTATTCTTTGTTCGTCTTTTTAAGTTCTCCCGAAACCTTTTCCCGCACGCTGGCGCCCTTTCTGCCTTCGATCCTCAGCAGCCCCAAGTGGATGATGTTGTCCATTCCCATTGTCATTTACGGTGTGGCCAGATATCTCTACGTTATTTATGAAAAAGAGGAAGGAGAATCTCCGGACCGCGTGCTTTTGTCAGATCTGCCTCTGCTAGCTTCAGTGATTTTGTGGGTTTCGTTTGTTCTTTTGGTGATCTACGTTTTTCCGCTGGTGTTTTAAAAAATATTTTTCCATTACGGTCGAACAATATTGGTCATGTCGTCTGTATTACTTGCCGGCTCCCGCACTGTTTTGGATTCGTCATAGGGCGATATGGCGGGGGCACCCTGGGAACTTTGACCGGAAAGGACGTTATCTTGAGAAGTGTCCAGCTTGAGGAGAGAAAAAGTGCTGGCCGGTAGAGCTAAAAGAGCCCACAAAAGTACCAGCAGCAAAGAATCGACCACTATTTTTCCTATTTTATCCACCTTTTTATGATCGTAGCTCATTTTTGTTCTCCATTATAACTTCCGTTGGTGCTTCTTCCTCATGATATCCGGATTCAATCCCCTCCAGCTCTTTTTCCACATCGATAATAAGCAGCAGCGTTGAGGCCCCGGCCAAGACCACAGAGATAACAGGTATCCAGGGAAAGATGTAGTCAAAAACAGACAAAACAATAGCCACAGCGCTGATAAGATACAGGTAGATGAGCCAAATAGCTCCCTGTGAGTAAAGCTCGAACGAACTTTGTATCAAAGTAGCCAGACGGTGATGAAAAAGCTTGGTGGTAAGTCCGGGGCTAATATGTGTGTCGTGAAAATAGAGAGCTTTAGCCAGAATGTAGATCAAACCGGTGGCTAACACGGCTATCATAGCCAGAGTCGAATAAGAATTAATGAAAATGTAATCTTGGACGCTGCTGAATAAAAAACCTTTGGGTGTAGCTGAAAATTTGATGCCAAATATGTAGGTCAGCATAACAACAGAAATGAACCTGGTGCATAAGAGTAGTATGGCAGGCACAATAGCTTGGTCTATTAATCTGACTAACGTTCTCGATATCATAAGCAGGTACAGTTATAATAATATCATGAACACCCGCCTAAAAGTTACTACAAACAGGATATTGATGGCTTTATTTATCGGGTTGGTGTTCTTGACCCCCTTGATCTTTAGCGGCGCCACGGCCGAAATGTACGAATTTCCCAAAATGACCTTTGTTTATACGATGGGTAGTACCATAGTGGCCGTATGGTTAGTATCCAGACTTTTGTGGGGAGGTAAAAAATTGGTTTTACCTAGGCCTGAGGTATTGGGATTTGTTTTGGTCATTATGCTTTCTGTGGCTTTTTCTTCACATTTATACACATCCCTTTGGGGCTATTATTCAAGGTTCAATGGGGGCCTAATGTCTTTGACGGTCTTTTTTGGCATATATATGGTGGGGCTAAATTTTTTCGACCAGAAAAGACTTGAGGTTATTAAGGATATTTTGTGTTTAGGTCTATTGCCAGTTTCCCTTTACGGTATTTTCCAGATCTTAAAATATGATAGGGTATTTTCTACCTTGGGGCAGCCCAATTGGCTGGCGGCTTACACCATATTTTTGTTGCCTCTACTGCTGAATAGGATCTTATCAAGCCAAGAGGAGTTAAAGAGGAATTTTTGGCTGGCCACCTTTTTACTTTCACTGATATGTCTTTGGTTCACGCACTCTTTGTCCGGATTAGCCGGTTTTTTGGTTGGCATGCTTTATCTTGTTTTTAGTTCAAAGAAAGTAATGTTCAAAAAATGGATGATCCCGCCGGTAGTTGTTCTTGGTCTGGTCATATTTTTCAATTACTCATATTTTAAAGCCAGGATGATGGACGCACTGGTCTTTAGCCAGGATCCCGGCAGCTACCGGGTTTCTGACCCCGGACTTATCCGCATGGGTTTGTGGAAAGGCAGCTTGAGAATGGCCGTGTCCAGCCCCAAGAATTTTTTATTAGGCACCGGTCCGGAAACATTTCCTTATGAATACCCGTTTTTCAGAGAAGATATTATTAATTACTCATCCGAATGGGATTTCATCCTGAACAAACCTCATAATTACTATCTCGAACTGTTGGTAGAGTCGGGCGTGCTCAGCTTGTTTTTCTATCTGTTGGTCGTTGGCAAAGCTCTAAAGAAGGGTAACGTTTTTCTAAACGCGGGCTTGATCGGGTTTTTGGTTTCGAATATCTTTGGCTGGCCCACTGTGGCCACATCACTTATTTTCTGGCTCTGGCTGGTGTTGGCTAGAAAAAGTACTTCTCCATGATCTGCTGAGTATATTCCTCGTCTAGCTCAAGTTTTTTTAAGGCATCCGGCTCCGGACGCCATCTGAATCTTTCAATGTCAATTTTTAGCTTCTCACTGACCTCCACTCCCTCCGCCCTGAGCTTTTCCTTCTGTGTGGTAGCTGTGTGGTCGAGGCAGGTTGTGCTTATCCTGCCCGCATTGTTAATGACCCTCCACCACGGAGTGTTGTCGCCTCTAAAGCAGAGCACGCCGCCTACGAACCTGGCACCCCTGGGAGTACCGGCCATGAGGGCCACCTGCCCGTAGCTGACCACCTTGCCCGCCGGGACCATGTTGATGATCTGTAAAACCTTGTCCATGTACTTAGACATAACCTAAGTATTATACCTGCACTTTACAAAGTATGAGGTGCGCTATAATTGAAGCGATGATCAAACCTCTTCTAATTTTTGTTATAGCCGGTATTTATATTGTTCTAATGAGCAAATTCATGAATATTTATGTAGCCGATGTTTATTACACAGCTTCAAAAGGAGACATGGAGAATGGTCTGCTCAAAGACGCGGAAAAAAATATCAACAAAGCCATCAGCTTGAATGTAAAAGAGCCCGCTTATTACAGACAGCGCGCTAAGGTTATGCTGGGAACTCTTATCTTGGCTGAAGATGCTGAGGAGACAAAACTCGTAGCCCAAAAAGATCTGGAAACGGCACAAAAATTAAATGTTAAAAATCTGGCTACTTTAAGGAACAGCATTCCTTTGTATTATTTTTTGGCCATAGGAGATATTTCGGATATTGTATCAGATCAAAATATCGACGAAAAGTACCTTCCCGTAACAAGAAACTATTATGATCTGCTTAAAGATACTTACGGAAATGATCTGGGGGTATTGGCTGATGTGGCCAAATATGAAAAGAAACTGGGATTGGGAAGGGAGTATGAACAGTCTTGGCAAAGGGCGTATGAATTAAGGCCTGATATTACAAACTGGCACGAGTCATTTAGAAGGTAAGAAAAAGTGATGCCGGTACCCACGTTTTAGAAAAAAACAGTGATGGATACCGGCACGGTAACGGGAGAGATGTTGGTTCAGCGGCTTTGATTTTTGATTTCGTCTATTCTTCTCAACTGCAGCTCTTTGATAGCGGCACTGAGCGTCTCCGACAAGCCCTTGTCTATCTGTTTGAATATCGCCCCGTTTTTACCTGTACGAAGATCATGGGCATACTCGCGCAGCCTTTCTTTCTCTGGTTGTTTAAGTCCGCAATTTTCAGCCACCTTATCTACCAAGTCCATTTCATCCTCCTTTAAGAGAGCTGTTTTCAGGCCATTATATACTAGAGGTTAATTTATAGCAAAGGATATTTTATGTTGTTATTTCAGGAGCCGGCTCTTCCGGAGTTGTCTCTGCCGGTGGGGGTGCAGCCTCTTCCATCATGGACGGCTCTTCTTCGGTTACAGGGGTCACGGTTTCCACATATCTTTTAGACACCCAGCCCTCGATAGTATCTGAGGCTTTTATTTTCACCCATTCCTCGCCATCTTCAAGCAGCACATATTCCTTGCCCTCGTCCACTTTAGCCAATTCCGAAGACGCTGTATCGGGTTCGCTTCTTACTCTGAGCCATCCTGTACCTGTAGGTAGGATCCTGACCTTGGTTTCCTGCGGACCGCTGGTCTCAGTCCTAAAAGATTGCAAAGCCTCTCGAGCCATTTCGGTCAATCCCAATCCATCAGAAATTCGACCCAAATAAGCACCCCTCACCGCAGTTTTGAGCTCTTCCAAGGCTTCGGGCTCGGCGGCCAAGTTACCGCGGGCATCATAAATATCTCCTTTGTAATCAAGATAATAATCGAACACCAATTCTTTGTTTAGCCCGATACCTTCCAGATTGACACCTCTGGTCTGGTTCCAGTAAATAACGGCCTTTGCCCAGGTCTGGGTATCGGAGACGATCTGATTGTTGTCGGAAGAAAGGTCGTACAAGTTGTCCGAACCCTCAAAAGGGTCGGCTCTAGCGGGTACCGGTGTGGGGAATAGTTTTACGGAAACATTAGACGTATAACCCTTTTGTATCCTGATCCTGTCCTTTTGCGGTTCAAAACCCACTTTTTCCACCCGCAGGTCATAATCACCTTCCGTCAACTTAACTGAGGTAAAGGGTGTTTTGCCGATTTCGGTGTTGTCGATAAAAACCGAGGCGCCTGTAGGCTCAGAAATTATACGCAGTACTATCTCAGAGGTACTTTCATCGAACCAGAGGTCGCGCCCCGAGGAAAAAAGGTCTGACACGCCCAGGTCCCTGAATATGCCCACATTATGTATGTACTCGTTGTTGTTAGACAGGAAATTTACGGTGGTCTCATACTGTCTGGTGGCTGATTTTATGGTCACCTTGTTGGCTCCCGGCTTTATTTCTTTAAATTCTACGGGTGTGATACCGATGCTCTCATCGTTAATAAAGACCTCTGCCCTGCCGTAAGAGACGTCCACGGTAATGGCGGATTTTCCTCCTAAACTTTTTAAGTAGGCAAAAATGCTTTTTCCAAAAAATACCAACAATAGGACAATAAGAATTGCGGTAATATAAATAATTATATTCGAAAGCCTAAACCTCTTGGGCCTTCTTTCTATAGTTTGCAAGGTTGAAATGGACATATCAATTATGCTAGACAGGAAGTTGCATAGGTAAATTATCATGTAAATGGTAAAATATCAATTGTATTTTGGCGTTATATCAGGGCGCAGTGGCGAAGTGGAAACGCTGGGGTCTGCAAAACCTCGATGCAGGGGTTCGATTCCCCTCTGCGCCTCCAAAAGCTTTTGTTATGGACTCAAAACAAATTTTAGAAAAATTTTTAGCCTTTTATAAAGCGAGAGGACACAAACAGGTTCCCAACGTATCTTTGGTGCCCGAAAACGACCCAACTTTGTTGTATGTCAATTCGGGCATGTTCCCTTTGGTGCCCTACTTATCGGGTGAGCCGCATCCTCTGGGCAAAAGGATCATGAATGTGCAGAGGTGTTTGAGATTTTTCGAAGATCTGGAAAATGTAGGTGAGACCAACAGGCATACTACGGCTTTCCATATGCTGGGAAACTGGAGTTTAGGGGATTATTTCAAGGAAGAGCAGCTGTATTGGTTCTACGAATTTCTAGTGGCTGATCTGGGGTTAGAGCCCAAGAAAATGTACGCCACCGTATTTGCCGGTGACGCCGACGCTCCCAAAGATGAAGAATCCATTAGGATCATCAAAGAGATATTTGCCATGTACGGTATAGAGGCTAATGAGGATGAGCGCATCTTTGCCTATGACAAGGAAGATAACTGGTGGCAAAGAGGCGAGGCTGTGGGTGAGCTGGGCGGTCCTGACAGTGAGGTTTATTATTACATTGGAGAAGATGGATATGGAGAAGGCAAAGATCCGGCCAAGCATCAGGACGAATTCTTGGAGATCGGGAATTCGGTCTTCATGCAGTATAAAAAAACGGACAAAGGTTGGGAAGAATTGCCGCAGAAGAATGTGGATTTTGGCGGGGGTTTGGAGCGGTTAGCCATGGTGGTTCAGGGATACAGGGATATTTATCTTACGGATAATTTTTACCCCATGATCGAAAAGTTAGTGCAGCTTAGCGGAAAAGATTACAAAAAAGAGGACAAAGAGGTGAAAAAAGCCATGAGGATCGTGGCCGACCACATGAGAGCTGCCGTGTTCCTAGCCATGGACGGAGTTTTGCCCGGCAATAAAGATCAGGGATACATATTGAGAAGGCTCATCAGACGTGTGGTCAGAGCGGGAAAAAGTCTAGGCTTGGAAAAAGATATTTCCGTAGGATTGGTTCCCGTAGTGGGAAACATGTTTTCTTGGCTTTATCCTGATCTGGAAAAAAAGAAAACCCAAATTCAAGAGGCCTTCGCCTTGGAAGAGGACAAGTTTAGAAAGACTTTATCCAAGGGAGCTCGGGAATCCGAGAAGATAATGCCGGAGATCTTGTATGCCGTGAAGTCCAAAAATATTGAAACTCTCTCCAGTTACGCTTTTGATATGTACCAATCATTTGGCTATCCGTTTGAAATGTTTTTGGAGGACGTCAAAGATGCTGCCGGGGGTTTGGACAAAGTGTTTGAGGCTGAACTGGCCGAGGACTTCAACAACAAATTTGAGAAACATCAGGAAAAGTCACGCACCGGAGCCGAACGAAAATTCAAAGGCGGATTGGCGGATCATTCGGAGCAGGTAATTAAATATCACACAGCTACCCACCTCCTGCACCTGGCTTTAAGAGAGGTGTTGGGAGACCAGGTGGTGCAGCACGGTAGCAACATTACCGGAGAAAGATTGAGGTTTGATTTTAACCATGGGAAAAAACTTACCCCGGGGGAGATCAAGCAGGTGGAGGAAATAGTAAATGAGTATATCAAAAAAGCCCTGCCGGTTAATTTTGCCATCCTATCCAAGAAAAAAGCTTTGGAAACAGGGGCCATCCACGCTTTTAACGAGAAATACGGCGAAAAGGTCAAGGTCTATTACATCGGTAAAAGCTTGAAGGACGCCGTGAGCAAAGAGTTTTGCGGCGGGCCTCATGTTGAGAACACATCGATCATATCCCCTATAGAAATATATAAACAGGATAATATTGGCAAAGGGATGTTAAGATTGTATGCCAGAGAAAGTTCTTAGGAAATCTCCTCTTGACACTCTAAGCCTGTGAGTGCTATTTTATGCACGAGCAAAATTGTATTTAATTATTTAAGTTAAAAAGGAAATATGGCAAAAATTAAACCACTATTCGATAACGTTCTTGTAGAACCACTTGAAAAAGAAACTACGCTGCCGTCAGGCATAGTCATACCTGATTCGGCTAAGGAAAAACCCCAAGAGGGAAAAATTGCCGCTGTTGGTAAGGGAAAAACTGATGCGGAGGGAAAGCTCGTTGAGATGGTCGTGAAAAAAGGCGACATAGTTATGTATAAAAAATGGGGAGGTACCGAGATCAAAGTTGAAGGCAAAGATATGCTTCTGGTAAAACAGGAAGATATCCTGGCCGTAGTGGAAGGATAATTTAAGGAGGAACAAATATGGCAAAAAAGATAATTTATGGCGAAGAAGCCAGAACAAAATTAAAAATAGGTGTTGATGCCTTAGGCAAAGCCCTAGCAGTTACGCTGGGCGCAAAGGGAAGAAATGTGGCGTTGGACAAGAGTTGGGGAGCTCCGCAGGTGGTTAATGATGGAGTCACTGTTGCCAAAGAAATTGAGCTAGAAGACAAATTTGAAAATATGGGTGCCCAGATCGTAAAAGAAGCGGCCAGCAAAACCAATGAAGTAGCCGGGGATGGGACTACCACCGCCGTGGTGTTAGCTCAAGCTTTAGTGGAAGGCGGTTTGAAAAATATCAGTGCCGGTGCCAACCCTATGATCTTAAGAAAGGGTTTGGAAAAGGCATCCGCATCAGTTGTGAACGAGATAAAAAAGATTTCCAAGGACATAACTTCCAAGGAAGAAAGATCTCAAATAGCCTCAAATTCCGCACAGGATGCTGAAATAGGCAAACTAATTGCCGAGACAATGGAAAAGGTTGGTGACAATGGTGTGATAACAGTGGAAGAAGGTAAGGGTTTTGGTATTGAGCTGGAGTATAAAGAGGGCATGCAGTTTGATAAAGGGTACGCCTCTCCTTATTTTGTCACCAATCCGGATAAGATGGAGGCAGAGATCGAAGAGCCTTATATTTTAGTTACTGATCAGAAGGTATCCAATCTGCAGGAGCTTTTGCCCATGTTGGAAAACTTTGTGAAAGTTTCCAAAAACTTAGTCATTGTCTCCGAGGATATTGACGGTGAAGCCTTGGCTACCCTGGTGGTCAATAAACTAAGAGGAACCTTTAATGTCTTAGCCGTTAAGGCTCCGGGTTTCGGCGACAGAAGAAAAGCTATGCTGGAAGATATTTCTGTACTGACCGGAGCTACCGTGATCAGTGAAGATATGGGCAGAAAACTTGATTCCGTTAGGGTTGAAGATCTGGGTAGAGCCGATAGGGTTGTGGCTGACAAAGACAATACTACCATAGTGGGGGGCAGGGGCAGTGAGAAACAGATCAAAGCCAGGGTAGACCAGCTGCAAGTTCAGATCGAAGACACTACTTCTGATTATGACAAAGAGAAACTGCAGGAAAGGCTGGCTAAGTTAACCGGTGGTGTCGCCGTGATCGGAGTTGGGGCTGCGACTGAGTCTGAGATGAAAGAGAAGAAATTGAGAGTTGAAGATGCCGTGAATGCCACCAAAGCAGCTGTAGAAGAAGGCATAGTTCCTGGAGGCGGTATCGCTTATCTTAGAGCAAGAGAGGCAATAAAGGATCTGAAATTAGAGGGCGATGAAGAAACAGGTGCGAACATCTTGTTCGAGGCGTTGGAAAGACCTACCAGAATTATTGCAAGTAATGCCGGCGCAGATGCCGGAAAGGTCATGGCTGAGTTAGAAGCCAAAACTGCAGCGGATAAAAATCCTAATATAGGTATAAATGTCATCAGCATGTCTTATGTGGACATGATCAAGGACGGTATCATAGACCCGGCCAAGGTTACCAGAAGCGCCTTACAAAACGCAGTTTCTGTAGCTACAATGGTTATAATCACAGAATGTCTGATAGCAGATCTGCCAAAAGACAAAGATGATATGGGCGCTGCAGCTGCCGGGGGTATGGGCGGGATGCCGGGCATGATGTAATTTGAGATAGCTCAACAGAGATCGTTATATACTGGACAGATTTTTCTTATACTCATCGAGGATGTTCTTGGCGTGGTCATGCTTATTGAAGTGAATAAAGTTCTTGTTTGTGATCTCGGTGGTTTTTTTATCTTTCATATAATCTAGCTGTAACTTTCTGGCATACTTCTCCAATAAGTTCACAACACGGCTTTTATTCAGTTTTTCCTCCGGAAAATCTTTGGGAAATTCTATTTTGAAATTATAAAAGTGATTTAAAGCCCAGGAATTAGCCTGCAGGAATTTGAAATAGGCGGAATTTTTATCGTAAAAAGGTAAGACATTAAGTATTTCTCTAGCCACATAAATATTTTGTTTTTCCTTCTGCCACTTCATGCCCGATTCGTCGGCAAAAAGGTTGCAGCACAGTTTCTTATTTCCCTCTCCTTTTTGGGCATACTTGCCCACCGCTTTTAAAATGAGAAACACAAATAATCTGCTTAACCACAGCCTGTTCTTCTTGGTGATAATAAAAATATCAATATCGTCGTCTTTAACGGCATTATACGAAGCTGCGGCGCCGGTGACGGCCACCATGTTGATCCAGGGAATTACCCGCAGCAGCCGGATGCTTTTTTCAGCCTCGGCTAAAAGATCTTCGGAATATTTATATCTTAATTTCCAGCTGACCGGACGTACACCAGGCAAATAATACTTACCGTCCTTGGCCCTAACATGTTTTTTCTTGACCAGCCTCCTTAGGGACCGGCTGTAAAAGTCATATTCGAAGTTATTTTTTGTGATCATGAAATTATAAAGTTGGAATTCACTTAGAGGATATTGAAAGACTGCACTGTAAGCCAGAGTACGTTTTATAGCCCGGTCGCAGGCTTTTTCTTTGGCTCTTGGCCTTGGTGCTCTAGTGGCCATTGTTGTCTAAAGCGGCATTCACCAAAGCATCGGCCTTTTTGTTGGCGGAGCGATTGACATGGGTGAATGTGACTTGCTGAAAACTACCTACAAGATCTTTTGCCCTTATATGCATTTTTTGCAATCTCTCATTTTTCACTTTGTATTCCCCGGTCATTTGCTTGGCCACCAACTCGCTGTCTACGAAAACTTCCAATTTAGTGAAACCTTTGTTCAGAGCTGTTTGCAAACCGGTCCACAAGGCCGTGTACTCCGCCTCATTATTGGTGCACTTACCTATGTATTTTGATAGTTCGAAAATGACTTTATTCTCCTCATCCAGAAGGACCACACCTATAGCTCCTGGGCCGGGATTTCCTCTGGCGCCTCCGTCTGTATACAAAAAACCTGTCATCTTTTCTTTCCTGATCTGAAATAACTTAGTAGAACAAGGTAAAACAAAGATACGCACAACCCAACTCCGGCACCCACCAAGGAGTAGACCGGTAAGTTCTTATAGCCCTCTTTGATCACCGGCTCATCCGAAACCTTGACCACGCCCACAAACGGATCGTTGACACGGCTGATGTTGTTCATAGCTGTGGTAGTAACGTCCACTACTGCCTGCCAGAGCTCTCCGGCCTTTTGGGCATCTTCCTCTTTTACCACCAATTCTATGAGCTGAGGCCCCGATTTTACCGTCCTTATCTTTCTGTGGTACGTTCTTAGACTGTTTTGATCGACCGGCATGTTCAGGGAGGTTAATGTTTGTGCCACAATATCGTCACTATCTATAAGCCCAATGACCGAATTAGCGTAAAGCATGGCCGCTTGTTGTCCATAATAACCCTCGTATGTGAAGTGGTCTTCTGAATAAGGGTAGATAGATCTTCGAACAAATAAAGATCCGGTGGCATAATATCTTGTAGGTAAGAAATAGTAAGTTGCTGCACCCAAGGCTCCGGCCACAAAAATGGACACAAGAAGCAATTTAACGTGGTTTTTTAGGAGTTTTGTCATTTCTCTTAATTCCATACAATGCGATTTTACCACAGCTATAAGCCTTTGTAGGCGATTTCTTTCTTGTAAAAAGAGGTATTTAAAAATATACTTAACACAGGAAAAATAAGGAAAAAAACAAGGTTTTCTTGAGGTTTACTGCCCAACATGCAAAAGAAAAATACAATTAAAAAATCTGCCCTTGCACCAACTATACTAATTGCCGGAGGAGCAGGCTTCATAGGTTCTCATTTGGCGGAAATACTTCTGCAAAAAGAGGCACGGGTCATTGTGCTGGATAACTTTACTACCGGTAAAGACATCTACATTAATCACCTGCTGCCAAATCCAAAGTTTGCCCTTTTTAACATTGATATAAATGCCGGTCTTCCCGAAGAGCTGGAGAGTGTCGACTACATTTTTCATTTGGCAGGCCTGGAAGAATATCTCTATAACAAAACTGAAATAACACTTGATTCTCTCCTGACCAATGCCGTGGGTACCAAAAGGCTGCTGGATTTTGCCCGAACTTCCGATGCCAAGTTCATGCTAGCCTCCACGGTGGATGTTTATGGCGGTATGATGTCCCAGCTTAGCCTGGATAATTATTACGGAAAAACGGAAATAGAGGAAAAAAAGTATGGTTTGGCAGAGGCAAAAAGATTTGCCGAAGCTTTAGTTTGGGAATATTACAAGAAATATAACACTGACGCCAGGATAGTAAGATTACCGGAAGTTTATGGTCCCAGAATGAGTCTGTCTTCCTCAGGAGTACTGGGAAATCTGTTCAGGAATATTTTGGAGAATAAGGATCTAGTACTGCCTGGAGACGGCACGCAGAAGGAATACTACATTCACATCAACGACGCCATTTCAGGCATGATCAAGTCAGTATTTCAGGAAAAGACCGCCGGCAGGATATTTTCACTGGTGCCCAAAGAACCTTCCTCGGCCATGGAAACAGCCTTTTTGATAAGAAGTCTGGCCGACCGCCAGATAGAAATAAAGTTCGAAGGTGAGGTCAGCCCGGGAGCTAATAAAATATTCAAACCCGACACCTACAATCTGGGCATATTGGACTGGGAGCCCAGGGTTTCCTTAAAAGAGGGCATAGCTTCCACTTTGAGCTGGTTTGGCTACAAGGTCAATGAAAGCAGTTTTAAGAATGCGCCTCATATTTTGGATTCTCAAGGTCATAGGATCGATGGTGGAGAGACTTCAGAGCAAGAGAGACTAGCTACATTGGTGGAGACACAAAAAGTTCTCTCCGTGCAGGAACCGATGCCGCAAGAACAGCCGCAAGAACAGCCGCAAACTCAATCGGCGCCCCCGCCATCGGAGCCGGAGCCGCCGCCCCTACCCACGCAGGATATCCAAGTGCCTAAACTAAAAAAAAGGTTCAAGCTCAAACTTGGCTTACGTATCCCTAAAGCCAAAAGAAAAATAAACTTTAACGTTTTTAACATGAGCTTGGCGGGAAAGTTCGGTCTGTTCCTGGCTGTGTTCTTTTCCTTTTTGCTGGTGTTCATTGTCATGCCGGTGTTCCAGGTTTACACCTCTTCGAAAAAAGCCAAACAAGAGCTGGAAAATGTTCCCGTCTACATTGGACAGTTCAATTCTGAGAAAGCGGCCATCAGTGCCGGGCAGGCCAAAAAATATCTGGAAACGACCAATAAATACTTAGCCAGCCTGGAGTGGGTCTTTAAATTGGCCGGCAAGAAAGATGCCTATCAATCGTCAGCCAGATTTTTGAACTCCGTGACCTACTTTTCCAATGTGACTTATGATCTGGCCATGTCAGCCACACCTTACAGACTACTGTGGGAATCTCTCAAACCTGATTCGGAAGCCACTTTTGATCCGGCCATTCTGGACCAGACAAAACTTCACATTTCCGATGCTAAAAATAATCTGGAATTAGCTTTAGCTGATTATAAAGAGGTCGATTCCGGCTACATACCGGGATTTGCTAAGGACTCGGCCGATGCTTATGGCCATATTCTGGACGTGACCCGGGACGGGCTGGATCTGGCCTGGGCTATAACTTCTGATCTGCCGGGTTTGCTGGGATTTGACGGCCCTAAAAGATACCTCATCCTCTTTCAGAACAACAATGAGCTCAGGCCCACCGGCGGCTTTATAGGTTCGTACGCCTTTTTATATCTTAATGAAGGCAAAATAGAAGAACTTAATATTGACGATATTTACAATCCGGACGGGCAGATCGATGTGCGCAACATCAGGGTCACGCCACCAAAACCCATTGGCGACTTTTTGATCGAAGACAGGATGTATATCAGGAATGCCAATTGGGATCCGGACCTGCCCAGAAGCGCCTCCGCCATAAAAGACCTGTTCTTTAGGTTGGATGGAGAAAATATCGATGGCGTGCTAGCAGTGGACCTACATCTGGTAAAACAGCTACTGGAAGTGACAGGTCCGGTCTATTTAGCCACTTACAATGAAGATATTGGTGCGGACAATCTGTACGAAAGAACGCAGCACCATTCTTCGTACAATTATGAGGAAGGCTCAGATCAAAAACGTCAATTCCTGACCGTTCTGGGCAGTAAGCTTTTGGAAACTTTATTTTCTCTGGACCAAAGTAAAACACTGGACTTTTTTGGCGCCATAAATAGATCGCTTCGGGAAAGGCATTTGCAGATCTACCTCTTTTCCAGTCCGCTTAACGCCTCCTTGTATGAGAAAAAATGGGACGGAAGTTTGGTGAGGACAGAAGGAGACTATTTGCAGGTGGTAAATGCCAATTTGGGTGGTACAAAAGCTAACTACTATGTAACCAATAGCCTGGATTACAAGATCACCAGCAAGACCAGAGATGGGTTGCTGAGAGCTGAGCTGACCTTGGATTACCAACATAACGGTACGGACGATTCCTGGCCCGGCGGACCCTATAAGGACTATTTGCGTGTGCTGGTGCAAAAGGGAGCCAAGCTGACGGGAGCTAAAGTGACCTACAATAAAGCCATAGAAGAAGACGTATTCGAAGATATCATAATTTCTCAAGTTGAACCTTACACTTCTTTTGAGACCAGCTTTGTTCTGGAGCCGTCCAATGAGATAGAATTGGTCTTTTACTATGATCTGCCTCCGGAGCTTTCCATTACCAAAGAAAATAGCCGTTACGATCTCATTTGGCAAAAAGAAGCCGGTACCAATGGTGACAGCTTCACCTATGATTTCAGCGTGCCTTTTGGCATGGAATTCCTGCAAGGCAGCGAGAATGTTGAGTTCAAAGATGGACGGGTGGAAGCTTCCGGAAAATTGAACGAGGATCTGGACGTGT
This sequence comes from uncultured Candidatus Saccharibacteria bacterium, assembly GCA_964434935.1. Taxonomy (GTDB): domain Bacteria; phylum Patescibacteriota; class WWE3; order UBA101185; family UBA10185; genus CAYSWS01. The sequence goes on from CAYSWS010000012.1 coordinate 24,480, forward strand.
TTATTGAGTTACAATAGGTATAATAGATTAGATATTTATGGCCATTCAAGAAGTACAAAAAACAGTCAAGCAGCACGCAGTGCCACAAAACATCATGGATGTTGAGTTCAAACTGATAGGGGATCTTACCATGAGGCAGTTCACTTATCTTTTGGTGTTTGGTCTCATAGCTTATATTGTTTATATTTCCATGGTGGGGGTTTTTAAATGGCCCATAACTATGTTCTTTGTCTTGTTCGGTCTGGCCCTGGCTTTTGTGCCCATACAAGAAAGGGGCATGGACGAATGGTTCGTTAATTTCTTTAAGGCTGTCTATGAGCCAACACAAAGGGTGTGGAAGAAAGAGCCTATTCTTCCTCCAGCCTTTACCTATCAGAACCTGGCGGTGGTCAAACAAGAGCTTATAACCTTGGCGCCTACCTCCAGCAGGAGAAAACTTGAGGAGTACCTGGAGATACAACAGAAAGCGCAGGTGGAAGATAAGCTGGATATTCCTGAAAAGGAATATATCCTCAAGGTCAGGCAAGCCTTTTTGCCCGTAGCTACGGCGGTAGAAGTGGAAGAGGAAGAATATGGGACCCAAGAATACGAGGCCTTTGAGCCATATCAACCGGTATTTGAAAAAACCCCGGCGGGTGAAGAAGGGAAACCCCTGACTCCGGCACCTCCAAAACCGCAAGCTAGGGAAGAGAAGGCTGAGAAGAAGGAGGAAAGAAAAGAGACACCCCAAATTAGGAAAGCGCCCACTGCTGTGCCTTCTGCTCCGTCTCCGGCACCTCAACCGGAGGTCAGACCGACACCTAAACGTCCAAGACCTAAACCAGCGGCCATGCCCCAGATCAAAACAACACCCATACCTGATACTTTTACTTTCAGTTCTATGACGCCCGACAGGCACATAGGCAGAAGATTTACCAGCATGCTACCCTCAGAGGGCCAGCTCATCTTGCCGGTGAGGGGAGAAAAGGTTCTGGCTACCAGCGAAGAGTTGAACATACAAAAGGATATTGACGAAAAGACGGATCAGCTCAAACAGCTTTTAGAACAGATCAAAAGCGACAAAGATCTGGGCAAGGAAGTAGCGCAAAAGATAGCCCAGAAAGTCGAACAGCAACCAACGCAGGCCGTCGTCGAACAGCAAACTCCAGCTGCGACCGGAGGAGAGATCACTGAAGCTCAGGATGTGGTCAAGAGGGTGAAGGAGGAGAACGAAAGACTATCCAACGAAATTCAAAAACTTAAAAAAGATATAGAAAAGTCTGAGGATTCAGAATCGGAGAAAAGCAAGAAGAGAGCGCTGGTGGAAGAGCTGGAGAAAGAAAAGGATAAGGCCAACACCGACTATACAGCCCTGCAAAAACAGGTCTTTGAACTGCAGCGAAGACTAAAAGAGAAACAGGCGCCGCCGCAGGACACAGGGCCTAAAAAACCAACCTTCGCTAAGATGCAGCCTATCACCAACGAGCCTAATATTGTTTCCGGAGTAGTGAAGGGACAAGATGGAGAGGGAATACCCGGCATAGTGCTGCTGATCAAGAATCACAAAGGTGAGGCGGTACGCGCTCTCAAGACAAACACGCTAGGCCAATTCTCTATTAGTACCTCGCTGGTCAATGGCATGTATACTTTAGAGATAGGATCACCTGTGGAGGGGTTGGGTTTTGATATAATCACTGTAGAAGTTAAAGGAGATGTCCTGCCTCCAATAGAGTTGATCGGGAGGGAATTGTAAAAAATGTCCACAAATATAACTGCCAGTACACAAGAACATTTAGATATTTACGAAATAAAGAATAATTTGGTGGTTTTAAAAAGCGGCACCGTTTGTGGTGTACTGCAGACCACGGCCGTCAACTTCAATCTGCTCTCCGAAATAGAACAGGACGCTACCATTGCGGCTTTTTCCATGCTTTTAAATTCCATAACCTTTCCCATCCAAGTGGTTTTGAGGTCCAAAAAACTGGATATTACAAAATACATTGAAAAGGTGCACAAGGTTGAGCAGCGCCTGGACGATCCTTTACTGAAAATGCAGGCCGAGTCATATAGAAAATTCGTGCAGGACACTATAAAGAATAATGATGTTTTAGACAAAAAATTTTATGTGGCCATCCCTTCCGGGGGTAATGTAGAAAAACAACCTGGATCAGGACCTTTCGACTTTTTCATTAAGCTGTTTGGTATGCACAACAAAAAGACAACCGTTAACGTCGACTCTGTCTTAAAAGAAGCTGAGACCAAGCTTTATCCCAAGATAGATCATGTCATCAAGGAATTTAACAGGATCGGTGTGCGCGCCAGGCAACTTACTTCGCAGGAGTTAGTAGAGCTGTACTTTGATATTTATAATCCCAGCACCGTGCATGGACAGAGAATAAGGACAAATATTGAGGATTATAAGACCGCGCTGGTAAATCCAGCCATTGTAGAGGAATAAGATATGAATTTATTTACATTTTTTGGCAAGAAACAAAAACCAAAAAGACCGCAAGCCTCTCCTGAGCAAAGTGCGATCCCGGGTATGCCGGGGAAATCAGCGCCGGAGATATTGGCGGAAGGTATGCTAAATGTGAGGGACATCATTGCCCCGTCTGCCTTGGAAGTAGATTTCAACCAGCTCAAAATAGGTAACAACTACTACAGAACTTTATTTATTTCCGGGTACCCAAGGTTTGTGGGAGCTAACTGGCTATCCCCGGTCATAAATTTTGATCACTCTCTTGATCTTTCTATGTTCTACTATCCGGTGAAGGCCAAGATGATACTGGATGATCTGCGCAGAAAGATCACGGAATTGGAAGCCACGGAAATGTCAGATAGGGAAAAAGGCAGGATCACGGATCCGGTGGTAAGAGCAGCACTGGAAGATGCACAAGCTCTTCAGGAACAATTGGTAAAGGGTGTGGAAAAATATTTTCAATTCAGTTTTTACATCACCGTGTCCGCTGAATCTTTGGACGAGCTGGAGACTGTCACCAGCCGCTTGGAATCAACATTAGGCTCACTGCTTCTAATTTCTAAACCGGCCACTTTACAAATGGAGGAAGCCTTTCAATCCACGCTACCGGCAGGTTCGGATAAACTTCTCATTACGAGAAACATGGATACAACCAGTTTAGCCACCACATTTCCTTTTACTTCATCAGACCTGACCTCTGATGAGGGCATTATGTACGGCATAAATATGCACAACGGTTCGCTAGTGGTGTTTGACAGGTTCTCCATGGAGAATGCCAACACAGTGGTCTTTGCCAAGTCAGGCGCAGGCAAATCTTACTATGTTAAATTGGAAGCCCTCAGGCTCATGATCTTTGGTGCGGAGGTCATGATCATCGATCCGGAAGAAGAGTACAGGACTTTGTGCGAGGCTGTAGGTGGAAATTATGTAGACTTTTCACCCGGTTCCAGCTCCAAGATAAATCCTTTTGACCTTTCCGGTGTGGTGGTGGAGGGAGAAAATGAACTAGGACAAAAACTCCTATCTCTGCACACACTTTTGAAATTAATGCTGGGCGAGCTAAATCCCACCGAAGAAGCCGTATTGGATAGGGCGCTGATCGAGACCTACAGAATAAAAGGCATTACCACGGATCCGGAAACACAAATGACCAAAGAACCACCCATTATGGAGGACCTATACAAAGTGCTGCAGGGTATGCAGGAGCCTGAGTCCAAAGGTATGGCAGACAGATTAGAGAAATATATCAGAGGCTCCATGGCCGGAATTTTCGACTCTCAATCCACCACAAATATTGAGGGCATCATGAGCGTATTTTCGACCAAAAATATTGAGGACGAGGTTCTAAGACCGGTAGCTTTTTATATCATCCTGGACTTTATCTGGACCAAGATCCGCCGAGACCTGAAAAAGAGGATACTTATCGTAGAAGAGGCTTGGTATCTGATGCAAAATGACGACAGCGCCAGGTTCATTTATGGTGTGGCCAAAAGAGCCAGGAAATATTATCTGGGTTTAACGACCATTTCTCAGGATGTGGATGACTTCTTAAGTTCAGATTACGGCAAGGCCATTGTTACCAACTCTTCCATTCAGGTACTTTTAAAACAACACCCGGCGGCTATAGACAGAGTGGCGGAAACTTTTTATTTATCCGAAGGTGAAAGAAGATTATTGTTGGCAGCTGATATAGGTGAGGGCTTGTTCTTTGCCGGTACAAATCACGTGGCTATTAAGATCAAAGCCTCGCCGGCGGAGCATAAGCTTATCACTACCGATCCTGAGGAGATCTTGAGATTACGCGAAGAAGGCATCATCGGGCAGGCTAAAACCAAGCAGCCCCAAAGACCGGTCTACAGGCCTGTTTCCACTTTTGATCCCAATAAATACGAGACCCTTGACGCCCAAGGTGCCCCCAAACCGGGTTTTGAGCCTCCGCAGAAAAGCCGACCCTCAGTGACCATACCGGGCATGCCCAAAGAGGATGCTGATGAGGCCAAGATGCCTCCGCCTGCACCGACGCCGCCCCCTCCGGCTCCCCCTACCACACCGCAACCGGCACCGATGCCTCCGGTCCAGGCAGCACCTCCGCCGCCACCACCTCCTCCGACGCCTAAACCTCAACCTGTGCCTCAGGAAACGCCGGAAGAGCCTGAGCCGCCACTACCACCACCCGCGCCCGCACCGGCTCCGCAGCCGTCAAGCGCAGAGCCCAGGCCGCCGTGGATGAGCCCACCTGCCGGGCAGCAAGACAGCGGGACCGACCGTGGTTTGAAAATAGGCGGAGATTCGGATATAAAAAAACCTGAAGTTGTGAGCCAAGGAGGCTCCAGAGATATTGTCATAGGCCCTCAAGGAGCCATGAAGAAATTTGGTGCTAGCCTAGGTAATTTGTTCGGAAAGAAAAAGGATAATGAGACGTCTAAACCGGAAGCACCTGCCGCCCCGCCAACCGCACCAACACCTCCCCCTGCCATACCAAAGCCTCAAACCGGAGGCGTCTCAGGCTCAAAGAATGATAATGTACTTTCGACCTCTATGCCGCTACCACCGGTATCCAATAAACCCGGAGCCGGCAGTCCGGTGCCTGAAAATAGGAATAGCGGTCCCACACCGGCCGCCGGGAATGAGGGTGCGTTTGCTTTAGGGGATGATAAACAGGGCAGCCTTTAGCCGCTGATCTGCATAGGCATAATGATGTGCAGATAGTTTTCGATCTCGGAGGGCTCAAAGATACACGGGGCTGAATTTCCATTAGTCCTCACGGTCAATTTCTCAGATTTAATATTATTCAAAAAATCAAGCAGGAATTTAGAATTAAAACCTATTTCCAAGGCCTCTTCAGATTCCACCTCAGCCTTGAACTTGCTCTTATGTTCGCCGGCTTCTTGAGCGGTAGCCGTGATCTCTATAAAGCCTTTAGGGTTAATTCTTAATAGCAAGGCACTGTCAGCTTCCTTGGCAAAAATATCGGTCAGTTTAACGGCCTCCGCGAATTCGTGGGAGAAGAACTCGGCTTTGGTGGTGGTCTTTTCAGGGATGATCTTTTTGTAGTCAGGATAGTCTCCGTCCAGGATCCTGGTGGCTATGACCGTATCGTTTTGCTTGAAAATGACCAAATTGTCGTTCTTGTCCAGAGAAAAAGAAATGGGCTCGTCGCCGTCGGCGTAGACGCGGGCTACGTCCATCAGAGTTTTGGCCGGTATGACAGCCTGGAATTCATCGCCTTTGTTATTGGGGGCCAACTTGGTTTCGGACAGCCTAAAACCGTCGGAAGCGGCTAAGGTAAGGACCTTGCCATCAAAATCCATGTAAACACCGGTAAAAACAGGTCTGGAATCGTCCAGGGAGGCGCAAAAGGACACTAGAGACACAGCTTCGTAGAATTTGTGGGGATCGAACTCCAATATCTTAAGATCGGCTTTTTCTTCAGGCAGATCCGGGAAATCTTCGGCAGAGACACCGTTGAATTTGGACTTGGTGATATCAGAGCTGATATGCAAAATATCGTCTTTTAACGAAGCCTCTATAGTATCCGAACTCAGGTTGGCGATAAAATCTCTCAGCATTTTGGCCGGCACGGTAATAGCACCATCATCCTCAATAGAAGCGCCCACGTGAGTGACGATGGTGGTGGACAAATTAGTGGCGGACAACTTGATCTGATTATCCTTGGCCATAATGAGTACATTAGAAAGTATGGGAAGCTCACTTTTGGTGGGGACAGCGCGGTAGACTTTTGTCAGTCCCTGGGTTAGATTTTCCTGCAGGCAAGTAAATTTCATAAATTATTTTTTCAGTTCTCCGGCCGGTCTCAAATAAAGTCGTCTGTCTTTTCCCTCGCCGCGACTTTCGCTTTCTACATCTATGTAATCACCAATGAGCATGTGCACGTGACGTCTTTCGTAAGGGGTCATAGGCGGAAGTCTAATTTCCTTTTGGTGAAATCTCACTCTATCAATAAAACCCTTCACCATATCTTCCAGTTTGTCCAGCTTGGCCTGTCTATAGCCGTTGATATCAAGAGAAATGGGCACCCATTCGTTTGAGTCCTTAAACACGGCGTGACTCAGGATGTACTGCAGAGCGTCCAGGGACTCTCCGCGGTAGCCGATGAGGAAATTAAGGTCATCTCCGATAACCTCTACTCTGAAAGCATCTTTGTCCTGAGTAATGGTCACGGTGGGAGAGATATCTATGAATTCGAAGATTTTATTCAAATGTTTTTCTATGCTTGCTTTAGACATTTATTTTTTTGCCAACTTATCAACCCAGGGCTTGAGGCCTCCCCAGCCGTTGACAAAGTAGTTTTGAACTATTGAAAATAGTGTCGATGTAATTATATATATAATCACACCTGAGGGCAGACTTATACCTAAAAATACCATCATGGCAGGCATGATGTAAAGAGATTGCTGCTGCATATTATAGGCAATGTCATCTTTCTTGTCGGGAGTCTTTTTGGCGGCTTTAACACCGGTTTCTACGTAAGGCATGCTCATCTTGGCCAGCACGAACTGCGACACTCCGGCCAGTATGGCCATGATGAAATAGGGGTCGGGTTTGGCCAGGTCCAGATAGAAGAATCTGGTGCTCAGCTCCTGTATGGAAGTGAATTTTATAAAGGAGAAGTACAAGCGGTCGTTGATGAGAGCGAGGTCCGTCATTTGCGTTATCTGCCTGATGACTGAATACAGTGCCGTGAAGATCAAAATGGTAATGATCATGGTGTAGCAGCCGCTGGCCGGATTGACGCCGTGCTCTTTCATGAGCTGCATCTGCAACTCCGCCTGTTTCTTTTTGTCATATTTATATTTGGTCTTGATCTTTTCCAGATGAGGCTGGAGGTCTCGCTGCTTTTTAGCGGTTTTTAATGAAGGCAGTATAAAAGGTATAGATATAGCCTTCACTATCAAGGTTAAGACTATGATCGACCAACCGATACTTTTGGTGACTAAATAGAGCAGCGCCAGCATGTTGAAGATGGGGTTGACCAATATTGTGTTGTGTATAGTTAAAAATATCGACATAACATGTGCTATTCTACAGGATCGTGTCCACCCTTGTTAAAGGGATTACACCTGATAATTCTCCACGACCCCATTAATCCGCCTTTAATTACACCATATTTTTCTATGGCCTGATAGGTATATTTTGAGCAGCTGGGCTCAAAGCGGCAGATCTTGAGGCCAAAATTCTCAGGTGATAGAAACCTCTGATAAAAGCGAATCAATGTCAAGGCAAATTTCTTCATGGCTTGCTTGTAAACTTTTTGTGTTTGGATGGACAACTATCCAAAGACTGCTGGGTATTGTATCAAATTTTTCTCTCATGCACTCAGAGAACAACCTTTTTATGCGATTTCTCGTTACGGCATTCTTATGGATCTTCTTGGTGACCACAATTCCTGTCTTGGTAACTCCGGAATAGTTGTCCGGTTCAAGAAAATACAGGTAGCAAAACTTTCCTGTCAGCTTCTTACCGTATTTTCTGGTGATATTAAATTCAAAATTGGTGGAAAGTCGTCTTTCCTTTTTAAACATGGTTTATTTACCGCTTATTTTCACGGTAAGTTTTTTTCTTTTTTTGAAAATCCTTCTTTTCAACACGTTTCTTCCGCCGGGGCTCATCATTCTTTTGAGAAAGCCGTGTTTTCTTAGTCGCTTCTTCTTTTTTGGCTGCCAGGTTCTTTTAGGCATAACAGGAAGTATCTTATCTTATTCGAATAATGGAGTCAATGTTGCAAAG
>CAYSWS010000013.1:0-27211 GCA_964434935.1 uncultured Candidatus Saccharibacteria bacterium
AAACCGCCGCGGTGTGTGAGTAATGATGTTAGCATAAATGCTAATCACACAAAGCGGCGGTGGGATCTAGATATTGAAAATCCTTACTAAAAGAGCCGACAAAGCCAAGAAAGGTAACAATAGGAAGCTCGCTGCTAACGTGGTGGCCGTAACATATCGTGCAAAATGGTGCACTAATAGCAATGAGGGGTCATTGTACGTTTGAGCTGAGCCCTCTTCATTCTGTCTTAGCTCGAGAATCAAGAAAATAGCGGATCCACTTCCTATTGCCAAAAACAAAATCGACGATACAGCAATCATTTCTATAATCATTGTTACTCCTCCTGATTTAGGATCATTTCGCGGATAATGCAATTTGTATCATTATATTATGTAAACCAAAAGTTGTCAATGCTATAGGTCTTAACTAGATCATCTCAAGAAACTGTTCATGTTCCGAATATGACCATCCAGATCCTTAGCATAATGGGTCACGCCGTCACCGTCAGTGAGGTAAAAATAGTAATCAGTGGGTACAAAGTCTACAACAGCCTGCAAAGCAGATATGCCAATACTGGAAATGGGCGCAGGCGGTAACCCGGCCGTCACTCTGGTATTGTAAGGGCTGGCAAAATCCAGGTCATAGTTGGTAAGCTGTTTGGGCCACCACTGTATATCTTCCAGTAAATTCTTGTCCAAACCCTCTTCGCACACAGCCACGCTGGGATCAAGATCACATACAACGTCCTCACTGCGGCAGAGGGCCGGCACACAATATTTGTTCAAGGCCACGGCATACTGAGTAGTAGCGTCGGCTTCCAGGGCCATGCCTTCCTGCAATCTTTTCAGCAATATCCCGGCCACGATCCGCCTATCTTCGTACTCAGCCACTTCTCGCTCTACAATAGAGGCCAAAATGACCATTTCCTCCGGGGTCAAACCTGTTTTTCTGGCATTTTCCGCCGTGAGCAGATCGGCTGTCTTTTTTTCGAACGTGTCCCGCAGCCTCTCCAAGATCTCTTTCTGAGTGGCATCAACATTAAAATAATAAGTATCGGGGAAAAGGTAACCCTCATACGGCCTGGCCGCAGCCACAAATTCACCGTAATCCACATCCTTCATCTTTTGCGACAGCAGCTCCGCCAGCTGTTCCACCCGCCAACCCTCAATATATCTTATGGTGACATCGTTTCGACCAAATTGCAGTATGTCCACTAACTCTTTAATAGAGGTCATGGGCGGAATTACATAATTACCCGCCTGAATACTTGTTTCCAGCTTGTTCACTTTAAGATAGATCTTGAACAGCGTGGGGGAGTTAATGAGGCCGGCATCCTTTAAGGTTTCGGCAATTTCAGACACACTGGAACCGGCCTTTATTTCCAAAGCAATTTCTTTGTTGGTCTGAGCAGGATTTTCCACCCCATATCTAAAAAGCAACCAGGGAATAATGGGGAAGGTAATTATTAAGGCTAAAACCAGCACAATTAAAATGTTGCGCTTCTGATTTTGCATAGGCGTATGATAGCATAATTGCCTATTTTCGGGTAAAATAGGGGCTGCAGGAAGCCGTCCGGTCGCCCCGCTTTGGCGTGGGAGGAAAGTCCAGACTGCACAGAGTAAGGGGACGGAGGGTAACCTCCGACATGTAAGTGCTGGTGTCTTGTGTTCGAAAGGATGCAAGGACAGAGTGTGAATTGACACGCTTTGAGAGCAACAGAGACGAGCTTTCTCCTACAGCTTAGGCTATGGAGAGAGAATGAAACGGGCAATCCCACCCGCAGCAATCCACGACCGTACCGTCATAGTTTACTCGACGAGCCCGCTTAGGCGGACACGGTACAAAGATGGAGCCTAGATAGATGATCGGATAGAAACAGGATCTGGCTTACGAACTTCCTGCATAAAAATTTTTAGTGCCTTGTTTCCACGATGCTTTTTAAAATAATGGCGCCGATCATGAGAACGGGCACGGCCGCTATAGCACCGATGATGCCAAAAAGATTCGAACCAATAAGTAGTCCTATTAATATAATGATGGGCTTTATTCCGGACACTTTTTCCATAACTTTAGGTACCAGAATGTTACCCTCCAACTGCTGGATGACGGCAAAGACCAGCACAATGAGCACAGCCTTGACCGGAGAATCTACCACAGCCACCAGGGCGGCTACTACCGCAGACAACACCGGTCCCAGGATGGGCACGATCTCGAACAAGCCGGAGATGATGGCCAAGGCCAGCGGGAACTGCACACCTACCAACCGCAAACCAATATAGCTCATAACCCCGATCACAAACATCAATAACAATTCCCCTCTCAGCCATACACCAATGTTAGTCTCTATGTCGCTCAAAATATTGTTGACTCTTTCACGCTGACCTTCCTTGAACAACGATACAAATCTGGATTTTATATTTAGCCAGTCTATGGACATGTATATTGAGAGCACGAGGACGCTGAAAATGGTGGTAACGTTACTAAAAATTGACTTGGTGGCTGACAAAACTCCTCCCGAAGTCGCCAAAAAGCTCGACACAATGTCGGACAAAGAAAAACTTATGTTGTTCCCAAAGTTTATGATCTCCTGTTTTTTAATGAGGGTTTGAGCCAGTTTCTGTATTTGAGTTGATAAGGGAGTAAATCCTATGGATATGGCAAAACTTACGATGAGAAAAACAGAAAAATATGTGATGAGGACTGCCAGCGGCCTGCTGATGTGCTTGTTAAAAACTGTCTTGCCGGTCAAAAATCTTATGGTGAGCTCCAACGATATTGTCACCAAAAGAGCCGTAGCAACCATGCCTATGATAGTGCTCAGCCTGAATACAGCGTAGAAAGCCACAGCCACCAGCATGGCTTGTAGTATGGTTTTAAGCGAGATGACAAGGTTTTTATCCATTTAGTATATTGTATACTGTTTCCAATTTGTTGTCTTGCGCTACGTTGAGCCAAGTAATACCGGGCATCTTTTTGAAGTAGGTTTGCTGGCGTCTGATGTAGGCGTGCAGGTCAAATTTGGCTTTTTGTTTGGCTTCTTCTTCTGCTAGTTCTTTTCGAAGGTAGGCAACGGCGGTTTTATAGATCAACCCTCTTAATTTTGGCGAATCTTTATATTCTGAGTTCAGTAGCGAGCTAACTTCTTCCAGCAGCCCACCGGTCCAAATAGCTTCCAACCAGTTGTCTGCGCGGGAATAAAGTGTATTTCTATCTGCCGTAAGTCCTACCGTAACGAATTCCACGTTCTTTAAGTATGGGAGTGCGCTGTGCGGTTTGTCTTTGGTCAATTTTTTTTCTATGGTACGTACTAACCGCGCAGGATTCTGTTTATCGATGACGGCAAAGCTGTCACTGTCCAGTTTTTCCAGCTTGTCCTGCAACTCCCTTAACGGTAACTGCTCAAGTTCGCGGCGCAGTTCAAGATCAGGCGGTGCACCGTCCGATCTTATTCGACCAATAACCATGTCTATATAAAATCCGGTCCCTCCCACCAAGAAAACCTTTTTCCCGGCGCTGAGAATTGTTGATATCTTTTTTAGGGCAAACTGCGCGTAATCGAAAGCTGAAAAGTAGTCATTGGGTGTGACCAGATCGTAACCCCATATTTTTACTACATCTACTTGCCAGTAATTTTCCTTTTTAACCACTTTGGCTTTTGAATTATTAGGCAGCTTTCCCGTGCCAACATCCATGAATTTATAAACCTGTCTTGAGTCAGCAGAGATTATCTCTCCTCCATATTTTTGGCACAGACTCAAAGCTAAAGTAGTCTTACCTGAGGAGGTTGGCCCTAGTATTATCGGCACTTTTTCCATGGGGGTATTATATCTTTTCTACATACTAAATACTTCCTTGATTTCCCAACGCAGTTTGCTATACTGTGCACAATCCGTGCTCTACAAACCAGAAAAGGAGTGTTACTGTGCCCGACAACGATAGTGAATGGTTCCCAGATCCAGACGACAACGACGCAGACGGAATTGGTGATGACGGCATGGACGACGACGGATCTGATGATTCGGACGATAGTCCAAGTGAAAGGTAACATTGCCAAACAGTATTACCACGGACAGCATTGAGCTGAAATCTAGCAACTATGCTGTCCAAACTTTTTGTTAGACTAAATACTATTTATTATCAAATATGTTAAATTAATATTGGTACAACAAGAACTTAACCGATGTTCACATTTAAAGATTTTGGAATAAAAATCGAAGAAGCCACGCTTAAAAACGGTGTTCCTTTGCTGCTTTTACAAAAAAAGGGCGCGCCCATCCATATGGAAATAAAATTTGCCAGCGGCTCGCGTTTTGATCCCGGAGGTAAAGAGGGTTTGGCACATTTTGTCGAACATATGATAACGGCTGGATCTAAAGAATTTCCCAGCAAGGATAAATTAGCAGTATTTATTGAACAATTAGGTGGAATTTTTGGTGCCAACACTGCCAGTGACTCTATAACATTGAGATTGGAGATCGCAGGAAAAGAAGATTTTGCAGGGGCTGTTTTACTAGCAAGAGAAATGCTCACAGAATCATTATTTCAGAAAAAAACCGTAGAAACTGAAAGAGGTGCTATTTTAAAGGAAATTGGAGATTGGGCATCAAATCCTTCCAAATATGTTTGGGAATTATATTCAGAGTTATTTTTCCAAGGTACAGATGTTGGTAGATCAAACTTAGGAAATACTGATTCAGTAAGTTCCATCTCTAAGGAAGATCTTTATAGTTATTATCAGGATATGCTAACCTCAGGCCGTGCTGTGATAGCAATATGCGGAGATATTGAGTTGGATCAAGTTGTTGCTGAGCTGGAAGATGGTTTACCAATTCCTACATCAAACAAGTACATTTTCGAGCAGGCACTCCCCGTGGTCAGAGAAAACAGCATTAAGACGCACAATTACCCCAAACAGGAGCAAGTCCATTTGGTTGTAGGTTTCAGAACAACAAGTACTAAGAGTCTTGATGAAATTCCATTAAATTTATTATCTACTATATTTGGTGGAGGACGTGCCGCAGTGCTAACAAAAAGATTAAGATATGAACGGGGTTTGGTTTACGGGGTTGGTACCTCTTCCCAAAACTTTTCCAACGGCGGTGCGTGGTCTGTGAAAACCTCAACATCCAAGGATAAGGTACAGGAAGTGCTGGACATAATATGTGAAGAGTTTGCTAGGATAGCTATCGGTGAAGTTTCTAATGATGAGCTGGAATTCGCAAAAGACAAAATAATCAAATCGTCAAGACGGCAGATGCAAACATCAGCTTCTTGGGTACATAGGCACGCTTATGATCTTTTGGTGGGTAATGATATGTACTTTCCCGAGTATCTGAACGCCATAGCAGAAGCAAAAGTTGAGGATCTAGTAAGAGTGGGTAAAAAATACTTCAAACCGGGCTTATGGTATCTTGCTGTGTGCGGAGATGTTGATGAAAGCAGTATTAAAGTAAATTTCTAGTCTGTTTTGTGAATGTAAATAATAATAAATTCAACTTTTTCGTAGAATAACAGTTATAATAATTTAGTATGAGTCCTGCCTACACTGAATCTATAACAAACCTTACCGACTATGATGACCTAAAGATCGATCAGGGTGGGTTTGAAACGTTTACTCTAGCTCCAGAAAAGCCCGACAGAGAGAAAGAGGCGCTGGAAAAACAGCAGGCAGAGGCTTTGGAAGTTTACAGAGAAATCCCTCGGGAAATTGAAATCAAGTACGGAAACATGGTGTTGGAGAGAGTTTTTCCCGAACTACAAATGGATCCTAATGTCATTAATGCTCTGTCCCAAAAAATGAGAATTAAAAGCAACGTCACCGGGGAAGATCTCACACCGGCAGAGATAAAAGACCATTGGATCCTTCCAAACGGCGAGCAAGTATCAAAAAGTACAGGGGCCATTTATATTCCTGAAAAATCCAGAGGTCGTGAGGTTAAGAACTCCTTTTTATTTTGGGAATTCGAAAATGTAAAAAAACTAGTGGATGCAAACGACCCTGTTGTTCCCAGAGTTGCTACAGATACAGAAAGGGGCGATCTGTCCAAGTTCGAACAAGCTTACTTGGACACAGGAAGTACGGAAGGATCCAGAGAAGAAATTGAACCGGGAGAAGCTGATAACATAAGGGTTTCTAAAACTACAGGTTCGCTTAAACACCGTAATAGAGACACTCTTTACGCTACCATCAACGAACCCTACATACCTCGTCATCCGGAAACTCAACAGGATGTTTTCAAGATCACCCGCTCCAAAACAAACAGCACTTTACCGGAAATAATAGATGGCGAAGGGTCAAGCATTGCCGAAAAAACTTGGGGTCAAATAAGGACCTTTTTTCCCAAAGCCTCAAAAGCCAGCCAAAGCGCAGAGAATATGTTCCAGATATATGAGCCGGTGTTGATAAGTCAGGATCTTATAATCCTAGAGCCTGCAAGGAAGAGGGGCCCTTTGGAATGTATGGTCTATGCAAAAAAGAGAGACAGGGTGGAAGGTGACCGCTGGACAGGTCTTGTAGTGCTACACTCAGGCCAACGAGGCAAGAATGAGAATTTTCATGCTTTTAGAGTAGATGAAAATACCGTTGAACAATACGAGGCCGGGGAGAAAAAACCTGAAGTAGACTATGATGAGCATGAGGTGTCTTTGATAGTATCCAAATGGCTGAACAGTTTGGAAAGAAGAGATAGGGACGGTAGTTTCGTATACGGTTACCCTACGGCTGCTTTGACGGTTGAAAAGAGTTAAACTTCTCTGCTTCCCCGCCACACCTTAGACAAATGATCATGGCGCCACTTCTTTTCCTTGACGGGAACATCATCCGCCATTAATTTATCTGCCGGTGTGCCTTTTCTGGGTGAATACATGCTGATGAAGGCCACTCTAAATTTCACTTGTTCGAACAGCTTCACCGTGTCCATGAACTGCTCTCTGGTCTCTCCGGGAAAGCCTACTATTATATCTGTTCCCAGTTCCAGTTGAGGCTTGGCCAATTTTATTTTTTCCACCAGGTCAATGAATTCTTCCACCGTGTGTCTGCGGTTCATTTTTTCCAGCACTTCATTGTTGCCGGATTGCACGGCGATATGCATATAGTTGGAAACTTTAGGATGCTTGATGGCCTCTATCAGGTCCTGGGTAAAATCAAATGGGTTGGAGGAAATAAAGTCCACTTCTTCCACTCCCTCTACATCACAGACTTTTCTCAACAGGTCAGCAAAAGGAATTTTCTCTTTGCCTCCTGTGCGCACGGCAAATTTTTCCTTAGGACCCAAACCCCAGGAGTTAACATTCTGACCACATAAAGTAACATGTTTATAACCGCGTTTGGTCAGGTGCGAGACTTCAAACAAAATGTCTTTCTCGCTACGGGAAACCTCAGCACCGCGGGCGTATGGCACTACACAAAACGTGCAAAAGTTGTCACAGCCAAAAGAGATGTTCACATAGGCGCGTTCTTTTTCTTGCTGAGGTGCTTCCACTTTTTTGGGATCGAATTTCTTGACCGCCCACTCACCCAGCACACCTTCTTTTTGCAAAAGATCAGGTAGATCGAACACCTGGTCCGGACTCATGTACATGTTAGCCCAAGGAGTTTTTCTTTTTAGTTCGGAAAATTCATATCTTTGGCGTTTTCCCGTCACGGAACCTACCATGCAGCCCGACAACACAGAGAACGGGCGTTTTTTACCCTCTTTTTCCAGCTGACCCAAGGTCTTGCCAAGACCGTAAACTTTATCCTCGCTTTTTTGGCGCACACTACACGAATTAACAATAAAAAGATCCGTTTGCGGTAGGAGGTCCAGCAATTCCTCTTTTTCATTCTGATACTCTTTGGCCGGTTTGACCTGTTCGAAACCTAAAGTCTCCAAGATCCCGGACATAGAATTAGAATCAGCCACATTGGCCTGACAGCCTAGTATTTTTATGTAATAGGTCTTGGGTTGGTATTTCACAATGGGGGTATTATAACAGGGATTCTAAAGGTGTTTAGGAGGAAGAGTACCAGATCAAATTTGCGGATCTACGACCCTTCCTCCTTGTCACTTTTCTTCTTGTACTTCTCCTTGATCCTTTCCTTGATTATGTACATTCTCTCTCTTTCCAGATCTTCGAACCTGTACCAGGAAAATCTGATAAAGGCCAGGCCCCCGCCAATGGCTAAGACAGCAAGAGTGAATTTACTTACCTGGCCAAAGACCGCAGAGAAAAACCACAAAAAGACAAAGTATACAATGGGCATAAAAAACAACATGAAGAAACAAAATCTGTTCCTGAACACGTCTCACCTCCTGTTATTTATAGAATGCGCTGGACACTAGATGGCACTGGAACCGTTTGTTACCTGACTTTTAGGTACTAATAACACAGGCTTATCATCTTTGTCTACCTCTAAAGCCAACAACATACCTTGGGATTCCAAGTCCATGATGGTGCGCGGCTCCATGTTCACCACAAACATAGTTTGCAATCCTACCAATTCATTTGGTTCGTACCAAGCGTAAATGCCGGCTAAGATCTGACGCTTGCCTAATTCTCCAAAGTCAACTTCCAACTTTAGGAGTTTGTTCGAACCCTCAACTACTCCACAACTTACAATAGTACCGGCTCTGATGTCTATTTTTTGGAAGTCTGGAAACTGTATGTTATGTTTCTGTTGTTTTTCCATGCATATAGTATATACATATCGACAGAGTTTCGTAATATCCTATAAACTTTCTTGACAACTACGGACAAAAATGTGGTATAGTTCAGTATCGTATTTGGTTTGCGGAGAGATATGAAAAAAGGTAGATAAAAAGTGATCTCTGATAACAAGCAAAAGTTGTGGCTAAGCCATAGCTAATAACTGATTTATTTTTTATACCAATCAAAACACTGTAAATAGTCAATTACCAACACCCATATCAGTACAATATATGTTGCTAGAATCATGATTCTGCTGTATACTACGCACTACTATTATAGGTCTTATGAAAATCGAAAACGAAGAACAAAATAATAATCAGGTCATAAGAAAGATCGACATCATTGTTCCTGTTTATAACGAAGGTAAAAATGTCAAAAATCTGGTTACCCGCATAGATAAGACCATGACCAAAGCCAAGTTGGCTTATACCTTATTGTTTATTGACGACAAATCAACGGATGACACCGTACAAGAAATAAAAAAACTGTACAAAGAGTACCCCTTAAAACTTTTCACCAAAAAAGGCCAAAAAGGCAAGACATTTTCCATACTAGAGGGTTTTGAAAAGTGTAAGGCAGACTATGTGATCATGATAGATGGAGATCTTCAATATCCCCCGGAAGCAATACCGTTCATGGTGGAGGTGGCGCAAAAAGATCCCGGTGTCGGTGTGGTCATAGCCAACAGAAAAACCTATGAGGGCGAGCTTTTCAGACGTCTTGGTTCAAGGATAAATGCTTATATTTTTGGGCGGCTATTACTTGGTCTGGACCACGATGTGCAATCAGGACTTAAATTAATTAAAAAAGAGATCGTCAGCTTTGTAGATACTTCGAACATGACGCAATGGACGTTTGACATGCCCCTGCTAAGAACGGCCAAGGATCTGGGTTACCAGATCGATGAGGTGGATATTGATTTTGCCCATCGAAAAAACGGTGACTCCAAAATAAGCTTTGTAAAAACTGCCTTTGATATCGCTTCGGGCGCCTTAAAGCTCAAGATCAAGCATCACGCCTACGCTATCGCACCCATGAGCAAGAACACCATGCACGGCTCAGGGATCTTGCACAAGAACAAACAGTACCTGACACACACCACCTTGCCTTATGAACAGTCGGCCCATAAAACCCTTTGGCATTGGCAAAAAGCGTTCATTTTCCTTATGACCGCGGTGTTCATAACAGGCATGGTCCTTAATTTTAAGCTAACGGCAGCCATATTCATGGCCATTTTGACCACCATTTATTTTTTGGACATCTTTCTTACCGCCTACCTGGTACTGAAAAGTTTGCAGTTCCCACCGGAGATGTCTGAAACACAAAAAGATCTTGATTCCATAAATGAGGCCGAGCTGCCTGTCTACACCATTTTGTGCCCTCTTTTTAAAGAAGCTGCCGTATTGCCGCAGTTCTTGGAACACATCCAATTGCTAGACTGGCCAAAAGACAAACTGGATGTCATCCTGCTCTTGGAAGAGGTTGACGAAGAAACTATCAATAAAGCCGCAGAAATGAAGCTCTCTAATTATGTGAGAACGGTTATAGTTCCCCACTCCAACCCCCAAACTAAGCCAAAAGCCTGCAATTACGGACTTTCCCTGGCCAAGGGTGAGTATGTTGTCATTTATGACGCTGAAGATAAGCCCGATCCTATGCAGCTTAAAAAGGCCTATCTTGGGTTTAACAAATCCGCTCCCAACGTAGCCTGCCTGCAAGCAAAGCTAAATTATTACAATCCCCATCATAATATATTAACAAGGCTTTTTACTACCGAATACTCCCTCTGGTTCGACCTAATCTTGCCCGGATTCCAAACTATAGAAACATCCATTCCTCTGGGAGGCACCAGCAATCACTTTAAAACCAAAGTTCTGAAGGAGCTGCATGGCTGGGATGCTTTCAATGTCACCGAAGACTGCGATCTGGGGATACGTTTGTTCAAAAAGGGCTATAAAACAGCCATCATAGATTCCGTTACCTTGGAAGAGGCCAACAGTAACTTGAAGAATTGGATCAGACAGCGTTCCCGTTGGATCAAGGGCTACATGCAAACCTACCTGGTGCATATGCGGGACCCCATTAGTTTTGTAAAAGAGCATAAAGAGCATTCCGTTCTTTTCAACCACGTCATTGGTGTGCGCCTTGTCTTCATGCTGGTAAATCCGATCATGTGGCTGACAACCATAGCCTATTTTGTTTTGTATGCCTACGTGGGACCCAGTATAGAAGCTTTGTTCCCTCCCGTCATCTACTACATGGCCCTAACATCTATTGTGTTTGGCAACTTCCTGCATCTCTACAACTACATGATCGGTACGGCTAAAAGAAGCCACTGGTCGCTTATAAAATACGTCTTTTTGATGCCGGTATACTGGTTCTTCATCAGCATCAGTGCCATAAAGGCTTTTTACCAACTTATATTTAAACCTCACTTCTGGGAAAAGACCCATCATGGGCTGCACTTACCTACCAGCCATGCTGGAGAAAAGAAAGTGGAAACAATAGAGGTTGAGGAAATCGAAGAAGTTGAAGTGGAGAAGGTTAAAGCCGTCGCGGGTGTAGACTCCAAAATAAAGAGGGTAAAACTGCCGTCTAGCATGTCTAAGATCATTGACCGTATTGGCGCAGAAAAAACCTCCGGAGGATTACTTGTTATAGCCACGGGACTGGCTAGTTTTATCAATTATCTTTACAACGCCTTTCTGGGCAGGACTCTTTCGCTGGAAGAGTTCGGTGTTATTAGTTTAGCCGGTAACATTTTGTTCCTTGTCTCTATACCCTATGGCACTTTGGGTGATTCGGTGGCTTACAAAACAGCCTACTATCTTGGCAAGCACAACACGACCATCAGAGAGTTCTGGTCTTACGTACGCAGACGCGTGGCTTTGATCGGTGGCGGGCTATTCTTGTTATGGTACATGTCCATCCCGTTCTTGAATAACTTCTTCAACATAGATGGGTATCTGCCATTCATCTTACTCTCACCCATCTGGATCATAGGCATGGTAGCAGCTTGCGATGGAGGGTATCTAACAGGAAACCTGAAGTTCTTCTTTGTTTCGGTTGTCCTGATCTCCGAAGCTTTCATTAAGCTGCTGTTTGCCTGGGTCTTCGTTAGTACGGGGAATGCTCAGCTCGTATATGCCTCCATTCCGATCTCCATGGCTGCCGCTCTTCTGATGGGCTGGTATTATGCCAAGAATTTAAAACAAGACAAGAACAATATTGATAAAGAGGAGTTAATAAGTTTTCCCACAAGATTTTTCAGCACTTCCGCCCTCATAAAATTTTCCGCCGTCTCTTACCTTGCTCTGGACCTCATACTCGTCAAACACTATTTAAACCCTGCAGAGGCCGGGCAATATGCGCTACTGGCCTTGGCCGGAAAAATGATCTTCTTCATAGGTGGTTTGTTCGGACAGTTTCTAATTCCCGTAATCAGCAAACACGAAGGCTCCGGCGCTGATAGCAAATCGGCTTTTAACAAGATCTTTTATGCCTCGGCTGCCGTGAGCGCCACATTTTATATAGCTATTGGTCTATTGGGACGTTTTACGGCTCCCCTGCTTTTTGGGCCTAGGGTCATTCCTGTAGTCAACTTATTGCCTCTTTATGGTTTGGGAATGCTTGGCTACACCATGGCGCGCACCATAATCACTTATCATCAGATCAAAGGCAAGGCCAGTTTCCCTGTCATCAGCGTCTTTATTACCATGGCTCAGGTCACGCTCATCGGTCTTTTCCATGCTAGTATGGCTGCGGTTGTGCTGGTCATGGCCATAACTGGCGTCATGGGCTTTAACATCGTTGCTTTGGTCCACTATGTGCTGGAAAAACGCTCGGAAAAGAAAGTTGTGGAAGGGCCGGTAAGACTGGCCAAGAGATTACCCAGGGTTCTTATCTATAACTGGCGTGACATCAAACATTCTTGGGCCGGGGGAGCGGAGGTTTATGTGCAGGAGCTAGCTAAACGGATGGTCGATTGCGGCTACGACGTCACAGTGTTTTGCGGAAATGACAAAAAATGTTCTAGGCATGAGGTGATCGACGGTGTGGAAATCTATAGGCATGGAGGTTTTTATACGGTCTATATCTGGGCCTTCCTTTACTATGTCTTTAAGTTTAGAAAAAATATTGATGTCATTATTGATTCAGAGAATGGTGTGCCATTCTTTACCCCTCTTTACAGTAGAAAACCCGTCATAGGGCTAATCCACCATATCCATCAGGATGTGTTCATAAATAACTTGAGCGCTCCTGCTGCTGCTTTAGCCACATTCCTGGAGTCAACTCTGATGCCTATTGTCTACAGAAATACAAAAATGATCACAGTGTCCGAATCTTCCAAAGACGACATGATAAAAATTGGTTTGGGTAGAAGCCAGGCTATAGAAATAATACATCCCGGGGTTGAGAACAAAAAATTCAGGGCTGTTAAAAAGACCAAAGATCCTACCATACTTTATTTAGGCAGATTAAAGCCCTATAAATCCGTGGACACTGTAATTAATGCTATGAAACTGATCATCGAAAAACAACCAAAAACTAAGCTAAAGATCGCCGGTTTTGGGGAAAGCCGGGAAGATCTTGAGAGTCTTGTCAAGGAACTGAATCTGGAGAACAATGTTGAATTCCTAGGCAAGATCTCGGAAGAGATAAAGCCAAAAGTACTGGGTGAATCGTGGGTCTTTGTCTATCCATCAATGATGGAGGGCTGGGGAATTTCTGCTATTGAAGCCAGCGCTAGCGGTACTCCCGTAGTGGCATCTAACGTACCTGGCCTCAGAGAATCGGTCAAGAACCCGAGCACCGGTATTTTGGTCGAATATGGCAATGTGGAGGCTTTTGCTGATAAAATCAGTATGCTGATATCGAACAATAAGCTAAGGACTATCTTCGGAAAGCAAGGCATCAAGTGGGCCGAGAACTTCAGTTGGGATAACAGTACAGACAAATTGATAGAAGTTATAAAAAAGACGTTAGAGATCAGTTAAGGGAGTTGGACATGATGCTTAATACACCAAATATAAAATTATTGCTGAGTCGTTTGAGTGACGCGCTGTTCTCATGGAAACCCAGCAGTTCCTTGGAAGAAGCCGGGCAGCTGCCTGATAAAGTTGGTGATTTCGAGTTCGTCAGTGAGATCCAAGTTGACAAGAGCATCAAGTTATACCGATACGCCATTTACAAAGATGGGAATGGGCGGCCAGGTTTTGCTAAGGCTTGGTTCGGTCAGAGGAAAAATACAGCCTATTACTGGCTAGAGAACGGTATCGCCGTGTTGTCTGCCTTTACCTCGATCGATCAGGCTGGGGCTACTCCTGACAAGAGCAAGTTCCGCCTACCGGCCCTCTATCACACTTATAAACAAAAAGGCTGCCTCATGTACATTAGTGAGTACGCGCCGGAATCACAAGAGGATTTTACCGACGAAGAACTGGTAGATCTTTACGACCAAGCTATCAAATACACAAGGAGCTTTGGCGGTAAGGCGTTAAAGACCTTAAAAGCCCATATTTTGACTATTAGTCCATATAAAATTCTTTTCAGCCTCCCTCTGATATCACTAAAAGCTTTGCTAAGCCGACCATCCCTTTGGAAAGAGATACTGCGTGGCTTCTTCTTTTCCCTCGGACACGGACCGGATCTTTTTAGTCTTAAGTGGAATACCTTGGTTCACCGTGATGTCCGTGGCACCATTCTTAAGTCCGGGGATAAATACTATATTGTCGACTGGCAGACGGCGGCAATTACCAATTCCATGCTGGAGATCGCTCAATTGTTCTTTACTTACTGGGTGGGTGCAAAACTATCTTTTGACATTTTTAAACTGGAGACCGCCCGGGAGGTTTTTGTCTCGGAAAAAGTTCTAAATAGTTTTAAGATCATATGCACCTATACGGCACTTGTGGAGATGGGATTCGTTAAAATTAAATCTCAGGAGGACGAAGAAACTTTTTTGAAGAATTTATTTGCTTTGAAAGGAAGCGCCGCTTAGAAAATAAAGAACATGATAAATAATAAAACTGCGGATATTTACGAACAAGACAGGGTCCATGGTGTAGAAACCGACCTGACCGACCCTGATTCCAATAGACTGGCGGTCATGCTGAAATTCGCGGCCTCTTTAAAAAACCCGCCTCAGAACGTATTGGATATTGGATGCGGCACAGGTTATTTTGCCACTCAAATAAAGAAAATATATCCTCATGCCCGTGTGGTTGGTGTGGACATTTCCACCAATGCTTTGGCAGCCGGCAGAAGGGAACATAAAGATATTGAGTTCGTCCAGGCAGACGCAGAAACAAAACTGCCGTTCAAGAACGGTACTTTTGACCTGATAATATCTGGGGAGAATATAGAACATGTGGTGGACACAGATCTTTACCTCATCGAACTTAACAGAGTGCTGACCATGAACGGTTCTTTACTTATCACAACTCCCAACCTTGCCTCTTGGATGAACAGGATCTTTCTGCTCTTGGGCCGACAACCTTATTATCTTGAACCAAGTTTGCACAAAACTCTGCCTATTATAAAGATCGGAAATTATACTTTTCCCCAAGGCCTGGAAAATCCTGCTTCCGGTCATCTGAGATTATTTACTCCGGATGCTTTAAAAAAACTGCTGGCGTTGTACGGGCTTAAAACTGAGAGCACCCGCGGCTATTACATGTTGAGAAGATTCGGGCTGGCGCAGCTGGATAGATTATTTTGTTTGGTTCCAGGCTTGGCTTTTGGCCTGGTCCTTAAGGTGAGAAAGACCAACCATGCACACATATAAACCTACCTTGGCCATCGGCATGCCGGCCCACAACGAAGAGAGGGTGATCGCCCGGGCTCTAAGGCAACTTTTTGCACAGACAGCCAACAACTATGAGCTGGCTCAGGTCCTTGTTTACTCCGACGGCAGTACGGACAGTACAGTGCAAATAGTAAAAGAGGATTTTCCTCAGGTCGAGGTGCACGATTTTAAAGAAAATGAGGGAAAGCAGCGTCGCTTAAATCAAATGCTCGATACAATTACAACCGACATTTTTGTCTTGGTTGATGCCGATATGAAATTTCACCATAACTCTGTGCTGGATGAGATGGTAAGCAAGTTCGAAGGCAAACATACAGGAGTGGTCTGCGCCTACCTTCGCGCCGCCAAACCAAAAACTATCTTCGGCCGTGTGGCCTATTTTGGCTACAAGGTCTGGGACAGAGCCAGAACCTCACTGGGAGAGAGGGGCATTCGCTACTATTCCGAAGGCGGCCTGATAGCCTTTTCCCAAGAATTTTCCCAGGTTTTCCGCTTGCCGGAGGATGGGAGCATTGGCGATGATTCATATTGTTTTTATTTCGCCATTAAAAATGGCTTTGACGTAGTGGTGTCTAAAAAAGCTGAGGTACATTTTGACATAGCAGATAACTATGCTGATTATGTTCGACAGATGAGACGGTTTCTGGCAGATCATCAAGCCATACGGGACAGTTTTGGCTGGGAACTCATCAATAGATACGAAGTTATCACTCCCAGTCTATTAATAAGATCTTATTTGCTTGAGGCAGTCCGTTCTCCCTTCGCAGCTACCGCTTATATTTGCCTGCAACTTTCCGTCAAACTGCATATGCCTTTTTATAAGGGCAGAGCCGGATGGCGGCATATAAGGAGGGTGGGTTGACATGAGAAAACCTTTATCGATAAAGATATTCTTATTGACTTTGCGCCTGTCTAAACTGGCAGATAGACTGGTGAGTAAGGCGGGAGCACAAAACTATGATGTTGTTCTTTGCTACCACGATGTCGGAGATAGCGAGTGGGAGTTTTCCGTAACCGCGCTGCAGTTCAACGAACACGTGGACGTGCTCAGAAACGGGTTTAGCGTGACCGGTCTTGACCGGATCATAAACAGTAAAAACAACGGCTCCAGACCCAGGATCGCCATGACTTTTGATGACGGTTATAAAGGGGTTTATGAAAATGCTTATCCGATCCTGAAAAAATATAATATTCCCGCCACCGTCTTTATCATGAGCCAAGGTGGAAAAGACGGTCTTCTTGACCCAGCACAGATCAGTGAACTGCTCAGCGCCGGATGGATCTTCGGTTTTCATTCCTTAGCGCACAAGGATCTTACCTCTCTTGATAGCAACAGCCTGTATCACGAGGTGGCCGACGGTAAAAAGGACCTGGAAGAGGCTTTGGGCATGAGCTTTAAATACTTTGCTTATCCTTTTGGAAAATATGACCGTAAAACCGTGGACGCGATAAAAACCGCAGGCTTTGAGGCCGCCTTCACAGTGGCCGGGGGCAGGCTTTCCGGCAAGATCGATAATAAATATGAATTGAACAGAATAACAGTAAGCAAGTACATTTCGCCTGAGGATCTGAAACTGCTGTTAACACCGGTGGGAATTTTTATGAACAAGGTTTTTACTTTCCTCTTTAAAGTTAAGGATAATTTTCTGGGAGCTGGCCATGAATAACAAGCAAAACATCATAGTCTCAAATTACGATTCTATCTTTAATCCGCACTATTCAGGCGGGGGAGCCGCGGCTGTCCACGAAATGTGCAAAAGGCTGGCCAAGACACACGTGGTAAAAGTCATAGCCGGTACTTTTGAAGGTGCTCAAGCTCAGGAAGTGGACGGGGTAAGATACACTTTTGTGGGCTCGAACATGCTAGGGCCCAAGCTGGGTCACCTTTTTTACCAAGCTGCCTTGCTGTTTAAAGCCGGAACAGAGAAATACGATCTGTGGATTGAGGGCTCTTCTCCGCCTGTGACATTTTCTCTGCTGCCGCTACGGGCAAAGAGCAAGGTTGTCTCCTGGATCCATATGTTCGCTGGATCTGATATGCATAGAAAATACAAATTGCCGTTTCAGTCCATAGAAAAATTTTTAGCTAAAAATTATAGATATTTCATTGTTCTATCTGATTGGGCAAAAAATAAAGTGCAAAAAGATCTTGACCGAAAACAGGTACGAATTGGGGTCATCCCCAATGGCGTGGTGGTGGCTTCCGGGGAGAGTTGGGAAAGACCCCTCAGGGAAAAATATTTTCTATTCCTGGGCCGGCTGGAGATAGATCAGAAAGGACTTGATCTATTGCTCCTAGCTTTCAAGGCGATGAAAGATAAGTCTGAAGTCAGGTTGAAAATAGCCGGAAAAGGCTCCGAAAAAGAATTGGCCGCCGTAAAGACCATGATAAAAGACAATGACTTGTCTAAGCGCGTGGAGATCTTAGGCAAAGTGGGCGGCGAAGAAAAAGAAAAGCTCCTGGCTGACTGCTTGGCCTTGGTGCTGCCCTCACGATTCGATACCTATCCTCTAGTCGTGCTGGAAGCTTTTGCCCATGCCAAGCCGGTGGTATTATTTGACCTTCCACAACTGTCCTGGCTCCCCGGAAATGCCTCTATAAAAGCAGAATGTTTCCAGGTGGATGCCTATGCCAAAGCACTAGCAAGTATTATCGAAAATGAACAGGCTAGGCAGGAAATGGGTAGAGATGCCCGTGAGTTTGCTAAGAACAACACCTGGGATAATGTTTATGACAAGTTTTTAGGATTTGTAGAAAGTATATGAGCATAAGAGATGTAATAAAGAACAAAAAAATATATGTTGTCTCACCGCATTTTGATGATGCTGCTTTGTCATGCGGGGGTTTGTTATCGAATCTGGACGGCGCTGAAGACGTCACCGTCATTAACGTTTTTACCAAAGCCCATGAAGGTCCGTATACGCTTTCGGTCCGCAAGTTCTTGAAAGATTCTGGTAACTACGAGGATGCCAACACTCTATACGATGAGCGCGCCAAGAATGATGCGGCGGTTTTATCAAAACTTAAAGTAAATAGTACAAATCTTGGTCTACAAGATGGTTTGTTCAGAAGGAAAAAACGCCTCGATCCGTTAGGAAAGCTCATCCCTGAATTCGATCATATATACCCGACTTACAGATGGCACGCAACCAAGACGGTTTCTTCGCAGGATCCCTCGTATGATCAACTTAAGCAAGCGCTTGAGAACACAGTGGAAAAAGAGGCGGTGGTGCTTGCTCCCTACGGCACGGGGCATCATATAGACCATGTCATAACACGCCGGGTGTGCGAGGAGTTGTTCGATAATGTTATTTTTTATTCTGATTTTCCCTATAATGTTCGTGAAAATAATCTTGGAGATGATACCGTAGCTTATGACAAGATAGAAAATCCGGTTGATCTGGCAAAAAAAACAGACCTGCTGAAACTATACAAAACACAGTTTCCGGCTATCTTTCCTTCGTTACAAATCCCGGAACATAGTGAGCTCTACTTTATCCCTATTAAAAATGCCGGATCCGCAAAACCGACTGCTATACCGGACCTCAGGTCCGAAACCGCCCAAACCCTGAACGAGAAGCTTATCAACGATTGGAAAGAGTTGTGGGAAAATGCGGCTAATGCAAGTTTTTTTAACTCTTACGAATGGTTCCTGGTCTGTCTTAAAACATACAACATCACAGACTACAAGATCCTCCTTTGCTACCAGGAAAATAAGCTCATGGCCATATTACCGGGAGTCATGAAAAATAAGTTTGGTGTGCCCGTTCTAACATCTGCTTCGGGCTTAGAACATGTTCCCGGCTCGCCCCTTTTAGTTAGAAACTATGAAAGCGGACTTATAAAATATGCAGTGGATGCCTTCGGCCGGCAGCACAACATATACATTTCCCATGTCAATGAAGACCTGGCCAAAGAAATAAAAAAAGCCTATAAGCAGGTTTTGGCTTCAACTATTGCTAAACACCCCTATATAGATTTTTCAAAAGATGCGAACAGCTTCTTTTCCGACAGGGCCAGAAGAGAGGTCAGAAATAAAATGAAGGGCGCAGGTGGCGCCCTTAGTTATAGCTTAGATGAGGTGGGAGAAAATTCTCACCAGATACTACAAACATTGATTGCTGTCGACCAAGGGAGCGCAAAGAAGTTAAAGGGGGAAGACACATTTTCTGAGCAGATAAATATAGATCTGTTCAAGAATATTCTATACCTCTGTCCACAGTTTGTACGCATTGCCTACCTAAAGTACCATGATAGACCGATCGCCTATATATTCAACTTTGCTAGCAACTATTCTCTTGAAGAATTTCACACCGCTTATCTAGCAGATCATGCTAAACTTTCCCCCGGGAAAATGCTTTTGTATCAGTTGGTCGATGACCTTTCACAAAAAACGTTCAAAAAATACGAGTTCGGTCTGGGTTTCACCGGATTGTCTCCAGACGTGGAATTTCAATATGATATTTATTATTCGCGCCATACAGTTATACGTCTTTGGTGGCATATACTTAACACCATAAGAAGAACAAAACAGGTATTATTTCATAGAGACTTTTTTAAAGATTATGAATTTCTCTTTAGGACGCTTAAATGAAAATAGATCTTGGACTGATAAAAAATAGGACATGGTCTTTTTGGAAAACGATCAGTAAAAGTGGAGGCTTTTGGCTGCTCTTACCTGTACTATTTATTCTTGTCCTTTCCATACGGGGCCTGCCGGGCTCGCCCAATGCCGTAGAACTTGACCAGGACAAATGGGTAGAAAACGGTCCTTTTGAGCTTTCTCCGGAAAGAGGTAGGTTTGCCCTGGTATATTCCGTAGTCGAAGATGGATCCTTGTCCTACTCTCTGCCGGTAGCAAGATTTGCTTTACCTGACCTGGCATACCAAGATGGAAAATTTGTCTCACGGTTTGCGCCTACGGTCTCTTTTCTAGCCATCCCCGGATATTTACTGGGAAAAACAATTGGTCTCTCCCAAGTTGGTACTTATTTCATTATTGCTTTGTTTGCCGCCTTGAATACCCTGCTGATCAGGGCTATTGCCATCAAGCTGGGGGCAAACTCCAAGGCGGCTACAGTTGGCTCTTTGGTCTTTCTTTTTGCCAGTCCAAGTTTTGCCTATGCGGTAAATTTATACCAGCACCACATTTCCACCTTTACCATACTACTAGCTATTTATATCCTTATGAGATCTGAGGATCTCTTGTCGGCGGCAATGATCTTATTTTTGTGTGGCTTGTCAGTGACAGTGGATTATCCAAATCTCTTTTTGATGTTCCCCGTAGGCCTGGCTGCTTTGGTTCGAATTGTATCCGTAAAGTCCGGCCGTGATGTTCTAAAAATAAATTTTAAATTGACCGGCCTTTTATGTCTTATGGCGGTAGTACTACCCATGCTCTTCTTATTCTGGTTCAACAAAGTGTCTTTTGGCGACCCCTTCCAACTTTCAGGCACAGTACCGGGAGTTAAGGACTTTGATGAACAGGGCAAACCTTTGGCGCCAAGAGATGTTAATCCCGAGGATCTTGAATTTTATCTGCACCCGGAATTACAAGAAAAAACTGCTGTGGGATTTTTCTTGACCCGTAATTTAATGAATGGGCTGTACTTGCATCTGCTCAGCCCAGACAGGGGAATGTTAATGTTCACTCCGGTCATGTTCCTAGGCATGTTCGGCTTATGGATCCTTTATAAAAAGCGGGATATGCGCCTGAATCTATTTCTCAGCATCTTAGGCGTGAATTTACTTCTGTACTCGATGTGGGGAGATCCGTGGGGAGGTTGGGCCTTTGGTTCCAGGTACTTGATACCTGCCTACGCTCTGCTTGCTGTATTGATAAGTGTAGCCCTGTCAAAATACAAAAAAGGCTTTTTATTCATACCTTTATTTTTATTTCTTTTTTCCTACTCCGCCTATGTCAACACTGCCGGCGCTCTCTCCACCAGCGCCAATCCTCCCAAAGTTGAGGTTTTGGAGCTGGAAAAGCTTTCGGGCAAGGTGCAGAAGTACACTTTTGCTAGAAACACTGATTACCTAAAAAGCCACACCTCAAAATCTTTTATTTATCAAACCGTGGCAGGTAAATATTTGTCAGCCTGGAATTATTTTAAGCTAGTGTATGCTTTGATAATGACTGCTACAATGATCCCTTTGCTGGGACTTTTGCTACCGGAATGGAAATTACTAAGTAAAGTTAAAAGTTTACTTAAGAGGGTATAGACAAATTATGGTAATCGATAAATTAAAAAAACTGGATACTAAAATATCTTTTGAAATACCCTTGAAGCCATTGCAAGTAGCAAAAAATGTCCTTGAGAAAAGGTCAGGCTTGTTGCTAACTATTTTTCTATGTCTAATTTCCATTGCTTATTTTCGCTACTATTACAACAACGGATTAGCCTTAGCTTACAACGATGCCCGCTCGCACCTGGATATAGGCCGCAGGGTGGTTGAGGGCCTCAAGCCGGGCATAGCCCAGCTGGGATCTGTGTGGCTCCCCCTGCTCCACGTCCTGATGGTGCCCACCATCTGGAATGACTTCATGTGGCACTCAGGGTTGTCCGGGGCACTAATTTCTATGATCTCCTTTGTAGCCACAGGCATTCTGGTCTATAAATTCCTGAAGGAATTGGAAGTGGGCATGTTTGGCCGCCTGGTGGGTGTTTTTGTCTTTATTTCGAACCTTAATATCCTTTACCTACAAACTACCTCCATGACAGAACTGCTTTTACTGGCCACCATGACAGCGGCTTCGTATGAGTTGATGATGTGGCACAAAAACGATAATTTGCTCCATTTGATCAAAAGTGCTTTTTGGATCATGCTCTCTTCACTGACCAGATATGATGGCTGGTTCCTTTTGGCCTGGGCCGGACTTTTGGTGCTGCTGCACACACTTAAAAGTAAGAAGGATCTGCAAAAGACCGAAGGGATGCTGGTTTTATTCACAACCTTGGCCGGTTTTGGTATCTTTTTGTGGCTGTTGTGGAACCTCATGATCTTCAAGGACCCTTTATACTTTGCTTTTGGACCCTTTTCCGCCAAATCTCAGCAGGACCAGCTAGCTCAAGCAGGCATGTTAATGACCAAGAACAATTTGTGGCTGTCCGCAAAATTCTATTTTTACGCCCTGGTCTATAACCTGGGAGCATTCCATGTCTTGTTGGGTGGCATAGGTGCGATAATGCTCTGGCTGGACAAGGGGTTTTCTAAAGAGATCCGTATAGCTTTAACTGCTCTGATAGCTCCGTTATTTTTTAATGTTATAGCCCTTTTCATGGGTCACTCCGTGCTCTTTATCCAGGGCCTGTCCGGAGACACATGGTTCAATGTTCGATACGGCGTCATGCTGGCGCCATCCGTAGCTATATTTATCGGATATTTGATCGGCAGGTCTAAATATCTAGGTACGACTATCTTAGCTTTGCTTCTTTTTGTGACATTTTTTGCCTTTAGCAGTGCTGACGCAGTCACTATTGATGATGCCAGGGTTGGTTCCAGCCAGAAGAACGTTACCGAGGTCAGCCAATGGCTGGCACAGAACGCCGGAGATAAAAAGGGCTTTATACTTATTTCCGTGGCTTCGCATGATGCTATAATATTCTCTTCAGGACTGCCTATGAAAAGATTTATTCACGAAGGAACCGGTCTATATTGGGAAAGCGCCACCTCCCTGCCTGACCGCTGGGCGCGCTGGATCATTATGAGAACTCATGATGACAATGACCTCACCTTCAAACTGGTCAAGGATACTAAAGGTTTGGAAAAATACACTTTAGTAGACCATTTCCCGTTCGCCGATATATATGAAATTAAGCCCGAGTATGTGGAACAATTGAATACGGAACCAATTTTAGGAAGACAGAAATGAAAAAGTTGCTCTCAATTAGTCTTTATTGCGCTGCCCTTATTTTTTTGCTCACACCCAATGTTGAAGCGTCTGAGGACACCACACACTGGTGGGAAGTTCAATCTATTGACACCGTCAAATATTCCCGTGATCTCAGCCGGGAAAAATTGAACAGTAGTAGCTTTGCCAAGGTCATTGACGGGCAAATAAGTCAGATAGCGCACACCGGAGCTACTCACGTGGCCATTGGCACCCCCTACGACGACGAATTCACACCCATGCTGGAGTTATGGGCGAAGACAGCCAGAAAGTACGGCCTGCACGTGTGGTTCAGAGGCAATTTCTCCGGTTGGGAAGGCTGGTTCGATTACCCCAAGATCTCCCGGGAAGAGCATATCCAAAAAACAAAAGACTTCATTCTTTCCCATGGGTATTTGTTCGAAGATGGTGACGTTTTCACCTCTTGTCCGGAATGCGAAAATGGAGGACCGGGGGATCCTAGGGATACAAAAGATGTAGAGGGTCATAGAAATTTTTTGATACAGGAGTACCAGGTGACCTCGGATTCTTTTCGAAAAATAGGCAAGAACGTCAAGTCCAACTACATTTCCATGAATGCTGACGTGGCAAAACTCATCTACAACCCCAAAACCACCAATGAGCTTGGAGGCATAGTGGTCATAGACCATTATGTAGCCACTCCGGAGCTTCTGGCTAGAGATGTTAGGGAGATCGCCCAAAGTTCTAACGGTAAAGTTGTTTTAGGCGAGTTCGGGGTGCCCATACCCGATATTCACGGCAAAATGAGCGAAAAAATGCAAAGTGATTGGATCGAAAAAGCCTTCCAAGAGCTAATAGAACTGCCGGAACTGGTGGGGATAAACTACTGGGTGAACGTGGGTGGTACAGCGGCACTATGGACTCCCGAAGGCACGGCTAGAGAAGCCGTGGGCGTTATCAGCTATTACTATCAGCCAAAGTCTCTTCAACTGAAGGTCTTCAATGAGCTTGATGAGCCGGTATATCTGGCAAAAGTGTCTTTCGGCATAAAAGAATCCTACACGGACAGGGCAGGAAATGCCGAGATGCCCTATTATAACGGGGACTCTCAGGTGGAGATCAGCGCCCCAAGTTATAAGAGCGAAAATCTGAAACTTTCGGCCCTGGAAACGAACAATACTGTGGTTTTGGAAAAAAGTAACCCCGGTTTGTTCTTTCGACTACGTAGGTTCTTGCACAATCTATTCAACTAGCGTTGTTGCAATATAAGTTAATATTTGGTATATTAAGCTCACTTAATTCCCGCCCACACAACATATGAGAGTTAAAATACTATTATCTATATTGGTGTTTGCCGCTTTTGGTGCCCTCTATGCTCAAAATTCCCGTGTTTACGCGCAGGAAGAGGTGAATGAACTACCCGTAGTTCCCACTTTTCCGGCTTGCAGTAATCCTCAGGGCACGGTTAAGGTTTCTTATGATGAGGGCGTACACGGCATTCCCGGCAACCCCTCGGATTATAGCGGCAGCGATGAAGTACGCATACTATCCGGAAACACACTTTTCCAATGTTTTTGTTCCATTAACGGTGACGGTATACAAACAAATTGGTGGAAAGTCTCAAGCTTGAGTTTTGACCAAGTGGAGTACTTGCTGGACCAAGGCTGGGTCTATGTGCCTAATGGCGCCTTATGGGGTTTAGATGAAGACCCTTACTTAGCGCACAATAGCCCTTATGAGTGCAGCGACCCAGGTGATGACGACAAAGATGATAACCATAATGACGACCACAAAGATAAGAAAAAAGATAAAAAGAAATCTGGAGATGTGTTAGGCATAGGCGGACAAGTTCTGGGCCTGGCCACCACCGGAAATATGCCCGGTCTTCTTCTCTTTTTAGGCACAGGCGTGTCATCCTTAGCCCTATTTTCCTTCTTGATTCTTAGAAAAAAATAATGAAATTTAAATTCCTTATTGTATCCTTATTACTTATTACTGTGGCTTCTTTTTATGAGGTTTTTGTTATCTATTCCAATAGCCACAAGGACCTAAGCCAAAACTATGTGCAGGCCCCTCCCGATCCTCCTACACCGGTAAGATTTATCATCAAGAATCTGGATATTGACCTGCCTATTTTCGAAACAGAGATCGTGGACGGCGTTTGGGAGGATTCGGAAAATGGCGTTTCATACTTGCAGGGCTCTCCGCTACCGGGAGATGTGGGCAATAGCATCATGTACGGACACAATTGGGCAAATATACTGGGCGGTCTCAAGAACATCAAAAGCGGAGACCAAATAGAAATTGTGCTTAGTAACGGGGAGGTGCGCATTTTTAATTTCCGTGACATGTTCGATGTCACGGTCGACCAGACTCATATCTTAAGTGAAAGTGATTATCCTAAACTCACAATTTATACTTGCGACAGTTTCCTGGACGCTAAGAGGCTTGTGGTAACAGCCACTCCCTTTAATCAATAACAGCATACCTATAGTATACGTCTTTATAGAACTTATAGTATTTCTGTGCCTTGGTGATTGCCCAAATGTGATCCAACTTGGTTTCGCTTTATCAATCTAACAATTAGTCTGCCAATATTTCGTTTTGGCCGAGCCTTAAAAAAGGGTATTGCCTCTTAATGAAGGGTCTTAATATATTCATTAAACCAGCCGCACTTAGTGGCGTCAATGGATACATATTGACATTATATTTGAAACCTATATTATTAGGTATACTTATGTAATAAGTTAGCTCATCTCAAGGTGGGCTGAGAGGCAATCTTTAAAATATAGACGTAGATAGTTGCCCAGTCCTGCCAGAGAAATCTGGTTTTTTTTGTCTTAATTAATGAAAAAAATACTTTTAAGTCTAATGGTCATCTTCTCCGCAGCAGCCGTAGCAGTTTACGCTACGGGGGCGTTTTTTTCCGATACTGAAACTTCACAAGGTAACATTTTGCAGGCCGGCTCCATTGATCTCAAGATCGATAACGCCAGCTATATTAATTATGGTGAGAACGGGTCTATGGTACTTAGTGAGGGTACGTCTTGGATCACGCCTTCTGATCTGAATGACGGTCAAGGTCCGGCTGACGATGGCTCCTATTTGTTCTTTGATTTTCATGACCTTAAACCGGGTGATCTGGGAGAAGACACTATTTCCCTGCATGTTGAGACCAATGATGCTTTCATGTGTTCGAACATAACTTTGACTTCTTCGGCAGAGAATGATGTAAACGAACCGGAGTCTTTGGTAGATACTCAGGACAACGGCAACTGGGACGGGGAGCTTGATGATGAGCTCTATTTTGTTTTTTGGGTGGATGACGGAGACAATGTTCTTGAGGATGACGAAGAAGAAACAGGCATCCTGTGGCAGGGTTACGCCAGCCAGCTCCCTCAGGGCAACAACACGGCCAACATTAGCATGAGCATTCCTTTAGCCGACAGTAATAATAATGTTTGGACGGGTACCCCGGGACCAATGATCGGAGGAGATACTTATTATATAGGCAAGGCTTGGTGCTTCGGGCAGATGACTCTTGACCCACTTGATCAGGATGGCGAGAACGATGAAAGATCCCCCCTTGACGCTACTGGTGTCGAATGCGACGGTTCAGCCACTACTAATATTTCTCAAACAGATATCTTGACCGGAGATATAGAATTTTTAGCTTATCAGTCCAGAAATAATACCGACTTTGAATGTCCGGTGTGCGAGATCGAAAACTCATGGGCACAGGGCGCAGTGACAACCGATCAGCACTTAAGAAAGAACGGAACTCCCGTACTGCCTCAAAGAAGTATTGACACCAATGTCTTAAACCCACCTGATGGCAACGGTACCGCCGGTACCGGGTTCTACAGCCTGGGTTTTGGCGGA
>CAYSWS010000014.1:0-3830 GCA_964434935.1 uncultured Candidatus Saccharibacteria bacterium
CAGGTCCAAGCTCAATTAGGTGAGTTGGTGCAGGAAAGGGAAAGGATCAGAAGTATTATCACCGAGCATGAGGACGATTTTGGTATCTTAGGTTGGGTTTTCAGATTTTTGAATGGTTATGTAGGCGGTAGTTTGGATAATGACATTGGTGATGACGTTGATGTGCCTGAAACCAACGAATCCACCGAGACTATTCCTTTGTAAAGACGTTTGTAGAAAAACAAAGACCACTTTGATGCACAAATTTCTGCGCACCGCAGTGGTCTTAAACAGTAGTTTTTTTCTTTTTACGTTCTTCTTTCCCTGATCTTTATGACTCCTACGGTTACAAGTAAAATTGTGACAATGCAGGGCCCATAAAGACATGCAATGTACCCGTAAGTTACAATCTTATCAACAAACGCATTTATTTGGTCGAATGGCATGATTGCTCTCCTTTTTAGAAGATGGGTGTAAAAAATCTATTTGCTAAGGATTATACCCTATAGTACTTATGGCGTCAACCTAATTTTACTAAAAAATCTTGTCAAAATAACTCTATAGTAGTAATATCGATGACGGTTCCTTTCCATTCCTTTCCTTTTCATAGTCAGAGAAAACTGACTCAAATAAAATCATGCAGCCATGGAAGAACCGTGGCTTTTTGTGTTTATAAGGAGGTGATAGCACATGGAAAAAAATAAAAACCTAGTGATGGGACTCTGGAAATTTCACGAAAGAGTCGGTCACAAAGATCTGCTGGAAGTAGCAGAAGAATGGGCAAAAGACGAAAATTACGAGTTGCTGTACATTAGAAAAGTAAGCAAGGATCAAAACGGAATCGGCTTCGCTTACAAATCTGATGGCACGCAGGAAGCGCACCGGGAGTATTTAGATAACGCTTCCGATTACCTTAAAAGAAAGTTCGGTAACGACTTGGTAGGTTGGGATATAGCCAGCACCGACTCTCTCATTAAAGGTTTCTAAGTAGTTAACGCGGGTGGGAAGGAACCACCTGTTATATAATTTGAGCAAGAGATGACAAAACCTATTAATTTAAAGATCATGAAAAATAAAAAGTTGGAAGATCACTTCAACCGGTCAATGAAAGAACTTAGAAAAGTGTTTGGTATCAACTGGGTCTATAATACTCCCTCTTTTTTAGTTGTCGAAGATAGGCAGACTATGGATGCGCTAGAGGGGCGAGAAACTCCCAAATGGAAAGTTGGTTATAATATGGGACGTGATGCCATTGTTATTTTAGGGCCTAAAAACTACGAAAGAGACAGCATCCATAAATACTCTGATGAGGACATGCGCAGACTTATCAAACATGAGCTCTGCCATGCCTTTTATAGTTTAGCCGCAGGAAATCACCACCCCCGATGGCTGACTGAAGGATTATCATTAAACTTAGCGGACGAGGTTGACAGATATGCAAAGGTTGAGGTGTTCAAAGATTTTATTGAGAGTGATAAGAATTATCGTGAGTGGGCTTGGGCAGTAAAGGTTTTGATCGATAAATATGGTATTGATAAGATTATCGAGTTTGTAAAAAGTCTCAAAGAAGTGAGTGACGATGATTTTAGTAAGCATTTTGAAAACTTTTTTGGAAGTAAGTTAAGTTATAAAAATTTCAACAAACTTCTAAATATTTAAAGCAAAAAAAAATAACCGCAAAGAATGAGTAATCGACAACCCCCGCGGTGCTATAATAGTTCGGTGTTTAGAAAGAAAGAATATCTAACCATTTTCATCATATTAGTCACGGAAGTGCTGGGTTTTTCACTCATTTTGCCCTTTTTACCCTTCTACGTGCAACATCTGGGCGGCACACCCCTCACCGTAGGTCTTATATTAACGGTGTTTTCACTTCTACAGTTCATTTCCGCCCCGGTCATGGGCAAGCTCAGTGATACCTATGGCAGAAAGCCCCTGCTTATGCTTTCTCAGCTATCCACTTTCCTGGGTTTTGTTATTTTGGGCTTTTCCAAGACCATTCCCATGATCTTTCTCTCCCGCGCCGTGGACGGCCTATTAGGTAGCAACGCCACCATTGCCCAGTCTTACCTCAGTGACATCTCCACCAAAGAGGACCGCAGTAAGGCTTACGGCATTTCCGGAGCCGCTTTTGGTTTTGGCTTTTTGGTGGGACCAGCTGTAGGCGGTGCCTTGGCTAAGGTCAGTTTTGCCCTGCCCGCTTTCATAGCCGCCGGGCTCTCCTTTGCCACCATCGTCATGACCAAATATCTGCTCAAAGAAACAGTGGTCAACAGCCACAAAAAGGAGTTCAACCTCAAAAAGGCCGTGGAAGAAATAAACCCCGTCCGCCTTTGGGCCAGCTTCAACGATAAAAAGGTCAGGATCCCGCTGCTGGTCATGTTCGCCTACATTTTGTCCCATACGCTGTACGTCAGCAACTTCTCCCTTTTTGGCGAAAGGCAGTTCGGCCTCACCGTAGAGCTGGTCGGCTACATGTTGGCTTACATTGGTCTTGTCAGCATTATTTTGCGGGGATTCATCTTGAACAAACTTATCGATAATTTTAGTGAGGCCACCCTGGTCAAAGCAGGCTTCCTCCTGGATATGTCAGGCTTATTGATCTTAGCCACCACGCACACTTTACCGGCTCTCTTTTTTGCCATCACCTTATTTTCCGTGGGTTCCGGATTACTTAGACCCACACTTTTAGGAGAGATCTCCCGCAGTGCCAGCGAAGACAAGCAAGGCGAGGTGCTTGGCATTTCAGGTTCTCTGTCCAGCATTGCCCAAATAGTCGGACCCATAATTGGCGGTTTTGCTTTGACCTATGTCTCTACCCCCAGCATGCCTCTTCTATCCGTACTGGTCACACTAGCAGGCTTTTTTATCTATACTAACTACAAAAAACAGATATAATGTTATTGAAATACACACATGGAACCCGACCAACAAGCAAAACCACAACCTAAACCCATCTCTATAGATAGAGTTATCATCACTTCCTTTCTGGTGGACATCTCCGATGTGGTTTTCAGCTTGATAGTGGCGGCTATCACGGGCAGTGTCACCATGATCTCTCAAGCTTTGGAAGGCATGTCGGACCTTATCTCCTCCGGGATGTTACTGATCGGTAACCAACGCTCCAAACTTCCCGCTGACAATAAACATCCCTACGGCTACGGCCGAGAAACTTATTTTTGGGCCCTCATGTCCGGCTTGGTCACTTTTAGCATCACGGCCAGCATGTCCTTATACTTGGGTTATCAAAGGTTTATGCATCCGGAAGTGGTAAAAAATCTGCCTCTGGCATTATTTGCCTTGGTCTTTTCTTTTTTTTCGAACGGCTACTCTACTTCTCTGAGCTACAAACGCCTCATGCGAGGTAAGAAAACCAAACACATCGCGCACACTTTTATAAACTCTCCGCTCATAGAGGTGAAAACAACCTTAATTTTAGATCTTATCGGTACGGTGGCTTCCTCCCTGGGTTTATTAGCTTTACTGACCTACAAATTCTCCGGCGACCTCAGATATGACGGCTTGGGTGCCGTACTTATCGGCTTTGCTCTGGCCTTTTTCTCATATTTCATCTTGGTGGGAGCCAAAGAGCTGTTGATAGGCAGGTCTGCTTCCCTGGAAACGCTGGAAAGCATAAAAAACTCCGTCATGGCGTTTGATAAGGTAAAAACTATGGTAGACCTGAGAACGCTGATACTAGGTTCGAACAGACTGCTCATCAATCTGGAAATAAATGTGCAGGACGGCTTGACCACTGATGAGCTGGAGACGCTGATCGACCAAATTGAGGCTAAGATAAGGGAAAACACGCACTGGAACGCCTCTATTCAGATTGAACTTGAGGCTTCTAA
>CAYSWS010000014.1:3930-27164 GCA_964434935.1 uncultured Candidatus Saccharibacteria bacterium
AAAAACAGGCTGATAGTTGAGGTATCAACCTGTTTGGTAAGGCAATTATGCCTGTGTCTCATTGATCTCCTTGAAAGCGTAGGTTCTATGTTTCATAGAAGACTCGGCCATGATCATGACCCTGACCTTAAGAGCGCCATCCACTTCTTTGAGGGTAAATACATCTCCTTTTCGTAACTTCTCATCATCACTAAATCTAAGAGTGACCTTGTTTTTGTAGGCCCGGGCCACCCTGCAGCATACTTCCTCTCCATCTCTGATCACATACACAATGGTCTCTTTTTCGAACATGTCTTATACCTCTCCCAGTTAGATTTTTGGACGAAACCTGAGTATAGCACGTATATAAATAAAAAGAAGCCCTCATTTCTACCGGTATATTGGCAAAAACAAGGGCCCTAGGCCAAAAACTATGAGATTTTGGCATCGAACCAGTCCAATTCTATTTTATCGATCAGCTTCCCGAGTTTGCGCGTGTAGTAAGATATTCTTTTCTTACGTCCGCTGGCAGGGTCGCCGAAGTCAACCACTACATACGCCGCTTCTTCAGGAACTGCAAAAATGCCTTGTTCGTAAGGTTCCTGCTGCGGCTCAAGAACGATTTGGACTAAGATATGCCACATGCCATTGACCGGACCACGCACGTCGTACTCGGGTGTTAACTTGCTTAACTGAATACCTGTTCTCCCGCGAATGATCAAAACCTGAGGTTTGCACATTGTTGTGACCTATTCCGGACCTTTGACTTCTTCAAAAGCAAAGACG
This sequence comes from uncultured Candidatus Saccharibacteria bacterium, assembly GCA_964434935.1. Taxonomy (GTDB): domain Bacteria; phylum Patescibacteriota; class WWE3; order UBA101185; family UBA10185; genus CAYSWS01. The sequence continues at coordinate 4,696 of CAYSWS010000014.1, forward strand.
CCTGCCATGTTAACGTACTTTCCTTTTATCCTTATATGCCCCTCACGATAACCACTCACTTCACTGATCAAAAAGACCTGTCCTGTCCTCACCCGCGGCGCCGCTTCCGCATTGAAAGTGATCATGTGGCCGGTAATAAAAGCTCTTGAACTTCCAAATGAGTCTTCCACAGCTGTGACCCTTAGATCCATGCAACGTTCGAACATGAACTTCTCCTCTCCTTAGATATGCTAATGCAAATTATAGCATGAAGAAATGTTAGTAGTGAAAGTCAAAGCGATTTTGTGTAGAATTATTCTATGGGAACAATATTAAAATTTTTATTTGGTCTTTTTCTGGTTCTAATTTTGGGAGTCGTGCTTGTTTTAGGCTATTTTGGTCTTATCCCCGGTCTTTCCAACCTCATGGGTACCAATAAGCCACGTGACTTGGGCATGAAATATTCTGAGGCCAGCTTTCAATCCGCTCTGGATAAATCAGCTGTAGAAATGGCAACCTTGCCGGCAGATGACCCCCGTGTTATTGCTTATGAAGGCAGCCACGTGGTCAGGACCGCTTTCACCGATGAGGAGCTCACGGCCCATGCCTTTGATAAAAATTGGGTGGGCTATCCTGTGTCTGATGTACAGGTCAGGATCAACGACGACAACACGGCCGAAGTAAGCGGTATTCTAAAACTTGCGCAGATCTCACCTTTTTTGCAGGCCATGAACATCTCTCAGGCAGATTTTGAAAAAGCCATGGCCAAGATCAGCATTCCCATCAAAGACATGCCTTTTTATGCTAAAGGTTTTGGCACGGCTAAGAACAACACGTTGGACATCACCATGACCAATTTTGAAGTGGGCAGATTTCCGGTACCCCAAAACATTTTAGATCAATATCAGGACGAGCTGACCCAGTTTGGCCAAGATATCATGAGAAACATTCCCGGTTTTTCCGTGCGGGAAGCCAGGTTCGAGAATGGCGCTCTCTTTTTTGATGGCGAGCTGCCTACCATCGAATACACTAAGAGATAGCCTGCCCCCTTATCATATATTCTCGTTGGCGTAGAAATTTCATAAGTTAGCATATTGCAACGAATATTGTGTAAATGATAGATTGGGTTATGGTCAAGTCTGATCTGTCTAATAAAGTGCTTCATAAAGAGATATTATCTAATAGAGAAGGTATTGGAAATCTACGTAAAGAGGTGTTATCGAACAGAGACGATATCGGAAAACTACACAAGGAGGTGTTATCGAACAGAGACGATATCGGAAAACTACACAAGGAGGTGTTATCGAACAGAGACGATATCGGAAAACTACGTAATGAAGTGTTGTTAAATAGGGTTGAAATATCAAAACTTATTAAGATCACTGATAAGCTCCAAAGAGATTACTTTTCTATGAAAAACATGATGAGTAAGCTTGACGAGCGCACAAAATTTCTCCCTAAACTTTACGATAACGTAGACAAACTTGTTGGTGAAATCTTAGTGCACAGGCAGGAAAGGGCTTCATAACCTCCCAGCTTGAAAACCACGAAAACAGGATCTCGCGCTTGGAAGCTAAATAATTGCTAAAAATCCCCCATATTGTATTATTCCCCTAGTTATGTCTAATGTTCGAAAAACTAAGTTGGTTGCTTTTATTGCAGTGTTGGCTTTTGTGAGCATGGCGGCAGGCGCGGTATATTACTTTTTCCTCAAACCCGACCCACCACTGGAAAATACGTTTGTCACTGATGAGTCAACTATTAGAAACAGTGGATCAGCGAATCCTCCTGAACAAACCGAGATTGAGCCTGCGCCGCTGCCCTCGGCCACTAATACGCTACCCTCCTCCTACCTTCTCCCGCCCTCAAAGCACACCTACCAAACTTTTAATAACTGTGGACCTGCTACCCTCTCCATGTTCCTTTCCTATTTTGATATTAATGTGGATCAAAAGACTTTGGGAGACCAAATGCGCCCTTATCAAAATCCCAAGGGCGACAATGATGACAAAACCATTTTTCCGGCCGAATTTACGCAGTGGGCATCCCGATACGGTCAGCACAAGGGCCTAAAAGTCTTTTACCGCCCCAACGGCAGCATCGAACTTCTAAAACAGTTCCTTTCCCATGATATTCCCGTGGTGGCAAAGACCCTTCTCAACCAAAAGGAAGATATTGGACACTTTATCATTGTGCGCGGGTACGACGACGCCAAACAAACTATTATCGTGGACGATTCTTACTACGGTCCCAACAAAAAATACAGTTATTATGACTTTCTCTCGTTATGGCAACCCTTTAATTACAGCTACATTGTGGGTTTCGAAGATGAAAAGAGTCACATAGCATCAAACATCTTAGGCACTGAGTACGATGAGAAGGTGGCTTGGCAAAATACCGTTACGAGAGCTCACAAAGAACACGAGCTGGCGCCTGAGAGTATATACCCTTTATACAATTTGACGGTGGGCTATTATCACACCGGCGATTACGAGAATTCGATAAAGTATTTTGAAGAAGTGGAGGGCCGCCTTCCCAGAAGAATGATGTGGTATCAGATAGAACCGATCAAAGCTTATATGCAAGCGGGAAACTATGACCGCGCCCGCTCCCTCATCGATAAGATTCTAAACGACGGCAACAGAGCCTTTTCAGAGCTTTACTACATACGAGGGCAGATTTATTTGGAGCGCGGTGAGGTTGATAAGGCAAAAAATGAGTTTGAAGAGGCGGTTTTTTATAACAGCGGGTATGAGGAGGCCAAACAAGCTTTGGAAAGTTTGTAAAAAAGGAGCCGCCTTGGGGTTTTGAGAATATGTTACATATTGCATTCTCATTACCTTACGGCGGTCATAACTATCCATCAATACTTTCCAGCTTTGCTCGTAACATTTCTCTAAAATAGTCATCAATAGGACTTGATTCGTAGGGCTTCCCACTTGAAAGATATTTTAATTTCGCAATTTCTGCTGCATCTTCCTCTGAATAACCTTCTTTAAGCAACCTTTCATACTCATGTCTCTCGCATACATCGAAATTGGGGTCGAAGCCTTGCAAACCGCAGCTATGTTCAATTTCCCTCTGCATGTCGGGCATCTCTTTCCTCCTTGGAAAATATGTTTTTGTGGATTATAACACTTTTAGTTTCCTGGATAACTATAAATTTTCTTTAAAAAACTCCACCGTCCGTGCCATGGCGGTCTCAAAATATGGCGATTCTATGTTGTGACCACCTCCGTCATATTCATATTCTTCGAAGACCTTGCCGTTCTCCTCTAAAACCTTAGCCAGGTCCCGGGAGTAGCCGATGTTGACCACTGGGTCGTTTACGGCGTGATGAAGCTGTAGGGGGCTTTGCAGGTAGTTAATGTTGGACGTGAGTGAGATGTTTTTCCAAAATTGGCTGTTAAAGTCCACCTCATCAGGGTTTTCGCGCAACTTTCTCACCTCTTCCATAACCTCGCTGCTATCATCATAACGGTGCCTTTGCTCTTCTTCCGTGGTCTCTCTAGGCACGTAGCTGCTGTCGTGCAGTCTGTACTGGGCATAATCCTCGTAGCTATAGACCGCCCCGGACCAAATGACACCGGCTTTGATGTCGCTGCTGACTTCCATGGCTCTTAACACCAGGTTTCCGGCCATGCTGTGCCCCCACATACCTATTCTGCCCGGGTTGACCTCAGGCATCTTTTGCAAACTTTTTAAGGCGCTTATGGCATCCACGGTGTAACCGTTCGAAAAATATGAGCCATTGGGCGTACCTTCAGAATTCCCGTGTCCCCTAAGATCTATTTTAAAGACCACAAAGCCGTTCCTAGCTAAGTTATCCACATAAGCCAGGTATCTTTCCGTGGTTTGATATTGATTGGCGGGGATGTAGCCGTGATTGAAAACTATGGCCGGAAATCCGCCTTCCGGAGGGTCTTGGTTGGGTATGGTCAGCAGACCGTAAATGGTGTTACCCATGCTTTCATAGCTGGCGATGTAGCGGCTGTAGTTGGCACCGTTAGCCAGTTTTTCTTCGATAGCAGGAGCATTGGCATCAAAAGTAAGAGATCTGAGATAGTCTATATCTATTGAAGTGACGTATTTTTTCTGCGATGGCAGACTTACACCTACGCCATCTTCCGGGGCCAACAAACTATCCGTGTAGGGATGGCCTTGATCAGGCTTTTTTCTTATAAAGATAAAAGAACCTGCAAGGATAGCTATTAATATAACCAAGGCCAGTCTTTTCACCACGCCTAATAATATCATATGATCTTTTTTGTCCCGGTTTTTCCTTTAACTACAACATATATTAGTGTATAATGCTACTGCCGTTATATTATGCACGAAAGATTCACTTTTAGAGTGTGGCACAAAGAAAAAAAGCACATGTACGAAAACGTGGCCATAGGTGTGGGTGAAAGTAAGATAGGCTATAAATTATCCGGAAAAAAAAGGTACATGTGGGAAGATACAACAAGAATAGAGGTCATGCAGTGCACCGGCTATAAGGATAGCAACGGCAAACTTATTTTCGATGGAGATATTGTCAAGTTTGGCAAAAGAGGTAACCAGTTATACACGGTGAAATGGGATGATTACAGATTCTTATTTGCTAAAAAAGGCAACAAAAGACTGCAGGATAAATTTGCGCAGTGGAAAAGTGTCGGTTATGTTGAGATCGTAGGTAATATCTTCGAAGATCCAGAACTTGTTTGAGAAAACTTTCCAAATCCAGCTTGATAACCTATAGAATTGTGCTATAATTATGGGGTTTCAAATCGGGCATAATTGAAAAATAAATAAGATAACTAACCCAAAGGAGGGCGAGATGAACATCAAATGGTGGCATGTGGTCATAATTGTAGTTGTCGTTATAGTGGCGTGCTTCTGCTTCACCTTTTCGGATTTTTTTAAAAGCCGAAGCCCGCTGAATGCTCCAATCAATAATATTGAACCAACCACATCCGGTCCGATTTTGGTACCCACCAGCCAAGCACCTAATACCCTTGCGGCAACAAAAGCCCCTGAAGCAGTCAACGCCCCTGAGCCGACTGCAACTACTCCGGCACCCGTATACTATGTAGTACTTCTTCAGGAGGCCGAACAAACGTCATATCCGGGTTTTCAAACACTAACGGAAGTGTTGGCGGAGGAAGGCATCAGCTTTTCCATAGTTAAGACGATGGCAGAATTCCAAAACTTAGCTAATTCTGATGCTTCACTGCTAATTTACCCGGCGAGCATGACTTTCGATAGGCCGAAGAATTTCAGCGCCATCGACAGCTACGTTAGCTCAGGGGGTCATGTTCTCTACGTTTTCAATTCGATGTGGAGATCCTTCACATACTTTGCTGAGCTAGGTTTGACCATTAATGGAACTGAAACAATCAACAAAGGAGGATCTTACTCTCTAGGGAATACTCTCCCGGATTTCCTTCAAGATCTGGACACTCTCGTTACCGGGTCTAACATCATAGGCTCCGGTTACATTGAGCTTGATCCTGAAATTGAGGGCGGAGAAAGAGTTTACATCGATGAGGAAAAGCTTGTTTTTTACTCTCTACCTGATAGGAGCGTAACTTTTATGCTCCAGATCAGATCTTCAAATCCAGCAAGTGCTTTCTTTTTCGATGACGTAGGAATCCAAAATGGTGACAATTCTGAAGCATTCGTAAGATTGCTCAAACACCTAATGGGGATTCCTGAAAGTTAGCCTGATCTGAAACACCGAAGCCGACTTGGTCTGTACTAGTCTAAGAAATTTTTAGACTTGACCATTTCGGCTTCTTTTTTTGCTTTTTTTAGGTATTTACCGGCTTTGCACTGCCTCCGGGAACACGGATACGGTGAGCTTTGCTCTGTTCTTGTCTTGAGGCTGCATTTCGGCATTTAGTAGACCCGTGCCCACTCCGTCCTTATCCCTGAGAACTACTATAAAACCAAGGTCATTGCGGCTGACCAGCTCTTCCACTTCCCAATCTTTATCTTCGAAATATTTTATAATGCCGCAGGTAGCTTCTGTAGGCTTACCTTCGAACAGTAAAAAGGCTTTATACATTTGCGCGCTTTCGGCTGTAAGCTGGCCCATACCTGAATCCACCAGCTTATACTCCGGCGGGTAAATGAATTCTTGCGGCCACTGGGCGGGATATTCCACTTTTTCACTAGGTAGGGGCATGATGATGCTGGAAAATGGCATGCCGCCTTCAGGGTCCAGCATGTATTGGGTGAGGTCGCAGTTGTTGTTATCACTTGGCTTTTCCGAGGGCAGCAAGCTACCGAATACGGAAATTGCCTCTTTTTCCACTGTGGTTTCCTCAACAGAGGTTTCCGCGGGCTGGCCATCCGGCGGGATCTCCTCAGGGACCTGCGCCGTATTGACTATGGAGGCTTCAGCATCACTTTTTTTAAAAACACCCAAGATCTTATCTTTGGCCAAAAACAATCCCGCCGCCAGGACGACGCCAGCCAAGATGAGCGGAATGTGGACAATTCCAAATTCACGTTTCATATACTATATGTTAACCCAATCTTGGAAAAAATCACTGTTCTTATAGTGATTGACCTTAACAAAACTGCTCAGCTTGCCGGCTCTGAGGAGCTTTTTTTCTTCTTCCTGCATTAAAACGTCATCGAACCACAAAAAGTCTTCACTAAGATCAATAGCCTCAACCTTATAATTACCCCAAGCGGTGGGTTTTACTTGGGCGGCTAGTTTTAGTATGTCTGCAGTCAGGAATTGCCTTAAATAATCCATGGTTTCTTGGGCGTCTCCCTGGCACATGGTGGATAACCAGTAGACCTGGTGTTTTTTTAAGGCATTGGTGAGGAATTCTTTGAGGTGGGGGGCCGGTATGACATTGATCTTGCCGCCCTGTATTTTTCGATAAATAATAGTGCCGTTTATATCCAGATATATTTTCATTAAAGTTCATTATACATAGAGAACTGGTTGTGGGTGATATTTTAATTATTATAGGTTTGCGTTAAATTGACTATCAGCTTTATTTATGTTAATTTCTGCCTAACATTAAAGGTAATTTTACTAATTCACTCTGCCTAAATATAAGTACTCTTACGACTACCGCATTTTAAGTGGTGCACGTTAAAATATTCATGAATAGAGACATAGGGTAGGTATAACAGGCGGCTGAAGGAATTGAGCCTCTTGTTATACCTATCCTACATACCAAAAAGAGAACAGGCATGAAAGGAGGACGGTAACAAAGAAACATCGTATCAACCATGGTAGGACATATTGCAATTACTGCAATCTCCTAACCGAAAGAAAAGGAGTTGGAAATGAGTTTCTCAGACGATGTTGCAAGAAAAGGCATGACTACACTTGTATTTGAACACATCAACGTCCTGGTAGCATCCCAAAATCCAAACATCATTGTTTGGATGCAGGCCGCCTTACAACCCGGAGGTATCAAACACCCGGTAGCTAAAGGCGATGTCCAGGTAGGTCCTCTCAAAGGCGACGGCGCTGTGGCAACGTTTTCTCATCCTAAAAAAGCCGTTGATGCTGTTAACATGCTGGCCGCTGTAGATAATTACAGCATCCACGAGTACGATGAGAGAACCAGCAGATTCATCTTGACCTTCGAAGGAACCACAGCCTACATCCCTCTAAACAGACCTCTGCATGACTACCGTTTCATCGATCAGTATCTGCAGCGGCTGATGAGGGACGCCAATGTTCCTGAGGAATCCATCAAGCTGGTGTTTGACAGAAGCAAGAGAGCCGCTTCTGAAAATGGCGGAAACTCAAAGCAAACTGACAGCAATACGCCAGCTGGTCAAGATGAAGATCTCCTGGAAAACACTGGGATGGACGCACGTACTCTTAATAACCTTGACCAGGCCGGGATCAAAACTATCGCACAACTCAGGCAGCTTTACGCTGACAAGGGCTATGATGGTCTGATCGGTCTGGAAGGGATCGGGGACAAATCCGCCAAGCAATTGGTAGATCTTCTCGAACCGGAGCAGGAAACGGCGGGGTAAATCCGTGTGAAATCGCAGAGCTTGGGGGCACATGACCTATCAGGCTCCGCGATAGGGAGTTTTGGTCATGAACAAGCGGTCTGAAAACAAAAACGAGTCCTCAAGTTCAAGCACTATCATGCGGCGCCTTAAAGCTCCGTTAGTGATCTTTGCCTTACTTGCAGACGCGAGGATCAGCCTTTGGTATAAGTTTCTATTCTTTGCTGCTTTTCTCTGGGTCGTTTTGCCGGATCTGATACCTGGTGGAATCGACGATCTTGTATTGTCCTTTCTGGGGCCAACTGTTTTTGCAGAAGTATGCAAAGACACTTATCCTCATGTCTACAGGGAACACTACGACAAGGTCTTTCCGGTGGAAGCAGCACAGCAGAAACAAAAGGCGGGAAGAGACAATAACTAACTTGAAATAGGAGGAGTGGGGCTATGTTCATCATAGATCCAAAACCCTGCTCCTCCAGTTCTTTCAAATGTGATGCAAGAATTTAAGATCTACTTGAATTCTTACCTTACATCGAGCGTTTTTTATCTGAAATCAAGATATTTAAAAACGCGCTCTTTGACAGCACAAACAAAAAGATAAACATAGTTGATCACACGCAATAGGGATCAATCCTAAAGGAGGATTAAAATGTCCCGCAAAATAGAAGTGATGTTCAACAATCTAATAACCACCGTGCAAAAGAACAGAACCAAATGGACCAGCTGGGGATTTACAGCCGGAATAATGTTTGCTCCGGTCATGGCCCCTCTCTATGATGAGATCAGTTTTACTAGGAAAGTTTTCGAGATCCTAGGGATCGCTTTCGGTGCTGCGTTATTGGCTACGAGCGGTTCCAAGATCATAAAAGAACCAAACGCCTGGAAAGTTATTGGGCAGGAACTTCCACGAATAATAATGGGCTCCATCCTTGTATTCGCTTCTTTGAGAATCTTTGGTGAGAATACACTAGGCGAGGTTGGTTATTTCTGGGTTGTGAACCTTCTCAAAGAGTGGGGATCTTAATAATAGGTTGGAGGTGCAGGTATGCTCACAAAAAAGAAAGTTGCATTGTGTTTAATGTTTCTCTTCTTCCTCTTCCTTCTGACAAGCTGTGCTGATGAGCAATCGTTAGATGCGAAGTGGTTGGAAAGAGCTCATGCCAACATCAATACATCAGAAGTTGAAGGGTACTTTAAATGGGTGATCTTACTGGCAATCCCCTGCTTTATCTTCGCAGCGATTTCGCTGCTTACTGACGATTGGGTAGGGTTTTTTAGTTGGTCGATCATCCTGGTGTTTTTTGTAGGGTCATTTCTGCTCATCACTGATGTGTTGCAAACAATAATTGCAGCATTTTGGCCGGACAGTTTTTCTATCTCAACCATAATGGATTGGTTCGGATGGCAGTTGCCTTGGCCGAAAGATGCCGTGTGGACATCGTTTTATGCCTACGGCTTTTCGGACCTCATACCATCCGTGTACAACATGTGGCAATGGATTTTACTGACAGTGCATGCAGGAACTCTGCTAGCCATAGGGTTCAGTAGAAACATCAGACCTATCTGGGCCGATATGGCTTTCATTGCCACCTGGGCGATATCTCCTATGATAACAGCCGGCATCGCACACTCAGCTGCCGCCAATAAAGCAGCTGCTTCCACAGTTCTTAGCAAGTCGGCTATTGAGGTCGGCTACATACTTGTAACAAGTGGAGTGGCTATAGCTTTGTGTGTCCTTCTCCCATTAGGTATCCTGGTTTTGACCTTTATTAGTCCTATAACAAAGGGCAAACTTCAATCTCAGTGGGGACCTAATTGGTGGGAAAACAAAGACAGATCGGAATCGATCAAGAGGATGTTCGATAAATTCAGTTTCGAAGAGGCGGCAGCTCTAATAGCCGGTCTTTTCACTGAACTTCCTCAACCCCATCGTAATGGAATCAATGGTAGTAGTACTGCAGAATTTCCAAAACAATCACCCCCATCAGGTGATTATCCTCACGGCAGTGATCAAGATCTTGGTCTTTCATCTCCCCCATCTACCGGACCAACCGGTCCGCTAGTCTCCAGAGGGGAGCGTGATAGGTCATCAGATCGTAACGGCGTCAAAACAACAGAAACCTCAACCGGTCAGTTCAAACCAATCTCAAAGCGCATTAAGCGCGATGATGGGTTGTCTGATCTGAAAAACAAAGGTGAATTTTCACCGCGTGTACATGATCTTGGAAGAGCTGCTAAAACAGTAGCCCCTCTGGCTGCATCCGTTAAACCTGAAGCCGGTTTGATCATTGGCGCAGCAGGAGAGATCCTAGATCGTACCAATCAAACGAAAGAGGAAGGCGAATTCGCATCCCCGGTCAGACGGGAAAAACGATCAGACGAATCAACAACAGAGATCACTAATACTCGACCACAAGGCGGGGGTGAATTTTCACCTCTCTCCAGAAGTAGTGGAAAAAGATCAGCTGATCTCACATCTGATGAAGGGGACGATGACGCCTTTCCCCAAATCAAAAGGAGAGATAAATGAGTATGCTGATCAATCTTACACTCAAAAAGGTACTTTACTGGTTGACCAACAGAAAAAGCCCGCCACCTCAATACATCCGTTTATGGTATATACTCGGGTTTGGTGTGCTTCTTATGTTCTTCATCGGTGATGCTGCCGAGAGTGTGCTCATTACCATGGCTTCAATAGTTGTTGGTGTTTTGCTAATAGTGCTTACCTTGATCTATCTAATCTGGGAGATAGATAGGCAGACAAGGTTCCAAATGTTCAAGAAAGATACCAGGAAAAAAGACGATCCCTTTGAAACAACGCTACTCCCAAGTGATCGTGTACTAAAGCCTGAGAATAACAAAAGAGCAGGGTGACTCCCGCATCCTGCTCGTTTTTTCCCTTCTTTTTGTTTGTGCTACTCTGTCGTCCGATAATTTTCGGGCCTGATGAAGATCAGTAAATAGCTAGATCGAAACAGAGGAATAATAGGACTGAGACGGTACCTTGACATACAACAGGAAAATCTCGACTAAAAACGACCCAATAGGAGGTCATGATCATGAAGATCAAGAAAGTAAGGTTGCCGAGGTTAAAGCTTAACACAAAAAGAAAACGACAACAGAAAGCTGACCCCAGAGACAGCGGAAATCCACTCAGATTATCGAGCAATAAACAGGGAGGAATTGGATTTGATCCTTATTCATCCCCGTCCGTAAGTCCCGGATCAGCTCAGGGTATTCTCGGCATATCTTTAAGCCCGAGACCAAAATTCTTACCGGTAGTAACCGAGGATAATATTCCGGGCGAGATCGCAGCTTTCACATCTGCAGGAAGAAAAACTGATCTACTCTCAGCTGAGATCAACGAACTTAGAAAAAAACGCTCTCAGCTGTATCGTGAAAGAGATGATCCATCAAACGAGCAAGAAAAAGAAAGGCTCAGCCAAGATATTAGTAAGACTGAAGCTGAGCTAACGCGATTGATGAGAAAAATGAACTACTCTATACGTGGCGTGGCATATCATGAAGAGACCCCCGAAGAGTCTCTGCTCATGGCCGTCAAAATGGTTCCTAGCATCACCTTTTTGCTGAGATCGTTTTTAAGAGATACAGCACCTTTCACTGATCGTCTTGAGAAGGTCAAGCACTGGGGCAATAGCCACTATGCAAAGTATCTCAAGGACTACGCTTACCATGTACTTGGTACTTCCGATCCAACTATGGACATCACCGACCGAAATTTACGTGATCTGCTGTACTGGGCCGAGGCTGACCAGATCCTCCCTGAGCCAAGAGATATTACAGCTTCTCTCGATGGTCATGTGATCAGGAAGAAGGAAGCCGGCTGGATGCTATTCGAAACGATCGAACGTTATCCGTTTAGCATTACAAGCAGAGATCCATTTTCTTTCAAGGAGTATCCGGGAAATCCACTCATGTTTGCTCTCCAAAAACTCCCATATTTTGAAGATGATATGTACATCATCAACAATCGGGCGTATAGGATCTATAGGTGGGATCTTCATTTTGACGATTCCTTAGACAGGATCCTGGCACAAGACGTAGATCTTCTGACCTGCGTGGACATGCTGCCGACTATAGATAGTACAAGAAGAATGTTCGTATCGGTGTTGCTCAGGACATCTTCAGAGATCGTGAATGGGCAATACCCAAAGCTGGACGCCACCACACGTCAGCTCAGAAGGTTGAACGCTGTTCCTCTGACCGGAGAAGATCTAAGACGTGCTTTCCAGGCATTTGTCCCCGGTTCGGATATCTTGGACCCCAGCGTTCGCTATCGGGTGCACTCTGAACTTTCTCTGGAAGAAGCTGAGTACTACTTTAATAAGTTAAGCACCAGCATTAATGTCCGTGAAGCCACCAAAAGAGGAAACTTTTTTGTGGGTTTCAAAAATGGTGACGAAAGAAACCCCATTTTTGCTGATGCTGAGTCCAGGTTTGTCGCTGCTGCATTGGTGGCAGTCCAAGGTGGAGGTAAAACACTCACAGGTACAGCACGTTTTGTTCTGCCAAGAACACCCAATGCCTTGGTCATTCACTGGTCTACTGCTCACGGGGAGGCTTGGCCTAAACTTGTCACTCGACTAGGAGGTCCGCCGCCTTTGAGTATGGATCTTCCGGATGCCAGTTCTGAAAAATACCCGGATGCTATGGAGCGGCATGCTGCTCAAAGAAAGATAAACGAACAGGCATCACAGCAAGCAAAAGATATGGTGGCTGAACTCAAAAAGCACTGGCAGAATACAAATTTGCCGATGGGGCTACCTCTGGTGATAAGGCCTTTACGGGACACAGTAGCTTTTGTAGTGTTTGCTTCAACTTTCCTCGACCAGTTCTCTTTGGCATATGAGGATTGCTTCATTCCCAAGAATGAAGAGCAGAAAACAATACGATCCCAGCCCGCCAACCAACTTGTTTTGACTCCTGATGACGATAACAAGGAAGATGAGTTGGTAGGTCTTGCAGTAGATGATCCAAGGTTATGCGTCATATTTCTTGACGATATAAACAACCTGGATAAAGAGGCAGGACATCCTGAGCTTGGCGACATTCCCATGGAAGTTGCTCAAACAGCCCGAGAGATCATCTCCAAAGGCTTAATAAACTTCCGCAAGAGAAGGCAGGCCCTGATCGTCACCGTTCAGTCTCTCAACCATTTGCTGAAATTCTATCCGGCAGATGCTTTTAGTACCATAATCACCATCAAGCAGGAAAGTAAGTCTGGCCCCAAAATGGGCACTATGTATGACCCGCAAGGAGCTACCAGACTTTCTGAGATGGGGGTGGTGGAAGATAACATCGACTTCAGGCTGCCGCAGTATCTACTCGATTACGTTGTCCCTCTTCACGATATGTACTAACAAGGAGGTGAGAAGTGCGTGCACAAAACGCTTTCAAGATACTTCTCACTCCAGGTTGCCTGATCGTGTCCATCCTCATTCTGGTCATTACCATCACGCCGCTTCTAGCTGCGGGTATTGTTGGTTTGGCCATGATCAAGGGCGAAGGGGTCGTTTACGACTGGTACAATGGCCCCTTTGCCCAATGGCTTGGACTAGGTTGCGCAACCGGCTTTCAGTTAAGTGAGAGTGACCTGCAAAAGATCTCCGCCATTGGCATCCCAGCTAATGCTGTGGCAAATGCAGAGGCGGCTAGGAGGTTGTGCGGTATCCGTTTTGGCTCGAACATCGACATAGGCATGATCCTAGCCATCATGGACTTGGAAAGCGGCTATGGATCGAAAATGGGTCACGAAGACTGGCTGGTAGCTATAAATAGCAATCGGAATACCAATCACGCTAGTGAGATAGCTGCCGCTGAATGGCTCTTGGATCGCTGGCAAACTTACAATGTTAGATCAACAAGCAGCGATGCTGAGCGTCAGATCTATCCCGGTTACTCTGGATACTTTGGGCACCCTAGTGCCGGAGAAATCGGAGATGGCTTTCTCCCCACCACTGCCAAGTTCGTTTGCGAAAGATTGCTTATGGACAGCGGTGATCAAGAACTTGAGTCTTGTAACTTTTTCTCAAGAAAGGTCAGCGCCTACGCCATATCGTGGTATCTATACCGTGGAGGTTATAGCGCAGACCAGAGCAGCGACCAAAAGATCGCCAGTTTGTATACCTGGAACCACAACCTTAAGACCAGGGGCGCCTTATTGGATAGGGCAAAGCTGATAAATGTGGTTGTGGGCGCTGTCAACATCATAAGTGATGTTGCAAGTGTGATCACTGAGCCAGGGAAGACGTTGTTCGGGGATCTCAGATCTTTACTCATCATTGTCCTTGACAGCATAGGTCTCCTCCCCGAAAGGGTTGGTTGGCTTGAAATGCCGTTGAGACAAGAGGACCTGAACAAATCGTACTGGTCAGATGGTATATCTCAGGATTACATGGAAACAACTTACGATTCTCGTGGTCACCCCGCCATCGACTATGTTTGCCGTCAGGTCGGTATTGATGTCATTGCTGTTGCAAACGGCGTAGTCATCGAACCGAACACCAACACCCTAATGGGAGCTCTGAGCATTACCCAAAAAGGGAGCAACTTTGGCAACAATGTTTGGATCGATCACGGAGGCGGTCTTTACGCTCTCTACGCTCATCTAAACTCGGTCGATGTCAACAAAGGTGACAAAATAGTTCAGGGGCAGGTGATCGGTACATGCGGCAGTACGGGGAACTCTACCGGACCTCATGTCCATTTCCAAGTCCTGAATGTGCATCCCAATCAGATGCAAACGTATCGTCAAACGGATCCGGGAAATATAAATCCTCATGACGTACTTGGAACATGTTTTACGTTCAAAAAGGAGGAATAAGGTGGTGCGACAATCGCGCATACATTTTATTCCTCCCCTTTTCATAATTTTCCTGTTGGCTCTTTTATTAAGCTGGTTAGATCTGCTTATCAATATTTAACCGGTTTAACAAAGGGGAGTTCAAATTCACCAGAACATTGAAATAATATAAGACTCTAGATATACCATGCAAAGGAGATATCTAAATGCTTAAAAAGCTGTACGATCTGTTCTCTATTGTCAGATTCTACGAGATCTTCTTCAATTTGACCAAGAGATTAGCGGCCCCTTTCGAAAAACCGATCATGTCGTTCCTTAACTGGAGACTGGGACCTGAAAAAAGGATCGTGCCCAGAAGAGGATCCACCTTGCAGTTGGTTATACCACCTGACGAACGCGCTTATGTAGGATGGCCTGTGATCAAGTACATCCTGGGTCCTTTCTTAAAGGACGAAACCGTGCAACCAGCCGGTAACGGGGATCAGGCTGAACCTGCCGTAGAAGCCGTCACGTGCGGTCGTATCCTTACAAGATTACCCCTGCTACTGCTAGTGTCTGCCTTGGTGATCTTGGCTATGGTGCTGGCAGTACCTTTTCTTCAAGATCAGGTATTTCCTAATGGCTTGCCTGATCTTAACTTAGGTACGCTACCATCGATTGTAACAGAGAATTTTTCCTGGGTAAGTGTAATTTTGATCCTCTTGACCATAGTAACCTTGATATTGATCTTTTGGATAGGTGGATTGATCCTTACCTACTGGCGCTACGAATGGGAAAGACGTCATACACTTTATGCCTTTTTCCTGGAAGGTATGTATCGCCTTGAGGCCAAGTTCATAGGACGGGCTGTTGGTCCTTTTTACACTGGTGACAATGTAAAAGTTAATTTTACCCGTATTGAGGAGATGCTTGAGGCAGAGTCGGTTGTCGACGAAGAAGACCTGCAGGGTGGTAAAAAGACTTCCGATGCGCAGGATGCGTGGTCCCAATATCTCTCTAAGAAGTATCAAGTGCAAACCATAAAGATCCCCAGTAGGTCTGCCTCTCCGGATATCCTGCAGTACGTAACTTACGCACCATCTACCCATGCCTGCATAAATCAGATCATCGACCTGGGACGCACTTACGTGGACGATTTTAGCTCATTCCAACAAAAAGAAGTAAAAGCTAAATCAGATGATGCCGGCAGTGGAAGATATGACGCCAATGCCAGTTCGCGCGAAGCTGAGAAGGTCTGGGATGATTTCAGTAGGCTATACCCCCAGTCTGTCCAATTCTATGCTAACGCCTTTGACATGGAAGATCCCAGTATATGGGATAGAAAAAGCGGCATGAGAAGAATCACTGATGGTAATGAACAGCCCAAAACGGTCAAATCAGACCCAAGCATACCTAGTGATGGTCTCGAGGTATCACAAGTTCAAAAAACGGCTGAGAGGGTTAGTAACTTCCCTGCTATCCAAAGAAAAACCGGCAACCAACCTCATAGGCCACAGACTAAACCACAAAATGAACAGCTGCCGCCCAAGAGCCCAGAAGAAGAAACCAAACCTAAAGATGCTGGTCTTGACGATTTTTGGGATACCGTCCCATCAGATATCGAATGAAAAACGCTGCAACTTAAGAGTCTTAACACTCCCCTCATCTCATATGTGCTAATTTGGACATTTGATGAGGGGAGTATCAACTTTTATCAATGCCATATTAGTTAGTCAAAACGTTGGCTGACTGATAAGACATAGTAAAATTTTCGGCACATTAAAAACTGAATTCACAATCACTAGGAGGTACTACAGTGACCAAGAAAACCGAAGATACGGTAGCTGCTTATATCTTGCAGGAGGAAATTCCCCCGGAACTTTACAACGAGATGTTAGCTCAAGGTGGATCACAGAACAAATTACCGGTACCAAAAACGATCGCTATTCCGACTGCTTACTACGGTTGGATGAAGAAGTTCTCTTTAGAACATCTGCTTGGTCAGAGTTCTGAAGAGGTGTCAAAAAAAATATTTGTTCCGGAAGATAAGGTGCAGCTCTGGGGCCTCAAAGAAGGCGATAAGGTGAGGTATGCACGCGCTGAAGGATTGTCTTCGATCTTTGAGGTCAACGGATTTTCTGATCCCCAAGAGGTCCGCAACAGATCCAGGTTGATCAGTGATATACATTCATCCTATGCCAAACGCAGGATCCCCATCGAAAATGTGAAACTTGATAAGCCTGGCACGGTCGGGGCTCCGGACAGTAACATCATCAATAGAGCTTTTACCATTCTGTCACCGTTACCTGAGGGGGGTAGAATAATCATTGCCTCTCCACCGACAGCCGGTAAATCAACTGTGTTGAGGGCTGTTTACGAAGCCTTGTTACACTTGCTGGAGTTTGATAAGAAGCTATTTGTAATTGTGCTTCAGGTTGGAGAAAGGCCTGAGGATGCCACTGAGCTGGAAAAGATCAGAGATCGAGTGACTCATGATAAAAACCGCTCCGAGATCTTCATGGCTCCAGCCGGAAATCCTATAGATGACCCCTTGGAAGGTCATTATAGACTGGCAAAGTTTGCTAAAGCCAGAGCTGAGCGGGTTTGCGAAGGCTCTGTCTCTTCCGGTTTCAAGGTTGTGCTTCTGATCGATTCACTTTCCAGAGTGATGATGTCCCACAGCTTCTCGGATAAAATTGAGAAACCGAAAATGGGTGCTCTATCCCAGGGACTCAATCCCAAATCTCTCACAGACACCATAAGTCTTCTTAATGTAGCCGGAGATTTTGGTGATCGGAGCCTAACCATCATAACTACGCTTCTCAAAGCAGATGACATCAATCTAAAAAGAAGGACTAGATCAGCTGAACACGTGCTGTTCGAACAATCAGGCCCCTCGATATCTATTGCCATCTGGGGTTTGGTAAACTCAAACAACCTTGCTCTTAAACCAAGTATTGATCTCGATGTCACCTTTACCAGACAATTTCATGAGATCAGTACCCCCGGACAGATCCAGGAGAGGGAGTTCGTTATCAATAAGATGTGGAATTCTCCCTTCACCGGCAAAGAAGTGTTCAGAAGCAGCGCCGAAAAAGCGCTAGCTACAATACTTCAATATGCTCGCGACAACCCAAGTTACAACAAGACCCAATTTGCCGCAGACTACGACAAAATACAATCATAGGAGGATGCGACTATAGGGAGGTAAAAAATGAAAAAAAACATGTTGTGGTGTTTGACCACGCTTATCTTGTCCCTTACCCTGATAAGTTGCAGTAAAGTTGTGGACCCCGTCACTACCGAAGATGCACACAGCAATCTAAGAAGTTTGCTAATCGACATTTTCAAGAACGGGCCTCAAGATCCGTGGGGACCTCAGGGAGAGTTCGAAACAACGGACCAGTATGAAACAAGGCTGGAGCAGCAAAAAAATGTTTACTTGGTTGAGGCTGAAAAGTACTATGATCAGATCCAAAAGAACACGTACTACATAGTGCATAAGATAGAGGATCTGCCAAGATTCGATGCTGACACGGGAATGTACAACATCTCTTTCAGCCTTGCTACTACTTCATCGAACCCAACCTCTGATAGTGCCGGACCTGATTTTCGTCTTTTTGTCCCCCCACAGGTAGTGGAAAATATTCATCTGTTCGATGAGTATGGTCAAAGCTTTGAAGAGGGGTGGGTAATCGCGGAATCAGGCGGATTAGGAAATTTGACATTCTCGGCTGTTATGGATGCCGCCGGTGCTGAACAACTAAGGTATGCCGCTACTAGCCTGGACATCTTTCTACGGATAGGTGTGCAGTTTGAGTTTCCTCAACACTATCAGGGATACCGCTTCCTGCCTGATCGTTATGCACCCTTTGATGATGGCGAGATGTTCGATTCTCCTCGAGTCGTGCAAATGAAAGAAGAGGACCTAACTTACGCGGCGACAAACGGTATGGTTGTGGTTAAGGTAGCCTCCGTAGAGATTGTGGATGAAGATGGTTTGGTTTATCACAAATGGCCGGAAGGTCTTATCCCCGCCAGAACTCCCACACCTTCAGGAGAAGATCTGAGCACGCCACCAGCTACTCCCACTCCGGATGTTACCCCAGTGGTAACTCCAACAGAGATCAGCTTTTGTCCCGACGCTATGCCCACAAGAATGCGAGTAGGCATTGGAGGCCGTGTGACATATGGTGACCCCAGAAAAGTAAGGGTGCGCGTTGCCCCATCGTCTTCTGCGGCTGTATTTAGATTGCTGCAACTTGGAAAAGAATTTCAAGTCATCGGTGGTCCGGAGTGCGCAGATGGTTTTGTCTGGTGGGAAATCGAATTTGATAATTACTCAGGATTTTGGGTAGGAGAAGGAGAGAATGAAAACTATCACATAGAACCGATAGAATGAGCTGCCTTTGGAGGTATGAGTCCTTGCTTGCATATAAGCAGACCATACCTCCATATTTTATGTAACTTGAAATAAAAAGTAATATAACCTATAATGCTCACAACTTTGGAAATTATAAATGGGAGGTTCCTACCATGTCGGAATCCAGAAAGTTGATAATCATATCACTCGTAGCTCTATTTCTAGCTGTAGGGGTAATCACTTTTCTGATTGGTATCATTGAACCGTTCTGGTGCGACAAGCCTGGAGTAAGCTTTTTCACTTGTTATTTCCAAAGAAAAAGCTACAGCGGGCAAGCCCAAAGCGGATCTTTGGACAGAGCGGCTTTACCGCAAGACTCGCTATTGCAAACCCCGGAAATACCGATCCTTACACCGGAGACACCACCAACACTGATGGCGTATGAAAGCATAGAAGAAGCCGCTGCCGAAGATCCCAGCTTGGCAGACTTCCTAGCCAAATTAAAGGCTGCGGTCGAAGAAAAGGATTTTGGATCTATCGAAAATTTGATAGCCGTCCCCTTCAACATCGCACCCTATGGCACATCCTATGCCACATTGAGCAAAGAAGAGGCTATGGAGCGTCTAAGAAACGAGTTGGAGGACTTGAATGTCATCTTGGACATTACAGACGAAGGCAGGTCCATAGCTCACGAACTTTATGCTACCCCACGTGAGGCTTCCTTTGCCCTTGTTTCCTACGGATGGCCGGAAGATTCCATCTCGATCTTAGGCATCAAAAGAACGGAAACGGGTTACGCCTGGTCTGACCTCATCTTGTTTGTTTCAAGGTGATGTTTTGTTAAGAGAGAGAGAGTTGACTAAGACACAGTCGTCTGGATTGAAAAATCCGATGGGTGTGTCTTTTTTTGCCCATAAAAGAAAAAGGGTACTCGAGATGGTTTTCGAATACCCTTGCGGGTGCTTACAGTGGACGTACATAACATGATCGGCATCGAGCCTCGTAGGTCACTTTGTCTCCCACCATGATCAAGGGGGTCTCCTTGCCAGCCGGCCATCCATCAACCAACCTTTGTGTTCTGGTAGCAAATTCACTTCCGCACATCTTACAAACTGCATGTGTGGGAACAACAGTGTCAGCATAGGCTAGTAATTCCGGCATGGGGCCAAAAGGCTCAGCCTTAAAATCAAGATTTAAGCCGGCTACCACTACGCTCACTCCCCTATCCAATAGGCTAAGACAGCACTCCACCAAAGCCGGTCCCATGAACTGAGCTTCATCTATGCAAACAATATCCGTACTGCTGTCCACTACATTCAGGATCTCGCGCGGGTTGTTGGGGTCAACCATTGTAGCGGCTCTTTCCGTACCGTCGTGCGTAACTACCATGTTTCCTTGGAACAGCTCTTCAAGATACGGTGCAAAAAGCATTACCCTAGCTTTGGCGTATTTTGCCTGCCGCACGATCTTGATGATCATTTCCGTCTTGCCGGAGCTTTTACAACCAGAAATTACTGTTAATCCCCTTTTAACATCGCTTAAGTTGGTCATCTCATTCTCCTTTTCCTTATGATTTGGATTGGAATAATTCTAGTAGTTACAATAACAGATTTGATACGAATATTACAAACACTTGGATAGTATAAAAATCTCCTGAGGAGAGGGGTCTTGCGTCACCATGAGTTCTCTGGCTCTCTTCTCTCCAACGGCTTGTACGGCGCAATCGACCTGTTCCGGTGTGACATTTTGCTGCAGATCCTCTACCAGTCCATCCACATCGCCTGAATCCAAAAGTTGCTGCTGCGTGGGACTAAGGTTCTCTTTGTCGATAACATTCTCAACGGCGGTTTTTTGCACGTAACCACTAAGATCTCCTGATTTAATACCCTGGAAAACAAAGTATAAACCTACTAGCATAGCCAAACCAACCACAATACCAATCGATAAGAAGATAATTTTTAGTACTTTTATCAGGTTATCCACCATTTTTATTATACATAAGTTTTTGGAAAAAGTATTTTAATGACCTAAATTCCTCTATAATATGCCTATGGCCTTCAAAAAATTTATAAAACCATCCATTTTGCCCGGATTTATGGAGCTACAAACCAACGAACAGTTAGCTTTCAATGAATTTGTGGCCAAAATCAGGGAAAGTTTTGAATTATTCGGGTTTTCGCCCATGGACACACCTATTATCGAAAAATCAGAGATCCTGCTGGCTAAGTCCGGTGGTGATACGGAAAAGCAAATCTACGAAGTGCAAAAGGGAGACACGCAGCTGGCTCTGCGCTTTGATCTCACTGTCCCTCTAGCCAGATATGTGGCCCAATATTACAAACAACTCACGTTTCCCTTTAAGAGATATCAAATAGGCAAGGTTTACCGTGGCGAGAAACCGCAAAAAGGCCGTTTCAGGGAATTTTATCAGTGCGACATAGATATTATCGATAAAGAGAAACTTGGTCTTATCAACGATGCGGAAATTTTGGCTGCAATTTATTTTGTCTTTAAGAATTTGGGTGTGGGAGATTTTAAAATTTACATAAATAATAGGAAGTTACTTTCCGGTTTGCTCGAATTCTTAGGGTTGGGTGATATGGCGCAGGAGATCATTCGCGCCATTGATAAGGTTGAGAGAGACGGTACACAACAGCTGGAGGCTCAGTTGAGGGCTATGAAGATAGAGGAAATGAAAATTGGCAAGATCTTAAGTTTTATTTCCATTTCCGGTGGCAATGACGAGGTCCTAAAGTTGCTAAGAGAGGCCGGGGTGAGCGGTAAGGAGTTCGAACAAGGTTTAGAGGAGCTGGGAAACGTGGCCTCCTATGTTAAAAGCATGGAAATTCCGGAAAGCAGCTGGGAAATAAAACCCGCAGTGGCAAGAGGACTTGATTATTACACCGGCACCGTCTATGAAACTGTACTTACAGATTACCCGGACCTGGGTTCCGTGTGCGGCGGCGGCAGATACGATGACCTGGCCGGTTATTTCACCAAACAACAACTGCCCGGCGTGGGAGTGTCAATTGGCTTGACCAGATTGTTCGATCAATTAAATCAGCTCGATCTCATTAAAAAGGACCGCAACACACCTACAAAGTTTTTGATCGCCGCTGTTGATGTGCCTGTGGAAAAATGCTTCGCCCTTGCTACCAGGACCAGATCTGCCGGTGTACCTACTGAGGTCTACACCAAAGACGACAAGTTAAGTAAAAAATTGGATTTTGCCAATAAGATGGGCATTCCTTACGTGGGTATTGTGGGCGCTGACGAATTCCAAAATAATGCTATTGCCATCAAGGACATGGCCTCCGGTGAACAGACCAGGATCAGCCTGGATGA
>CAYSWS010000015.1:0-12161 GCA_964434935.1 uncultured Candidatus Saccharibacteria bacterium
TGAACGGAATTCTAAATATTATGGATGATGGAATGGTAAGGACCTACGATATCGCTTCAATTTTGTCTGGACTAGGATTTTTTATTGTGGGTTTTTCAAAGAGAGAATAATTTCTAACCTGGTGCCAAACGGCCAGCCAGTTATCCTGTAGAAACTGCGCACAGTATTAAACACATATCCTTATATACTTCAGAATATTCATTAAAAGATGATTTGATCATAAGCTTATGCACTTACCTTACATAGAGTGCTGTAATGATATAATATGTTCATAAATATGGATATAAAAAAATTACCAAACTGGTTAATATCCGGGATAATGGTGTTTCCAGTGTTAATAGTGCTAGGAATTATTTTATTTGTTTTATCTCTTGGTAAAATTAGCGTTCTTATTTGGCTAATTATTCCCTCTATATTTTTTGAAGAGATCTTTGAAACTTGTTGTTACACCTTTTCTAATAGCTATATAATGAATTTACTTTTTGCTCTTATTTTCTGGTTTGCTATTGGATCAACATTAGGTTGGGTAACTGAGAGAATTAAAAAGTAAGATCATACTCAGCCAAATCAACTATTTCTGCTACTACTAAATTAACTTTATGACACTATCTCTCATAAGAAAACCCAGTTCCTGGATTCCTATAGCATTGTCCTTAGCCATGCTGGTTCTAGAGAGTTTTTATCTTTTAAATATACTTCATGCAGATCCAACAGGCGACGAGGGTTTAGGTGCTCATTTATTTCAACTATGGTTACCTTTAGAAGCTATAATTGTCTTGTATTTTTCTGTAAAATGGCTACCCAAAGAGAGAAAAGAAGCTTTTCCAATTTTTATAATCCAAATTATATTGGTAATCGCTGTTTGTACACCAGTTTTCTATTTTAGGTGGTAACTATTTGAAGACCTTCTTTCTGTACTTTTGCTTTGTTAAATGATACTAAAAATACTGGTCATAAAACTAAAGGCGCTATTTTTAGCAGGTTTCTAATATTCACGTTAATAGTTCTACTCCTACATTTTATCAATTTTAATAGCTTTACCATTTATTAGCGCATCCGCTACCTTTTTTATCGCTGAATCTATAGTTCTTGCAAAGGTAGGCTGCGAAATATGCATTTTTTCAGCAGATTTTGTCTGATCCAACCCGTCTACTAAGTATAGCTTTATTGCTTCGATTTCATCGGATAAAAGCTCAACATCTTCAAGTTTCCTCATGGGGATGCCTCTTGGTTTAAAGTAGTCGACTTTGGGATTAAATTGTAAGTATCTGTGTACTTTTGGCCTTGGCATATATTTTACTAAAATTAGCACTATGGGTGAGCTCCATCTGTGTTTTTAAAAAGCACATGTAGGAAGTCGCTTTTATTTTTCTTCCTCGAGCTTCTTTTGTTCTGTTTTGACCTGTTCTAACTCTACTTCTAAGTTTTTCTTATAGGAATCTAATTCTTCTTTTACTTGATCTTTGCTTAAGTAAGCAAACCAAGACCTAAAACCTCTTCTCCTACCAAAACCTTTTCTTCTTTCCATACCCATACTGTCACCACAGGGACCAAAACCTCTACCAGTCATTGGACCTTGTCCTTGAGGACCTGTTGCATTTTTAAAAGGCATTCCAATCACCCCCTTTTATAAATTATATTGAATATATATTCATAATAGCACACGGAGGTGCTTTGTCAAAATGTTCAGATAACGTATAGTGCTGCCAGCCGCACACTACAGTACCTATTGCTTCATATGACCTATAACATGTGATAGGCTTGAACAAATGAAAAAGACACAAGACGGAAATAAGATTGAAAACTGGGTGAAGAACAGAGACGGTGTTCCTGCAAAGATCAAGGGCACTAAAGACTTAATACGAATTAAATTCGATAGCTTAGAAGATGAACTTATACCAATTACATGGTTCGAATTCTATAAGATCTTTGAAGATAAAAAACTCACTTTTCTTTATGAAGACAACGACGAAAGCAGATTTTGCAAATTTATAGATTCTGATCCGGAAAAATAATTTAATTTATAAAACTGAGATAAAAGTAATATAAGACAAGGTTATTCTAGTATATTCGTAGAATATTTTACTTTTCTTATATACTTTGCCCTGCCAATTATTTATTCTCAAGATCTATTAAAATAACCTTGCAATAAACAAGACGAGCAACGCTCCTGCTACAGCAACCACGAAAGACATTAAGTTGAATCCCGTAACATCCACACCAAAAAACTTTTGTCCCAGATAGCCGCCTACTACGGCGCCGATTATTCCTAAAATTATTGATCCTATGATCCCACCATGAGAACTGGGTGCAATAAAATTAGCAATGCCTCCGGTAATTAATCCAAATACGATCCAATATACAATACTCACAATCATCACCTCCTAAATAAATACCTACAAAAATAACTCAGCAATAAAACTAATCTGCTTGCTGTTCACCCGAAAAGATCCTAACTAGTTTAACAATTCCCCAAGCGAGAAAAATGTAAACAACTAAACCTACTAATGCCGCCGGCTCAAGTACTGAAGACGTTTCTAATCCCTTCGAAATACCTCTGCTAAATATTCCTTCAAATGGAAGAATAAATAACCCGGTTATACCATAGATAAACCCTACAAAAGCACTTGTGCTACTGGCCCCTGCCAATTTAAACACAATACGGAAAGCTAAAAGTACATCTAGTAAACCAAAGAAAAAATAGATCAAATATTCTATCGTTTGAGAACTAGTGGCTGCGGTTTTGACTTGAGTAGCCATAACCGGCTTACTTTCGTTGCCAGTAGGATTATCTAATACTGTTTTTGAGGCATCGCCCTGAGTGGTCACCGTTTCTTTTATTGTTTCTGTCATTTTTTATCACCTTCTTTTAAATCCGAAATAATTATTAAGATCCCCTTAACTAGAAGCCATAGTGGGCTTTAAGAATGCCGGACAGTGGGTTCTCTGATATTAACCTTCTTAATTACTGTTTCTTTTGGTAGATAGTTAAGTAAGGCGTTTTCTACAAGTTCCGTTAAAGTAATTTCTTCAATTACTGCTTCTGCCTTTGCGTGCTTAGCAATAGCGGGATCCATAAAAATGGTTATTCTTTGTTTATGATTATTATTAGTTGTTGTCATACTTACAATGCTACATTGTGTTGTAGTACTTGTCAATAGATGGTTGTTAAATAAATGAGAATATCAATAAAAAAACGATGTCTACAATGGATTTGTATAATCTATAAAATAATGCAGGTTAGCTTAGGAAATAGGTTTTATAGCCTTACGTATAACAATTTTCATTATAAATCCGATGAGCAAAAAAACTGCTATGTAAAGCAATGTTCCTAAAAAGGGCGGTGTATATTTATAAAAAAGATCATATCTGTACATTAACGGCCATTGGATCAAATAAATTTCGTACGAATATTTACCCAGGATAATTAATAGATTTGATTGAATTTTCATTAAGAGAATGATCGATACTAGAGATGCCATAGTGATCATGCTCATCAATGCCTCCGAAATTATTTTTTCACCCACATCCGAATTTATGGAAGTATAAGCAAATATTATGGTGAGTAAGAATATTAGTAAAAATCGTAAAAGAGTGACCTTATGTGCACCAAATTTCATTATCTTTATCTTATTCTTTAGCTCTAATGCATGCTTATTATTAAAT
Organism: uncultured Candidatus Saccharibacteria bacterium; assembly: GCA_964434935.1. Classification (GTDB taxonomy): domain Bacteria; phylum Patescibacteriota; class WWE3; order UBA101185; family UBA10185; genus CAYSWS01. The sequence continues at coordinate 3,667 of CAYSWS010000015.1, forward strand.
ACGTAAGCAAACAGAATGCCAAATGGAAAGGCAAATAAGTGGAGTTTGTATAGTTTAAGGACATCTTTAGTTACAGGTAAACTAATGTTAACCATAACATATCCAAGTAATAGTACTAATATCGCGGAAATAACTGGTTTTTCTTTTCTATACACCAAAGGAAAGAGCAAATAATAAAAGAGTATCAAAGTAAAGTACCACAAAGGTGAATTGATCGATGCATCAATACTGGAATCGGGAAAGAACCCCAGTATATTCTGTAAGATTGTTAACAAACTATAACTCCTGCTAAGTAAGTAATGATCTAATATTAAGAACGTTATAAGAACAACCCACATGGGGACAAAGATACTCTTTAGTCTCCTTTTATAAAATTCTAGTACTGTCTTTTTTAACCTATTCTCTGATCTAGATAGACCGAATCCGGATAAAAACAAAAAAATATTAACTCCTACACCCCCGGCTACAGAAAGAGGATATAGAGTTTTATGATCCGAAAATAGAAAGTAACCTATGTGAGAAAAAATGACCATTAATATAGCCATGCCTTTTAGCTCATTAGTATGCGAATGATTCATAACATGAGGATTTGGATCCTTTTTAGCAGTTAAGATCAATGCCGGAATTAAAAAAGTTAAGAAAAGAGCAGTTTGAAAGTATGAATCAGGGTAGCTAATATTCATTAATTATATTTCCCCAAATAACATAGCCTTTGTTCGATGGATGAAATTCATCAGAAGAATAATAATTTGGGTCGTATCTAGAAAGTAAATAAGTGCTGTCATAAAGATCTATTAGTTTAATACGTTCTTTATATCCAATATTATTAACTACATCTTTAATAGTTTCGTTAAACTTTTTTGTTCTGTAATTAAGCAAGAAGCCAAATGGCTGGTAAACTACTTTGCTTGAACCTAGGTAAGGAATGTTTAGTACAGTAATCCGAGCGTGTGTTTTAGTAAGTAATTCATTAAGAATATAAAAGTAATTTTCATAAAATTTATTTACTGATCGTTTATTGTGTATATCATTCGTGCCGATCAACAATGTAATATACTCCGGATCTTGTTCAATTGTTTCCGGAAGTTGGTTATTAATGACGTCAGCAGTCGTCCCGCCAGGTTGCGCCAAGTTTGTTAAATTCACTTTTTTGTATTTGTCCAAAAGACCCAGTGCATAAATGTATACAAACGTATCGGAAATTTTTGTACTTCCAACGCCTGCGCTCAAGCTGTCTCCTAGAGCAATGTATGAGGCGGAGCCTTCCCCCTGATCGTTCTCGATTACCAAAGGATCTTTACTATAGGGACTTTCTAAATCTTTGTAACCTATGTAGTGGTAAAATCTCACATAAGAAAAAAGTAGGTAAAAGAAAGGTAAAGACAAGATGGCAAAAATTTTTAGAAATTTCACCATTTAATTATAATGCAAAAGATCCGGTAATAAGAAACAATGTCAGATTCTCAATTTGCATATTTACCACATCTTACTCTGCTATATCCCTTATATAAATTTAAATTATTCATTAGCTTAAAATCTCTAATTTGTAGCCAGACGATCAGCCAAAACAATCACTTTGTCTATATTTGCTAAAACTTCATAACTTTAATATAAACTGCTAAAGTAATTTAATGACTAAAGTAATTGGACTCACCGGACCCATGGGCAGCGGAAAGGGCACAATAGTAAAACTATTGCAAGAGATGGGTTATAAAAGTTTTAAGTACTCTGATGTAATTAGGGAAGAGCTCAAAACAAGAGGCATAAAAGAAACCAGAAATACTCTTCAGGATGTTGGCAATGACCTAAGAGAAAAGCATGGTGCTTATGTTTTGTCACAAAGACTTGTTGACATAATTAAGAAGTGTAAAATTCCGCTGGCTGTTGTTGATGGTGTTCGTAATCCGAAAGAAGTTATTTTTTTGCGCCAAAACTTAGACGATTTTATTTTGCTTGGTATAACCGCCAGTCCAGATACAAGATTCAAGTTGATCAAACAAAGAAATAGGCCCTCAGATCCTAAAACCAGAGCAGAGTTTGATAGATTAGAGAAAAGAGATAGGGGAGAGGGTGAGGGCGAATATGGTCAACAAGTACAGGCGTGCTTGAGCATGGCTGATATCATTATAGAAAACGAAGGCACGGTTGAGGAGCTTAAAAATAAGTTTCAAAAAGTCTTACCATCAAAACAACGTAAAAAACAGTGATATCTTGTTGCTTTATGGAAATATTATATACAGATTAAGATAGGCGATTATGCCAAATAATTTATGTATAATAAATCTATGGATATAAATGTAGAACCCCCTAAAGCAGAAGAGAAAGCCCCTAAGAAAAATATTCGTGGAAATAAGAAAGTAAGATTGGGGGTAATATTATTCCTTATGGCAGTAGTGGCAGTGCTATTTATTTTTTGGGAAAAGGCTCGAATTGCCTTGGTAGTAGCTTTTATTGCTCTGCTGGCAGCCCTGGGATTAGAAGTATCAAACAACGATTGGGACCTTGGGCAGTTGTTCAAGACAAGGTCATTCGAACAATCAAAAGTAACCCGGGATGCGTCAGGGAATGTTCTGTTTGATGTTTTTGGCAACACAACTACGGATAGTACAACGGGTAAAGGTGCTGACCAATACAATTGCGATGATTTTGCCACTCAGCCGAGCGCTCAAGCTTTCTTTGAAAAAGTTGGTGGCTTGGGAAATGATCTAAACAGGCTTGATGGGGATAAAGACGGTATCGCTTGCGAGAGTCTACCAAAAGGTAGTAACTAATTTACTATTTTATCTAACTATCTAAACCTGGTAAATACACCGTATTGTGATCTATCTTATTACGCTCTGCCTTGTTACTTCGTCATAACATTCCGGCACTAAATAACTTGAAAAATTAGGATAGTCGGCAAAAGAACTGCACAAGATGACCCCGTTACCGTCCGCTAGTACTTTTACATTATCCCCTTCTTTAACGGCAAAAAAATAGCCTCCGCCACCCAATGAATCAATAGGAGCTACCGAACCTTCGATATATTTTCCAAGGTGCTTTTTGATAACAACCTTGCTTTTATCAAGATCTAGGCCTTTTGCAATCAACTCCTGCCTCACCTTAAGAGCATCGCCCTCAACATCGCACTCCCCTCGGTAAAAAGCCCACTCTTCACAAGCATAGTCTTGAATATGGCACAGCCCGAACTGGCTGCCGTCGGTCCCAGTGATCATCTCAAGAGTACCGCCATTTTCTTCACAAAAGACGGAGGCGGGATTAGCGACTTGAGCATTGGAGTCGCTAGTTTCATCATGAGAAATTTCTTTGCTCTCTTCTGCAACCGAACCTTTACCCATTTCAGCTTTTTTCGCTACTGTGTAGGCTACTAAGCCAAGTATGATCAATGATATAAATAGAAGTAATGATTTTTTCATGGGCTAATTATACACTTTCAACTAATTCAAAAGCGCGGAGAGCTCTCAACCACATTCTCCAGTAAACAAGCCACAGTGAGAGGTCCAACACCTCCGGGCACAGGTGTGATATATCCGGCAACGTTTCTTACATCGTAGCTAACGTCTCCGTATAATTTTCCATCGTCTCTGGTGATTCCTATATCAATTATAATGGCACCCTTTTTCACCATATCTTTGGTAACCAGGTCCCTTTTTCCCACTGCGGAGACTATAATATCAGCCTTTCTTGTCTCTGTGCCTAGATCAACTGTTTTCGAATGGCAAACCGCTATCTCACAACCGTATTTACTTAATAGTTCTGCTACAGGTTTGCCGACAAGTTTTGATCTACCAATCACCGTAACTTTTTTACCTTTTAATACTATGCCAAACGACTCAATTATCTTCAACACCGCCTTGGCCGTTGCCGGTATGAATTTTACATTTTTCTCTGTAAGACCGTCTACATCTTTGTTCACGGCTATGGCATTTATTATATGATCTGTGTTGAAACCGTCCGGCAGCGGTAGCTGAACGATGATTCCCGCAACATTTTTATTAGCATTCAAAATTTTGATCAGATCGACAACATCACTTTCAGATATTTTTTCGTCAAAAGAATGAACTTGGCAAAAAATACCTACTTTTTGGCAAGCTCTCTTCTTTACTTTTACATATATCTCGGAAGCCGGATCGTTGCCAACAAGAATTATGGCCAGTGTAGGGGGTACCTTTATGTTGGCGGTCTTAAGTTTAATGTCTTTAAGGATTTCCTCGGCCATCTTTTTTCCGTCAATTATTACAGCTGTGTCATTCATACCAACAATTTATAACAAATAATGGAGGTTTGATAAAGCGTTAAAAAAGGGTAAAGCTAGCTTCGGGAACGTGTACAAATTTTGGGGGTGAGTGCTTGCGCAGTCATCTTGTTCCCATAATCCGTATACATTCTTCGAAACTAGCTCTGTTTCCCTCGTCTTATTTTTATCCTGTCGGTCGTCATATCTAGGGTTAAGGGGTTAGAAACTTTCGTTCCTAGTAGGGATGATATTGCAGCTTTTAGCAGCGATATTTTTCCTTTACCTTAGGTCCTTAGATTCAGCAGATTTTACTCTGTTGAAGGTAGCTCTGAGTTGCCTCTAGGCTATCTACGACTTTCGCTTTTATCCTTCATGGGTTGTCACAAATGGATTCAGCTGATTTGGCTGGTCCAGGTCCAGAGCTTTCATAAGATAACCTTGCGGTTATGTTATGTAGTTTTCTGAGGAGGGTGCTTATTAAGGCGCTCCGTGACTATAAAAACTATCCTCGAGGTGTAACAACTGATCTTAAGGGAGTAGGAGCTTTCGCTTCTAGTAGGGATCGTATTGCATTTAACAGCAATATTTTTCCTTTACCTTAGTGTTCAGTTCCAAAGATTACCGTGGGTAACCGAAGTCACCGTTAGTTCTCTGGGAGTGGCATTGAGTTGCCTCGTTGCTGGACTCGTTACGTTTCTTTGGAAGAGAGACGTGGAGAACAATATACACTCATTCGAATACATGTCAAGCATTCAGTTTTAGAATATAATCTAACTTGTTTATGTTTTTAAATTCACTTATTTTAATGATCACGGTAGCGTTTGTATCTACATTTTTTTTAGGTTTTTTAAACGCTATCGACCACACTGCCCCTTTTGTGCACACAAGAAGAAAAGATGTTTCCATCATTAAAGAGGAACTTAGTAACCACAATGTAAGAACACTGGTTGACCTGGGCAGCGGAGACGGTAATTTGTTGTTAAATTTAGCCGGCAAAGATCTGCACGTTACGGGTTATGAAAATAATCCTTTTTTATATCTCATTTCCTTGTTTCATAAAAAATTGTCTAAAAAAGGTAAATTTATATCAATTAGGTATGCCTCGCTTTTTAACGCTGAGCTGAATAGTTGTGATGCAATCTATATATATGGAATATCAGGCATGATGGAACGAGTTGAGAATAAGATCTTAAAAGAGGCCAACAAGGGCACGGTTGTCATTTCGAACACTTTTACCTTTATGAAATTGCATTTATTGCATAAGAGAGAAAAAATGCTTTTTTACAAAGTATAACTTCTACTGATTTCTACGTAGAAACCGCCAGATACTTATAATACAACCTCTTTACAATTTCAGTGCTGGCAAAATATCCCACCACAATACCAAAGATCAATAGCAACACTCTATACTTAGGTACGATGAAACTGAAGACTTCAGCACCGAAGGTGGTAAAGGGGACAACAATTGTAATGATGGCCGCCGCGATAGTTAGGAAAAATATGGGCATTGAGGGAAGATTCTTTACTTTAAAGAACCAGTCCTTAGTTCTTATCGAATAGATAAGTATGAGCTCTGTTAATATACTTCCAATGAACCAATAAGTTTGTAAACCGCTCTCTCCGTAATTTTTAAATATGCCGAACATCATAAAATCAAAGGCTGTGCTTACTAAACCCAATACGGTGGCTAAAAGGAGCATTTCCTTCATGGCATATGTCTTTGGGTTATGGATATCTTTCCGGTCCACATTATCCGTGGCTATGGAGATCATGGGAAAATCGGAGAGAAGATTTACCAGTAAGATCTGCACCGGCAGCATAGGCAGATAGTCTATGAGAAGCGTAACAAACACCATGGCATAGAAATTGCCAAAGTTAGAAGCTAGGGTAGCCTTCACATAATTAGTGACATTAACAAAGGTCATTCGTCCAAGCTCAATGCCGTCAATGATGACTTTGAGATCGTGTTTAAGCAGAATGATATCAGCCACGTCTCTGGAAACGTCGGAAGCATTATCAACCACAATGGAAACCCCGGCAGCTTTAAGTGCCGGACCATCATTGATACCTTCGCCTAAGAAACCAACTTCATAATCTTCTTGCAGCAGTTTTATTAAATTATATTTTTGCTCCGGTGACATTCTGGCAAAGACATTGATCTTTGTGGCCACTTCTAACTGCTTCTGCTTGGGTAAGGCGTCAAAATCCTCTCCTTTTATGACGTCTGAAAGATCCTCGGCAATTCCCACCTCTACTCCTACCGCAGCAGCTACTTCTACACTATCGCCTGTGATTATCTTTGTTGTTACACCAAGATCATTAGCTTTTTTAATAGCATCATAGGTAGTCTTTTTAATGGGGTCTTCGAACGAGATGACTCCGGCAAAGCTCAAGCCGTGCTCTTCTTCTGAAACTTGATACTCACCACCTGCAAACGACTTCTTGGCTACAGTAATGGTCCTTCTGCCTTTTTCGCCTTCTTTTTTTGCCCAAGTCATAATTTCGTTCTTTTTTTCCTGAGATAGATTTTCGATGTACGGCAGCACCGCCTCAAGGGCACCTCTGACGATCAGTTCTTTATCTTCACCAAAGGCCACAAGGGCGCTGTTTCTTCTTCGATTAGGATTAAAAGGTATCTCAAAAAGTCTTTCCGTATCTTTTAGCTGATTCCTATATTTGGTACCAATTTTATTTATTAAGGCAATGTCAAAAGAATTGTTTGGATTTCCTTTTTCGTCAAGGGATGAGGCTCCTAAAAGACCTAAATGCAGGGTTTCTTCGTGGTCATCAGAATATATTTCCGTAACCACAGGTTTATTTTCTGTTATAGTACCTGTTTTATCCGTACACAAGATCTGGATACCGCCTAGATCTTCAATGGCGGAAAGTCTTTTTACCACCACCTTTTTCTTAGCTAATTTTGATGCTCCCAAAGATAGAGAAAAGGTGGTCACCAGCGGCATGGCTTCAGGAATGACACTCACCGCTAAAGCTATCGAGAACAATAAGAGATCAAAGATCGATAATGTGCCTTTAAAAAAAACATGCACGGTGAAAACCAGCATTAAGGTAACCAATATCAAATATAAAATGAACTTGCTAAATTTATTGATCTGCCTTTCAAAAGCACTGGTCTCATCTTTTTCTGTTGTAAGTTTGGCGATTTTTCCAAACTGGGTCTCTGCTCCTGTGGCCACCACCACACCAACACCCTTGCCTTCGACCACGGTTGTGCCGGAAAAAGCTACGTTCAGGGCTTTGTAAACATCTTTGTGCACTTCGCTAAGTAGATCGGTCTGTTTTCTCACCTCGGACGATTCACCGGTCAAGGTTGATTCATCTATCAAAAGTGAGTTCACACTAACCAAACGCAGGTCTGCCGGTACAATATCTCCGGTCTCTACGAGGACTATATCTCCGGGAACAAGCTCCGTAGCATCAATGACAGCTTCCTGGCTGTCACGGATGACTGTAGCTCTTTTATTCGTGTACTTTCTAAGAAGTTTGGTGGTTTGCTCTGATTTAAATTCCTGAAAAAACCCGAGCAGAACGTTCAAAATGACAAAAACAATAATAAATAATCCGTCTATGTACTGTCTTAATATGAACATTAGCGCCGTAGCGGCCAGAAGGATGTAAACAAAAGCGGACTTAAATTGTCGAATAAGAATGTGGTACCAACTTACTTCATCCTTTTTTAGATTGTTCTCACCGTAAATTTCCAGTAATTTCTTTACCTCGTGCTGACTTTGACCTTTCTCCAAAGTTACGTCAAGCTCTTGCAGAGTTTCGTCGGGAGAAAGGGCAGTGTATTTCTCAAAACTCATGGTTTTATTGTAGCAGTCTTATAAATCAATGTAATTAAGTTTAAGTTTATCCTGTATAATGTGGCCATGCCCAAATTTTTAGTAACTTACTTAATAACTGCGCCTGTTTTCTTATTTATCGATCTCATTTGGCTCAATTTGACGTCTCAAGCTGTGTATAAAAAATACATCGGGCATCTTATGACGGATAAGCCTAATCTTTTAGCCGCTTTGATCTTTTACTTATTATTTACAGTGGGGCTTATTATATTTTCCATAGATCCTGCCTTGCATAAAGATTCTTTCAAGACGGCCCTGATCTTGGGGGCACTTTTTGGCTTTTTCACCTACGCCACTTACGATCTTACAAATTTTGCCACTTTGAAGAACTGGCCATTTGCTGTGGTAGTGATCGATATTTTATGGGGATCATTTGTTTGTGCTTTGGTCTC
>CAYSWS010000015.1:12261-23766 GCA_964434935.1 uncultured Candidatus Saccharibacteria bacterium
GCTTGGGTTTCTTTTGCCACTGTTTTGCAATTTTCCATCACGTGGTTGAACCTCTAGTCTACTTACCATTCTTGACAAACAGACCCTCAGTCTGCTAGATTAGCATAGTTGATTCGCCAGTCACCAAAACGCTGACAGTCTTTAATCAAAAAGAACATGTCTATATTTTCTAAAATATTCAAAACTAGGATACTTTTTATATGGTTGATATCTCTGTTTTCATCCTTTGTGATAGTTATTGCCTCCATAGCCACCGGTGTTATTCTGGAAAGGAATCATTCTTTAGGCATATTTGATAAGTATTTTTCGAACAATAACAACAGCTCTTACCGGGAATCTTCCAGATCAGACTATCTTGACCTCTCAAGTTGTAATGAAAGTGTAGCTAACATTACAGAAAAAGTCTCTAATTCCGTAGTCACCGTTTCTATTAAAAAACTGGAACCTAAGGTTAATCCTCAGCAACCTTTCGGCCTTTTTAATTTCTTTAATCTCAGACCCGGCACTCCTACTGAATACGAGGAGATCCAACAAGATATAGGAACAGGTTTTGTAGTAGGTGAAGACAGGTTCGTTATTACCAACAAGCATGTGGTGGCTGATCTAACGGCAGAATATAAGGTCATCGATAAAGACAATAATGAATACGAAGTCACCAAGATCTACAGAGATCCGGCCAATGATGTGGCTATTCTGCAGGTCAAAGACTTTAGTGTAGACCAAATAGTGCTGGGAGATTCTGATCAAAATAGAGTGGGGGACGAGGTCATTGCTATTGGCACTGCTTTAGGAGAATTCAGACAAACTGTTACTACCGGTGTCATCTCAGGCCTGGGCAGGGGCATAACCACCAGTGATGGCCTTGGACAGTCTGTGGAATCTCTAGACGACATTATTCAAACCGACGCCGCTATAAATCCCGGTAATTCCGGCGGTCCCTTACTTAACAAGTGCGGAGAGGTCATAGGGGTAAATGTAGCTGTCTCAAGAAACGCGGAAAATATAGGCTTTGCCATCCCCATAAATGTCATTAAGGAGGCTTTGGATAATTTCAACAGCACAGGAAAGTTCGAAAGAGCTTTTCTTGGTGTCAGGTATAGCATGGTCTCGGAACAGGCGGCCATAAAAAACGAAATCCCCAGAGGCGCTTACATTGTGGAGGTAATGCCCGGCTCCAGCGCAGAAGACGCCGGCATCCAAGTGGGTGATATTATTGTCGAATTTGATGGTAAAAAAGTCGTGGATGAAGACCTCATAAAGCTTATCAATGCAAAAAGGGTGGGGGATAAGGTAAAGGCCTCGGTTTATAGATGGAATGAAGATAAAACACTTGATATTGAGATCACCTTAAAAGAGAGTAGTTAGATTGCTTAAAAAATGTTCTGTACAAAAATAGGCCGGCTAGGAAACCTCCGATATGTGCTAGTTGGTCCGCCCAAAAGGGTGTAAAAAGAAGTACTAAAGTGAATAAGGAAAGGGCTAGGAAGGATATCTTCCTTATTTTTAAGTTGGGTTCTACAAAAAGATAGGCAGCAAATACTCCAAACTCCCCGTTTGACATAGCTAGGTCAGTAAAATAACTAAAGTTTAGAAATACCATCACTATAATATATTCAAAGATCATTCCTAGTGTGTTCGTTATAAAAAATATTGCTATTATTTCTTTGGTCCCTCTTAACATTTCGAACCTGAATAAAAAATAGGACATTGTTATTACACCAATAAAAGTAAGCCATCCGTTTGTAAAAAGAACCATAGTGAATGCCCTGTAGATTATGGAATGATCTATCTTCGAAAACACTACTCCGTAAGTATCAATAATACTTTTTACAGTTTCGGTATTAAAAAGTGTATTACAGCCGATATTTAGAATGATAACCAATGACAACAATGCGCTAGAAAACGGAGCTTTTTTTACTAATTCCATGGTTTTAAAGCATCTAGAAACTTTTTAGGTAAGTTAAGATCTAGTTCTACCGAAGCCTCAAGACTTAAAAGAGCAGCAATAAGCTGAGGTAGATCTGTCACTTTTTCAAAGGCTAAATACCTACTTTTCCATATAGGGTGAAACTTGTTATTAAAATTGAATAATGAGTTGATGTAAAGTACTCTGTCTGCCCTTTTAGTAATAATTTTTTCTATCTGCTTCAAAAACCCGGTACTTTCTCCATTAGTATCAGATAGGGGAGCGAAGTTCAAACTAAGATACTTGAGCCCTATGCTCTTAAGATGATAAATAGTTTTAACAATTAAAAACTCATTCAAACCATTTGGGGCATGTTTTATACGCCTCATCTCATCTAAAGAGTATCCTTCTCCTTTGTATATAGGCACAAATACCATATATCCCAAAACCTCACTTTTTCCCTGAGCTTTCTTGGTAGCAAAAGCAAAAAGACAATCTGGGTCTAAGTTATTTGGTATCCTTGACAATGTCATTGTAAAACCTCTTTCCTTACCTCCACCAAATTCCTTGATCCAACTTTCGTTCAGACTAACCATTTGAGCATAGGTTGCGGCATCAAGTTCGGAGATCTTTGCTGTATTAAATTCTATATCGTCGTTCGATACAGTACGTATGGCCCTTTTAAATTTCCACCCGCTTCTTCCATGATAATCTTTTTCAAGATCAAAATTTTCTACGTTTACGATAGCCTCTTCTCCCAATTTTATGATTTTATAATCCAGCTTTTTGTATATTTCTAAATATTCTCCTGAAATGCTCATAAATGCGGTAGATATTCCTCTGTCGTGCCAAAAAGTATTGTATTTTTGAGCTAAGCTAAATGCATCTGCGGGTGTACATACCGGGTCGGAAGAAGCCACAGCAATGTTTTTTGATATGTCATACGATATAAAACCATCAATATCTTCGCTTAAAAAGATCTTTTTCTTAAAACTTGTCGAAAAATAACTCAGTGTGTCCTTTCCGTAGCGTCTTAAAACATCCATTGTATCAATTGCTCCAGCATTAGTTCCTTTTTTAGAATAGTTTTCGAATAATTTTAATAAAAATTTAGCAAATATAATGATGAATATAATTGGAAGCGATCTTAAGAACAATGAGACCCTACCTTTGGGAGTAATGTCTAGTTTATATGACAGATTAAAAACATCGAATATCAGATTTCTCAGTAGGTTAAAAAATGTTAACTTTCCAAGATGCCTTTTTAGCAAAAAAAATCCCATGAATGAATAGGATAAGAACAGAAGAAGATCTCCAGCAAGTATTTTCAGGTTTGAGAGGACATTATGATCTTCAGAACTGTTTTTATACTCTTTCTCCGAGTTCAAAAGTAGTAAAAGAACTATGAACGTAAGTACTAACTCTTCGAAATTAAATCCTTTGACCAAATGAGATATGCCGGAAATTATGGTTAAGTAAACTGCGGTTTTCCATGCATCTCTATTCTTTCTTTTTACACCACCGGCAATAGATAAGAAAAATATTCCGGTAATTACTACTGTGGTATTAGAAAATTCTACTAGTGGTATTTGATAAAAATAGCTTAGCCTTTGTATCTTATTTAATATAGGATACCTAAATACAGAAAGGATGTTAGCCAAACCCAGGGATACGAGGAGAACATACGTAATGTTAACTTTTAGTCTATCATTTATTTTCAACTTTTTTAGATTACAGTGCAATTAAAATAGCACCCACAGCCATCAATAAACTTCCTAATACAACGGCTAAGGTTACTTTTTCACTTAACAACAAGGCACCAAACACTACGGTTAGAACTAGGCTTAACTTATCTATAGGCACGACTTTAGAGACATCTCCCAACTGCAAGGCTCTAAAATAAAATATCCAGGAAATTCCTGTTGTGATACCGGATAAAATAAGAAACAGCAGTGTGTGCTTGGAAATGGAACTCAGGCTATGAAAAGTGCCTTGGAAAAACACGATCGTCCAGGCAAAGATCATTATCACCACGGTCCTAATGGCTGTAGCCAAATTAGAGTCAATGCCTGCCACACCGATCTTAGCCAAAATAGCTGTGATGGCAGCAAATAGTGCAGAGATGAGGGCAAATATGAACCAGGACATACTACTATGTTATCACTAATCACTTTATCGACAAGCCAAAAACTTAAAAGTATGGTATATTACTCCTCGTGGTGTTCTGTAAGATATAGAGAAAGTTAGAGTAAGCACCTTACCTTAAGCCCTCATTTATTTTCCAAACATTACCAAAAACGAATATGTATAGAAAGAATTACTCAAGGAAAAAATATTATGGGCGAAGGCGTTCCGAAGGCGGAAGGCGTTCCGGTGGTAAATATACGGATAGATCTGCCATAAATCCCAGATTATATGTATCGAATGGAGAATCCGCCCAAGAAGAGAACCTTTATGTTGCCGGATCTGATTTTGCTCACTTTAATTTGGATGGCAAGATCTTCGAAAACGTAAGAAGCAGGCAATATAAAAATCCTACCAAGATACAATATGAGGCCATACCTCACATAATGGCCGGAAGAGACGTTCTGGGCATGGCCAGCACGGGTTCGGGCAAGACAGCCGCTTTTCTACTACCTATGCTGACAAAGACTTTAAAAAGCCCTAAAGAAAGATGTTTGATAGTTGTTCCCACCAGAGAGCTGGCCAACCAGATCACAAATGAGATCATAGCCTTTTCCAAAGGAACTTTTATTCAACAAGCGCTGATCGTGGGCGGGGCAAAATATGGTAATCAGATCAGGCTTTTAATGAAAGAGCCTCAATTTGTTGTGGCCACACCGGGAAGACTGATCGATCTTTATAAAACCAAAAAGATATATTTGCATGATTTTAACAATATTGTCTTGGACGAAGTCGACCGTATGCTGGATATGGGCTTTATAAATGACATCGAATTGATAATTTCCAAGTTATCACAGCAAAAACAAAGCCTGTTCTTCTCGGCTACTATGAACTCTAAAGCTGAGGGCATTGCCAGAACTTTACTCAAAGACCCGATACGAATAGAGATCAAGCAGAAAAGCGCAGCGGCTAGTGTGGACCAGGATATAATCCGTTACCAATTCACCGGTGAAAAGATAAACAAACTTGACGAACTTCTGCACAAAAGCGAATTTGATAAGGTTTTGGTCTTCTCCCGAACAAAAAGAGGGGCTGATTCACTAGCCAGGGAGCTACAAAGAAGAGGGCATAAAAGCGGTGTGATACACGGAGACAGGTCTTTAGGGCAAAGGAACAAAGCTATATCTCTTTTTAGGCAAAACGTCATAGATGTGCTCGTAGCCACTGATGTAGCCGCCAGAGGTATAGATATTCCCGATATATCTCATATCATTAACTTTGATGAGCCGGCCACTTACAATGATTATATTCACAGGATAGGCAGGACCGGACGTATAGGTAAACGGGGCGTAGCGCTTACCTTTGTGAAATGAACTATTTGCCAAAATAAATTGCTAGACCTATAATACTTATCAACCAAATACTATAATAAGAATAAAAGGAGGAAGAAATGGGTTTAGAATTTGATTCTTTCAACGATGATCTTGAAGATCCAGTTTTTATGGGTTTAAGTGGCGAGAGCGAAGACCTGATAGGGCGATGCCTTGAATGTTGCTGGGAAGGCTCGATGCCCTTAGGTTCAACCGGAGGAGATCCTCTAGAGATACTCTCTTCTCAAGAACAGCTCCGTGAAGATCACAAGTTAGCAAAACCAAGATGTCAGGGTAAACTAACTTTCTCCATTGATTAGATTGATCATAAGGGTGCATTATTTTTCTTGCTTTGGCAAGGATAACTGCACCCTTTAATATATTTTGGAATCTTCTTTTTGTTCAGGCTTTTTTTCCGGTCTTTTCAAAAACAAGCGCTTTTTGAATATTCTGGCTAAAAGGAACGAGAACACCATGGTCATTGAAACTATGTATATCCAGCGCATCCAAGGTTCTCTGGAATCTGTTCCTGATAAATAACCGTGCACCAAAAACATCAAATAGCCTGCAAAGCTGGCGTAGTGGATGGCTCTCCAAGCCTTCATAGAAATAACTTTTTTTCTCAGCTCGGACGTTGCTATCAACAGAATTATCGTATAAAAGGCGATGATCCCCAATGCGGAGGCGTATGTGTAGTCGAAACCTAAGACAGATCTAAAGTCACGATGGATCGTGAACGGAACTATAAGTTCGATAATGTATAACTTAAAATAATTATCAAAAAATAGAGCCATAAAATGTAAAATGACCATGAATAGGCCTGCCCAAGCTATGGTTCTGTGTACTTCCTGAGCCGTTAACACTCCCATGATCCTAATCTTTACCAGCGCCCGCGATGTCTGCAGCAAACCAAAACAAACAACAAATGTTAAAAGTATAAATGCAGTTATGCCGCTTATCCTGGAAATGTACCAGGCCAGGGGATCTTTTCTTTCCAAAACTTTTATATTTTCTTTATAGTAAATTTCAACCGGAGTTGATTTGCTGTCCAAAGGGTCCGTCTTATTAAGGATCTCCTGGAGATCGCTAAAACCATCTCCATCCGTATCGGAATTGTTGGGATCTGTTCTATATACATTTAACTCTTTATCATCAGAAACACCATCAAGGTCACTGTCTTTGAGAACATCTTGAGCATGAGCCGCGCTAAAGAAGAAGATCACCGTAAGAATTGAAAAATAGATAAATAATTTAGCTTTTCCAAACATATCTTTCCATTATATTATTAACTTTAACTTTTTTATCCTTTTTGACCATAAAGACCGCCACACCATTCTTTTCGGCATGATCCAAACCCGCTTCTTCTCCCATAATAAAAATACTTTTTGCCATTACATCTGCTTCTACTACATTATCGGACACAACAGTAACAGTCAAAAGATCGTTCTTTGCACTTTTTTGGCTTTTGGGATCTATGAGGTGATGCTTTTTCTCATTTCCCACACGCCAATTCTTCCGTGTTATTCCGGAGGTAGCGGCAGCCATATCCTTTAACTTTAATATTTCCAAAGTATTTTCCGGGTAAAGAGGATCCTCTATGCCAATTGCCCAGCAGTCTAAATTATCAGCAATATTCACACCGGAGCAGAAAATATCACCCCCGGCATCAACTATAAAGTTAGCGTACTTTTCTTGCAGATAATTTGATACTTTTTGTACAACATAGCCTTTACCTATACCTCCTAGTTCAATTTTCACATCTGCCGGTTTGTAAACCGTATTTTCTGCCAGAAATTTTATTTTTGAAAATTTACCTGACTCTCCTAAATATTTTATGTCTATATTTTTTTTGTTAAATCCTTTTTGGCTACTTATAACATAACCTTCTTTTAGAAGAGGGTAGTATATGGAGGGGTCAAAAATGCCCTTTGTCCTTTTGAAATATTTAAGGGATAAGCGCAACATGGAATAAAGATCATCGGAAACTTTAATTTCCCCGGAACTGTCATTAAACCTTGTTAGTTCATTATCCGGTAAGAATCTGGAAAATCTTTGTTCGAAGTCTTTGAAAATGGCAAAACTTTTTTCCACATCTTCTTTTATATCTGCTATGTTCTCGGCTGTTACATCCGCTATGGCGATTCCAACATATATATCGGTGGCCATGATCTCTTTTCTAAGCTCTTTTTCTACCAGAAGAGGATTATGGTTGTTCATGGCTGTCTAATACACCGTTGTGATTTTCATCGAAATCTTCAATATAGAGGTAGTCGTCTTCGTCCGGCCACAGATCATGAGCATCAGGCACAGTGTCGCCATCAGAATCAGTAAATAGCAGCCTTTCATCCACATCAGGATGGGGGTCTAGTGCATCAACCAGCTCGTCGCCGTCTGAATCCACATCGTATCCTGCGTCCACGACCCAGACATATGTGACTTGGGGAGCTAAAACCATGTCTACATACTCTTCTCCAGCTTCTTCTGTAACATATACTTCTTCCGTGCTATACCCCGAACCGTCATCATGTTCATCTTCTTCTTCGTGTTCCTCTTCATCTTCATCCTTCTCGTGATCTTCTTCTTTCTCTTCGTGGTCTTCTTCATCTTCCGCAAATACTAGACCGGTGGTACTTTTACTAATTCTCCAATATCCTGTGCTTAAGCTAAAAACCAGCAATAAAGATAGAAATAAAGTTAGTCCTAATAAAGCTTTTTTCATGAGGTTTTTGTACTCCTTGTAACTACAGGTTTTACCACCGTCTTCTTGACAGCGCTTGAAGATGACGAACCGGATGATTTAGTGGTGGCTGAAGAAGCATTACTTTGAGGTATTTGCTGCGTAGTTGCGATCTGCTTCTTGTGTTGTTCTATGATGCTGGCTTGCTGAGCTAATAAGTATTCGTAAGCACTCTTTGTTTCGATCATCTTGAGCTTGTTATTCTCTTTTTCCTGGTTAATATAAGCCAGATATTCTTCTCTGTATTTTTCCAGATCACTCTTAACGGCTTCCTGAAAGTCTATGTTCTCTTGTGCCAAGGCCAGCTTTTTTTCATATTGCGTCATTAAAAAGACATAGGAGATGGGGATGAATAATGCTAATACCAGCAGAAAAGTTGCTATTTTTGCTTTGAGCCTAGTTTTTTCCACAATCTGTGTATTATATCGAAAATTCCTGAAAAATTCCTGAATATGTAAATTAGTGTATGGGTACTACATCTTCGTGGTATTCATTATTGTCTTCATCAGATTCTTCGATATTATTATCGGCGTCGGCCACAGCTTTTGTATCATAGGTTGACCAACCTGCATAAGTGTAATCACAAGTTACTACTTTCTCGCTGTGAGCTGCCAGCGTGGCGATCTTCTCCCTGCAAGCATAGTTTGCCCAAGCCGGCCACCACTCCCAATAGAAATTCTCTGCCTTGACGTTCCCATTATTTTTGATGCCTATTCTGACCTGAAAAGGCACACCCATCTCAGGTACGGGATCAAAAGAATACTCGGTTATGGTCAGATCAACATACTCTTCTTCAGCTACATCAATTTCTTTCTCTTTGCTGTTATTGTCTTCGTTGCTTTCTGTTACTTCGTCGTCAACGTCCACCACAACTTTTGTATTGAAATTACCAAAGTCTTCATAAGTGAAGTTACACTCAACGCTTTCCTTGTCTCCGGCATCAAGCCAGGATACGTCGTCGTCGCAGCCAACTTCATCATCGTTCGAATACCATTCCCATTTGAATTTTCCGGTATCCTTATCTCCAATATTTTCTATATCAAAGCTAACGGTCATTTCCTCATTTTGCCTGGGTTCGTCTGAGTTCTTGTAGTTACTCACGATTAGATCAGGAAATGTCTGCGCAGGTTCCTCCTGCGGTTCTTCGATCACAGTATCTTGGGTCTCGTCTAGCGCTAACTCTTTGTCCTTTTGTGAATCCTGTTCCGCCAGATCTACAACATCGACTTTATTTTCCAAGTCTGATGAATTTGCTTGCGTGGAACCAGCTTCTCTTGAATTTTTCGTTAATATCAGAAATCCCAATATGGCAAATATGGTAAAAAAAACAAACCCCACCATAAGGGCCTGCTGTTTGGGAAAGGGTTTCTTTGTATGCGATTCAATGTTATCCACCATGCTTATTATTATAAACTATATTATCATAATATTAAAATGGTCTAATCTTTTTTCAAAAGCTGGTTGAACTCAAAAAACTCGGGATCTTTTATTTCGATGGATCTTGGAGAACCGCCTAGAGAGAAAAAGCCCCTGTTATTTGAAATATTTACAATAATAAGTGCCCCTTTCTCCAACCTTTCGTCTTTTCTGATCTCCATCCACAATTCTTGCCAATCATTAGACAGAATGTCGGCACGTTTATCCAGAAGAGTACCGTCTAAGGTTAGTAAGTAGACCTGTACTAGATACTGTGAGGTGTATCTAAAAATTCCTAAACCGGCTCTTATAGGAAATTTGGCTAAGTTGACATCTTTCAGAGAATCGATGACATAGACATTTTCAGGGTTAGGTCCGGTAATAAAATATTTTCTTGATGACCCATTTCCCGGTATCT
Source organism: uncultured Candidatus Saccharibacteria bacterium (assembly GCA_964434935.1). Taxonomy (GTDB): domain Bacteria; phylum Patescibacteriota; class WWE3; order UBA101185; family UBA10185; genus CAYSWS01. Next base: position 22,233 of record CAYSWS010000015.1, read on the forward strand.
CTTCGTAATTTTTATTTTGCCTTTTCAAGATACTCACTTCCTTTTTTACATAAGGAGGAATATATTCAGCAGGCGTATCTCTTCTTTTTAGCACCCATATTTGCTCGAATTTTCTATCAATGTAGTAATTTTGGCTTATGTACTTCTCAACATCAGTCAGATCAGCTACAAATATCGGAACGTCTCCATATTCGGTCATGGATTGAGGGATCATTGACATAGCCGCCAAATATCCCCAGGCGTTGACCCGATTCACAACAACATACTCAGGTTTGTTTCTTTCCAGATCTTCAATAACTTTTGGTACCAAAAAGGGCGCCAACTCAAAATGAGTAGATATTATAACGCTGGTAGCAGGCTTTGTTCTTGTCAGCTGGTTGTAAGGACCATAAGGATAGACATAAACGTAATCTCCTTCGTTAGTATTTTCTTTGATATATTCGACAACAGGCGCTATTAGATCTGCCTTTTCCTTATCAAGGTTTATGCCTGCCGTTTCAACATAAGCTGTTTCAACTGTGTTTTTACTTCTTAGTAAGTTTATTATTTCCGGAAATCCATTTGGGGCTGAAAAAATAGTGAACCACACTAACGTTGCAGATATAGTTAGTTTTGTGTAATCTTTAGTCTCCTTTTGCAAAATGTAAATAATAACCAATAAAAAAAGGGCTGCTCCATAGGCCATAGTATTCAAACAGGGATTTATCATTGTCCTAACATAAGCCATTCCTGTAAACAGCAATAAGGATATTAGAAGTGGCGACATTCTAAAAGTTTTTCTTTTTAGAAATAAGTAAGAGGTAACGGCAAGGTTCATGAACGGTAAAAAGTACAGATTTAACCTTCTAAATTGTGTAAAAGAGCTAAAAGTGTTTTTATCGAATTTTGGAAATCCGCTTCTACAAGGGCTTAAATAAAAAAACGAACCGGAAAATTCTTTAAAAAAGAGGAAATAATTTTTTAGCGCTCCCTTAACAGCTAAAAAACCAAAGAACAACACGACAGCAGCTAACATTCCCGAATATGCCTTAATTATTAACTTAAACTTTGTCTCTTTCCTGTTAAGGTAAATGTGCCAAATTACAAAAAAAGATAAGGCTATAATGGAAATAATGGCGTATTCAATGCCTGCCATGATGGCTAATCCCATAAAAATACTGCCTCTAAATACTTTTTTATCATCACCTTTTGCAATGCCTAAAATTGTCAGAACTAAGCCGAGCTCGGCCACAAGATGACGTATAGACTCAAAATTAAGAGTAGAGTAGAGGGAACTTATAAAAAGAAAAAGCAATAAGTACCTGCCTTTGAGTAATTCCCGTCCCAGAAAGTAGGCCAGTATAAGACCGGAAACCGGCAAAAAGACTGTTCGAATAAAAGCGTAGGCTAAAAATGTCTTATTTAAAATTACAAATAAAGGTAAACTGTAGATAAGATACAAGGGTCCATATTCCCAATAAAAATCTCTATAAAACACTTGACCATCTAGTAATCTATAAAGAGCTTCCCAGAATAATTGATGATCTAAATAACC
>CAYSWS010000015.1:23866-25338 GCA_964434935.1 uncultured Candidatus Saccharibacteria bacterium
ACTGCAGAACCTAGTAAATTACTGGCATAAAAAGACCGTCTTTGCTTGGTATTTTCGAATAAATAAATGAATATGAGACCGGCAAAAAACAAAGGTAGGTTGAGAACAACCGGCAACAGGGTCAGCTTCATAAGTTGAGAGGCCACCACAAAAGAGTTTACGGGTAAGAACAATTGGAGTATAAAGCTTGCGAACAACAAGGCAAATGATAACTTTAGCGGTACTTTATATTTAAGATAAAGAAGGTTTGCCAGCAAGATCAATATCAAAATGGCGCTAATGATCAAAACATTAGTTTGCCACGTATTGCCAAAGATCAAAGAAGTTCTTCCTATATTTTGAAATTCGTATAAGAGAAAGGCTGCTCCCATAAAAAAGGCAGAGTAGTCAAATCTTTTTATGGTATCTGTAAAACTGAAGATCCCCAAGAATAACAAGATGAGTATCAAAGAAATAATGAGATGGATCCTTGGTATCCTGGGAGAATTCAGGTAGAGATAGGGCCAGTTGTCGCTGAGCGTTTTTTCAGGATCTTTATAATCCTGTTTTCTAGTGCTGACGAACTTCTCCAGGTCTTCGTTTTGGCTTAAAAGGTCGTTAAAGTATTCGGGATCCTTTGCCGCTATAAAAAATACTCCTCCCCAGCCAAATATAGGTAGGTCATTTTGGGTTGTAATGATAAGGGGTTCGTGACCAAAGGCCTGAGTAATGCTGGATTTTATCCTGCTCCCGATCCATTCCCTTCGCACGTCAAAGGACAGAAATAAAATACCATCTTCACTTAGAACATTGTAAACGTCCTGAAGGCTCTCCTTGGTATATAAAAAGTTGTCCAATTGAACGTTTGTTAGGCTTGAATTTAAAGCGTGGGAATCAGTAAGACCCATTACGACTACGTCAAATTTCTCTTGCGTTCGTCTTAAGAACGCTCTGCCGTCATCATTTACAATGGTGACTTTCTTGTTATTGTAGGGGTCTTCAGGGTGGTGTTCTTTACCAAAATTTATTATTTGCGGATCAATTTCTACTGCTGTAATTTTTTCAATGCCTGCTCTTAATGCACCGGAAGCATCATTTCCGGCTCCGGCACCAATTAGCAGCACTGATCGTGCATCCGGGTTAAGAATGTAGGGCAGATCATATTGGTTTCTATAATCCCAGCCATCAACTTCATCAATATTTATAGCAAGGTCTTTTAGTTTTTCTGGCATTTGGCTTTGATATTGCTGGGATAAGTCCAGCAAACCCATATAACCTACGTTGTTAACTTTTAACAACTTGCCTGGAGGTAAGTAGTCAATGGCAGGAAGTTCCGTGAGTTGTAATTTTTGGTAAGGTGACCAAACAATTTCTTCCTTGGAAAATAAACTAACTACCAGAAAGGGGGTAATGATCATAGCGCAAACGGCACTGAAAATCATTTTGTCCCTTTGCGTTAACACGGTTATCAGTACTAGAGACAGCAAAATAGC
>CAYSWS010000016.1:0-20118 GCA_964434935.1 uncultured Candidatus Saccharibacteria bacterium
AGGAGCTTGAACTCCTTTATCTTTTCCAGCACTTTTGCCTCAAAAGGTTGGTTCTGCGCTCCCGGCACAACGCTCATGAACTGCACGTAGTCTATTTGAGATAGATATTTGTCCAGTTCGTGATTGGGAGTGTCAGGGCTGATAGCCAGGCCTGTCTTATAGCCCATCTGTTTTGATTTTTTGATGAAATCTTCTATATGGTCGGCTTCGATCTGGGAGAGGTAATTAACGGCGTTTTTCAGCGCGAATACGTACTTGTGCGGATTTTGCACCATGAGATGGATCTCCAGCTTGGCCTTGGTTTTAAACTTGGAGAGCTTTTCCAGGTCCAGAAAGGTTTCTCCGTCTACCAAAACTCCGTCGGCTACGTCAATTTGTAGTAGTTTCGCTTCGCTTCCAAGCAAACGGACCTTGGTTTCTATTTCATCCAGTGATTTTTCTAAGATCCCGGGAATGATCATGTCTATTTGAAGTTTTTCTCTTCCTCCAAAGATATTTTCTCCAACCTGCGCAAGTGTCTTTCGGAACCACTGAAGGCGGCTTCCAGAAAAGTTTGTGCCACTTCGTTAATCTCTGTCTGTGATAAGTATTGTGTGGGAAGAGCCAGTACGTTGGCATCATCGTCAAGACGCGCGGATTTGGCGTGTTCGGGGCTGAAAGATAAAGCAGCTCTCACACCCTTGAATTTATTAGCCAGCAGGCTGACTCCCACACCGTTCTTGCACAAGACTATGCCTTTAGAATCAGGCTGTTCTTGCAAACTTTTCATGGCCGGGATAACAAAATCAGGATAATCGTCTGTTGGCGTGTACTCTTTTGGCCCGAATTCCTCCACTTGATAATCTTTTTCCTTCAAAAATGCTACCAACTTGCCTGCGGCTTCGAACCCGGCGTGATCCCAAGATAAGATAATTTTCATAGATTACTAAATCCTGTAATTAAATAAAACACCACAAATAAGTAGTTCCTAAAAGGATACACGAAATTTGCTATATCCGTAACAGTTTGCTGGCAGCCGCCGCTCATGCAGGGGAAAATGAAGGCGTTGGCCACCACCAGGAATAAAAGCCATATTACCGTGGTATATAGCAGTTTGTTCCATGTAGGCAGCAGGGCTTTGATGATATCTTTGAGCATATATCAACAAAATTATATTAGTAAAATATGAATTTCACAAAGCGGTCAGCACCCTATCCGGATCTGGTAGGGGAGTGAGGTCAGGCTTTAGCTCTTCGATAAAGCAAAATTAGGCCTAAAATACCGGAAAAGGCAAATATCAAGGAGATGAGCTGAGCAATATTTACACCATTTATTTGCCAGGGATCCAAGCGCACAAATTCAAGAGAGAAGCGTATGAGCCCATAGCCAACCATATACACTAGGGTAAAAAATCCCTTCAAGGAGTTTAGCTCAGTGCGCGCACGGCCTTTTTTTCTTAACACGATTTTTCTGCGGTACAACAGCCATAATACAGAAAAGAGCAATATGTCAAGTAATGACTCATAAAGGAAAGCCGGATGGAAAAAGTCGTTATATATTAGGTCTAAGGGCCGGTATGCCGGAGGGACATACATGCCCCATGGCAGACGGGTAGGACTACCGATTATTTCCATATTGGCAAAGTTTCCCCAGCGCCCGACGGATTGGCCAAGGGGGACTACAATAGCGGCCACGTCCAGATACGCAAGGACGTCGCTTTTTGTCATATATAAATAGGTAACTAAACTTATAGCGCTGCCAATGAGTGCCCCATATATAGCCAGCCCTCCACTCTGTATAAAAAGCACGGTTATGGGGTTAATTGAGTAGACCTCCCAGTGATCGATCACATGGTAGATGCGGGCGCCCGCTACCCCGCCAAGGATTGCCCAGAGGGAAGCCCTCCAATAAATATTTGCCTCCAGGTTTTTTTCTTTGATGATTTTCTCCCCTACCAATAGGGAAGAAAGTATGCCGAAACTTACAATAAGGCCGTACATAGAATAGGAAGGCAGAAATTAAAATATTGTTAAGCTATAGACCAGGACCAGCACCAGTACTAATCCATAGACCAGGATGCCGTTTTCCGTAGGCAGTTTTTTGAGGGCCCAGAACCACTGGTCCGATTTTCCGTCAAAGTAATAGTCGGCCATCTTGTAAATGGAGTTGGCAAAGGCGGATATGATCAAGACTTTCATAAACAGACTGGTGGAAGAGGCGGCCACAAAAACAGCGGTGCCGGCCAGAGCGATCTGAAAAAGCACACTATTTAGGGTCTTCTCTTTTACCTCCTCTTTGTTGTAATAAATGTGATTTAGGGCGCCGGCCAGATCTTTATGTTCAATAAAGCCCTTCAAGTTTATGGAAAAAGGTTTTTCAGGCTCCAAAAAGAAGGCATAGACCACATAATCCAGATCAAGGATAAAAGTGCCTAGAATGGCACCCAGGACGATCAGGAACACGGCCTGGGGAGATCTGACCACGTTGGTGGAAATGATAACAATGATCAAAGCTACGGTGACCAATATCTGTATCTTGTAAATGTCCCAGATCTTTTTAAACATTCTGATTTAATAATAGGCTAATTAGATTTTGTCTTCAACTTGCTTTCCATTCTTAAGTTGCGAAAGTTTCCACATGAATAACCTGCCTTTTTCGGCCACCTTCTCTGCACCCAACGCGTACAACCTGGCCGCCTCCAGCAAATTTCTGTTCTCGTCCCTGGCCATTTTTATGTATAAAGACCTGTGTTTGGTGTCATTGAGCTCTTCTGCCAAACGGTTACCGTAAGCTTGGAACTCATACTTGTTTCTGTAATCGGCGGCAAAGGACCGTTTTCTGAGTATTTCGGCAATTGATCTCATGGTTCTGCCCCTCCTTTAATTTGTCTCTTTTAATTTGTCTATTATTTTTTGAAGCTCGTTCTTCGATAAACTCCCTGGCGCTATTTCCTTTGGTTGACCAGAGGACGCGCTTTCTTCTCCCTCACCGCTTTCAGCCATCTTTGCTGCTTTATCAGCTGCTTTTTCCAGCACCTCAATTTCTTCTTGAGATGCTACCGGTTTTTCACCCGTCATAAACATTCCTTCTTAAAATTTCTACTTGTTCATCTGCTGTTTTACGATCTTGCCCAGAATGGGTAGTTCATACATCTCGTGGTTGTATGCTTTCCACATGAGAAGAGCATAGAAAACAAAGATGACCACGGACACTACCGGAGCCAGGACAAAACCTACCAGCAAAGCCATTGTAGAGGTGGCTATGGCCCAAAGGATGTAAGAAGCTATGCCAAAAACTATGGATTGAAAGGCGTGGAACCTCACAAACTTATCTTCTTTTTCCAGGATATACAACAGAATGCCCGAGAAAGGAGCCACAATGTAGGCCAGTGCGCCGGCAATGTTTGGTTCCAGATTGGTATATTTTGATGCTTTAGAATTTTCTTCTGCCATTTTATTTAATTAATAATTCACCTCCCTTTGTATTATAACTATTTATTATAATTGCCTCTTTTCTGCAACGAATAAAGATCCTTAATTTCTTTCAAGGTTGTGGCTTGGTCCGGTTTTTTGTCGGTCCTGAAATAGAGCAGGCGGGGAAATCTTAAGGCGTAGCCGGCGGAGTGGGTTTTGGACACACTTATTTCGTCAGCCCCTATCTCTACCATTATAGCCGGTTCGACCACTACATCGGGTTTGTAATCCTTGGCAATTTCAACATTTTTAGGTATTTCCCTTACCGCATGTTTATCAGACAGCTTCTTCAGGTGTCTCCAGTCATCGTCCTTCAGTCCTGTACCCACTTTGGTTATAGTGACGAATTTATTTTTATCTTCGTCCCAAATACCGGCCAAGAAACCGCCAATGCCAAATTTGGACCTCTCGCCTCTGCCTTTGTAATATCCTAGAACCACAAGGTCCACGGAGTCTTCGAGTAATTTTTCATCGGCGCTTTTTAATTTCACCCAGGAGTAGGATCTGGCCCCTGCCTGATAGGGATCTTCAGGTTTTTTCACGATCAGTCCCTCCAAATTCAACTCCTTGGCTTTCTCATAGTAGTCTGACAGGGAATCCTCGTTGTCAGCCGAAATGTGTTCAGCCACTTTAATGACCTTGTTCTCATTGATGATACTTTTTAAAATATCATGGCGCTCTCTTAAAGGTTTGTCTATGAGGGAAGAACCGTTGAGGTACATGATATCGAAGACAAAATACTGCAATGGTATCTCGGCCGCCATTTCTTTGACGGCGTGCTTTCTTTTTCTCTGCATGATCTGCTGGAAGGGGAGAAATTCTCCGGTTTTTTTGTCTATGCCTATGGCTTCTCCATCCAATATCACCGAATCAGCCTTTATTTGTGTCATGGCGGCTTTTACGATGTCCGGATGCTGGTGTGTGGAGTCCTCCAGGTTGCGGGTGAAAGTTTTTATAAGATAATCTGCTTGCTTTATCTCCCCGAACAAATCTTTTTGTTGCACATCCAGGCTGAATCTCTTATGCCTGTCCAGATGAAGCTGTACCCTGGTGCCGTCAAATTTGAATTCGGCCCAGAATTGCTGCAGCCTTTCCACAATGTCACTAATACCGCCCGCTCTTTGGGCCTTTTGAGATAATATGGGTACGCCTGTTTCTATGCCTATCTTGTCCAGGCCCTCAACACCTTCTTTTTTGACCAGTTTGGCTATATAACCTATGTCGGGGTGTATAAAGTATTTGGACTCCAGGAGTTTTTTCAGACTTTTATCGCCGGTGAGAAAATCGGACAAAGCATCTACGATGGTCAGTTCAGTAAAGCCCAATCTGGTAGTACCCAGAACTATGCGCACAATAAATTTGGCTGATAATTTATCCACGTCCTGAAGTAGCAAAGCCAGGCGGTTTATCTTGGCGTCCTGAGAGCCTGAGCCTTCCAATAAGGCCAGCTCCAGTAATTTTTGATGGATTTGTATGATGTCAGGACTTTTTGTGCTGGCATCTTTTTGTATGGCGTAGGTCACATTTCCCAGATCACCTTCCGCTTTGTATTTCTGTTCGATGTTTTTAGCTTGAGGATAGGCTTTTTCCAATGATCTGATCACCATTTTTTCGGCCATGTTGAACTTTTCCGTGCGGAATTGAGCTTTTAGATACCCCAAACTGAGGTAAACCGCCTTGTCAATTTCTTCTTCTGAGAGATCGGCCATGAGCTGGGAGAGGATAGAAGTAATTTCCAGACGTTTGCTTGTATCTTCAAGTTTTTGTAAATATTGAGCTAACCGTGAGAATTTCATATGCCTATTTTACCTCATCTGAGCTCATATCTGGATGACTTTGTGCTGCCCCTTTTAGCTATTAGACCGGCATCCATAAGTTTTTTAAGATCTCTGAGCACTGTGTCTTCGGAAACATGGGGAAATAGGGTAGAAAATTGCTTGTTCTGTAGCAATCCATAATCCTGCAAATATTCCACGATCTTCTCCTGTCTTTTGGAGAGATATATCCTACCGCTGGCCTTGGCCAGCTTGGTATCTTTAGCGTAAAGTTTGACCTTTTCCACCGCCGTAGCGGTTTGGGCAGCTACGCTTTCGGCGTAGTATTCCAGCCAGATTGTAAAATCGCCTTCTTCCTCCAGTATGCTTTGCAGTTTGTATTCGTAATCCCTTTTTGAGCTGTTATAGTAGGTTTCTACGCAGGTGTATCTCATGAAGTTATAACCCCGGTTAAGTAGAATGGCCCTGGGTATCAATCCGGAAACGATAAAATTGAAATATTCAAAAGGGTAGGTTATTTCCAGCTGTCCCTTAACAATGCCGGAGACCAGCACCGGATTGGTGTCCATGGCATCCAGGCTGTTCATCCAGTCAACAAGTTCGGAAACCTCGGCCAGTATTTCTTCGGGGTCGGTCTTGCGGGGCATTTTTCGATTTCTGAATTTAGCTATGTATCTACTGGGAACAAGCCCATCAGCCATGGTCCTGTGGACCTTTTTCAGGCTTTTCTCTTCGAACTCCTGCTCGTCGGCCAGCAAGTCCGTCTGCATGATAGCGCGTATGACGTTAAGGATCTTGGGGTTTTTACTGTTGGTTGTTCGGTCCACATGCATTTTCACCTCCTGGGGGTTGATATTTTCGCCCAAGAACCGGTATGAGCTGGTTATGAACTCTGTTGTGGCCTCTTTTATAAGCCTATTCTCGAAATTGGGTAAGATGCTGGTATTTTCTATGACCGACCTATTGTATTCGATGCTGGCTATGTTTTTTAAAATATTTGGTGTTATGGTGTAATCAGGTGCGTACATAAGCAAAATCCATCTCGAGTAATTTTCGCATATTTCCCGCAAAGTTGAAAGATTTAGATTGGTTTAGGCTGTAGTTAAAGGCAAAGTAATGGTATTGGAGATGTTCATATCCGGCAACTCTGCCACTGAAGCTGTTGTGATTATGGTCTGCTGAGAATTTATAAAGGAGAGGATAGCCTCTTTGTGCTCGGGGTCTAACTCGGAAAATATATCATCCAGAAGCAATACCGGCTTAATATCCAGTTTTGAGAAAATATACTGGAACTCGGCCAGCTTCATGAGGAACATAGCTGTTCTTTGCTCTCCCCTGGAAGCAAACTGTGCCATGTCTTTTTCTTGCAAATACAAGGTAAAGTCATCTCTATGCGGTCCGATGAGCGTGGTTCTGGCTCCTATTTCCCTGCTTTTGTACTCAAGCAGCCGTTTGGTGTCAATTAAATTTTGTTCATACGAGGTTTTTAAGCCGTGAGAGTAATTTGAATAGGGGTTCGAAGAAGATCTAAAATAGCTGTTGAAAAATGCCAGCACCTCGGACCTTTTTTGCTGTATATATTCTCCCTGCTCTAAAATTTTATCATTCCAATAGGGGAGTTGGTCCGCTCCGGAGCCGGTTTCAGAAATAAGCTCTAGGACCTTATTTCTTCTTCTCACGGCCTTTTGATAATCTGATGAGCACTTTTTGTATTTTGTGTCGACTTGAAAGAGTATGAGGTCAAGGTATTTTCTTCTTTGTGACGGCGATCCGGTGATAACATCAATATCTTCAGGTGAGAACAGCACCGATTTTAAGTGGTGAGTAAATTTACTGAGCGGCTTGGCTACGTTGTTTAGTTTAACCTTCTTAACTGAGGTTTTGTCTGATCTTTCCGTGCGTACTATCTGCATGAGGATCTTGTCTGTTTCTTCATCTGAGCTTATTTCTGCCTCTATATTGGTGAAGTTCTGGTCATAGGAGATGAGATCACTGTCATAGCGTGCTCTAAAGGACCGTGTGGTAGAAAGAAGGTAAATGGCCTCTAAGATATTTGTTTTACCTACGCCGTTATCTCCGACCAATACATTAATATCAGAGTCAAAACTGAGATCAAGGCCGGTATAGTTTCTAAAGTTTGTAAGTTTAAGACTTTTTATGATCATTTTAGTGTTTAGTACTGCTATTATAATATATTTTTCCCATATTTCTGTTAGGATACTAGGCAGTTTGAGGTAAAATTTGGCACTGAGGGCAATAATAAGTTCCTCTGCCATTAACTTTTTCAAATTCTATCTTTCCCACCTTACAATGAGTACATACGTTACCCTTTTTCCCGTAGACCCAAAAATGTTCCTGTTGGCTCCCCTGGATGCCGAATATATCTTTGTACCTGTTCATAGAGCTGCCTCGGTTTTTTACACCCTCATTTAAAACGAACTGCAGGTTTTTAAATAAGATTTTGAGTTGACCTTGGGTTAAAGTATTTGCTTTTGTTCTGGGGTGTATCTTAGAGAGGAAAAGTGCGTCGTTAGCGTAAATATTGCCAATACCGCTAATTAAACTCTGATCCAGCAAAGCGTTTCTTATAACGGTTTTTTTCTTGCTGATAAGAGAAATGAACTCACTAGCCTCTAGATTGGCTTCTAAGGCTGTTTTTCCTATCTTTTGGGTATAACTATCTAATTTTTTCTGATCCCAAACCTCAAAATACCCCAGCTTTCTGATGGTCGAATAGTGCAGTTCATCTCCGCCATTTAAGAAAAGGGAAATTTTCACATACTCATCCTTGGTATTGAACAAAATATTACCTGTCATCTTTAAATGGGAACAAAGATAATAGCCGGACGACAATTTTAGCACTATCAGTTTGGCAATGTTAAGTACCTCTACTATGGTTGTATTTAAGACGTATTTATCAAAATGAGATTTGGAAGGATTTAGAGGATAATCGTTAAAAGTCTTAACGGACAAGATCTTTTTACCAGGCAAAACATTTATAAGATCATTTCTGATGACTATGATTTCAGGTAACTCCGGCATGGTGAGATTGTATCATTAATAAGAAAAAAAGCCGAAAGGCATTGGGTGCCAGACGGCTTTTATGCAATGTGCCGGAAAAAAACCATCAAACCTCTATTGCTGTGAACCTCTCCTTGTTCTTTCTCCTACCTGATAATGTCCAAACAGTCCTATTATTTTTTTGATCCTCCATAAGATTAAGTGATAAACTTCTGAACTTAAGAACGACGTCGTGAGGTAGGAGGAATTCCGGGAAAAACTCTTCCGTGCTGTCTCCAACAAGATACAAAATGTAGACATTTACTACAATGTCGCCATCTCCGGTTAAAACATCCCTGACACGAAGATCACGGACTTTCTCACCCACGCATAGGCAGTAAGCTATTTCTTGAGCAGCGTCTGTGAGCATGTTTCCTCTCCTCTCTCTCTAAGGTCGATTTTTAGGAGTTTACTATTATTTTGCTTTATTTTCAACTCCGGAAAGATGCTCTTGCCATTTGGACATGACAAACTCTTCAAAGCTGTGTTTAAAGTTCTTTTTGGAATACTTGGCCACTTGGGCTCTGATCTCTTGTACATCGTATTTTCCTTGTTTTATATCTTTGTCGAACAGTTTGATCTTCTCTGCCAGCTTTTCCGGTTCCACGTCATCAAAAAACATACCGGAAACACCTTCTTTTACAGTTTCCAAATGTCCGGCAGAGTGGTGTACTAAAACCGGACGGCCGTGTGATAGCACTTCGATAGGAACAATGCCAAAATCCTCGTCTTTGACGGCGTTTATTAAACCTAGGCACTGGTCCATGATCTTGTGTTTCTCCGCATCGCTAACTTTGCCTAAAAAAGTAACATTTTCTGATGCCAACGCTTTTAATCTAGGCTCTTCATGCCCCGAACCAATGACATGCAGTTTGAGCTTGGGTAGCAGGTTAAAAGCCTTTATAACCACATCAAAATTCTTATATGCTACTAATCTGCCGGCCACCAAATAAAAATCCTTGACATCCTCCGAGCTGGCCTCTGCCAGTTCGACCGGAGGATAGATGACCGTAGAATCGCGTTTGTAGAACTTCTTTATACGGCCTTGTATCTCTTTGGAATTGGCCACCAAGTAATTGGGACGTTGTGCGGCGGAGAAATCCCACAGGCGTAAAAAATGGTCGACAATAGTTACAAAAGGGCTGTAATACCAGGCTGTACGCTTAGTGTTTTCCACCGAATAACCATAGAGGAACCTGGGAGGTGTGTGAATATAGCTGATATGCAGTTGGTTGGGTTTTGTCAGCACGCCTTTGGCATAGGAGCTGCTATCGGAAATGATCAGATCGTAGTCGCTAAGATCAAAAGATTCGAAGACCAGAGGTGTAAGGAACGTCAGATACTTAGAAAGTAGCGGCACAGCTTTGAACAAAGAATTTATGGCTCCAGAGGTGACAACTTTAGCTTCACTTATAGCTCCGGTAAAGTTACCCGGTTTGTAGACACTGGTGTAAATAGGAGCGTTGGGAAACAGTTCAATAATGGCTTCCAGGGTTTTTTCGGCGCCGCCATACTGGACAAGATAATCGTGTACCAGAGCCACTTTCGGCTTATTCATGAGACCTATTATAGCTTATTGGATAGATATGTAATACTCAAGGCCGACAAAGAGGAAATAAATGAATAGCAAAGCTAATGCTTCTTTTTTATCGATCTTTTCATCGCTTTTGGAGAAGGCCAGGAACAGGAGCATGGTCGAAATAATTATTAAAATGGTAGAAAAACCAAAGTTTGATTTACCCAAATTGATGGGGTAAATAACAGCCGCTGTGCCCAGCACTAAAGTAGAGTTGGCCACAATACTTCCTACCACGTCACCCATGATCTCGTCCTCATCTCCGTGAGTGTTCATAATGCCTATAACAAAGGCGATCTCAGGCAGAGAGGTTCCTAAAGCTGTAATGGTTAGGCCAATAAAACCCAGGCTGACATCCAAATTAATGCCAATATCTACGGCTGAGCGTACGATGCCCTCGCTGGCTCCCAACAACAAGCCTAGGGATATCAAGAACAGCACACTTTCTTTCCAAAGATTTGTCTTCTCCAGCTTAAGTTTTTCCATAAGACCCTCAATAACAGTTCCCCTTCTCAGAACAGCCCGGGCGTAAAAAAGATAACCCACAATGAGAATAACGCCGTCCACTCGGGAGATTTTGCCGTCCAGGGCCATAGCCAGGGCTATGAACAAGAAGAAGGCTCCATAGTAAATATCCTTGGACCGTATGATGTCCTTGGTGGAAACAACGTGACCTATGAGGACCGGCAAGGCCATGATGACCGTGAGCAAGGCTAGGTTGGAGCCTACGGCATTACCGTAGGCCAACAGAGAGTCTTTTTCCAGGCCGGAGGTTATGGAGACTACAAGTTCGGGTAATGAGGTAGCCACGGAAATGACCAAAAAGCTGATGGTGTATTCGGAAATATTAAGAAAGTGGGCCAATTTAGTGGAAGAATTGATAAAAAGCCTCACCGACTGGGCAACAATTATAGCGGAAAATATGAGTACAACTATGTTTACTGGCAGAGAATGAAAATTCATAATCTTAATAGTTATGTTAGCATAAACATATGCAAGACAAAGGTCTTACTTTTGAACAAGTCGAACAGAGAATAAAGGAGCACGGGCTTAATGCTCTTCCCGAAAAAGCGCCCCCCAGCAGCTTTAGCCTTTTTTTAAGTCAACTAAAAAGCCCTTTGGTATATGTTTTACTGGCGGCTTTTGTTGTTACCCTGCTTTTACACGAATATACAGACTCGACGGTAATTGCTTTGGCGGTCTTTATCAATACAATACTGGGTTATATACAGGAAAAACGGGCAGGTAAGGCTCTGAGGGCTCTAAAAGAAATGATACACCCTGAGGCTAAGGTCATTAGGAATGGAGAGCTGCAAACCATAGATGTCACTCACCTAGTTCCCGGGGATCTGGTGGTTTTGAATAAAGGAGATAAAGTTCCGGCTGATGGGAAGCTATCCTATGTTAACCGGCTTTACCTGACAGAAGCCATCCTGACCGGAGAATCAGCTTCCGTGGCCAAGAACAGGGATGATAAGGTATTTATGGGCACAGTAGTGTCTGCCGGTCAGGCTAAGTTTATAGTGGAAAAAACGGGCGTGGAAACGGAAATGGGCAAGATCGCTCAAAGTCTGGATGTTATAGATGGCGATACTCCCCTGAGAATTCAAATAAGCAAGTTCAGCAAACAACTATCTATACTCACGCTCTCGTTGACAGTGCTGATATTTACTGTGGGTTTGCTTCTTGGCTTCAGCGCGCGGGAGATATTTACGACTTCCGTAGCCTTGGCCGTATCTGCCATTCCGGAAGGTCTTCTGGTGGGGTTGACCGTGATCCTGGCCATAGGTATGCAAAGGATCCTGGCACAAAAGGGGCTGGTACGAAACCTGGTCTCGGCGGAAACTTTGGGTGGCGTGACCGTGATCTGTGTTGACAAGACCGGAACTCTGACCCAAGGCCGGATGCAGGTGACTGATGTCATCGGTGATGAAAGTACACTGGTTTTCCAAACCTTTATAGCCAATGATCTGGATGATCCCATTGTCATTGCTGCCTACGAGTGGGCCGCCGGCAAGAAGAACATCGATGAAAGCCAGTATGAAAGGTTGGACAGCCTGCCTTTTGAATCTGACAATAAATTCTTTGCCAGTTTAAATAGATACGATGATAGCAGTAACATCTTATTTGTGAATGGGGCGCCGGAGGTCTTATTGGAAAAGACCAAACTGGATGAGGGAGAAAGGAATCTGCTGCTGGGGCAGATAGAAAACCTCACCACGCAGGGAAAAAGAGTACTAGGCTTTGCCAAGAAAATGGTGGGCAAGGACAAGGTGAAACTTTCACTTGATGATGTGGCCGGAGATTTGGAGTGGGAAGGTATGATCGCCTTTTCCGATCCTGTTCGTACAGATGTCAAAGACTCTTTGGAAAAGACAAAACAAGCCGGCATTAGGTTGGTGGTCATCACCGGAGATTACCCCAAGACAGCCATCTCTATTCTGAATCAGATCGGCATAGAAGTTTCCGAAGGGGACGTGATCTTGGGCACTTTACTGGAGAACATGAACGAAGATGAGTTAGCCGGTAGGCTTTATGCCAATGATAACGTGAAAGTGTTTGCCAGAACCAAACCGGAGCAAAAGTTGAAAATAGTGCAAGTGCTGAAAAACAAGCATGAAGTGGTGGCTATGATGGGAGACGGCGTTAACGATGCTCCGGCCTTGACAGCGGCCGATATTGGTATTGTGGTGGGAGAAGCTACTGATGTGGCTAAAGAGTCTGCTGATCTGGTACTGCTGGATTCCAGCTTTAAGACCATTGTGCTGGCCATAGAGGAAGGACGCGGCATCTTTGATAACTTGAGAAAAATGATCCTTTATTTGATGAGCGACGCTTTTGAGGAAATAGTGCTGGTGTTGACGACTATCATTTTAAGATTACCTTTGCCTATTACGGCAGCACAAATATTATGGGTGAACCTGGTCTCGGACGGTTTTCCAAACTTGGCTCTAACTGTGGATCCCAAAGCACCGGGCATCATGCAAAAACCTCCTAGGCCAACCGCAGAGGAGTTAGTAGCCCCCTGGATGAAGGTACTTATTTTGATAGTGTCTTTGTCAGGAGGATTTTTTGCTTATGCTTTGTATCACCACTCATTTCTAACTACCGGAAGTTTAGAACTGGCCAGATCCATTGCGTTTGCCACGGTGGGTGTGAACTCACTGGTATATGTATTTTCTATTAAAGCTCTGAAGGATCCTTTTTGGAAAGCCCGGGCCTTTGATAACATCTGGCTTTTGATCAGTGTGGTAGGAGGAGCCGCTTTGCAACTGATGCCCTTTGTCATTCGTCCCTTGGGAGTGCTCTTGCGCATCGTGCCCATAGGCAAATATTGGTTCTTGGTCATGGGAGCTTCCGTACTCATGTTCATTATCATAGAATTGTGTAAGGATCTATTTAAATTACACTTGAAGGGAAATAATAATAATGCAACTGATCGATAGAAAATCTGCCCTGTGGGGGTATCTGACCGACGATCTCAAAGGCTTGATGGTGGACGGAGAACTATTGGTAGCCAATGTAGACGAGATACCAAATAAGGTTTCGGATTATTCATATTTGGTATTCCCTTTTGCCAAGGGCTACGAAGGCTTTTTAAAAAAGCTCTTTTTAGACCTGAAGATGATCAAGGAAGACGAGTACTACGGGGACGATATAAGAATAGGCCGAGTCCTAAATCCTGATTACAACAAAAGGGCCAAGAACGTCTTTTACAAAATAAGAGTATCAGATAAAGGAAATGAAAAGCTGGCCAAAGAGTTATGGGACATGTGGCACGATGGTAGAAATCAGGTTTTCCACTACTTCCCCCATAATTTCAGAAAACTCACCTACACTGAGGCCATGGAGCTCATACACGGCTTGCTGGACGCTATGCAGGCGGCTACGGAAAACTTTGTCTTCGAATTCGAATGAGTGTTTCAGAAAATAAAGACATAAGAATAGCTGTTGGTCTTAGCGGGGGCGTAGATTCTTCCGTGGCGGCGTTACTGCTCAAAGAGCAGGGCTATGACGTGACGGGAGTTTATCTCAAGTGCTACGAACAAGACGGAGAGGGCTGCTCTTCAGATGAGGATAGAGTGTCCGCGGTGACGGTGTGCAGCCAGTTGGAGATCAAGTTTGCCTACCAGAACTATACCAAGCAGTACAAAAGGAGTGTCATCGATTATTTTTTTAGAGAGTATAAAAAAGGCAGAACTCCCAATCCGGACATCATTTGCAATACGGATATCAAGTTTGGTCTGTTTTTGGATTGGGCCTTAGAGAATGGTTTCGAATACATAGCTACCGGACACTACGCCAGGGTTGATAAGGGCAAGGACGGCCTATACAGGCTGTTAAAAGGGCATGATCCCAAGAAGGATCAATCATATTTCTTGTACCGTTTGGACCAGAAACAGTTGTCCAAAGTGATGCTCCCGCTGGCGGATATGACCAAGGAGCAGGTTCGAAAAAAGGCTAAAGAGGAAGGCTTAAAAACACACAACAGACCGGATAGTCAGGGCATCTGTTTTATTGGAGAAATTGATGTGCGAAAGTTCTTGGAAACAAAGATCAAGCCCAAACAGGGCAAAGTGTTTCACGTCAACGGTGAGGAAATAGGCACTCACGACGGCGTGTGGTTCTACACCATAGGTCAGCGTCACGGGTTTGAGGTCACCAGGTATTTTGGACTCCCCCTTTATGTGGTGGAGAAAAATGTGGAGAGGAATGAACTAATAGTGGGTTTTGCCAAAGATGTACTGAAGAAAGAGTTTGAGGTAGGAGATCTGCATTGGGTCTCCGGAAGCGAACCCAGTGTGTTGAGTGAGGAGGGTAAAATGTCCTGCGAAACCAGGATCAGGCACCTGGGAAAGATGCACAAGGCTAACCTTACCAAACTTGATGACGGCGGGCTAAAAGTGACCATGGAGGACCCGTCTTTTGGGGTAGCACCGGGGCAAAGCGCCGTGTTCTTCAAGGGTAAAGAAGTGCTGGGCGGCGGTATTATTTTTTAATCGTTGGTTATATTAAATCCGCTACTTATAACTTTTAGGCTATCTTTCCAGCTATCCTTGGTATCTACTTTGATGACATAATTATTTGCCGGTTCCAGATTTCCCGTTGCGTCGTCAGCTCTGAACATCAAAGTTGTGATACCGTCTTGCGGCAGAATGAAAGGACCAGCGTAAGACTCCCAATCAAAACCGTCACTTAGTGAATAATAAATATTTTTAATTCCAAGTCCGCTGAAGTCTTGCGCTGATAGTGTTA
The DNA here is from genome assembly GCA_964434935.1 of uncultured Candidatus Saccharibacteria bacterium. GTDB lineage: Bacteria > Patescibacteriota > WWE3 > UBA101185 > UBA10185 > CAYSWS01. Next base: position 15,120 of record CAYSWS010000016.1, read on the forward strand.
TGAGGGGCAACTCGGAGAACCAGCCGTTGGTTTGTGCACCTTCAGTTGCGAGTGTTGTCAGCGGTGGGTTGGGATAAAGCTTTTCACCCAGAACGGCATAGTGTGATAAGTGCGTGGTCTCGGCGCTAAGTTTGTTATTGACGTGATCGATGATGGTGGGTAGCGGTTCCCATTTTTGTAGCAAAGGATCCCAGAAGAATATTTTTAAAGTATTTTGAGCCACTTTGGATAAGTCCAGATCAGCGAGATCTATGGTGAGAGTGACGCCACCATCCACGCTTACTACATCCTCTTCGTAATGATCCTTACCGGTTATCGAAAAAGAAGTGTTTTCTATGTATTCAAGTTCATATTGGGAGAAAGGAATATAGGGTTTGAAAAAGTTGATCAGGGAAGCGGTAAACAAATTACTCTCAAAATCGTGCAGATCAAATTCTATGGTTTTATTTTCCAAGGCCAAGGTAGTTGGTGTTGGTCCCCCGGAGATATAAATGTTGACTCGGGGCAGAGTTCTCTCCCATAAATACTGGCTGGAAGTGCCTGAGTGCTCCCCTGCCGTATCCTGCCAAGAATAGGAGGCCCACGGGTCTTGGTTGTAAGGATCTTGCCAGGAGAAGGGGTCTACCAGCCCATCCGGGTAATCATTATCGAACATAACACTGAAGTGAAGGTGAGGTCCGGTAGTTCGTCCGGACATGCCTACTTTTCCCAGCACGGTGCTGTAGTCAACCCAGACCGGATCGTCTCCTTCTGAAACGACCAGATCTTCACTTTGCATATGCATATAAGTGGTTTGGTAGCCGTTTTGGTGATCTATCCTAATAGAGTATCCGCACCAACTACAGGAATAGTAGCTGGCCAGACCCGGCGCGGATGCCAGCACTTCGCTTCCATAAGGCAGAGCAAAATCGATACCGTTGTGGGAGCTGTAAAAGTCAGTGTAAATGTTGTCGTGGAATCCGAAAAAGTTCGCAGTAGTATCTTGGAACATAGCCGGTTCGGGATGCAAAGTATAACCAAGCAGAGGATACTGATGGTCGAAGTAGGCTGTGATCTTGTCCAGCAGCTCATTCTCTGATGTATTTGCCCAGGGTATTCTTAGGAATTTGTTTTCGACCATTGTCTGCTGAGGGATGGAGAGACTATACAAGCCGTCTGTTTGTGTGCTCATAAAGATCCTGGCCGGATAGGAAAATAATAATGCAGAGTCATTAATGGCTTGGCCGGGATCCAAGCCGGTGCTGAACCAACTTTCACCTTTATCATAAGAAACCATAAATTCGTAAGTTTGGTTGGCTAGGTCTATTTTTTGAGCATAGATAGTGTTTTTGAAGCCCACCATTCCTCCCACCGAAAAACCCGCCCAGCTGCTCAAAGGCTGCCAGGTTACGCCCAAATCATCAGATCTAAACAGCCCACGGTTGTTGTTCGTGCCGGCCAACACCAAGGAGCCCTCTATAGAAAATGAACTGATTTGTTGCCCGTAAAGGGGCTCAACTTTCTGCCAGGACGCTCCCAGATCGGTAGATTTGTATACTGTAGTGGGAGTAGATACCAAGACCAGGTTTCCCTCAGCCCTAATATGAGTAATGTTTGGGCCTGTCCAGCCGGAGCCATCACCGATCTTCTGCTGCCAGGTTTGCCCGTTATCGGAGGAAAGCCACAAACCGTGACTATAGCCGCCCATAAGCACATGGTTACCCACAGATTCGACCTGTGAACATGAAAAATCAGGTCCGGTGTGGTAAAAAGTATCTCCACCGTCAAGTGAAACGAACAAACCCAGCTCGCTGTCGACCCTATAATAAGTACAGATAAAAATGGAGCTACTGTTGGCCGCTACGTCTGTTATTCCCCGGCCTGAAAGCCCTGGTCTTTCCCAGGTCTGTCCCAGATCTTGGCTGAAGAAAAGACCATTATAAGGGTAGTTCCAGGCTCTGGCATCGAATTCTCCGACCATGACACCGTGAGGTAAAACTAAAACTGAAGATGTTCGTTGGGAGTTGATAGGAGTTTTTACTAGCGCGCCCTCATCCGAAGCTATGGCTGTTAAGTTTAATATGTGCCCTGTTAAAACCGCAGTCATTAATGTGCAGTAGATTTTGAAGGCGCGCATATATTCTAATTACCATTGTGGTATAATTTGCACAATTGCTTATCCTCTATTTACAATAGGAAATACTTACAAATAAAGGAGGAAGAGATGTCAGTAGAGGCCAGGGACCTGTTAAACAAGTGTTTTTCAGACATCATGGAACGTGGTCCGTTGTTAGTGCTGGTCGATGATAACCCGCCGGAAGTTTTGGAGGGGGAAACACCAAGCGATGGAAAATGTGCCGTTAGGTTCACTCTGGGAAAAAGAGTTTTAATTGAACTCCAACCGGATGAACTGGATACTACCCCGGCCATGCACGATTTCACATCGTTCCTAGTAGCGTCATTTTGAGGAGGATACCGTGGAAGAAGACACAGGAGAAATGATCGTTATGAGGACCAGGAAATCAAGGCTGATATTGATTCACGATCCTGTTCCAGAATCTATACTAAAGGTGAAGGAACAGTATGATCGGGACATGCACGAGCACATTCACAAATTTGTGGAGATCTCTGAAGCCAAAGCCTTTTTTGAAAAGCATTGTACGGAGGTAGTCTCAGTTGTAACCTCCAATCTTAATTGGGCGCTACAACTCCGCAGGCAATTTCCTAAACTGAACATTCAAGTTCTAACAAACGATTGACAGATCCAGGAGGGGATCTCGAAAAACGCTTAGAATATCAAGCAAATTTCGAAATCTCCTCCTAAAACACCAATTCAAAAAGGAGAGTGTCCTATGACAGGTTTTGAGGCATTGGATGTTTCAGATTGGGCCTGGTTCAGAATAGCTAGGCAATGTCCGCTTCTTATTTCTCTGAACAATGTACCCGGTGTACTCAACAGAGTCATAGGAAAGGCCTACGAAGGTATAACCTTTTATCATCCCGGCTTTCCTGGGGGCAGCATTACTTTGGATGAGCTACATTTTTTGAGTTGTGCACCCATTCAAGACGGTATATTGAACATCCGCACCATACCTGTTCGATTATCCTAAACCACAAGAGAGTCTCTTTAGCGGACAAGAAACTCTCTTTTACTTTATAATCACTTTGTGACCAATCTTATCTCAATACTAAAATCGAAGAACCCTGACCTCAAGGAGGCGGAGATAATAGGTATCCTTTACATTATTCACGCTAAAGAAAATCTGACCAACAGCGAACTTGTGCAAATGACGGGGCTTCCCAAGACCGTGCTCACGGAGTTCAAGAATTCAGCCGCTGACCTTTTGTCCAAAACAAAAAGCGATGAAATATCCCTCAGTCCTAAGGGTCTTGAAGCTTTAAGCGAGCTGGAACTCAAACCATATAAGTGGTCGCTGCTCTCGTTGGAGGATGAGCAGTTCGAACAAAGAATAAGCCAAATCAGACACAAGCACGAATTGGACCCAAAACGGGAGTACGATCAGTATTTTGCTACTCCGGGATCTACTATTGGTAAAGCAAAAATACTTAATAGTAAGGGTTTAGTGCAGGGTAAGAACATTGCTTTGTTGGGCGATGATGATCTGGTGTCTTTGGCTCTGGGTATGATGTTTCCGGACCACAAGAACATAAAAGTGTTCGATATTGATGAGCGCGTACTGAATGTGATAAATAAAGCCGCCAAGGACCTGGGCCTTGAGAAAACCACTACACAGCATTATGACATTAGAAAACCGTTACCGGCTACAGAGATGGAGAAATATGATGTCGTACTGGTGGACCCGCCCTATACCAAAGCCGGAGCTCAGCTCTTCCTGCATAGATCCATAGAACTTCTGCGTAAAAGTAAAACCTTTGAAGGCAGTTATATCCTCCTCAACTTTGGCGCAGGATTTAAGAACCCTGAAATGGAAAGTAAGGTCCAAGAAGTGATCAACAACTTTGGTCTGGTCATCGAAGATAAGATAAACAAGTTCACCAGATATCATGGAGCAGAAACCGTAGGCAGTGCCAGTTCTATGTACGTGCTTAAGACCACACCCTTCACTTCAGTAGAAAAAAGCATACTTCCGCAGGAAATTTATACTTATGAAAAGACCGACACGGAGAAATTTCCCTACACCGATCATTACACCTTTAAGGTTACGCAAGTTCCGCGTCAGATCTTAAATTCCAAGTCAAAGCTGCAAAAGATCTTTGGCGAGTTCTGCCGTATGCACAAGTTAAAAGTGGTCAATACCGTGGTCGATAAATTCAAGAATGGTGGCTACAGCTTAACTTACATACTTTCTTCTTCGAACCTGCTGGTGCACACTTGGCCGGAAAAAGGAGCCGTGCATATTGATCTGCTGATTTGTTCGCCTATTCATAATAAGGACCGGTTGGGAGAGAATTTGGCCAAACTTCTCAAGACAAAATATGTGGAAGTTAGGTGGATCGAATGAAGAACTGTCTTGACTAGATTTGTGCGGGTTGATATCTTGCATTTAGCTTTTTTATAGTGTATACATTCTTGTGTGTTCCAATCCGATTTTTTCGGAAATTTTGCACATTTAAAACAAAATAGCCATCAGTAATTTAATTAAAGAAATTTTAGAGATTCAAAAGGTGAAAAGAACGTTTTTTGTTGAGAATTTGATCCTGGTTCAGGGTGAACGCTAGCGGCGTGCCTAAAACATGCAAGTCGAACGCTGATTTATCAGCGTGGCGGACGGCTGAGTAACACGTAGGAATCCACCCCTTACTCGGGGATAACTTGGAGAAATCCTTGATAATACCCGATGTGGAGGCAACTCCAAAGATTTATCGGTAAGGGACGAGCCTGCGGCCTATCAGGTAGTTGGTGAGGTAAATGCTCACCAAGCCTATGACGGGTAGCTGATCTGAGAGGATGACCAGCCAGAAGGGCACTGAGACACGGGCCTTACTCCTACGGGAGGCAGCAGTGAGGAATATTGCGCAATGGACGAAAGTCTGACGC
>CAYSWS010000017.1:0-16418 GCA_964434935.1 uncultured Candidatus Saccharibacteria bacterium
CGACCAAGGTGTTAAAAACTAAGACAACAAGACCTCATCTAAAGCAGCTGCCAATTCAAAATCCTTTTCCGTAAAAAAGTTCTCAGAATGAGTAAAAATTTAGGGAGAGCACAAAGAGATGTTTTTCTTCATGCCCTCCCTGTAAGGAGGAGGAGGCCGCTAATCAGGCTATTCTTAATACCTTGGCCTTGTTTCCTGCAATTGTGATCTGAAATTTACACATCTTACCGAAAATTTCCAGCTCGATCTCCGATGTCTCTTCTCTGAAGTTGTGCCTGCGGTCACCAAAATCAACAAGGGCTTCTTCTCCAAGGAAAAGTTCCTTTGCTGCGGCAGTGATCTTGTCTACAAAATACCCTTCGTTTAAGTAGCTGATCCTTGTGTGAATTCTCTCCGTGGTATCCATGATCTGGTTAAGATCTCTGTCTGACAGACCTGTTTTGGTAAATCTCATTCCCAGCTCCTTTTAGGCTTTTCTCATATACTATAGGTTGATGGTAGTATATACGATTTATTTATCTTTGGCAAATGCAAAAATCACAGTATAATTCAACTATTATGGAAAACAACGTTGAGTTCGCTAAAGATTACCTGCAGAAAGTTAAGGGCAGCATCGATGAAAAACTGGAAAAGGTCCTTAATGATGAAATAGAAAGTGCCAAAAAGATCTATCCGGAACACATTGTGGACATTTTCGATGCTTACGCGGATGTGGCCCGAAGGGGCGGTAAAAGACTAAGAGCCGCCATGACTTTCTCTACTTACAAGATGATGGGCGGGGATAATGATGACATTGCTTACGATCTGGGAGTGATCATAGAGCTCATACACGCCTACATTTTGCTCATCGATGACTTCGCCGACAGATCTCCCGCCAGAAGAGGCGGTCCCACAGCCCATGAATTCATAAGATCCAAATTGGCCAAATACGAGAGCAAGGAAAAAGAACACATCAGCGATAGCCTGGCCGTGGTGGCTGCGCTGACCGGAAACCACCTGGCATTAAAATTGCTAGCCCAAATGGATATTGAGGCTGAAGTTTACAGGAAGATCAACCAAAGTCTGCACCAAAAGTTTATTATCACCACTTACGGTGAGATCCTAGACATTTATACCTCCCTCACCCAAAGCATCAGCGAACAAGAAATAACCAACCTCCTCAAATGGAAAACAGGCGTCTACACTTTTGAAAATCCTATGCATGTGGGAGCCATCTTAGCCGGAACCCAAGACCAGAAAATATTCGAAAACATCTCCAAGTACGCCCTGCCTCTTGGTATTGCCTTCCAAGTTAAGGATGACATGCTGGGCATTTTTGGTGAAAGCACAGAGACCGGAAAATCAAACCTGGATGACCTCAAAGAAGGCAAGGTGACGCTTCTTATCCAGCACTGCCTGGAGCACGGTTCGGAAGAGCAAAAAGAACAGATCAGAGCCATTTTAGGCAACAGGTACCTGGATGACAGCGATCTGGAGCTAGTGAGGGTCATTCTCATGGAAAGCGGTTCTCAGGATTACGCTCAAACTCTGGCGGAAAACTACATTAACATGGCCAAGAACGTGGTAGAAAAAGAATTTCCCAACGAAACTCCTGAGGCAGAGAAAAAATTCCTCCTTGGTATAGCCGATTACATATTAGCCAGAAATAAATGATATGAACAGTACCTTAAGATACGTCCCGCCCATCAAAGGTAGCTTTTACCTGCTGGTTCTTATAAGTTATTTCCCTGTGGTTTTAGCGCTTTATGTCTTGTTCGTAAAGGTGGGTATCCTGGTCATCATTCTCTTCACACTACTCTATGCCGGTTTTATGATATTTGTCTTCATTTCCCTCAGCAAAAGCCATTACATAGAGCTGGATCAGGCAAAAAATGCCATTATCGTACATAGAACCTTTAAAAGCATAGAGATAAACTTGGACATCATCCAGGAAATTGAACTGGAAGAAACAAAAAGATCTTATTTATTGACCATTACCACCAACGATCAAACAAACAATTATTCCCTGTCCGGTTCTCTAAGTTTCGAAGAGCCCGCTTTTATACCTTTTCTGGAAAAATTAAAAGAGTTCAAACCAATTATCAAGCTGGGACCCTTTAGCGAAGCTGTCCTTCACGGTTCGAACAAGTTCAATCCCTGGTCGTCCAAAATGTATTACGCTTACTGGACGTACATCATCATTCTGGTGGTCTACTATCTTTCCCTCTTGTTGTTCATAAATATCCTAAAGTAGCTTGTGTAGACTTTGCCTTTCTTTTTTTGTATCCTTATCACATAAACAACCCACCCGAAGCGAGTGGGAAAAGAGAGATCAGACTTTGCGGCGGATAAGCGCACATGAGAAACAGTTCATGACCTTTGAGGCCGCTTGTCTTATTCTCAGGGTTATCCAAACAATAGCCATTCGGGTTTAAAAAGAAGCAGGAGTCCTATGAGGATCATAACAATACCGCCTATTAGTTTTGTCCATCGGGCGTATTTGCTTTCCACGCCTACCGATCTCAGAGTTATCATGGCAATAACAAACACCACCATATCGTCTAACATGAATACCATTTGGTAAAGAATTATATAGAGATAATATTTTATAGTGGGCAATTTGTTCAGGGTGAGAATTTGCGTGTAAATGGCCGGCAGACCGGCTGAACACACACCTTCGATCAAATTGATGGCAAAAGCTAGGAGGATCATACCTGCTATGGCAGGTAAAAGATTTTCCTTTTGGGCTATGGACCTTATCTTCTCTAAGGTTTGCTTCCTTTTCTCATCTTTGGTGACTTCACAACCGCCGTTCCTATCCTCGATGTATTTTTTTAAACTCTTATATCCAAAAAAAAGTGCCGCCGTGCCCACCAGGAGCCTTATCCAGATGATAAACCCGAAGAACAAGAAAAAGTTCAGCCAGGCAGCCATGAAAAGAAAATATACCAAGGCAGAAGCGGCTATAAATGTTGAGCCCAGTATCCACATCCTTTTCCTGTCCTTGAAACCAAGCAGCAAGCTGATGAGAAAAAGCAGCACCCACATGGCGCAGGGGTTAAAACCATCCACCAAGGCAATGAAAAATGTCAGCAGGGGTAGTGATAGTGTTTTGGGGTTGATGGTACCAAATAAAGGCAATTTTATGGCATCGGGTACGGCCGGGTTATCAGCAACTTTTTCAGGCTGACCTTCTTCAACCATAACCTGCTCGGAACTTCCATCATTGTCCGGCGGCGCACTCTCTCCGGGCGAAAGTTTCTCCGCTAGGAATGCGCCTAATACATCTTGGTCCTGGCCGGACTCTACCTTTTCTATAGCCTTAATGAATTCCGCGCCTGTGGTTTCCGCTTCCCCAAAACCGGCGTACACTTCTGAACCAATGACCGTAAAGGGAACCCCTCTAGTATCAGCCCCCAGATATTTTCCCACCTCAGAGAACAAAGTGGCGTTCCTAAAACTTTTAGAGATCTCAAAATCTACAACTTTCACATTAGGCTTTGTCTTTACCAGTTCATTAAGAAACTCTATTTCTTTATGACAATGGGGACAGCCGGCAGACCAAAAAAGGTAAAGGTTGACATGGGAAGTCTCTTGAGCCAGAACCTGGCTCAAAAACACCAACGAGAAAAGTACCGTGATTACAATAACAAAAACTTTTTTCATTAAAAAACGCTTACCTATCTTTATACTCTTCGATCACTTCCGTGAGTTTTTTTACCGTTACCTCACCGGAAAGCCTCAGCAGCTCATTCTCATTATCATCCAAAAATATGAAGGTAGGTAGTTTTCCTTCTTCCAAACCGTATTTTTCCACAACTTCATCAGCTGTGTCATAATCGTAATATTCCGTGATGAGCCAGGGGTGTGTTTCTTCGACTTCCTGCCATCTTGGCCTCATGACAATGCATCCGGAGCACCATTCGGCGCCAATTTTTATAACTTTCATAGCACAGGCATTATACAATGCGGCTGAAAGGTAGTTAAGAGCTTTGGTATGATTAACACACATGAAAAAAATCCTAGTACTTATATTCTTTTTTCTCCTAGCCTTCACAGTGGTTTATTTTTTACGAACGAACACCAGCCTCTTAACTACCAACATTTCCCCTCAGGACGTCGCGCAGAACAATTTTAATGAACAAAAAGGGCTGAGCGCGGATCTTAGCCAGCTTCTACCTCAGGAGCTTGAGGTGAACGGCACGCTAAGGACCCTCTACCTGCCGTCAGGATTTAGTGTCTCTGTCTATACCTCAGGTTTTTCCGCCCCCAGAACTTTTGACTTTGACGAAACCGGAAACATGTTCGTGGCGGAAAAGGGTGAGGGAAGAGTTATGATGGTCATGAAGGATGGTACAAAAAAGATCATTGATTCGAACCTGAGGAACGTGCATGGCCTGGATTATTATAAAGGCGATCTCTACGTGGCCGATGAACAACACGTGTTCGCCTACAGGAAAGTTGGTGCCGACGGCAATTTCACTAAAAGAGATGTTTTGGTGGATAACCTGCCTACCGGAGGTAATCATGTCACCAGATCCGTTGTCATTTCGCCCGATGAAAAGATCTTTGTTTCCATCGGTTCATCTTGCAATGTGTGCGAAGAATCTGATAAAAGACGCGCAGCTGTAGTGCAGTACGATCTTGACGGTTCTCACGAGGAGATCTTTGCCCAAGGTCTAAGGAACAGCGTGGGCATTATTATCAATCAGATCAATGATGGCTATCAACTGTGGGGCGCGGACAACGGTCGGGATCGCATTGGCGACAACATTCCTCCTGAGGAGGTCAATATCATACAAAAAGGTAGGAATTACGGCTGGCCTTACTGTTATGGCAGCGGCATAACCAATCCCGAATATCCGGACAGGGAAAATTACTGCCGCTATAGCACTCAATTCCCGCTGTATGAAATGCAAGCCCATTCGGCACCACTGGGTTTGGTTTTTGTGTCTCAGGGATTTGCCAGGGGACTAGATCAGGAAGATCTACTTATCACATTTCACGGTTCCTGGAATCGTACCATACCCACCGGATATAAAGTGGTCAAGATAGATACATCAGATCCTCAAGCCAAACCCACTAATTTTATAACCGGCTGGCTCATGGATAGCGGGTTGGTTTGGGGAAGGCCTGTAGATATTAAGTTCTTTCAAAACGCTCTTTTCATTTCCGACGACAGAGCCGGCGTGATCTATAAAGTCGTTTATAATAGTAACTAATGATAAAAAATTTATATTTGATCAGGCATGCCCACTACCGAATACCTCACCCCAGAGACCTGCAAAAAGGTGACCGGGGAGGAACGGTCCTTACTGTCAGAGGCATTGAGGATGTCATAGAATTGGCGCATAAACTGAGGCATTTCGATAAAAATATCTTCAAGATCTATACCAGCCCTTACAAAAGGACCATGGAAACGACCAATCTACTGGCTAAAATTCTCAGAACGGACGTTGTGCTTAAAGAAGATCTTCAGGAAAATTACATGGGCGATGGCAATGTTGATCACTTAAAGGATGTGCATGCAAAATTCAAGGGGGTGGTGGAAACAGCTTTGGAGCAACAGGCAGGTAACTGCTTGATAGTCTCACACAGATTTCCCATCAGCCTCTACATTTCCCGGGAATCCGGTTTGTCCTATGAAGAGATCGCCTCGGATAGAAAACATATTAATCTTATAAAAATGGGAGAATGCCTAAAACTCATGTTTAATGGCCAGGCTTTTATAAATTATGAGAAGTTCTAGACTTCTCCAGCAGTCTTAGTTCTACATTAGAAACCCTGTAAATTCCTGACTCGACCAGAAAAGTTTCTATCTTTTTCTCGTAGCCGGTGATGATGAGCAGCCCAACTAGAACAAATATAATGCCTAACACTTTTTTGAACTTGCCTTCCGGGTCTGCCAGCCATTTGAACTTGGTCACAAATCTTTGGCCAAAGACGGAAATGAGAAGCAGCATAAAAGCCAGCCCCAACACGTAAATAATGATATTCACCAGTCCGAACAAAAAGCTTTGGGGCAAAATAGTGGCCACGATCAAAGCGTAAGTAGGGCTGCAGCTGGAGAATACAGGTCCCAAAGCGGCACCTATAAGAATGCTGCCTAATATTCCTGATCTTTGTGATGAGTTTTGCAAAAAAGTGTTCGAAGTTTGAGATAACTTGAGAGTGTTGGCTATTTTTTCCCAGATCTTGGGAAAAAGTGTGATCAGTCCAAAAATGAGCACGATGCCGCCGGAAAAATAAGTCCAGAATTTTGGATCGACCATAATGAGTAGAGAAGATACTTTCAGAAGCAGGGTGAAGATCACCAGAGAAACGCTTAGAGAAGCAATGACAATAAAGGGTCTACTCTTATTTTCATCTGCAACAGATCCGCCGATGATTATAGGCAGAACCGGAAAGACACAGGGAGCTCCAATTGTCAGTACACCAGCCAAAAAGGAAGTAAGCAATAAGAACATAGTAATATCTTATACTATTTCGGACAGGAACTGCTCCAGCTTAAGACTACCCTGCCACTGCTTGATCTCGTTTCCCTCCTCGTCGACCTGCACCAGGCTGTGTTGTACCTTAACGTTATATTTAGCTCTTAATTCCGGGCTGTTATCATAATCCACCTTGAGAATGGTCACGTTTTCGGGAAGACGGTCTATGTTGGCCACAATATCACGGTCCAAAGCAGCGCAAGTTATGCACCATCCGGCTTTAAAGAACAGGACCACTTTTCCCATGTCAGCGTTGGCCAGCAGAGCCGGTTCATAGTCCTGATAGATACCCCTAGCAGAAACGTGAGCCTCGCCCTCCTCCGCAGGCGCACCATCAGGTACCGTCGTGGTTTCGGCTGTCGTTTGCCCGTAAGGAACTGTTGACCTGCGGATAGCTCCGTAAAAAAGGATGCCTCCCACCAACAAACCAATAACTACTATCAATAACAGAGTTGGTCCGGGATTTTTCATAATATATTTATGATAATCGATGTGTTATTTCTGTCAACCCAACTTGGTATAATGTCTAAGTGAAAAATATTGTGGTCACCGGCGGCGCCGGTTTTCTAGGTAGCCATTTATGTGATCTGTTGGTCGAAAAAGAAGAGAACGTCATTTGTGTAGACAATCTTTTCACCGGCAGTAAAGAGAATATCAAGCATCTACTTAAAAAAGATAACTTTCGTTTTATAGAGCACGACATTATAGAACCTCTTTACCTTGACGACCTGGTTATTGATGAGATCTACAATCTGGCTTGCCCCGCCTCACCTATACACTACCAATACAATCCTGTTCGTACCATCAAGGCTAACACTATTGGCGTCATAAACATGTTAGGACTGGCCAAAAGGCACAAAGCCAGGATATTGCAAGCCTCCACGTCAGAAGTATATGGGGACCCATTGGAGCATCCGCAAAAAGAAACTTACCGCGGCAACGTTAATCCTATTGGTCCTAGAGCTTGCTACGATGAAGGCAAGCGCGTTGCCGAAACATTATTTTTCGATTATTTCAGAAATCACGAACTGGAGATCAGAATAGCCAGGATCTTTAACACCTACGGACCACGCATGAGCAAGCATGACGGACGCGTGGTGTCCAATTTCATTTTGCAGGCCCTAAATGATGAGCCCATCACCATCTACGGCGAAGGTTCGCAGACCAGATCATTTTGCTACGTGAGCGATCTCATTGACGGTCTTTATAAGCTGATGCAGCAAAACGAAACCCAAGGACCTATCAATATTGGCAACCCGCATGAGATCACTATCATGGAGCTGGCAGAAAAGATAATTGGCCTCTGCGGCTCCAAGTCCCAGTTCGAATACAAAGAGCTTCCCCAAGATGACCCTTTGCAAAGAAAGCCGGATATAACTTTAGCCAAAAAGATACTTGGCTGGTCGCCAAAAGTAGAGGTGGGAAAAGGCCTGGCGGAAACGGTTGATTATTTTAAAACGGTCAAATAGTTTCTCTGACCACAAAGGTATCTCTGCCACCGGCTTCAAAGTAGATCCTGAGCATAAGTTCGCCCAGCATGCCTATCATGACCGATTGCAATCCCAACACCAACATTAAAATAGAAACCATGAACAAAGGTCGGCTGCCAATGCTTTCGCCCATGATCTTTAGAATGAGCATATAACCTGTCCCCAAGGCACCTATTCCGGCGATCACCGCCCCCGTAAACCCGAACAACCTCCCCGGCATGGCGTAAAAAGGTTTTTTGGCAAAATAGAGCATGAACGCCAAGGTCATGAGGTCCAACAAAACTTTTATAGCTCTTTTTTGCTGGCTGTAGGCCGACTGACCAAAATCTCTGTCCTTGAAATCAACGTCAAATTCGATCATCTTGGCCCCGTACAATTTGACATAGTCAGGGATGAAACGGTGCATTTCACCGTAAAGCTTGAGGTTGTCTATCAAAACTCTGGTAAAGCCCTTCATGCCGGAGCCGCGGTCCTTCATTTCCACGCCTGAGATCTTGGCAATTAACTTATTGGCCAAACCGCTTTTTACTGCCCGATCCTTACCCCATCTGCCCACACGATTGGTGTTAACAAAATCGTAGCCTTCATCCAGATATTCTATGACCTTGTCCAGGTTGGAGACCGGAATTTCCAGATCAGCGGCTAAGGTAATGACGTAATCCCCCTTAGCAGCTTTGAAACCTGCCATGTAAGCCTGGGTCAAGCCGTAATTGGTCATAAGGTTAACACCGCGGATCTCGTCGTGCTTTCTGGCGTATCTTTCGATCACATCCCAAGTGCCGTCCCCACTGCCATCGTTCACGGCGATGAACTCAAAATCTTCTTCGCGGTCTTGAGAAAATTCCAAGAGAGCATCAAAGGTGCGGTTGATGTTTTCCTCCTCGTTGTAGCAAGGAATGACAATTGAAACTAGTTTTTGCTTAGATCTTTCCATCTTTTATCAAGGGCAAAATTTTTTCCTTGTACCACTGGCCGGTCTTAACAAAGCCTTCGGCGGGCGTGGTGGTAGGATCATACCCTAAGATCTTTCTCGCTTTTGTGATGTCAGCGGAAGTTTTAGCTTGATCTCCGGCTCGGGCAGGTTTTCTTTCATACTTCATAGGTATACCCATAACCTCTTCCAGTATTTTCAAGGCTTCTCCGGTAGTGATAGCGGCATCCAAACCTATATTAAATATCTCCCCCTGACATTTGTCCATTTTGTCCATAGCCATGATAAAACCGTCGATGACGTCGCCTACGTAAGTGTAACTTCTGAGGTGGTCCTCACTGCCTTCAAAATAAGGGAATTTGTAATCGGTGAATAGGCTTCTGTAAACACGGGGGTAAAGCTTGTCCGGGCGTTCTCTTTCTCCATAGACGGAAAATAGTCTAAGCGAACAGGCCGGAAAACCGTTGTCTCTTTGTTCGGCTAGCACCAGTTGTTCGGCCGTTAATTTGGTCACACCATAATATGAAGCCGGTTTGGGAGCCGTATCTTCCGGCAAGGTGGCGTTCTTGCCATAAATTGAGGAAGTGGCAATGTTAACAAAAAATTTCAGACCGGAAAGGTCTTTGACGGCCTCCAATAATCTCTGCGTGGCTATGATGTTGTTGTCCAGATATGTTTCAAAAGGCTCAGTAGCAGAAATACCAGGCTGAGCGGCCAGATGATAGACCACTTCCACTCCGTCCACGTATTCAATAAGATCATCCGTGACCAGGTCTTTTTCGAACAATTTTACGCCTTTGGCCTTAATGTCCTCAGCATTAAGATCTTTTAAAACGCGTGAGTAATAAGGTGTGAAGCTATCAATACCCACAACTTCATGACCCAGGTCAATAAGGCGTTCGGAAAGATGTGAGCCTATAAATCCTGCGGCTCCGGTGACTAGTATTTTCATACAGTTGTTATTATATCTCAAAAATGAGAAATCCTCGAAAAGGGGTGCAGGGTTCTTTTCGAGGATCATTAATCCTAATAAGAAATGTACACGTACACTTCTTGATTTTTACTTCCGGACGGTGATGTTACCTCCCTTGTATCAAAATCTGCTTTCAACTTATCGCGACTTATACAAAGAGAGCTTGAAGCCAATCTCAAAGCCTCGTCGACCACTCTCTCCTTGAACTTATGGTAGTGTTTCAGATCAAAAAGCTCCTTAACGCTAATTTCATCAACGTAAATAAACAAGGAGTTCACAAATCCACCACGAATCGTTAGACCAACCATATGCCCCTCGCCGTCCGTCTCAAACCAAAACTCCCTCACTTTTTTCATCAACATTTGATTGCTCATCTCTCCTCCTCCTATTTTGATTTTTGTATTTTATACCACAAATTTGGGCGTATTAAAACTTCTTGAGCGTAATATTGGGATCTCTGCCGTATTCCGGCACGTCCAGTTGTTTGATGGTCTTTTTACCCATGGCCCAATTGAGAACATTGGCAATGGTCACTCCTATTTTCAGACCTGTAAATGACCCGGGACCTAAATTAGAGACAAATTCGTCAATATTTTCTATGGGCATACCATTTTCCTCCAACAACTCCTTGATGCTCGAAACAATATCTATATCGCCCTTTTTCTCTGCTAAAACTTTCTCGCTGCCGTTTTCCAGCCTTATCAAGCTCACCACTTTTTCTCTTCTTTTTGAGGCATCAATTTTGATCTTGTACATCTATTTTCCTGGTATTTTCGTCCACGTACGTGAAACGTAACTTTTTTACCCCCTTAGGCAAGTTCTCTTCCAAAAACTCCGGCCACTCAATTATCACCACTGCGTCTTCCTCTTCGAACATCTCTTCCCATCCCAGATCATCAAGCTCTTCCGGCCTGGTCAGACGGTAGAGGTCCACGTGGTAAACCTTTCTTATTTTCCCTAAATTCTTATTATAGGTACGAATAATAACAAAGGTCGGGCTTTGCACACGGCTGTCAAATCCCAAAGCTTTGACCAAAAAGTTGGTAAAAGTTGTTTTGCCGCTACCTAAATTACCGTAAAGAGCAAAAACATCTCCGGGTTTGGTCTTTTTGGCTAGTTTTTCAGCCAGTCTATTAGTTTCTTGGGTAGAATTGCTTGTAATTTCCATAACACTACTCCTGCCAAAATGGCGGTAACTGTATCTACCTTTATATCAAAAAAACTGGGTGATCTTAAATAGGTGAAATATTGGTGGAATTCGTCCAAGGCGCCGTATAAAGAAGTGAGAATTATTGAGGTGAGCACGTTTTTCGAACCTTTGTAAAAGGCTATGCACAGGAAAAAGAACAATATCACGTGGCCTGAGATCTGGTACTTTTCTTCTCCTAATCCGGTCTTCCAGATAGTTGTGCCGGTGACCGAAGAGCTAATGAATATGACCAGCATCATAATCAGGGCCGGCAGCCAATTCTTAAATGATGTCATCAATGTATTTTATCACTTTGGCCAGGAGGCTTAGTGGTTTTGGGTCCGGAGTTGGCACTTGTTCGAAGCTAACCGGGGTTGCTTTTTCTTCATAGATATACTGTTTTAAGTTTTGATTAACTTTTTCAATGTAATCCGTATATATATTTCCTCCCCATATCATAATTTTTGGAGTTTCAAATATCTTTTGGTCTACGGTATTTTGTATTTCAAAGTATAGTTCTGATTCACCTTGCAGATCCACTTTTATATTCATGTCCTTTTGCAGTGTAGGCATTGCCGTCCAAAGACCACCCTGAGAAACCCACTCATTTTCTGCTTCATGGTAAACGCTTACAGCACCTACGGTCATTCTTGGTCGAACCAAAAAGTCGCTTTCTTCAAAACCGTTAAGGCTATATGAGAATTCTATATTCAATTCTTTATTGTATGGAACTTTTTTAGTATCAACTTCAACATCAAAATAATTCTGAGCGTATACCTTGCCGAATAAAATAAAAACAAATAATAAAAAGGTGAAAGCTCTCACAACTTGATTCTATTTATATAGGCGTGGAATTAAAGTATGAATATTCTTGGGAAAAAAGAACGGGCGGAATGTTTTGTGGGTTAACACCCGCCCTAAAATAAAACTGTCTGGTTATTTATTCTATTTAAAAAACTCAGCGAAAAGCCACCAGACAAATTTTCCTATAAAATATAGAGCCAGAAGAGCCCACACGATCACAACTGGCCAGAATAGATATGCGGCGTACGTGTCTTTGGCAGCGTTGAAGCCTTTGATATAGAATATCTGCAGACTGAGATAAACAAACAAGCCCAAAAGAACGTACAGAGCAACTCTGCCTACTTTAACCACTAAGCTCGGAAGCTTTTCCAACATGATGCCATCTCCTTTATCTAAAGATTTGTTTTCTGGATTATAACAATTTTAATTGGAAAAATGAAAGGGCGGAGTGCTCAAAAAAGCGTTGTCCGCCCAAGACATTGTGTAACGACGAATGTTACCTCTTCCTTAAAATTTTTAACGGCTTGATCACATCAAACCAAAGCGTTTTACTTAGTGTGTAAACAAAGTACAACAGAAATCCAACCGATGTCGTAATAAGACAGAATTTACTTATGTGCCCTCCAAGAGAATGTACGTATACGGCCACAGCAAATGTGTACTCCAACAAAGCTATGAACAATCCTAGCAAAACAATTCCTATGACGTTAAGTATTCCTGTTTTTATATAATTCATTGCCCTCAATCCTTTGACTAAAGATTTGTTTTCTGGATTATAACAATTTTAATTGAGGATTTCTAAATTTACTTAAAAGCCACGGCCTCAAAGATCTGCCCCGTACCATAATAATCTTCAAAATCCAGGTCAGGACCGTAGATAGGATCGTACATCTTATAATCACCGTTCTTGCCACTGATGAGCACTAAAAAGTGAGTGCCGGCGCTGTTATTGGCCGTTAGACCAACAATGACAGGATTATCCCTATCCAACTCCTTATCTATACTCGATTCCGGGTACCCATAACCTAACAGTTTATAGCTCAATCCGCTCGGCGCCGGCCAAGGCACTAGCATATTCCCCCAAAAGTAGTATTGATCTTTATCGGCCATATCTCCGGGGTCCATATCATGGCCATAATACTTATGAACCATGGCCACACTGGACACCAAACAGCCGGATTCGTAGACAGAATAAGAGGAATTCCCTATCTTATCGTTAGCCCAGCGCGAATCCCTTTGGGAGTAATACCAGCCGTCCTTACCACCGCCAAGACCATTAGGGCCAATGATGCCCAAGCCGGAAGCGTAAACAAAGGCGCTATATGATTCCAGCTCTTTCTTAGCCTCGGCTAGCAAATCTTGGTATTTATCCTCACTGTTCTGCGTTTTATCCAGCAGCCTGTCTTTTTCAGCCTTTTGTGTCACCAACTGGCTTCTATAAGCATCCAAATTAGCCTTTTCCTGGATCAATTGCGCCTGCAGCTGCTCTTCCTCCTCCTTTTTATCTTCGAACAATCCTTTCTGCTTGTTGTACGTATCCTTAGTGTCCCGCATCTGTCCTAGGATCTTACTATCCTGAACCTCCATGACTCGCAAATATGAAGCTTTTTTCACTAAGTTCTCCAAAGTATTACTGCCGAACAGTATCATGACAGGAGAAGTTTCGCGGGTTTTATATCTCTCCCTGATGCGCTCCTTTAAGACACCCTCCTGATAATCAATTCTTTCTTCGATGATGCCTATTCTGTCTACAATTTTTTCTATATCCACTTCCAAACCGGAGATCTTTTTTTCGGTTGCAGCAATTTTATTGATGGAATTTTGGATCTTTAATTGGGTAAGGTTGATCTGAGCGTCGAAACTTTCTATTTCTCTGGATAAAGTGTTGGCTGTACCTTGGAGTTCTTTTATCTTTTTCTCATATTTTTCTATGTCGTCCAGCAGATCCTCCACCTTCTCCTGATCCTCATCGCTGGGTGTATCCTGGGCATTAACAACCACATTTCCCGCTACGGAAATTAGTAGACAGGAAAGTATTAGTGATGCAATTAGCAGTTTCTTATTCATAGGGCTGAGCAATATGATTATACCCCACTAGTATTTCAAGTATCTTTTAACGGCGAAGAAGCTTCCCAGAAATCCCAGCAAGGCTCCGGATAAAATGAGGACGAACCATAAGATAAAAGAGAAGAGCAAAGAGGAGATGGAAAAGTTAGGCAGAAAACCCAGACCAATACTTACGGGTACGGCCCTAAAATGGACCATAATGTTAATGACAAACACCAGCAGCGCGCCGGAAACAAACGAAGCCACAAAACCATAAAATATGCCCTGATAGATAAGCGGCATTTTAACGTAAGCATTAGTGGCACCCACCAGTTTCATGACCTCCAGCTCTGTGCCCTTAGAATGGATGGTGGTCCTTAAAGTGGCGATGACCACGGAATAGGAAATGACAAAAAAGACAAACACCAAAACAAAGCCGGCTGTATAGGCAATAGTCGAAAACTTCTTGAATCTGCCTATGACATCAGAAAAGAACCTCACCTCTTCCACACCGTCAAATTGGTTGAATTCTTCCGCTAATTTGGGCAGATCGCCCAGATCCTTGGCCCTAACCTCCAGACTGGCCGGCAAGATGCTTGAGGTCACCGATTCGAGCAAAATAGGGTCATCTTTGTTTATTTCCCTAAAAATATTGTAGGCGTCCTCTTTAGAAACAAAATTTATGTTGAAGATCCTTTCGTCACCGGAAAGCTGGTCTTTCAATGCCAGTATCTTATCTTCGGTGAAATCATCTTTGAAAAAAATAGTGACCTGAGCCTGCTGCTCCAGCGTTCGTAAAATGGACTGAGACACGGCTATGACAGTAATAAATATTCCTAGGATCAAAAAGGTCAGCGTCATGATGGAAACATTGGTGATACTGAGCAATTTTTCCCGCTTTATGTTATTTAGAGTGTTTTTAATATACTTATCATTCATAAGAGCCTTTTTTCTTATCCGAAATCACCTTGCCGTGTTCCAATTTTATGACTCTCTTTTTCATAGCGTTAACTATCTCTTTGTTGTGTGTAGCCATTAGTATAGTCGTTCCCAGGGAATTTATCTTTTCCAATATTTCCATGACTTCTGCCGCAGATTTTGGGTCTATCATACCGGTAGGTTCATCCGCCACCAGCACGTCAGGCTCATGAGCCAAGGCTCTGGCAATGGAAACCCTCTGCTTCTCGCCGCCGGAAAGAGTGTTGGGAAAACTGTGCATTTTATGGCCTAAATTGACCAGACTGAGAACGTTCGGTACCACACTTCTAATGACATCATCCGGAGTATCAGCTACTTCCAGGGCCACGGCCACATTTTCGAACACGGTGTGCGTTTTTAACAGCTTATAATCCTGGAAGACCACACCTATTTTTCTACGCAAATGAGAAATATCATCACCCTCCAAAGTGTGCACGTCCGTTTCTTCGAAAAGCACCTGACCGGAAGTGGGAAACTCCTCACGGATAAGCATCTTGACCAATGTGGTCTTGCCGGCACCGGACTCACCCACCACAAACACGAACTCGCCATTGTCTATGGCAAAGGAAACTTCGTCCAATGCTTTCAAACCTTCTTCATATTCTTTTGTGACTTCACGAAAATCGATCAACATGGGGTTAATTCTTAACTACTACCTTTTCTACTACCAGCACATCTTCATCAGTACCCATCACTTTTTCCACATCTCCAAAAACATAGACATACAAACCTTCTACCACCGTCAGTTTTTCATCGTAGGCTTTCAGTAAAATTATGGTCTTTCCATTGTCATCGGCCAGATAATATTTGATCTCATCCTCAGGATAGAAATTGGGGTCTGTATAGACCACACGTCCTCTGTACATAGTACTTTCCTTTTTGGGCACTTCTTGGATCTTTTCCCAATCAATGTTAGCTTCATCATTTTTTAATAGCCCGGGCATAAGATTACCCAAAGCAAAGCCTACAAAGACAAAAAGTATGAAGAGGGGAACAAGGTAATATACCAGTCTTTTTCCTTTAAGGCCTTCTATTTTGTCGTAGATCTGTTTGGGCGAATCAGGCATTACTAACATTATAGCTTATTAAGGAAAATTTATGTATAAAAGAGTGCATTTCATAGCTTTAGTGCCCAATTATTATGCGGGTGCGAATAATTACACGCTGTACCTCATGGACAAGTGCGAAAAAGTGGTTGTGCCTGTGAGCATGAGCAATCAGGAGGCGTTGATGTTTCTGACCGGCAAGACGCGCCAACATCCGGCCACACCTCACTTTTACGATACTTTGAAGAGGTTGCTGGGTTGTTTTGGCGCCAGTTTAGTGAGCGTGACCATTTATAACTTTCAGGACGGAGTTTATTATGCCTATTTGAATTTTGTGCATGAGGAAAAGCATTTGGAGGTCAACGCGCGTTTTTCCGATGCTTTTGTCTTGTCTCGATTGTGCAAAACGCCTATTTATATTAGCCATGAAGTGCTGTTGGATAGGGGCATTAAAGTGACTAAGCAGATCATCAAAGATGCTTTGGGGGAGG
>CAYSWS010000018.1:0-15956 GCA_964434935.1 uncultured Candidatus Saccharibacteria bacterium
TGCCCATCATGCTTTCGCTGGAGCTGGGATAGGCCATGTCCACAGCTAATCCCCCTGTAGAAATCGCAGACTTAGAATTCAGAAGTTGGGGAAAAACTGATCGACGAGGTATCAATAGATAAATCACAACTACCAACAGTACAGCCAGCAGCTTATTGTTCTTAACCCAATTAAAAACTTTGGAAAAAATATCTTTCATTGATTGCCTAATTATTTCATTTTTATGACCGTTTAGTCAATTGCCCTAAATGGCTTTGTAATAATCGGCTACCACATCCCAGTTGACAATGCTCCACCAAGCTTTCACATAATCAGCTCTTCTATTTTGGTAATTAAGGTAGTAGGCGTGTTCCCAGACATCAATACCCAAGATGGGTGTTAGCCCCATGCTTATGGGAGAATCCTGATTTGGCGTAGACAAAACCTCCAGATCTTTATTGGCGTCTGACACCAGCCAAGCCCAGCCGCTGCCAAATCTCCCAAGGGCTTCTTTGGAAAATAGGTCCTTTAGCTCTTCCATGGAACCAAAAGATTCATCGATCATTTTGAGGAGCTCTCCGGACGGTTTTTTTGCGCCTCCGGGGATCATGAACTCCCAAAACAAGGCATGGTTGTAGTATCCTCCCCCATTATTTTTTACGGACGTTCTTATATCTTCGGGTATGTCAGCCAAATTTTTCAATAACTTTTCTATACTATAGGATTCCAGTTCCGCATGTTTTTCCAGAGCGGTATTCAAGTTGTTGGTATAACCGGCATGGTGTTTGTCATGGTGGATCTCCATGGTTTTGGCGTCTATCACCGGCTCTAAGGCGTTATATTCGTATTTTAATTCAGGTAGCTCGAAAGGCATTTAGTCTCCTTTTTAAATAATTTAATATATCTGTAGAATGTATATTAGCATATGAAACCAAAAATGAAGGACAAGGTTTTTATAGGGATTTTGCTGATGTTATTAATGGCTCTGGCGTGGTTGAGATTTTCGCATCTTGGCTACTCTGATTATATTCCCGACGAAACCACCGTCATGACCCATTACAGGGATAACGGTCCGGTATTGGACCTGACCTACTTGGCCAAACAAAGAAAAGGTCCCATGCAGTGGCTGATAGCGCTGACCACTAATTTTTTCTACAGGAACGTCTTTAACGAATTAGTATTTAGAATTCCCTTTGCCCTGGCTAATGTCTTAAGCATCGTCTTTTTCTATAAATTCTTGGAAGAACACACCAAAAATAAGCACATCGCCTTGCTGGGAGCCTTTTTGTTTGGAGTTAACGGTTTTATGGTGGCTTTTGGACGGGTGGTGCAGTACCAAAGTTTGAATCTGTTATTTTCGTCCATTTCCTTGTATTTGTTCGCCAGATATATGCATGAAGGAGACAGCAAGCTTTGCCTGTACGGTACGTTATTCTTTGCCTTTTCTCTGCTGTCTCATTGGGACGCAGTTTTTATTTTACCTTATATAATTTACGTTTTTACAAAGCAGCAAAGTTTTCGATTGATAATATTAAGCCTGCTACTCACCCTAGTTTTATTCATGCCCTTTTTTGTGCCTTTTGCCCTTTTTAATTTTGTACAAGGCGAACACCATCAGGATTATTTTGAGACCAGGGTAGGAGTAAGAAATGAGTTGAATTTATCTCAAGTCAGGTTCAAGAATACTCTCTACAACCCCTTCTTGTTCACGATCTTTTGTGTGTTCATGTTGGTCATCTCTTTGGTCTGGGTGAGAAAATATCTCATTTTTTGGCTATGGTTTGTGACGGCTCTGGCAGTGTTCGCTTTTTTTGTCAGATCTCCCGGAACTCATGTTTATAACCTCTTGATACCCTTGATAATTATCGTGGCGATTGGTTTTGTAGAGCTAGCGGAGTTGCTGCCGCTTGATTTTCGAATAATACCTGCCGGCCTTGCCGCTGTAGTTTGCGCCTTCTTATACTACCAGAGCTATCTCATTTTCGCCGACCTTAAAGTACAATATCCTTGGGAGAGTGAGGTTGTGTTTAGGTACAGAACAAAAAATTACGACCACGGCACCCTTACCAATAACATCATAGGTTTTCCTCACAGTAGGCATTGGCCTGAGATAAGAAACTTCATCCAATCTTGGGAAAATTATAAAAACTACACCTTTACCACTAACGAAAACACAGCTATGGCCTCATTTTATTTGGACATAGAACTGCAAACGAGTCAAAATATGTTTGTGATAGGTGTAAAGGACCCATACAGCTTCATATCAGATTACAAGTTCTCTCAGATCAATGGTAAAAGAACCGTTAAGACCATAAGAGATGAAGATAATAATACGCTGGCAAAAATTTATGTAGTCGAACATGAAAAATAAGACCAAGAAATTAAACAATAAAAAAATAATGCAGTGGTCACTTTTAGCTATTTTATTAACTGTTACTTTTTATACTAGGTTTGTTAACTTGGGTTACTCAGACTACATTGGTGATGAACACAAAGCTTTTTTACAATTAGAAAAGGGGCAAAATATATGGCAATTTTTAATGGAGCAAAGAAAAGGTCCTATGCAGTTTTTCGTATCGCACATTCCCTATTTGCTCACCGGAGATTTCAGGCACGAACTGTTCCAACGTATTCCCTTTGCTTTAATAAGCGTAGCCGCTATAGTGGTATTTTTTCTGCTTATTAAAAAACTTACACGGGACTTTTACACAGCTTTGGTGGCTGCTTTTCTTCTCACGGTAAACGGTTTTATTGTGGGTTTTGGACGTATCGCGCAGTATCAGAATCTAAACTTACTCTTTTCTTTTCTGGCGCTGTATTTTTATGCGGATATTGTCAGAGATAGCAAGGAAAGAGATCTGACCAAAAAGACCATGTTGGGCACACTATTTTGGTGCCTTTCCATGCTTTCCCATTGGGATGCTGTATTCATCCTTCCCGTGGCGGCTATATTGTTTTTGCTGTTTCTCAAAAGAGAGGATGTTGAAAAAGATCTAAAGATCAAAGTTATTCGAATAAACATACTTTTAGGCTGTGCTCTTCTACTTCCCTATCTCATTCCCTACATCAGGCATCAAATAAGCAGCCCCGCGAATTCGCAGTATTTTAGGCGCCGGGTTGAGTTTGGCTATATCAACACGGAAAGATACAAGACTTTGTTCGAACTTTATAATCCCTTTGTTACTTTTTACGTGTTCTTGATCTTAGGTACAGTCGGAGCTCTCATGGTCAAGAAAAGCTACTTATTTTCCGCCTGGTTCGTGTTCGCCTATTTTATCTTTGAGTTTTTTGTGCGCAAACCGGGTACTCATATTTATAACTTTATTATTCCCTTAACGGTTTTATGCGCCTTAGCTGTAACGACAATATATAAATTTTTGCCCAAGTTCTTAAATTATCTTTGGACGGCCATAATAACTTTTATCATGGCCTTTATGATCTATCAGGCACACTTTATCTTCATCGACCATAAGGAGGAATATCCTTGGGAACAGAAGGTACTTTATGATTTCACACCTATGGAAAAAAAGAAGTATGATAGGAAAAGAGTTTTGGAAAGCGACCGTGTTTATCACCAAGTTATCACGCCAAAGTATACGATCGAGCAAAAGCTCCCCCTTTTTGGCTTTCCCCACAAAAGGTATTGGAACGAGATCAACGCTTTCATAAATGAACAAAATGAAGAAAATGAGGAAGATCTAGAATATATTACTAACGAAGTTAAAACCATCAGTGAGTGGTATATGGATACGGGCTACGCTTCCGAAAGACCATTTTATATTGTGGGTGTAAAAAGGCCGCTTTCCTTTACCAATGACTACAAATACCCACAGATCGGCGGAAAAAACACTGTTCGAGAAATCGAGAATGATTATGGCGAAACCGTAGTAAGAATATATTATGTCAAGGAAAAATAATTAATTGTGAGATAATTTGACCCATGGAAGCCATAGAATATAAAAAAATGGAGGACTTTGAAAAGCATTACTGGTGGCATAAGGGTAAGCTCAGCCTCCTGGAGTCTTTGTACGAAAAGTATATTGGAGAGAGAAAAGACCTGAATATCCTTGAGGTAGGTTGCGGTACGGGCGAAGTCCTGAATTTATTGAAAAAATGGGGAAAAGTCACGGGAATTGATAATTCACAAGAAGCTATTTCCATATGCCAAAAAAGAGGCTTTAAAGATCTTTATCTGGCCGATTTTAATGAACTGGACATGGCAGACAGTTCAGAAGAGTACGATCTGGTGTTGGCCCTGGATGTGCTGGAGCATATTAGAGATGACGTAAAAGCTATGAAAAAGGCATATAAGCTGCTTAAACCCGGTGGGCTTTTCTTTGTAGCTGTACCGGCTTACAAATTTCTCTGGAGCACACACGACGAAGCTTTGCACCATTTAAGGAGATATCATTCGTTAGAAATCAACCAAAAAATTAAAGATTCCGGTTTCAAGATCTTAAAGTCTACTCATTTTGTAGCTATCCTGTTCTTTCCTATAGCTTCCGTTCGCTTGCTCAACAACTTTGTGCGCCGAAGAGCTTATGCTAAAACTCACTACTTACCCCTACCCAAAAATATCAATGATCTTTTTATATTCTTATTAAAGATCGAAGCTAAAATTATAAAAAATATTTATCTTCCTGTGGGTACTACTTTGGTGCTTGTGGCTAAAAAAGAATGAAACCCAAACTGGTCCTTATTCTCATATTTATTTTGTTTTTTACCTTCAGATTGCCGGGATTAGGCAGTGACATTTCGAACACGGATGCTTATAAATGGCATTACAGAAGCCAAAATTTCTTAACGGCCATTAAAACCGGGGATCTGCGTAGCACCTACCAACATTATCAACCCGGAGTGACATTAATGTGGATAAACGCGGTGGTCAAACAAGCTGCCTTCACAGCTCAGTATCGTTTGCTGGGCGTGGCAGAACCTAAAACCTTGCAGAACGCCGACTGGTATCCTGTCATCCACGGCATTTCCAAAGCAGTACTAGTACTGATACTCGGCGTCATGCTTTGGTTGCAGATCTATCTTATAAAAAATATATTCGATGACAAGATAGCTCTTTTCTACGGCTTTTTTGTGTCCGTAGAGCCCTATTTAATAGGTATGGACAGGTGGTTCCATCTCACTTCCCTGGAAACCTACTTTGGTTTTACCTCCTTTTTATTCTTACTCTGGTGGTATCAAGAGCCTAGAGATCACAAACTGGTCAGATCAGGAGTGTTTTTTGGATTATCAGTTTTATCAAAAGTAACTACTCTTTTGACCGTACCTTTGTGTCTGCTCATGATATATGTCAAAGGTCACAAATCTTTTCTAAAAAATGTGGCAATTTTTTCCACTTTTGCCCTATTGACATGTGTAACGCTTTTTCCGGCATTGATAGCTGATCCGTCCGGCGTTCTGGTGGAAATGTTTACATTGGTAAAAAATACATCTCTTTCTACGAATCGGAATTTTGAGCACGGCAACCTTATTGGCCCCCTTTTTTACGTGATCAACATTATTTTGAAAATGTCTCCGGTGACCTTGTTGCTGTTTGTTATTTCGCTTATAAATTACAAAAAGATCAACGAACATAAACCTGTTCTAACGTGGCTATTATTATATTTTTCACTCTATTTTGTTAGTCTGACAACGGCAGGAAAGAAAATAGACAGATATGTGATAGTAATGTTTCCTTCGATGATCTTACTGGGCTCTTACTTTTTAAGCCGGCAAAAAAGTACCATCATAAAAACGGTGCTAGGATTAAGTTTGGCACTTGCCATTTTCGTATCTTATTTATATTACCCTGTTTACTCCTCTTACAACTCCCCTCTTTTTGGTGGTACCAAGATGGCACTGAAATTGGGTATTTATGATAACAGTGGTGAATACTTTGCCCAAGCCGCCTCATATCTAAATGGCAAGGGTAGGGATAAAAAAGTGTATGTGCCCAACGGCGGAGGATCTTTTGATTATTATTACAAAGGTGTGAGAATCTACAATGCGGCAGATAAACCTGATTACGTAGTTGTTTCTCTGGATTTTGGCAGGCTCATTAACGATCGTGGTTGCCATAATGAGGAAGCAAGGTTTGGCAGCCGGGAGACAGCTATTGTTTATATCTTCAAATGTGAGCCTTAATTTAAAAATATCTTCTTATATAAGCCCTTTACCGTGTCTTTGCTCGTGTCTTTGTCGATGATGGTGATCTTTGGTTCCTGAGAAAATATGTCTTTGGCTGTATCCGAGATATCTTTTAAAGAACAACTTCTGAAATTATTGATATCCTCTTCGTGATCTTTAGCCACGTTGTCGTACAAGAACAGTTCCGAATAATAGTCAGCTCTCAGGGATGTCTTTTCCAGCGCGAACTCCAGATCGGCTTGGGCTTTGTTCTTGCTAAAAGCTAATTCCGCACCGCTTACGTATCTTTTACACAGATCTTGGTTTATTTCATGGTAGATCCTTAAGAAACTTCTTAGGTTTGCCGCCTCAATGGCGGTATAAATGCCGAATAATCCATATGAGTTAGTGCTAAATGACGAGGCATCCAGAATATAAGGCGTGATAGCCTTGTCTTTGTTGCCGGCAAATAAAGCCTGCCTGAGCCTGTTCTTTAGAATGATAGATAGCAAATAAGCCGGGTACTTCATTTTATGTCCGCTTTTGTAACCGTGGTAGTCCAGCTTTAGGTGCAGATGAGCTAAGTTGTCTCGATTTTCCACCAAGAAAGCGGCTTTATAGTTAGGGACGAGCTTTAGAGGAGAAACCTTTTTCTTATGATCAAATCGCCCAAAACAATTGTCGGCCAGAGTGAAAAGTGCATCACTGTCAAAGTTGCCGCAAACTGAGAGAACAAAGTTTGCAGGAAAATAATGTTTGGTTTTAAAAGCGGCTATTGTTTCCGGAGACAATATTTCAAGGTCCCCCACTCCACCGGTGTTATAGCTGGCCAATCTTTGTTCCGGATACAATATTTTATAAGAAATTCTGCCAACATGCCTTTTTGGATCTTCGATGTTTTGATAGATCTCATGCCTAATGACATTTTTTGCCAGGGCAAGTTTTTGAGCGTTCGGGTGTGCTTGGGCAAAGACTTCCGATAAGTAGCTTACAGCTTTGGCTAAGTCTTTTTTCAGCACTTTGGCAAAAAAGGCGACATCATCACGGCTGGTTGTGCCTGTTACCCTGCCGCCGTTGGCTGTAATATCACGATTGTTTGTCTGCATCATGCATAAATGCTCTAAAACGTGGGCGGCCCCGATCTCGTCAGGACTTTCATAATTACTACCGGCCAAGCCCCGCAAACAGGCAGTTATCGAGCCCACATCGTGTGGAACATGGACAACTTTTAGTCCATTGGCAAGGGTTATTGATTTTACTGACAGCATTGGTACAATTTACATGACAAATGTTAAAAAATTATGAAATTATGTTAAAATAAATATATGAAAAATACCTGCCTTAAGTTAGTTTTTCTTCTCACCGCTGTATTAACTCTGATTATCACTCCTTCCCTCTATGCTGCCAGTCTAACCCTTACTCACATTGGAAGTTTGGCCACCAACGGTTCTATCTACAGCGAATGGTGGTATTCAGCCACTAACCCTCTTTTAAAAGGTACAGCCAACGACAACGCAGAAGTGACCATCGGTATAGATTCGGAAGAGCATACGGTTACGGCAGATGCTGACGGTATGTGGTCATACCAGACCTCCATGGGTGCCCAGGACTATAACGTTGCCATTTCATCAGAAGGGGAAAACATGTCCTTCACCCTGCATGCTGGCCAAAGTATGTCCGGAAGTACCGCTACAGATACCATGGAGACCACACAATCAACCAGCACAGTTCCTCCCACCGGATACAACCAAATAGCTGGTATTTTAGGTGGTGTAACTTTAGCGGCAGCCGGTATCTACGCCTATTTACAGGGCAGAAGAAGCACCAAAAAAGCTTACGCTAAAGAGGTTTTAAGATCTTTAAGATAAGGTTTTAACTGCATGTCTCCGCTAGTTGCCGAAGTCAAATCTTCCTCTCAAGGTAGAAAATACTTGTTTGACAGTGTTTTTTCTCAAACACAACTCAGCCGGCATTATATTGTTCAACTCATTTTTTCCGCCATTCTGACAACCCTGGGCTTGATCACCAATAACACTGTAGTGGTCATAGGCGCTATGCTGATCTCTCCTCTGTTCTGGCCGGTGTTAGGTATCGCTCTGGGTATAATAACCACCAGAAAAAATATCCTCAAAGACGCTTCTATCTCTTTTGCCGCCAGTGTAGTCCTGGTTTTGGTCGTGAGCACCTTAATTACCTTGATCGTACCTATAAACGACCTTTCCCAAGAGGTCATCGCTAGAGTAAATCCTAATATAATAGACCTTTTTATTGCCTTGGCGGCCAGCACTTTGGGGGTGTTCGCTCTCTATTATCCTTCCATATCGTCCACAGCGGCCGGAGTAGCCATTTCCATATCGCTGCTGCCCCCTTTGTGTGTGGTAGGCATAGGGGCGGCTAACTTGGCCAGTGCCGTGGTGTGGAAATCTTTGCTTCTGTTTGGAACCAATGTGGGAGCTATAGTGTTCATGGGGGTCATAGCTTTGTACCTACTTAACATTAGGCCCAGAAAACTTGAAGAAGAGGTTAGATTCAAATACGGCGTTTTTATCTCCGGGTTTTTAATGCTGCTCCTTTCCGTCCCTCTGACCATATATCTGAAAGAATCGATAAATCAAAATATTATTTCCGAACAGATCAACCAGATCATTAACGATAAAGTCAAAGAGATCAATCCCGATGCTCAGGTAGGCCGAGTGAATATAGACCTCCTCTCTATCAGCGAAGACACACCGCTGGCCGTAGACACCGTTGTTTACTTACCCGAAGGTGTTTATATCACTCAATCACAAAAACAGAAATTACTCGATGAAATAAGTGCCGCCACCAATAAGAACGTTTCTTTAAAGTTTGATATTGTCAGTACACTTTCTTTGCAGACAGAGGAGGACAAGCAAAAGAATCTTCTCAAGCAAAGTATCAGAGAAATAATCGATCAGGAGATCACCAGTATAAATAAAGACATAGTCGTCGACGAAATTGAGATCACCATACCCAATACCAGAACCGTGCCTGAGAAGACGGATGCCCGTATAATAATCAGGGTAAAACAGTTCGGTGAAGTGCCTTTGGATTATGGAGATCTGGAAAGGTTAAAAAATTATCTGGAATTCAAATTAAACATCACAGCTAATATAGAGATCGAATTTATCCCTATCAGCCGGCTAAAGGAAGCTACGGTGGAAACAGGTATTTATCAGGAAATAAACTCAGGATTGAACGATATTATTTATAGCATCTCTCCTGACATATATGTTGAAGAATTATCGATTAAAGAAGGTGCCGTCTACGTGAAATTGTTCTTACCAACCACCGTTGTTATTGATCAAGCATCAAAAGCACAGATCGAGGAGTTGGTGAAAAAGTCTTTAGGGGAAGATTTTACTTTGACTTTGCAGCTGGTCCGCTATGAACTTGAGTGATCATTTGGGGAGCATCTCACGCTTTATTTCATCCATGTTGTTGACATAAAAGGTTTTGTGAAAAAAGTATTTGAAAAATTTCGATCCATGACCAACTTCTCTTATTTGTACACTTTCTTTTCCTAATATTTTGGAAATAACAACTTCGAAAAATAAACCCTTACTGAATGAGGAACTGTCAATATAAGCTAAAACGTGTTCGCATTTTTTCATGTTCTTAAAGATCACAGGAATGAGAGTGAGCGAGCCAAAATGTATATGTTTCCACTTTTTTATATCTCGGCCCAAGATAAAACAATCAATTCCCCACTCCTTGAGCATACGGTCCAGTTTTTCCAATTTAGTCTTCAGATCCTCCTTATTTTTGTTGTTCGAATATTTGTAAGCTATGTAATATCTCACTATTAGAGTATATAACTAATTTTCTTTCTTATAATAAACAGCACATAAAAGTGTGACCAGCGGTACGGAAAGTATCAGCCCAATGCCACTGACCAGTGTTCTTAAGATCTCTTCGGCCAGAAATTCACTGTTTACGATCTCAAATGTGGTTACGGGGTTTTCTACCAGGAGGACCAACATGGGCAAGGTGGCTCCGGTGTACAAAAATGCCAATGTGTTTATGGAGGCGGTGATGTGGTCGTGGCCTAAAGCCAGAGAGGTGTGAAATGTTTCCGTAGCATCCAGCTTTTCCTGGCTTTTTTTGAGTTCAAAAACTACGGACGCCTGCGATAAGGTGATACTTTCCAATATGCCTAAAGAGCCCAGAACAATTCCCGCCAGCAGCAAACCTTTGATGTTCACTATTCCACCCTTGGCGTATTGCAGGAACAAGGCTTCTTCGGAACCAAAACCGGTAATCTTAGCCACTGCCATAAAAATGGTCGCTAATATGCCCACAAAAACAACAGAAATGACAGCGCTAATAAGAGCTATAGTGGTCTTTCTATTGATCCCGTGGGGAAGGTAAAATATGACAGGTAATATAACAAGCGCTCCTAAAATAGAAATTAGTATAGGATTAGTACCTTTGGCAATTTGTGGTAAAACGAACCTCATAACGATGGCCAGAGAAAAGATCAGACTTAACAAAACCGCTATTCCCCACCTTTTGGCTACCAGAATAGTAAATAATATGAAAGTGACGACCAAAAATACCAGTGGATTAATGCGGGTATAATCTGTGATATAAAAAGCTTCCTGGCCTGTAGAGTCTTTTGAATAAAGTATCAGTATCTTGTCCCCCGGAACAAAAGGTTCCGATTCTTCATAGAGACCGGTCAAAACGTCAACTTCTTCGCCCTTTTTGCTGCCGTGAGTGATTCGCACTTTATAAACGGCGTATTTTTGCTGTTGGCCGTAAACGTCCCGGCTTCCCTCATCCACAACCTCCAGAATAAGTCCTCGCATGGTTTCTTGGACGATTTCCTGGGGTTGAGTATCCATACTGCTGTCATTGGAGATAGTCGCTTCTTGGGCGAGTGCCCTACCGAGAAAAAGCGAAACAAAAATCATCGAAGAATAAGTGAATACTTTAAACGTTTTTAGCATTGTAGGTGACATTATATCAGCTCAGGAGCACACCAATCTAACTCAATATAACCCTCAAGTTTTGTATGCTATCATAATTTTGTGAAAGAAATTAGAGTATTGCTGTTAGCTTTCTTTACCCTGATCGCTGCCCGTATGATGAGCGAACTGCCGTCATGCCCCGGAGGATTATCGTTTATTTGTGGCAATGGGCTTTTAGTGCTCATACCATTTTTTTTATCCACTTATTTTGTAGATTCCTTGATCTGTTATCTATCCGCGGAAGGTGTAGAACCTAAGACCAAGATCATAAACGGAGTTTTATGCATACCGTACATATTAATTACAGGATTTGTAGTAGTCGAGTTTTTAACTAGTATTTCCGTGGTGACCATCGAATATATATTGTCTTTAAAGACCATTTATGCTGCTGTTGTGTAT
Source organism: uncultured Candidatus Saccharibacteria bacterium (assembly GCA_964434935.1). Lineage (GTDB taxonomy): Bacteria > Patescibacteriota > WWE3 > UBA101185 > UBA10185 > CAYSWS01. The sequence continues at coordinate 11,490 of CAYSWS010000018.1, forward strand.
GGTGTTCTGTATTCTATTAATAACATCTCCGTGGTGAAAAAAATGAATACGGTCTTTATGGTAAGTTTGATTCTTTCTTTTGTTATCTTCACATTTATTTAAACGTAAACCAGCTTGCTGGGATAAAATTTCTTTGCATCGATGTTCTTTTGTTTGTAAGTATCCACCAATTCTTGCAAGACCAGATTTTGCTGATTTAATCCCGTCAGCATATTGTGATAATCGTCACGCTTTACAAGACCGGTGTTTTCCATTTTGGCAATGTTTTCCTTGTAAACCTCAAGCTCTTTTTTAAACTCTTTTTTTAAAGCTGCCGCTTCATGCTCTAATTTACCGTCAGCCATTAATTTTCGAAACTCTCTATCATAGGTAATGACAGTTTGTTCGGACTTTTTTTTGTATTCATAGTAATTCTCTTCCATATAATATATATCTGTGAGGACACTTTTTAGATTTTGGGTATATTCTGAAGTTTTTTGACTGATAACATCGTCTTCGAGAGCCGGTAACCTGTTTAGAATATTTTCGATCTTATCTAAGATGCGTAAATTTAGGATGATAGTTTCCGTGTTGTACATGCCAATGACCTCATTGTCTTTTATGGTCTTGTCGGTCAAAAAGTGAGCTGTTTCCAGATTTTTGACCAGATATTTTATAACTTCCGCCTTTAGCTTCTTCGATTGTAATATTTGTTCTTTAAATCCTCTATTTTTTGTCATGGTCAATTGTAGTAAAAGCAAAAGCCCTAATGCTGCAGCCACCCCGAATAAGATACCGGGAGGTATGGACAGTAATATCTCGATCAATCTTTGCCACTGCATAGACTATTTAGTTGTTACTAAAGGGATCAAGTGTGTTACTTTTTTAGAGTATAGTCGATTATATGTTCTAATAGTGATTGTGTCAATCGATTGTTCTAAAAGTAAAAAAGGCTTTAAACCAGAAATTAGTCTAAAGCCCTTTACGAGCACTATCTATTTTGGGATCCTCCCGAGCGCTATTTTGCTCATGTTCTTATTTTGAGCATTTTTGGCTCGACTGCGTGCGCTCCTGATGGCGTTATGGGCGGCTTTTTGCAAAATACCGTTTCCGGAGACCAATCTGTTAAAAGTACGGATCTCAATAGGATTTGGAGTTTCCGGATAAGTTCCAACGTCGAAATGATACTGGTCTTCTGAAGTAGGTCCTCCTTGGTCGTTAAAGTAAACTTTCAGATAACGTTGTTTACCGAGAATATGGACCAATACTTCGTATTGCAGTGTGCTACTCATGATCTCCTCCTCAGTGATAGATTTTGGCCTATTTTATCACACAGACAATAAAAACGGCACTTAGAAAAAGACTAAGTGCCGTTCATCAAAATTCGTTACCAAGTGTACAAAACCTACTTCTTCTTTTTGGAAGTTTTCTTGGAAGGTTTCTTAGCTGGTTTTTTAGCTTTCTTGACCGGCTTCTTGGCAGGCTTCTTTGCAGGTTTTTTAGCTTTCGCCACGTTAGGACCACCTCCTTTTGCAAAACTTATTACTCTTCGTCGTCGTATAAGAAATCATCGTCATCATCTTCCAACTCGGAAAGATCATCGTCGTCTTCATCGTCGTCTTCAACTTTCACCTTGCTTTGGCCACTTTCTTCGGCTTCGAACTCTTCGTAAGTTTCTTCGTACAGATCCCAGTCCGCTTCACTCGCATCTTCATCAGGTTCCCAAAGGGGATCATCTTTAAGATGTTTTAGTATTTGATCCTTGGTTAACAAAGCACTGCACCTCCCCTCGGGTAATTAAAAATATGAGAAAAACTGCAATGAGAGTTAACACATGAGATCAGTTGTGAATCCAGTCTTTTAGAAAAATGGCTGCTTGGTTTTAGGTTCACATCAGGTCCATAAATTGAATATTTTAATTTTGAATTGTTTTAATGAAATGTCAATAACATGAGAACAAATACTCTAAGGGTGCCAGATGTGAAATCCGTCAACCCACTGTATAAGATACCAAGATGCAAATGAAAAAAACAAGATCTGAGAAAGATAAAATAGAATACGCCGCTTTTTTTCGAATATATCAAACATTGATGTGACATAAATAGGTATGAACCACATGAAGTAAGTTCTGTTAAACACAGGTGTAAAAAGGTAAAAGGTTAGAAATGGTATCAACGATAGAATGTATTTATTGCTGATCTTTTTAGATAAATACGCGATAGTGGCTAACACCCATCCTGAAAAACTCGCTACTAAAGAATACACACCAAAAGGAATGATCTGAAAAAGCTCGATCTTATAGAAGTAACTGATATAAAAGAGGAATGGTCGACCTTGGATAAATCTGTTCTGATGAACAAACAGTGTGCCGTTAAGGTAAGTCATGAAATCCTGAGGGCTTTTTAAAAAAGGCAAACTGATCAATATTCCCACCATAACTCCCGACAGGAGAAATGCTATTTTGTTTTTTGATTTCAAGATCACAACAGGGAATATCACAAAAGGAAATGTTTTTATAGCAATGGAGAGCGCATAAGAAGCTCCGGCCAGTACCTCATCCTTCTCTAATAAGGTCAAAGATAAGAACATGAAAAATATGGCTAGGGGGTCTGCATACGCATAGCCAGTTCTAAATACAGTATATGGATTAAAGAACCAGATCAGGAGCGCCGTAGTCAAGGGAAGAATGCCTTTCTTTTTAAAAATTTGGAAAAGAAGCAGCCCTACGCCAATGTCGGCTAGTAAAACCGGAATTTTCCACAAAACATAGTGAGGAAATCCCGTTTGCAGATGCAATATATAAAAAGGAGCGAAGATATAAAGAAGACCGGGAAAATAGGCAAAGCCGTGGTTACTAGGATCGTCGGGATTGGAAAAGGATTCTACCGTCCACACGTATGGGTTCTTCCCTGCTATGAGGTCGCCGATGGCTTTTTCGTAGGCGTATATGTCTTTGCTCTGATCGTTAATGTAAGTACCTCTTTTTAGGACGGCTAAAAGTATGATTACAACTAAGATGGCAGCTTTTAAGGGCTTTTCGAAGCTGGTCAGTTTTTCTTTAAGAAGGTAAAGTTTTAGGTTCACTGTGTATATATTATCAAAGTGGGGCTATTTATTTTCTGCCGGTTCTTTTCTAAATATGAAGTATAGGCAGATGCTTACCGTAATAATTGTAACTCCCAAGCTAAGATAAAGGGACCTTTGTGGTTCGAACACTAATTCCAAGTCAAGATTGTCAACAATTCCTGTATCTTCTCTTTTTATTAACCAAGAATTGGCAAAATAGTTGGCTTTATAGTGATCATTCGAAGAGATTATTTTTTTATCTTTTGTCTGCAGGACCCACTTATTATTAAAAGATTGATTGAAGACCAGAAAGAAGTCTTGCGAAATATTCTCTATATGAACTTTGTACTTTGTAGGATTGACCTTTGCGTAGGTAATCTCCGGTAACTGTTTTTGGGTCTCGGTTTGCCCTACTCCTAAATTTATTATCGGTGTTATTTGCTCTTTGACATTTATTTCTTTAATGACATTGGTTGAGTTAACATCTGAAGATACATCATTGTGAAAAGTAATTTTAACAGTATCGTAGTTGTTATTTGGCGCTAGGTTGGCTACAAAAACCCTATAACACCTACCGTCTTCTTTCCTGAAGCAAAGACCGTCACTGTTAGCTGCTGCTAAAGTTCCTTTCCACACCAGATATTTATCAGTTATTTCTATGCTGTTATCAGGAATATTGTAAATATCCAAGAAAACATCTTCTTCGAAATCATACAAGAATGTGAAATTATATTTTATTCCCTCATCATTGAAAACGGTGATCGTGTTACCTTCTTCATCGAACTCATACTTTGTTTGTTCTTGCAATAAATTCAATCCAAGGTAGTGGTTCCCCGCTTCTAAAATATGTTTTCCAGCGCTGATCCAGTTAGGATCCAGATAGTTTTTAAAAGGAATTTCCTGATCGTCTAATAATATATACCCATTTTCATTTTTCTTACTAACGTCAAAAACATTGATCAAGTACTCGCCGCTTTGCGAAAGTCCAAATTTATAGCAATAGTCATATGGACATGGAGTTTTTAATAATTTATTCACGTTAGTTGTGATTTCATCATATTGAGTGTTTATAGAATCATTGAGCAAATTTTTTGAAGACAATTCCTTATGTGAACGATCTATGTAGAGAAAGATCCTTCTAATGATCGAGTAAATGTCGCTATTTAGCTGTTCTTCAGGTATGTTACTTAAAAATGTGTTAAAAAATCCCAAAATATATGAGTAATCTTGTAGCAGTTTTGTTCTTTCCTCTTCCTGGATTACTTTATCCGAGATAAGATAGCTTGATAATTCCGGAAGAGCTTCTAAATTTTCTACTATGTAATCATATAAACTGTTTCCCGGTGTTAACGGCTCAGGTCTTTTTGGAAATATGGAAGAAGACCCCTTCCATTCCCATGTCTCATTCCAAACCACATTGGA
>CAYSWS010000019.1:0-13199 GCA_964434935.1 uncultured Candidatus Saccharibacteria bacterium
ACGTCATGTTCCACGCGGCCTATGGAGACCAAAAGCAAGGTATCTGTGAGTTCCGAGTTTATAGTGCCCACAGACCTTTTATCTGAACCAAGTAATAGCAGGTTGGTTCTGCCGTCGGTTTCTTTAAGATTTGAAGCGGAAACGGTGGCCACTACGGAAATAGGATCGAACCAGTTAGCGCCCCTTTTTGCCAGGGCCACGCCCCCGCCTACGAGAAGACCTAAAATAACGAACATGAAGAACAGCTTTACCCAAAGATGACCTTTTTTCTTTTTATCTTCTTTTTTTATTTTTAGGTCTACGTAATCCATTTATGCGAAGGCAGAAATTATATCTAAAAAGTGTTGGGGGTCCAAGCTGGCGTTTCCTATGAGCGCGCCACCCAAGTTTGGAATTTTTGCCAGTGCGGGGGCGTTGCCCCTGTGCACGGAACCTCCGTAAATGATCGAGGACCCCGCCGTCTCTTGGGCAAAGTATTTATAAGCACCCTCAATTTCTTGAGGATCTTTTTCCCTATAAACACCACCCTGAGAAATGTTACTGGGATCCTCCCAGGCTAAAAGCGCTCCCTGAGCCTGTTTTTTTGACCAGTCTTCTTTTTGGGTAAAACAAACAATAGGGGTAATGCCTTCTTGCAAACAAGCATCCCTCTTTTTGATCACCGCTTCGGTTTCCTCATTTCTCTCGCTATGTCCGATTATGCTGTATGGGCAAAGATCTTTGATCTGGAAAGCACCCACATAGCCGGTATGAGCTCCTTTTTCGAACAAGCTCACATTTTGAGCGCAGCAGAAATAGGCATTTTCTCGGCAAAAATCGTTTACCATTTCCAAATAGGGGAAGGAGGGAGCTAGCAGCACTTTACTCTTGAGATCTTTTCCGGAGGTAAGTTTGGAGAACTCGTTCAACCAGGAGTTTACCTGCTCTTTGTTCATATTCATTTTCCAGTTGGCAATAATGTATCTCATTTTTAACTAAAATTCTTTAGAACATTTTGTACTAACGCGGGAAGGTTTTCAATGTCTTCGTGCGTATAATCATACCCTAATATATTTAAGCAGGAAAACACAGTTCCTACATCCGAATATATATTTTCTGCAAAGGAGCAGGCTACCAAACTGTGTACCAGCACGTTTCCTCCCATCTCTCCCACGTTAGACTTGGAACAGCCCATGGGACAGCCTGAGCAGGAAGGAAAAAACCCTTTCTCTACGGTAAGTAGGGGTGTTTTTGTCAGCAGCTGCTTATATAGTTCTTCGTATTTTGTCTCATCCTTAACTGTGAAGGTGCCGGTACCCGTGACGGAAAAACCCAATAACCTTTTTTTCTGCAGTTTTTTTTCTAAAATATTTTCCGGTAAAGTAAAGTAGTCATCCAATACCAGCTTTTTGTCCAAAAAGCTAACAAAGCTTCTTTTTCCCGGAAGCCCTAAAGATTTTGGCGCCACGTCAGCCTCTTTGAAAACGGCTGACTCGTTTTGAATATCCAAGACCGCGTCTTTGGCCGATTTCGACAAAAAAACTATGGAATCCAGATCGCAGAATCTTATCCTGGTCGATAAATAGCCTCCAAAATACATATCTTCGACAACACCTTCAGAGTTAAAAACTACCGATGTTTTTGATGCGTAAGGAAAAAAGCCGTTCAAAGGCCCTACGGAAAAAATGATAGGGTCTTTATCTTCGTAGATCTCATACAATCTGAGTCCCAAGCCTATACCGCCAATGTATTTATAGAGATCGGGAAAGGTCTTGACTTCAGACGTGTTTCTTTCCAGGTCAATGAACAGGACCTTTTTACTGGATGAGTTCATCGTTGCTATCTTCCAAAATTTCGAACACCTCTGTGGGGCATATGTTCCTTATACTTTCAATATCAAGATCGTTGATCCTAGGCTCAACATCTATGGAATATTCCAAGAACTCCTTGTCAGCCTTTTTGTTACGGAAAACCCTGATCAAAGCACCTTCCAGACCTATCTTATTGAGCTGCCTTTGCGTTTCCAGCACGCAAAGCTCGCATCCTATGCATTTTTGGGGAAAAGACACTTTGAGCTTTTTGGTCATACGTGGAGCTATTTTATCACGTTAACAAGGATGGGGACGAAGAATTACAGCTGTTGTGTGGCTATAAATATGGCCATATCAACCAAACGGTGACTGTAGCCCCATTCGTTGTCATACCAGGCCAGCACTTTGACCAGATCGCCGTCTATGACCTTGGTCATAGAAAGGTCAATAATGGATGAGAACGAGGATCCGACTATGTCGCTGGAAACAAGAGGCTCGGTGGTAGCGTCCAGTATACCTTTGTACATGGGGTTTTCTTTAGCTTTGACATAGAGGCCGTTCACTTCCTCGACCGTGGTTGGTCTTGATACAAGCATGGTAATGTCAGATAGTGAGCCTACCAATATGGGCACCCTTACAGCCAAGCCGTCAAACTTACCTGCCAGATCAGGAATGGCTTGAGTGGTGGCTATGGCCGCGCCCGTAGTGGTGGGTATCATGTTGTAGCCGGCAGCTCGGCCTCTTCTCAGATCTTTATCAGGACTGTCCACCAACTTTTGGGTTGAAGTAATGGCGTGAATGGTGGTCAAGCCGGCCTTTTTAACTCCTAGTGCGGCGTGGATAACGGAAATAGCCGGAGCGATACAGTTAGTGGTGCAGGAAGCGTTGGATATGGCGGTCTCGCCCTGATAGCTAGCCTCGTTGACACCTTTTAAGAAGGTTTTTATATCTCCCACACCTTTGGTGGGGGCGGAAACGACCACACTTTTGGCTCCTGCCTCCAAGTGTGCCTTGGAAGCTCCGTCTTTGACAAAGAAACCCGTGCACTCCAAGACTACGTCCACTCCCAGTTCTTTCCAGGGAAGCTTAGCCGGTTCTTTTTCGCTCACCAATTTGGCTTTCTGACCGTTGGTGACCAGATAATCTCCTTCCAGGGAGCATTCTTTTTCGAACCTACCGTAAGCGGTATCGTATTTTAAAAGATGAAGCAAAATGGCGTGATCGATCAGATCGTTAATGGCCACTACTTCCACGTTGTCCATGTCCGACATGATCTTGTATGCGGCGCGCCCGATCCTTCCGAAACCGTTTATAGCAACTTTTATAGGCATAAAATTATTGTATACTTTTTTCCTAAATTATTTAAGGTTAGAATCGATCCAGCTTACCAGATTCTCTTTGGGCATGGCCCCGACTTTTCTGGATACTTCCTTATCATCTTTCATGATGATGAAGGTGGGAATTCCCATAACCCCGAATTTAGCGGCAGCGGCTGGATCAGCCTCTACGTCCACCTTTTTGAAGGTCACTTTGCCCTCATAATCCTTTTTTATATCTGCAAAAATGGGTTCCATGATCTTACAAGGTCCGCACCAGTCTGCGTAAAAATCGACAAGAGTTAGCATATGATATAAATCTCCGAGGAAATTATTACAGAAGTTATATTACCACAAGGTTCAAGTTTGCCCAGATTTATTTTGCCAGCATGTTCAGGAAAGAATTGATAAGTGAGACCATAAGCCCGAACAGCAAAGCGGATATTACGGTAGTAATGGTAAAGCCGGGCACTATGTAGGCGGCTAAATATAGCAGGCCCACGTTAATGACAAAAGAGAATAAACCGAGGGTGAGCAAAGTTATCGGCAGGGTTAGCAGTATAAGCAATGGCTTTACAAATACATTGAGCACGCCAAGTACCACGGCCACAATAAAGGCGGTTTGCAGGCTGTCAATAGTAACTCCGGGAAGCAGATAAGCGCTGATAAAGACGGACAACGTGGCAATAAGTAATTTAATAACAAATCTCATACAAAAAGATAATAAATTAAAAATATGACCTAAGCAAATGTTTACATATACGGAATTTCCCCGCGTGATAAAATACCTCTGTGCCAGAACAAAACCCAAAGATCCTCAAAGAACTAAATCCCCAGCAAATAGAAGCGGTGATGCATAAGGAAGGCCCGGCTTTGGTCGTGGCAGGACCGGGCAGCGGTAAGACCCGAGTTCTCACGCACAGAGTGGCCTACCTCATCCAAGAATTAAACATAGACCAAGAGAACATCTTGTGTGTGACCTTTACCAACAAAGCCTCGGGAGAAGTTAAAGGCAGGGTGAGGCAGCTTTTAGGCAAGGACAGCCGGCTGGCTTGGGGAGGAACTTTTCACTCCATCTGCGCCCGCATCTTAAGAAAACACGGATTCTATTTAGGCATTCCTGTTTCTTATGTCATCTACGATCAGGACGATTCGATCACTTTGACCAAACATATCATTGTAGATCTGGGCATGGATATAAAAAAGATCAAACCGCGAGCTGTGCACGCCATGATCTCAAGCGCCAAATCCGAGCTGGTCAATGCAAAAACCTACGAAACTTTCGCTCAAGGCTACTTTCAAAAGAACGTAGCGCGTATATATTATGAATACCAAAAAAGACTCAGGGAAAATAACGCGCTGGATTTTGACGATCTGCTTTTTGAAACCGTTAACCTTTTTAGACAAGAACCGGCGGTGCTGGATAAATATCAGGAACAATTCCGCTATATTTTGGTCGATGAGTATCAGGACACTAACCATGCCCAATATGTGTTGACCAAGCTCTTAGCCGACAAGTACAAAAATTTATATGTGGTGGGAGACATGTCCCAGGCCATCTACGGTTTCAGAGGTGCCGATTACAGGAACATCTTACTTTTCCAAAACGATTACCCTCAGGTTAAGGTCTACAATCTGGAGAGAAATTACAGATCGACACAAACTATTTTGGATGCGGCCAAAAACATCATCAAAAATAACTCCACATATATCCCGCTGGACCTCTGGACCGACAAGGGCAGCGGCGAAAAAATAGTCAACTTTACCGGTCTGTCCGAGGTGGAGGAGGCCCTATTTGTGGTCAATAAGATCATGGAAAAGCAGCGCCAGGGAATTTCGTACCAGGAAATGGCCGTGCTTTACAGGACCAACGCCCAATCCAGAAACCTGGAAGAGCACTTCATCAGGAACAATATTCCCTACAAGATCATTGGCGGTTTGAGATTTTACTCCAGGAAAGAAGTTAAGGATATCATAGCCTATTTGAGAGTAATTCATAATCCTCAGGATTCCATATCTTGGGAAAGGATCATAAACGTCCCTCCCAGAAAGATAGGACAAAAAGGTAAGGATAAATTAAAAGAGAGCAACTGGCGGATAGAAGATATCGAGAAAATGTCCAAACTTCCGTTGTCCAAATGGCTGCAGAAAAAAGATGAGCTTTCTACTTTGGAGCTTATGGACCTGGTGTTGGAAGACACAAAATATCTATTGTGGCTGGACGACGGCTCAGATGAAGGCAAGTTCAGAGTAGAGAACATAAAAGAGCTAAGATCGGTGGCCCAGCAATTCACAGATCTGGAGGACTTTTTAGAGAACGTGGCCTTGATAGAAAGTTCGAACAAAGCCAATCCGGACCAATTCCAATCCGTGACCCTCATGACCGTGCACGCTTCTAAAGGTCTGGAATTTCCGGTCATTTTTGTTATCGGTATGGAAGAAGGCTTGTTCCCGCACGCCAACTCCATCATGGAAAAGGAGGAGATGGAAGAAGAACGTAGGCTTTGTTATGTGGCGTTGACCAGGGCCAAGCAGATGGTGTATTTGACCAGAGCCAATAACAGAATGTACTTTGGCAGCCGGCAGGCCAACCTTCCCAGCCGCTTTTTGACCGAAATACCTCAGGAGTTAATGGAGAACATAGGTTATTATACCGAACCTTATAAAACAGGTAAGGACACAGACGAATTTCTCGACGACCTGGAACTTGATAGAATGAATTTTAGCTGGGAATAACCGCGTACTATGCTCTACAGGATATTTATACTCATACAGCTTTTATATTCGGCCACGTTCTTTTTTAAAGGGCAGTTTACAAATCGTGGAGAAGTTTTGGCGGCTAGCACTCTGGATGCGGATGAAGCGCCGGCGCGCACAGCCTACAGGCCGGAAATAGTTACGACTACAGCTTTCGACCAAAAAGAGACTGAAGAATACGAGGCCATTCCTTTTGATACTGCTTATGAGGACGACGACGATGTGGAGTACGGTCTGGAAGAGATAAAGACTCCGGGCGTGGACGGCACGGTAACCAAAAGATATCTGGTGACTTACTGGATCGATGACATCATAGACAAGGTCTTGCTTTCCACTTCAACCGAAGAGCCGGTCACTCAAGTTGTGGCTCTGGGGAAAAAGATTGTGTGGAAAAAGATGGATACGCCGGAGTATGGAGAAATAAAATATTGGCGGAAAATGAGGGTTTGGGCTACCAAATATGATTCAACTTGTCTGGGCTGCAGCCGCACCACGGCTTTAGGAGCTCCCGTGCAGCAAGGTGTATGTGCCGTAGACCCTACCGTTATAGACATGTACACCCATTTTTTTGTACCCGGTTATGGTAAGTGCCAAGCGCTGGATGTGGGTGGCGCCATAAAAGGCAACAAGATAGATCTAGCCTATGAGGATCACACCAAAGGAAGTTGGACGACGGGTTACACGGACATTTATCTCATGGATAATGAGCCCCAATAAAAATCAGTCTGACGCTTGCTGTATACTGAAAAAACATTATGTACAAACCTAAAAAAGAGCTGGGTCAAAACTTCTTGATCGAATCAGGCATTGCCGAGAGTATGGTCAAGGCTTTGGAGATGGAGAAGGGAGATGCAGTGGTGGAAATAGGCGCTGGCCTGGGAGCTTTAACCGAAGTTTTGGTAAAAGAGGCGGGGAAATATTCCGTCAAAGTAAAAGCCATAGAAATAGACGAAAGATTCGTGGGCAGTCTTAAGGAAAGATTTTCCCACTTGGCTGACTTGGAAATAATCGAAGCTGACATTCTCAGATGGATGCCCATGTACACGGAAACGGAAAAACTCAAGGTTATAGGCTCATTGCCTTACTACATCACATCGCCCATACTGCACTCTATTGTCAGGCACAGCCAAAAGATCACTAAGTGCGTTCTTGTCATGCAAAAAGAAGTGGCCAATAAAATAGCCGCTACCGCACCTCAGGCTTCCTATCTTTCCACCTACCTGCACACTTTTTATAAAGTGAAAGTCCTAAAAGTTGTGCCCAGGTCCTTTTTCGAACCCGAACCCAAGGTTGACGGTGCCATAGTGGTCATGACCGAGCTGGAGAGTCCCCCCATAAGCAAAGATAAGATGATGGACTATGAGGAATTTTTGCACAATGGGTTTTCCAAACCGAGAAAAATGCTTAATAAAGTATTTTCCAAACAGGATCTTATTGACCTTGATATTGACGAAAAACTTCGCCCGCAGCACGTTGATGTTAAAAAGTGGCTGGAGCTTTTCCAAAAAGCGGGTGCTAATTCTCTAAAATAAGCACGGTTTTAATGTACACGTTTTCCAGAGGTCTATCATTTGGACCGGTCTTTACCATGGAGATCTTATCGGCGATGTCCTGGCCCTCAATTACCTGCCCGAACTTTGTGTAGTCCCCATCCAGCCACGGAGCCTCATCCTTAACGACAATAAAGAACTGACTGCCGTTGGTGTTCTTGCCTGAATTTGCCATGGCCAAAGTGCCTTTATCAAAATGGAACCTGCTCAGTATCTCATCATCGAACTTGTACCCCGGATCTCCGGTGCCGTTTCCTAAAGGGTCACCACCCTGGATCATGAAGTCAGGTATGATCCTGTGAAATAGCAAGCCGTCGTAAAAGGCGGTGTTAGCCAGATAAACAAAATTGTTCACGGTATTGGGGGTATCCTCTTCGAACAGATCTACCTTGATGTCTCCCATGGAGGTCTTGATGACGGCTTGGTAATCAACACCGGCTTTTAAGGTGAAGGCCGGCTTGTTGAGCTTTTTTGCCTGCTGGGTGCGCTTGGATTCAAAGCCGGTGTCCTGGGTTTCGTCTTGGGCGGTATCGGTGTTTTGGAAAGGCAGGTCAGGCGTGACCTCGGGATTTAATTCCTGAGCAGGTTTTAAGTTCTCGGTGGTAGGTACCGCCCCCGAGTCAACCTCCTGCGCAGCCTCATTCGTACGCGCTCTATTCTTGGCCAATTTGATCAAAAAGAAGAAACCCATCAAAAGGACCATTAGTACAATTAGGCTGATAATAATTTCCTTTGTATTCATTACTAAGATAAATTAGCACATTATTTATCTTGTAAGCAAGGGCTAAAAATTCTATACTACAGCCATGTATAAGCATATCGTGCAATCAAAGGAGTGGGCCGAGATCAAAACAAAATATGGCAACGAGTCCATAAATGTGGGTGACATTTTTTACACTATGCATCGCATTCCTAAGACAAAATTATTTTTTGCTTACTGTCCCCGGGTCGATCCCAAGATGGTGGATTTTGAGATGCTAAAAAAGTCTCTGAAAAAAAACCATTGTTTAGGACTGACCTTTGACGTGCCTAATGTGATCAGGGGTTCGGAGGAAGAAGCGTCCGTCGTTAAGATATTAGAAAAGAACTGCCAACCATCCAAAAGATCGGAGTTTGCCACGGCCAATTTTTTATTGGATCTTAAACCCTCGGAAGAAGAGCTTTTTAAGAACATGCATTCCAAGCACAGATATAACACCAGGTATGCTCTCAAACAAGGCGTGAGCATAACTATGGCTGAGTCTGAGGAGGATTTTGACGAATTTTACAAACTGCTAAAACAAACGGCCCTAAGGCAAAACTATTTTGTCCGGCCCAAAAGATATTATCAAATAATTTGGGAACATCTCCACCCAAAAGATATGTGCCAGATCCTCATAGCCAAGTATCAGAGCGAGGTTTTGGCGGCCTGGATGCTGTTCGTGTATGAAAAAACTTTGTACTATCCCTACGGTGGGTCCTCGGAAGAGCATAAGAATCTCTTTGCCAGTAATGCTTTGGGTTGGGAAAGTATCAGATACGGCAAGGAAAGAGGCTGTGAAGTGTTCGATATGTGGGGGGCAGCCGATGACCCGGAAGACGAGAAAGATCATTATCACGGCTTTACCAATTTTAAAGCTAAGTTCAATGGCCGTCATGTGAGATATATTGATTCTTATGATCTGGTTATCAATAGACCGCTGCACTTTGTGTTCACCAGACTGAACAGCCTAAGATGGAAATTATTGGAAATGGGGTTTATTAAATGAAATATCAAAGTCTAAGACAGGCTGACCTTTGGGCCGTCTATTTAAGACTTCTCAAATGGGACATTAAGATCATAAAGTCCGGCGCTAAGATCGCTATTATGAAAACCCCTCTGGGAGCTGTGTGTAAGATCCAGCGTCCGTTCCATCTTAGCACCAAGGATCTGGATGAGATAGAAAAGATCTGCAGCCAAAGAAAATGCATGTTCATAAAAATAGAAGCCGGTATGGATCAGGACGAAAACCTACTTACTGACAAAGGGTATGTGCGGAGCAGATTTCCCCTAAGTCCTCCTTCCACCATGATCATGGACCTGACCAAAAGTGAGGAGGAGATGTGGAGCAGCATGTCAAAAAGCGGTAAATATTCGATCAATAGGGCTAAGAGGGAAGGCAATGTTGTCAAGCACCGCCAGAACCCGGATGACAAGGAGCTAGAAGAATTTTATGCTGTAGCCAAGGAGACAAGCAAGAGAGGCAAGTTCTACATAGAACCATTCAGAGCTCTATTAAAAAAGAGGGATGTTTTTAAAGATAAGGCTTTTTTGTCGGAGGTCTACGATGACAAGAACCGTCTGGTGAGCGCCAAGTTCTTTTTAGGCGCGGATGGCATGGTGACCTTTTTGCAGGGAGGCACATCTGAGGTAGGCAGGAAGGGTAAGGGTGGCTACTTATTGTTATGGGACTGCTTGCTCTATTTCAAAGAATTAGGCTATACGCAAATGGATTTGGAGGGCATAGATGACCCCAGATTTCCCCTCTTTACCAAAAATTGGGGAGGCTTCAGTCACTTCAAAGAAAAATTTGGTGGGACGATCTTGAGGCTGCCTCCGCCCTATATCAAATTCAAAAGCCCACTTCTAAAATTCATATCCAAATTTCAGGAAATACCTTTGTAGGCAAAAGGGCAAAGTTCTTTATAATCGCACCAATTGCAATGAGCACCCGGCGTGGCCTCGAACTTTCCGTCTTTGATCTCCTCTACTATTTCCGCCGCCTCCTTCTTTTTGTCTTCCAGCTGCTTGTCCGTTCTGGTGGTGGATATTCTTTCCCCGCTTTCTAGAAAATAGTAAGTAAGTTTTTTAGGTTCCAGGCCCAGAGCCTCTTTGGCAGCAATAGCGTAAAAAGCCACCTGATCATCCTTATCCACCTCTTTTTGGGTTTTAGTGTTGCCGGTTTTGTAATCTATGATTTCCACACCACCGTCCAGTTCGTCTATGCGGTCAATGCGCCCGTAAAATTTGATGCCGTTGATCTTTAAGTTGAAAGCCTTTTCCAATTCCAATGGTTTTTTATCCTCATCTTTGTGTCTCTCATAATATTTTTTCAGCAGCTGCCTGCCATCCTCAAAACGATGCTGTCTGTGTTCTTCGTCGATAAAGCCCAGCGGCTGCCAATTATTCTCATATAATTTGTAAAGCTCATCCAAGCTAACGTCACCAAACCTCTTCTTGTCATGAAAATCTCGCAAGGTGTCGTGAATGGTGATGCCAAAGCTCAGGTTGTGGCTGGGGGCGGCCGGGACACTGAGAACGTAAGTATATTTGTATCGCAGCGGACAAATTCTATAAGCATCCATTTGCGAATAGCTCAGAAATTTAGGTGTGAAATCCTGTTTGGCAAAAAT
The DNA here is from genome assembly GCA_964434935.1 of uncultured Candidatus Saccharibacteria bacterium. Taxonomy (GTDB): domain Bacteria; phylum Patescibacteriota; class WWE3; order UBA101185; family UBA10185; genus CAYSWS01. Next base: position 10,786 of record CAYSWS010000019.1, read on the forward strand.
AAGGTCCTTGAAACCGGACTCCACTCCAAACAGAGCTTTTTGTCCGGCCTTTTTAGTGCTGATGTCATCAGGAAGCACTTCTGTAATTTTCGTGCCTGTTTCCTCAATATAACCGCAGGGCTTTCTTTCTCTCACGCCGCCGTAGTTTTTCGACAAGGTCATAAAAAGGTATTTTTCGGCCCTGGTCATACCCACATAAAAAAGCCGCCTTTCTTCCTGAATGTGCTCATCGCCAGTGGGAAGGGTTTCTTTGATAAGCTCATCAGGTAGACCTATGACATCCTTGCGGTTCCTGGTGGGGAATCTGCCAGAGACCAGATTGACCATGAATACCACCGGAAACTCCAAACCTTTGGCCGAATGCACCGTAAGCAAATTTATTGTGTCTATATCTTCGATCTCAGCCTGGGCGGGATTATCTCCGGCTTCTATGAGCAGTTCTATATAATCGACCAAGTTCACCAGTGTAGGCAGCTCTTTGAAATCAGCTCTGTATTCGATCTCAAATTTTTTGACCACGTTAAGGAAGAGGTCCAGGTTTTTTATGCTCAGTTTGTTCTCAATGGTTTCGGTTTCCAAATAGATGCTTAGGTAGCCTGACTCGTGGACCAGTTCGTATACCAGTTGCACCGGCAGGGCTTTGGTTATCTTGTCTTGGTATTTAAGAATTAGCTGGTATAAATTCTGTAGCTGTTCATTTTTGTGGGAGGGTATGAGGTCCCAGATATCCTTTTTTTGATATTTCGATTGAGATAAAAGTCCGGTAATGACATTTTGAGGGATGTCAAAAGAATCTATATTTAGTACGCGGTATAAACTGATGGAATCCTTGGGGCTGACAATAACCTTAAGTAAGGCCAGCACGTCTCTAATTTCATCTTGATCGTAAAGGCCCCTATTTCCTACCAGCTGATAGGGCAAGCCGTGTTTTCTTAGAGCCATGACAAAGGCATCCAGATGACTGTTGGCTCGGGCCAGGATGGCAATGTCCTTGTAGGTGTAGGTGGGCTCTTTGGCCAGGACTTCATAGATCTTGGAGATGACCAGCTCCACCTCGTCCTCAATGGTTTCGGTTTGCAGAGCCTGAGGCTTTTCACCTTTGGTCTTGTCCTCAGCCGTCAGTTTTTTGGATAAACCAAGCTTGGATTCCAAAGTATCCGGGTTGTTGTTTTGAATGAGGCTGTAAGCCGGGTCTAGGATCTGCTGGGTCGAACGGTAATTTTGCGTTAAAGTCACCATTTCCGCCTGAGGAAAGTCTTTCATGAACTCCAAAATATTGGAAACGGCCGCCCCCCTGAACTTATAAATGGATTGAGAATCATCCCCTACCACCAGCAGGCTTCTTTCTCCCATGTCAGTCGGGCACAAACGTTTGACCAATAAATATTGCGCGTAGTTAGTGTCTTGGAACTCGTCCAGCAGGACGTGTTTGAACTGCGCTTGATATTTTTTTAGGACGTGGGGTCTTTGTTCGAAAAGTTTTATGGACCAGTTGATGAGGTCTCCAAAATCAAGCTTGGAATTAGCCATTTTTAGTTCTTGATATTTTGTGTAGATGTGCGCCAATTCCAGCCAGCGTTCTTTTTCCTCTGTGTCAGCTTCAACTTTTTCAGCGAACTGTGAAAATTCTTCGGGGCTTATGTACTCGTCCTGTAAGCGGGAGATGAATTTGAGAATAGCGGAAATGAACTTGGTGGGATTTCCCATGGGCCTGAAATATTTAAGATCGAACTTAAAGAGGTTTTTTCGCAGTAGAAGCCATTGATCAGGACCGGAGAGGATCTTGTAAGCCGGGTCCAGGCCTATTTCCAAACCTTCCAGTTGCAGCAAGCGGTCGGAGAAGGCGTGAAAGGTGCTGATCCAGGGTTCTTCATAACCTAAAGGCATGACATCCGCTACCCGGTTCGACATTTCCTGCGCCGCCTTTTCCGTGAAAGTGAGAGCTAGAATTTCTTTGGGGCCTATTTCTTGCTTGTTTATGAGAAATTTTATGCGTTCGGAAATGACCCTGGTCTTTCCTGTACCAGCTCCTGCTACTACAAGAATTGGTCCGGATTGGTGCTCTACCGCCTTTTTTTGCTGGGGGTTGAGTTGCATTTTCTTTCCGTTTGGCATATAAGGATTATAACTTAAACCAATATAAACTACAGGAGCAGGGATATGAACAAAATAGAGAGAAAGTGGGATTGGAAGGATAGGTTTTTGCTGACGGTCTGTGCAGTGGGTTGTGGGATGTCGTTGGGAGCAGGCTCGTATTTGATGAGGGCTCTCTATGGCATGGTTACACAGCATTCTTACACTAAGTACTATGCGTCTATGGCATCGATGTGGTTTTTTGTACTTATGCTTATAGGGGTGGGCACAGCCCTGGCTGTGATTTTTTTTGGAGGCGTTGGGACATTTGACCAAAGTAA
>CAYSWS010000020.1:0-10598 GCA_964434935.1 uncultured Candidatus Saccharibacteria bacterium
GAAATGAAAAATATCATCGAAGAGCATGGCTTGATAACAATAAGTAAGTTCGGCAAAGAAGCTTCTTACAATGCGTGGCTTTTGGTACAGCACTTCCCCAGAGAAGAAGTTAAGCTTATGAAGAAATACCTAACGTATCAGTCTAGAAACATGAATGACATCAACATTAAAAACTTTGCTTACCTTGAAGACAGAATAAACATGTACACCGGAAAGCCTCAAAAATATGGTACACAAACTACTTGGGATGGAAAAAGTAAATCATTAATCTTTCATAAGTTAATAGATGTAGCAAGGGTAGATGAGTTTAGAAAAGAGTACGGTTTAAAACCATTGTGGAAATATATTATTGATCTACAAAAATATTCTGAATACTCAATAATACTTCCTGAGGGATATAAAAATATTTAGCTCTCGTTCTGAAATTATCAACCAACTCCAACCAATTGTATGACCAAAACATATAATATAAATGTAAATGTCGGTTAAAAAAGACCTCATTTTTCCAAAAAACTGCGCTATGTAATATAATCTGCTTACCAAATTAAAAAGGAGATAAAAATGAATGACCTAAAAAACCAAATTTTAAGTGCGAGAGACCAAAGAGAAGTTGGAGATCCCGGCAAGGCGCTGGAAATGTTCCTTCAGATAGATAAAACCCGGTTGGAATCAAATCAGTTGTTCGACTATCTGGGAGAGCTGGGACTGACCTACTGGCATCTTAAGAGATTCGACGAAGCCAGAGCAGTTTTTGAAGACATGCAAAAACAAGCGGAAAAGGCTGGTAATGAGTCTTACCAAGCAGTTGCTTTAAGGAATCTCTCCCGCACCGAGTTCAATGAAGGAAACCCGGAACTAGCTGTAAGCTATGCAGAAAAAGCACGTCAATTGGCTTTTGAGGCAAAAAGACAAGATCTGGCTTGGTTTGATCATGGCGTTGTCTCGGCGCTGATCTTAAACAAAGCCCCCAAGGAAGAGATCCAAAAATGGTTCGAAACCGAAGCTGAGGACCTCTACAAAGTCAGTCAGAATACTAAGGATGAGATCGCCAAGTGGGTCTGGACTTCAGGTTTGCTTATAGACAGAGCCAGGGTGTTTGATACTGTGGCGGACCTGTATCTTGCCCTCATGATAGCCGAGCACTTTGGTCTGGAGCGAAGAAAAGAACAGATAGCAGAGCTGATCAAAACGTTTGGTAATTAGTAGTCTTTTAAAACGAGAAACAAAAAAAGCTAGGATGTTTGTGGGTAACCACACCCTAGCTTTTAAAATCAAGGACTGCCCACACGGGAAAGTGATCAGAGCCCTGACATGAGTATTCAACTCTTTCGAATACCGGTCTGAGATTCTTTGTCAGGATCCAATCTGACCTGAAAGAAATATCCATGCCGGTGAATGAAGCTACTTTTTGTATTATTTTACTGCCCGGGATCTCAGGATTTATAGCCTTTTTGATGCTAACTGTGCTTTCTTCCTCTTTTCCCCAGAGCGTAAACTCCTTGCCAAAAAGTTTTCGAATAGTCTTAGCGTTTCCCGTATTGAAATCTCCCATGATGACGCAATATTCTGCATCAAATTGCTTGAGAGCATGTTTGATGACCTCAACTTGAGCACTTTTTTGCTTTACTCCCCCGAACACATCCAAGTGCAGTATTACTACGGTAATCATCTTGCCACCCACATTGTGTTGGCTAATGATGGCACCATATTGTGGCACGCCACTTTTCAAGCGAAAGAGTGTTTTCCATATCTGACCACTCAGTTTAGGCAACTCCAGTTTTAGTACTTTGCTCGGTTTGTCACGCGAGATCAAGGCAACGCCCAGATCATGATATGAAATTCCATCGCAAACCAAAAAGTCTGTGCTAGAGTTTTTGAAGATGGTGCGGACAAAGCCTTGGATGTCTGAATTACTCTCTGTATTTCTCGCTTCCTGCAAACCGATAAAAAAAGTATGGTCTCGGTCATAAGCAATTTCTTTTATCCTTAGAAGTGATCTTCTAACCTCCTCCTTTTGTATAGCCGACATTATGTTGTAGGAAATTACGGTAAACATCGTCTCCTCCTTGTAATAAAGCTTTATTTTGGGGGTGATTATAGCATAAATATTAATTCTCAACCTATGGCACCGTTACTGCGCTGCATAAAACCCTGCCAAACTTTCCTTTTGTCTGCGTGTATAACCCTTGATCTCATACTCCTTGCTCATAGCGGCACTTTTTGTTTGGAATTCTTCGGCATAAACCAATTTGACGGGCCGACGGTATTTGGTATAGCGAGCTCCTTGGTCAGTGTGATTGTGTTCGTAAACCCTCTCTTCAAGGCCGCTGGTATAGCCGCAGTAATAAGTCCCGTCTGCGCATTCGAGCAAATAAACGTAATAAGGCATGTTTGTAAATTATACAAGGATGTTAAAATAATCCCACATGAGCAAAACTAAAAAATTCACTATCTTACACTCTAATGACATGCATGGGGACTTTCTGTCCGAAGACTCTAAAGAAAAGGGCAAGCTTGTTGGCGGTCTATCCTTACTTTCCGGTTATATAAATCAGGTTCGAAGAGAAGAAAAGAACGTGTTTTTTGTCATTGCCGGAGACATGCTGCAAGGCTCTCTCATTGACTCAGAGTTCAAAGGCGCCTCCACCATCGAACTTATGAACTATCTTTCGCCGGATGTAGTTACCCTGGGCAATCACGAAATAGACTACGGTCTTCCCCACCTGCTGTTTCTGGAAAAGGTGGCCAACTTTCCCATCGTTAATGCCAATATTTACATTAAAAAATATAACAAGCGCATGATGAACCCCTACATCATTCTCAGCAAAGACGGTTTTGATATTCTCTTCACGGGAATACTCACGGAAAAGGTCATGGATTCGTTGAAGCAGGATAGCCTCATTGGCAGTTTTGTTTCTTTGGAAGAGGCCAGCCGAGAAGTAGGGAAGATTTGTAACGCTTATAAGAATGACGACATAGATTTGACTATTTTACTCACGCACATAGGCTTCGAAGCCGACCTGGAGCTGGCGGGGTTACTGAAAAAAGAGTGGGGCGTGGATATGATGCTGGGGGGACATTCGCATACTATCTTGGAAAAACCGGCGGAGGTAAACGGAATCTTGATCGCCCAGGCCGGAGTAGGCACTGACCAAATAGGCAGATTTGATATTGAGGTGGACGACGACACCAACAGCATCGTGAATTATAAATGGCAGTTGGTTAAGATCGAAGAAGGCCTGGCGGAACCGGACAAGGAACTGGAAAAGTTCATCGATTCCTTTAAGGAAGTGGTCGACAGGAAATACAATACTCTCCTTTGCAAATTCAATAAAGAACTTACCCACCCCAAAAGAGAAGAGGAAACTTCTTTGGGAAATCTGTTTGCCGATGCCTTTACGGCCACGGCGCAATGTGACGTTATGCTGGTGGGCAGCGGGTCTATCAGATCGAAAAAACTAGGCCCTTTAGTTAAGCTGAAAGACTTTCTGGCTTGCTTCCCTTATGACGACGTCCTAACCAGATATGCCATCACGGGAAAGGACTTGAAAAAGATATTCGCGCACATCATGCGCCCGGAGAACAGAAATAGCGAAGGAGAATGCTACCAGGTCAATAGTGGTGTGCAGGCCACTTACAGTGATGCCACCAAAAAACTTACCAAACTGAAGATCGCCGGTAAATCGGTCCAAGATGATAAAAAATATACTATTTGCCTGCAGGGATTTCACTTTAACAACTGCGCCAGCTATCTGAATACTACCCAGGAAGAGCTTCTCAGTCTGGGAGAACACAAAGTGGTCACAACATCCGCACAGGAAGTCGTAGAAGAGTATCTCAGGAATAACCAAAATATTGATGCCAATGTTGAAGGACGACTTATATTTTCAGCTTAGCTTTCTTTAAACCTAAAGCGTTCACCACCACAATGACCGAGGACAAGCTCATTAATAAAGCGCCTACTGCCGGCGTCAGCCTGAAACCCCAAGATACGAACAAACCTGCAGCTGCCGGTAAAGCTACTATGTTATACCCAAGCGCCCACCATAAGTTCTGCAGCATCTTGGCATAAACTTTCTTGGACAGTATCAATAAGCGAACAATATGCTGAGGGTTACTTTGAGTTAATACTACATCCCCGGCTTCTACAGCTACGTCAGTTCCAGCACCTACGGCAACCCCCACATTCGCTTGTGTCAGGGCCGGGGCATCATTTACTCCATCCCCCGTCATGAGCACTACGTGCCCCTCATCCTGCAAATTCTCTATATATTTATACTTATCTTCGGGCAGAACTCCGGCAAAAACGTTATCTATCTTCAATTCTACGGCCACCGGCTGAGCAGCCTCCAGCGTATCTCCGGTGAGCATAGCCACCTTGACGCCCATTTTATGCAGCTGGGCCACAGCTTGTGAGGACTCAGGCTTTAACTGGTCCCTTAAAGCTATGATGCCTAACACGTTTTTACCATCTGCCACAAACACCACGGTGTGCCCTTTACCTGATAATTCATTTAACGCACTTTCCGCTCCTTTAGACCAAACTTTAAGTTCTTCCATGAGGCGCTTATTGCCTACAAAATACTTTTGCCCTGAAACAGTTGCCTCCATACCACGTCCGGCAAGATTTTTCACATTTTCTGCTTTCAGAGGGGTCACATTCTCACTACGCAGATGGTCCATAACAGCTAAACCTATGACATGCGATGACTGGCTTTCAATGGCTCCGGCTACAGACAGAAGCACGTCTTCATCTCCGGAGAGAGTTCGCACCTCTGAAACACTAAATTTCCCTTGTGTTAACGTGCCTGTTTTATCGAAAACAACGTAATCAATTTTTCTGGCCTCTTCGATCTTAGCCATGTCTTTTAAAAATATGCCGTTCTTCACCGCTAGCTTTGTGGCAATGGTGGAAACAGTCGGAATGGCTAGGCCCAAAGCGTGGGGACAGGCAATGACCAGCACCGTGATGGCCAGTGTAGCGGCAAAGACCAAAGGTTTCCCTATCACAAGTGTCCAAATGAGCAGGGTGAGAATAGAAATGGTCAAGGCTGAAAATGTCAGCCAACCGGCAGCTCTGTCGGCCAACCTTTGAGCTGACGGCTTTGTCTGCTTAGCTTGAGATATGAGTGCTTTTATTTGCCCGATGGTGGAGCTCTCCCCCACTCTTAGCAGCTTCACTTCAACGGAACCGTCAATGCTTATCGAACCTGCGGCTAACTCATCACCAACCTTTTTTGTCACCGGTTTGGCTTCGCCTGTCAGGTGCGCTTGGTTAAAACTACCACCTCCGGAAACAATAGTTCCATCAGCCGGTACTTTCTCCCCGGCTTTGACTAAAACAATGTCTCCTTCATTTAATTTATCTATAGAAACTTCATTAAATCCTTCTTTTGACTTCACATGAGCTTCTTTAGGTAGTAGGGCAGCAACTTCCTGCAGGGCGTCCCCGGCAGCTGTAGATGATTTGGCCTCTAAAAAGTGACCAAATAGCAATACCCAGATCAAAGTAGATATCTCGAGATAGAATTCGGTACTAATGGCTGGAATGAAAGTAGCTGCAGCTGAAAACAAGTATCCTGAACCAACTCCCAGGGACACAAGAGTCATCATGCCATATTTTTTCATCATGACCTCATGGCGAGCGTGTTGAAAAAAGATCAAACCAAAGTAGAAGATGCCGGTAGCAATAAAAAATTCAATAAATGGCCGAAAAGTAAAATCGGCCACGCCTAAAATTCTTAAAGCTGGAGCTGAGAAAAGAACTAGCGGCAATAATAATACGGTCACAATGATAAAACGTTTAAGAAAATCTGCGGCTGCCTCAGGGCTGCTCATCATGTCTTCATGCTTGTGCTCGTGATCTTGATGCGCACGGCTACTGTGTAAAACCAGGTCCATGCCTCCGCATTTTGGGCATTTCCCCGGTTTAGACTCTTTTATCTCCGGATGCATGGGACATGTGTAATAATCGTTCATAACTATCCTTCTACCTTAAGTTTATCACTCTAAAACATTACAGGTGCTAATATTATAAAATGAAAAAAGTTGCTGTGACTTACTTTGTGCTTTTCGCCTTGATATTTGCCGGAGGGATCTACTATGGTTCTAGAGATATGTCCGACAGGCCCCAAGAAACCTCTAACTACTCAGTATTTATAGAACCCTTCGACAAATCACACTCTTTCACTCAGAAGGAGATAGAAGACAAGCAGAGATCCCTAGACTCTCTTTCCTATAAAGTCATGGTGCAGAACGGCACAGAAACCCCCTTTAGAAATGAGTACTGGAATAATCATGCTGAAGGAATTTACGTGGATAAAGTTACGGGTACACCGCTGTTTTCTTCGGAACACAAATTTGATTCAGCTACCGGTTGGCCCAGCTTTTGGCGCGCCCTTGACGATTCCAACATAACCTTGGTCGAAGACAACACCTTGGGCATGACGCGCACGGAAGTGAGAAGCTCCGGTGGACATTTGGGTCATTTGTTCGAGGATGGCCCCAAAAAACATGGAGGTCTTAGATACTGCATAAATTCAGCCGCTTTAATATTCGTACCTAAAGAAGATATGGAAAAATACGGTTACGGAGACTTTCTCTAATATCCCATTTGCGAATAAATATCCATATTGGTCTTGTATACATCCAAGTATTGAGAATAAGCTTGAATATACTTTGAGATTATAAGATAGGACAGTGCCAGCGAGGACAAGGTCAGGAATAGTGCCGTGTAACCTACTTTTTTCGTTTCAGGATCTTCACTTCTGAAATATTTGAAAAACCAGATCAATCCCAGAGGTGTAAGCAAAAAACTGGCCAAATAAACTTTGATCTTTTGTGAAGTTTTCACTATTTTATTATACTCCGTGTTCTATTTGTGATTACTAAAAAAATTTGTATATAATGTATAGACAAGGGTAAATATTTATGAAAACCAATTATTCGAATCTATACAAACTAAATATTGTTCTCAGCCTTATTGGAATCACGTTGGCTTCCTACATTATCTATGTGCAAGTATTCAACCCACCCACCACTATTTGTTACGTTAACGCCATCATAAACTGCAATGCCGTCTTCTTTGGCGAGACCTCAAAGGTCTTGGGCATTCCCACACCCTATTATGGCCTGGCCGGCTATATTGTTATTTTATTTTCTAGCCTGTTCAAAAAAAGTGCTGTTTCTTTTGGCGCGGCTACATTTGGCTTTTTGTTCTGCCTAAGATTGATACTCATTGAGATCTTCCACCTGGGAGAATACTGTCCCATCTGCATGTTGTGCCAAACACTAATGATATCCATCATGGTTTCTTCGTTTTTATTGATGAGAAGTAATAAAACTAGTCCGGATCAAACTTTAGAGAAATAGAATTCACACAATACCTGGTATTCTTGTCTGTCATACCCTCACCCTCAAATACATGACCCAAGTGGCCACCGCAATTGGCACAAGAGATTTCCGTTCTCATACCATCCGGATCCTGTTCTCTTATCACAGCGCCTTCTATTTCTTGATCGAAACTGGGCCAGCCGCAGTGGGCCTCAAATTTGTCCTTTGATCTGTACAGCGGTGCATCGCACTGTTTGCACACATAGACACCGTTCTCCCAAAAATCATCGTACTCCCCGCTAAAGGGATGCTCCGTGCCTTTATGGATAATAACTGCCTGTTCTTCAGGTGTAAGTTCGTTCATAGTTAGCCAAAAGTGAAAGCATAAACTTCGGAATTCCCATCAAGAAATTCTATTCTCAATAGATGTTTACCCGGTTCGTCCAATTTTACCAATTTATATAGCCTATCTGCGTCTAACGTCACTATTCCATTTTCATCCGCATCTTCACCTAAAAACTGCCTCTCACCGTCCACGTAGATCTTAACTTGTGCGCCGGTCACTTTAGGTTTCATGACCAAGAAAACTTCCTTGGCTTCAAAATTATAATAGAGGTTGGTACCGGCCTTGGGATTGGCGAACTCTTCTGCCACTAGGCAGCTGCCATCCCAGGCAAAACTGTTGGCCGGTAAAACTTCCGGTTTGGTGTAATTTGTGAGCTGATCCTTAAGAATAATTTCCGGAGAGGCAAAGTTGGCTATTCGATCATAACCCAGATAAGTTTCCGGTGATCTGGCATAATTTTGATAGATAGGATTGCTCACCGCCTTCTCACCGGCCAACAGACCGGCTTCCTCCAATAAGATCTGGATGGCTTTTTCTGTTTCATCATACTTACCCTCGCCAAAGTGCGAATATCTGATGTAACCCTCAGCATCAATTAGATACTTGGCCGGCCAGTACCTGTTGTTGTACGCCCGCCAGGTCTGAAAATCATTATCCTGCATGATGGGATACTTCAGACCAAAATCTTTGATAGCCTTGGCCACATTAGCAGCATCTTTTTCGAACTCAAACTCCGGCGCGTGCACGCCTATAATAACCAGGCCTTCTTTTTCGTACTTTTGCCACCAGGTTTTGAGATAGGGCAGAGTGCGCTGGCAGTTTATGCACGAATAGGTCCAAAAATCTATCAGCACCACTTTACCCTTTAGGTCTTCAAGGCTGAGGGGTTGACTGTTGAACCACTCCCCTCCGGGAATAAGCTCGGCCGCCTTGCCTTGTTTAGGCAAGTTCATGGCCGGTTTTTTGTCTACGTCCATATCTAGTGGCTTGCCAATCTCCGCCGCCGGTGTATTAGGGCCTCCCGCACCAGACAACTGATCCTGTACCAATTTATTTTCTTCGATCCTGGTCAAACCTGTGCCATAGCTGGGAAATTTTTGCAGGACCCAGGTCTGGAAGGTTCTGTCAAAATTAAGGGCAATTCCCACTGCCGTTAATATCATAAGCCAGCCGAACACCATTTGGATCTTGGCTGTGTTCCTGGTAAGCCAAGGTACTTTTTGCAATGCACTGGAGCCGCCCTTGATGATCAAGAACATGGGTATAGCCGTACCTAATGCATAAGCCAAAGTTATGAACACGGCACTTAAGGTCACTTCGCCGATGATGGCCAGCGAGATCACTGAGGCTAAGATGGGGCCCACACAGGGCGTCCACAAAATGCCCACGGAAAGACCTACCAAAAACCCGGCCCAAAATCCGCTTTTTTGGGAAACCCCAGGCATTTTAGAAGTTAATCGGCTGAACAACTGTTCGAACATCTTTTGCAATGAGGGCACTACCAGAGAAAAACCAAACAGAGCTATCATGACAATGGCTAGATCTCTCAGTAGATTAGAAGGAATACCAAAACTTTTGACCAAGATCGATAAAAACAGGGTAAAAAAAGTGAAACTGAGAATAAACCCGGCCACCACACCGTAAGGCTTGGACCTGCTCTCTTGTTGATCCCCCACAGAGCTGGATAATACTATGGGCAGAACGGGCAGGATGCAGGGGGATAGCACAGTCACTACCCCTGCTATAAAAGCAAATAATATTAGTATCAACATAAACTTATTCCATCATCCCTTCGTCTTCCATCATAGCACCGTCATCTGCCGTACCATCATCCATCATGGCGTCATTGTCATCCGCTGTTCCATCCTCCATCATAGCACCGTCATCTGCCGTACCATCATCCATCATAGCATCCTCACCCTGCATGGTTGTTTCGTCTATAGTTGCATCTTCTTTGACCATAACTTCTTTCTGATCGGTTTGCGCTTGTTCGTTCAATTTTTTATTGGCGTCTTTGTTAATAAACAATACGACTCCGGCCACAATAGCCAAAGCCACCAGAACATATACTAATGTCTTATCCATTAAAGATCACCTCCTTGAAAAAAGCTTACTCAAAATATGATCAGTTTCGTTTCTAATACTTATTTTACATTATCTAACTCAAAACACTATACATATTACAACTTATATTATAACTTTACCGGTTTGACTATCCGGTGTATAATACCCTATAGTACAATGGTTGCCAGCCATTTACGAACGGAGGTAGAAATGAAGGACGCTATTGCCGCCGTCACAGCAAGGACCCACAACAAGCTGGAAGAAATAACTCCGGTGCGTAACAGGTCTCGCTTGTTGACGAGCGTTCTTATCTTCACTGTTGGAATTCTGATAGGTCGACTGCCGGAAGTCCAAAAACCAATTCCCGTTTGCGACCTCAGTAATGTGGCCGCGGTCTTTCTTGATGATCCCAGCACGGAACAGATGGAAAGATGGGAATTTACCAACGGAGAAGGGCACTTCGACTACCAGGACAGAGTTCTTTTTCTCTCCGTACAAGGAGAAGCTAAAGGCCCTTTCTTGGTAGCCAAGACACAAGACAACTAGCTTCTGTTTTTTCTCCCACAGTGCAGAGCTGGAGCAACAAGATCCTGGACTGGTCCCTGGGAAGAGACCTTGATCCCAATCTGGTAGCCACAGTCATGCAAATAGAAAGCTGCGGGTATCAAGAAGCTGTATCATCTTCCGGTGCTCTTGGCCTTTTCCAAGTGATGCCGTTCCATTTTGGAGCAGATGAAGGCATGAATGATCGCCTGGATCCTGACAACAATGCTCAGAAAGGGCTGACATATCTCCGCAGGTCATACGAACTTGCGCAAGGAGATATCTCAAAAGCATTGGCAGGATACAACGCGGG
>CAYSWS010000020.1:10698-12420 GCA_964434935.1 uncultured Candidatus Saccharibacteria bacterium
TGCCTCTGATCCGGGGATATTAGGAAAGATATTTATTTCCGGGCCCGAAAGCATCGCTTACCATGAAGTACTGCACGCTCTGCAAACCTTGAAGGTGAGAGAGCTTCTGGAGTCAAAGGGACTTTCAAGAAAATCGGCGGCTAATAAAGCAGTCTGGATATTCCAATGGGTTATGTCCGCTGAGGCTGATGACTATAGATGGGCCATAGAATGGATGCCTAACTGGGAAGGTTGCAGATACGAAGTCCTGCATGATCTGACCTCCCATCAAACCTGCCTGCTTTGGAAACCTTTTGTAAACGACCAAGACATATTTAATCTAGGTCTTCCATCTTGGGGATCTAAGCTAATGCAGGATTGGAAAGAGAACGTAAACTACTACTACGACAGTTACTATGCTTTGGCAGAGGGCAGCTAATTTATTTTATTTTTTAGCCCCTCTGCTTTTTTCTTATTTCAGTAGAATTTTCATACTTCTGCATATTGCAACAGACGTTAGGGAATGTTAGATTACATTATGGCTTCTGACGAGCTGTTCAATAAAAAGCTGCTAAACCTTGTAATGAAAAACACTGAGGATATTTCAATTCTTAAAAAGGATGTAACAATACTCAAAAAGGACATGAAAAAAGTTGAAGAAACAGTCCGTCTGATTCCTAAGATGTATAACATGCTGGACAAATTTGTAGGTGAGGTTGGAACCTTTAGACAAGAGATGTCTATTCTCAGCTATCGAGTTGCAGACCATGAAGACAGGATCTCAGGTTTGGAAATAAAAAAATAATACCCCGGTGTTTTTTGTTTAAAAAAAACCTCACCGGGGTACGCTAGACATAAACTCATCTGACCCATTTAATTAAACCTGCTTTTTGATACTTTCTCAGATTCTCCCTTCCCATGGGCAACGCGTCCTCTTTGAATGCGCTTAGGATCTTTAAAACCTCACCCGTTATCTCTACTGTATCGACCAAACAGATCTCTAGTAATTCTTCTGGTACTCCGCCGTTCTTTCTTCTGTATTCATCGACGAGAGCTTTCAATTCCTGCTCTTTGTTCTGAAAAGCAGCGTACGTTTTGAACAGGAGGTAATGGGTGATCGTTTTTGGATCTTTTAGTTTGTGCACATGCGCTAAAACAGCCAGGTCTGACGTCTTGTCCATTTCTCTCCTCAGCATAGATCAACCAAGTTGAAATCTACCAAAAATGATATCCGCGCTTATGTCGCCCGCCGGATTTTCTTTGAAAAATTTCCAAGCTCTCTTTAAAAAAATGCGGGCTGATCCGTGCGACATGACGTTCTCTCCTTATGAAAAGTTTTTTCTACTATATCAAAAAATAATATGATTTTGAAGACTGCAGTATGCCCCGTGTTATCGTAAACTCATGAAAATAGTAAAGAAGATCTGGCCTGAATACTATGATCTTATCGTATCAGGAAAGAAAAAGTTTGAGCTGCGGGCGGCTGATTTTGAAGCAAATGAGGGAGACATCTTGGAAGATAAGGGTTTGCAAGTGATCCAGCTAAAAGAATAAAAACACTCAAAACTTTTAAGTTTTTGTAAAAAGGTCTATAATTTTCCATGGCTGTTCCTCCTCAATATAGAAATAATGCCAAGATAGTGAAGTTGGTCAAATTTTCCATGGACGATGAGAACGACAAGTTAACCATGCATCACAGTTAGTTTTCCCTTTATAAAAACTTCCTTGTATAAAAAGAAAAAA
>CAYSWS010000021.1:0-7413 GCA_964434935.1 uncultured Candidatus Saccharibacteria bacterium
CTTCGAGTGCGTAGAAAACAACCTCATTACCACTCTCACATTCGGCGTAAACCTCCCTGGTGGCGTTATCGATCTTGGAGATCTCCGTGGGGTGCTGACTGCATTTGTTGTTGTTCAACCATAAATTAACCTCATCGTAAGCACCCGTAAATTCGAACAACTTATCACCGGCCCCGCCACCGTTAAACGGCACTACAGCATCATCCTTGCCATGGAAGATAATAACGGGCAAAGGTGAATCTGATGGCTGTAGCATGTTGAACTCTTCCACATCTTCCTGCCTGCCCCCCACAGCACCGGCTGCTACCGCTGCGGCTGCAAATGTACCCGGTAACCTCGTTACCGCCAACTGTGCCAACATACCGCCACTGGAATAACCTAAAATAAAGATCTTGCTTTTATCAATGTTGTAAGACTGGGATACTTCGTCAATGACCTTGGTTATAAAACCCACATCATCAATGTCCTGGTCCATTGCATAACCACAGCAAAAACCGCTATTCCAAAAGTAGGGTGCCAGGGATCTTTCCTGACTGCCGTAAGGATAGACCACAAAAAATCCGTCCTGATCGGCTTTCCTGCTCAAGCCGGAGTTGATCTCCATGATCCTGGCGTTGCCTGAGATCCCGTGTAACGCCACCACCAGCGGATACGAGTCCTTATCAAAATATCCCTGGGGTACGTGCAGCCGATATTTTCTCAAAACACCATCATGTTCGATGACATTTTCCTTGGACCTAAAGGTAGTAATGCCAAAAAAGACAGATATTCCCAAAAGTATTAAAATGAGCACAGAGACGAAAAAGTTTTTTAACATATGGCTGTTACTTATTATATATGAGAGATGTCCGAATTAAAAAGTATTTGAAGAAAATGACCTATTCCTATGCTTTCGGCCTAAATCCAACCTTGGAACTGGTAAGGGCCAAGCCAACCCGGGTAATTAAGGTGCTCTTCAAGAACCAGGCCAACCGTTATAAGGAAGCCGAGCAGATAAGATTTCTCTGCCAACAAAATAATATAAATTACGAATTCAACAACCGCCTCATAGACAAGATCGCGGCCAAGGAGAATACGTATACGGTAGGTATTTTCGAAAAATATGAGGACGAGCTGGAACCGTCCGCCGATCATGTGGTGCTGGTAAATCCCAGTGATTTTGGTAATCTGGGCACCATTGTCAGGTCCATGTCCGCCTTTGATTTTAAAGACCTGGCACTCATCAGGCCGGCAGCTGACATTTTTGATCCCAAAGTTATCAGCACCACCACCGGGGCACTATTTAAGATCAGATTCAAGTATTTTCCCAGCTTTGATCAGTATGCAGACCAATTTGAATTTCACCACTGTTTTCTTTTCAAGCTTGATGGGAAAAGCACACTAAAAAGTACTAAATTCAAGCCGCCGTTTGCACTGGTGTTCGGTCAGGAAACCGGAGGGTTGGGTTCGGATTTTGATAAGTTTGGCACTACAGTGAAAATTCAGCAAACTTCGGATACGGATTCCTTGAATTTGGCCATTTCAGCCTCCATAGCCATGTATAAGGCTACTTCCATTTGATGCTGCAACCGGTACTAGGTTTTTGCTGCTGATCTACCTCTTTATCTTTTAAAACGGCCTCAATAGCAGCCCGAAGATCCCTACCCGTGACCTCAATTCTATTTCCCGGTCGGCTATCGTCCATCTGGCCCCTGTAGACCAGTTCTCTTTTTTCATTGAAAACGTAAAAGTCCGGGGTGCAAGCCGCGTGGTAAGCCTTAGCTACGTCTTGGGATTCATCATGAGCGTAAACAAAGGGGTAATTGTACTCGTTGGCATACTCTTTCATTTTTTCGAAGCTGTCTTCCGGGTGCGACACGGCATCATTGGAGTTGATGCCTATAAAAGCTACGTTAGCCTCTTTATAGTCGTTAGCCAGATCTACTAATCCCGGCAGTACATGCAAAACATAAGGACAGTGGTTACACATGAAGATGACAACTAAAGCTTTTTTGTCCTTAAAAGTGTCCAGAGTGACATTTTCACCTCTAATGGTGGGCAGATCGAATTCAGGGGCGGGAGAACCAAGAGGGATCATGACCGAGGGTGTTAGAACCATAGATTTCTTTCTAAATTATTACCAAGCCTATTATACACAATGATATTTTACGGAAAAAAAGGAGAGGGGTACAAAAGCATATCCAGGCGGCGGCAGTCATTTGCCTTTGTACCCCCTTTGGCCGTCTCCTGGATCTTGCAATAAATGTGCCGGGAGAGGCCCTGATCGGTTCGAGGTGGCTGCGCCGCACTAGTTGACGATGTTTTTGGTTGCAATGGGTTCCGGGACGTCTAGTTGGTAAAGGAGATAATCCACAGCGCAGCCACCTCTTTCGTACGCGTACTATTTAAAATATACATAGGAACAAAATAAAGGTCAATGAATGGAAAAAAGTTCCGGGCGTTGGTCATGCAGAGTAGTTGGTTTTTCAAGTTCCAGCCGTAGAGGCCAGCACAACCAACGCCCGGTAGGAGGAGTGGAACTGCGAAGAAATTCCACTCAGGAAAGAGTTCTTAGAATTTACCATAAAATCATTATTTTGTCAGTACTATAGCATTAGGCAAGCTTCTACCTGGACCAACCACATATCTACTATCAATGTACATGGCTGAAGATCCGCCACCATCTAAGTTCAGGGCAGATTTTACCCCCAAAGCCCGCATGACATATGCCGCTTCTTCTACTGTGGCGCTAGTGATAACAGCCAGATAGAGATTTTCCCCACCAGTGCCAATAGCGCCTCTGGTGCCCTTTATCTTTTGGAATGAGGTCAGGTCTCCATCCTTTACCACCACCTCACCATTTTTAACTAAAGAAGGATAATTTGAGATAGCCCCGGTCACACTGCCGCCCCCAAACTCGTTTGATTTTTTATAAAATTCCACTGAATTTCCCTTAAAGGTAAATAGCCCCGTTTTATCCCAAGACCTGGCATCTTTGTTCAGCCAGGTACCCTTGTTCGAACTATACAAAGCGTAATCAAAAGAGTTGACCTTACCACCACAGGAAGAGTAGTCAGGCGGACAGAAATAAGAGCCGTTCATGCCGGCAAAGCCCCCATTCTCATTGACATGTTCCTGGAGGGACTTGGTAGGACAATTATTCGAGCAATCACTGCCGGCTACAGAAACCGTTTTGACCCTCACTTCATTCATAGGAACTTTGATAAGGTAGACGCCGTGGCTACCCTTTTCTGTGCTCACTGTGGTGTAAGTATAACCGGTTGACGGAGATGGCGGTGGTGGTGGCAGCGTGGCCAGATATTCCTGATAGGTATCATCAAGTTTCGTGATCTCGTCCTCAATTTCCGGCAGCAAGTTCTCAAAATCCTGGTCGATGATCTTTTGCCCCCAATCATCAATCTTTTTTACCGCTTCCTCCACATCCAGCTTGGCGTTCTCATTCCTTTTAACTTTAGCCTGAAAATCTTCGAACAAGTCATAAACATCACTCACGTTGGCCAGCAAACTACCTTGGGGAGTGCTTTTAAGACTTTCCAGCTCGCTCTCCAAAGAGGTGAGGTCGTTTTCCAGATTTTGCTGCTGCATCAAGGCTAAATGTTCGTTGAAAAGTTCTTCGGAAAGGTTCTGCTTAAAATTATCCTGTGCTTCCTTGACCTCCGAATAGCTCATTTTCAATGAACTTATGCTGTTTTGGGACCTGAAAAAGAGAAAGGTGAGAAGTACAATAGGCACATAGATCAAAATAAGAGCGAAAATAACAAAAAGCACGTATTTTTGTTTAAAGTGGGGCAAGTTCTTCATTCTGTTAATAATATCATTTGTGGGGTATAATCTCCCAAGCGTAATTACATATATCGGTCCAAAGGAGGAAGCAATGCAAAGTGAGGGCGTCAAAGAGTGTCAGGAAAAGATCGAGCAGCTGATCAAAACCGGGGATGAGTTAAGAGAGCTCGAAGAGACATATTTGGCCAGCAGGAAATACTCTGAAGCCTTGCAAATGATAAGAAATTGCGGTTCATATGAACTAAGCGTCCGCTTTTCCACCATTTTGGCTTCAAGGATGAACAGTTTGGTCGATATTGTCCCTAATTAAACTATTTTTCTCCCCCCCCCACCCCATCTCGTATAACAACCTGATGGGGTTTTCTTTTTTTCGTGGACAGTTTAGTGACATAAAATGACTCCCCGCGATATATAACACATACATGTGCGGCATATTCGGATACTATTCGACCAATGATGACGACAGCGCCTTTGAGGTTATCCACAAAGGCCTCAAAAGACTGGAGTACAGGGGCTATGACTCGTGGGGCATATCCCTTTTACAACCGGGCGGCATAAAAACCTACAAAACCACTGATGGTCTCGATAAAAAGCCGGATAAACCCGCCATTAAAGCAAATACAGGCATCGGGCACACCAGATGGGCTACACATGGAAAAGTGACTAAAAATAACGCGCACCCCCACTTTTCCACCGATGGTTCTTTTGTCCTAGCCCAAAACGGTATTGTGGAAAACTATCTGGAATTGAAAGGATTTTTGAGCCAACAGGGTTATAAATTTACCACGCAAACCGATACAGAGATCATCGTCAAATTGATCGAACACTGGCGTAAAAAAACTCCTGATCTTGAGCAAGCAGTCATAAAAGCCTTTAAAAAACTCAAGGGCAGGAACACCATAATAATTCTTACCACAGAAAACACTATCATAGCCATAAAAAACGGCTCCCCTTTGACCGTAGGCATAGCAGACGGGGCTTGGTTCTTTTCTTCGGATACACTTTCTTTTTCCAACCGCACAGATAAAGCCGTGATACTGGATAACGGCCAAATGGCCGTGCTTGATGACCGCGGTTTGAGATTCAAGGAAATTGCCACCGGTAAAGTTATCCACAAAAAACCCGAAAACCTGGACCACAAACAGAGCAAAATAGATAAAGAGGGTTTTGACCACTTTATGCTCAAAGAGATCGTAGAACAAAAAAATGCTGTCCTGGAAGCTACAAACTATAGTTTGGCAGAGCTCAAGCCTCTGCTTGAATTGATCGGGCACAGCCGTCAGGTTTTCACCCTGGGAGCCGGAACAGCCAGTCATGCGGCCGGACAGACAGCTTACTTTTTGCGAAACATTGCCGGGATAAAGGCCGTTGAACTGGCATCCTATGAGGTGAGCAGTTTTGCAGAAATATTCGACAAAAAAACCGTGGTCTTGGCTTTTAGCCAGAGCGGAGAAACAGCCGATTCCCTAGAGGCCATAGAATTAGCAAAAAGTAGCGGGGCAAAAATAGTTTCCCTGGTCAACATGATGGGCTCAACCATGTCCAGGGAATCAGATCTGGAATATTACCTGCGGGTAGGTCCGGAAATTTGCGTAGTTTCCACCAAGGCCTTCACTGGGAAAGTGGCCTGGGGATACTTGCTGGCAAATTCGCTGAGGGGAAAGTTTACTGTCACCAAAAAGGAGCTGGAGGCGACTTCGTCAAAGCTGGGTTCTTTTTTGAAACCAAAGCTTTTTTCCCAGATAGAGAACTTGTCCAAAATGCTGGTGAAAAAAGAGCACATTTTTGTCCTTGGAAGGGGTCAGAATTACTACATTGCCAAAGAGGGAGCGCTTAAGATCAAGGAAACTTCCTATAGACACGCGGAGGCTTTTTCCGCCGGTGAGCTCAAACACGGCGTCATAGCCCTAATTGAAAGTGGAACACCGGTCATATGCATCATTTCCGAAGACGAAGAAAAGCAAAATATGCTGAGTGCCATATCTGAGATAAAAGCCCGCGGTGGGTTGGTCATAGGAATAGCTAAAAAAGACCACAAGTTGTTCGATAAATTTATAAGAACACCTGAACTAGGCGGGCTGGACAGTCTAGCCAACGTTATTCCTTTTCAACTGCTGGGCTATTACATGGGTAAGCTGCAGGGGTTCGATCCTGACAAACCGAGAAATTTGGCCAAAAGTGTGACCGTTAAATAATATAACTCTCATTGCTCTATACGGCATAATATCCTATAATAGTCGAAATTACTTAATATCACAGGAAAATGGGGAGGAGACAAAATGCTTGAGTACAACGGAGATTGCTTTAAGTTCGAAAGCGAAGCCTGGCGTGCTCAATTATTGATAGCCGATGGCGCCACAAACGCGGCACATCTGAACGGGAGAAAATCCGACTGGCGATCAGCTTTGAACAAATTTCGTAAGCTGCTTAATTCGGCAGAAAGCACAGAGGGCATGATCAAAGCCAATTGCGGTCTGGCAGAAAGTTTTATCGGCTTGAAAAATTTCAACCTGGCCATAAGGTATGCCGGAAGAGCCGTAAAGCTTGCTCAAAGCCTTAAGGGTGATTGTCCAAATTTTCTCTATCAATTGGCTCAGGAAATGTATAACTTGTCTGCTCAAAAGCGTAAAAGTACCTAAGGAGTCCCGTCATGAATACGGCAGTGCAAGAAATAATAAACGCCAAGTACTTAAGGAGTCACGGAGACCCTCGAGGGGCCTTGGAGGTATTAAATTTCGCTCTGAAAACGGCCAGAAGGGAAAATGACCGCGCAGCTATGGCTGAAGCCCGCATGCTCATGGGGCATATCCATATCGAGCTCAGAGAATTTGATAAAGCTCTGCAACGTTTTAAGGAAGCCGAATCCTCCTATAGCTCCTGCGATCCGACGAAGGTGGTCGAGGCCAGAAGAATGATCGCTCAGCTTCAAGGCTAGAAATAACTAGAAATAAAAAGAACCCCGTTATGTTTGGGCCCATACGGGGTTTTTCTTTTCAAAATGGTAACCCTAGGCAAATGGTTGGTGACCCCTACGGGTTCAATGAATACTTAATGAACGTAGTGAATTTAGTATGAATTAACCCTAGGCAAATGGTTGGTGACCCCTACGGGAATCGAACCCGTGTTTCCAGGATGAGAACCTGGTGTCCTAGGCCACTAGACGAAGGGGCCGCAAATAAAGCAAATCGGGCACAGCTATTTTACCAAAACAAAAATCCAAAGTATAATGGGGCTAATGTTTAGTGAGAAACAAAAAGTTAAAGCCATTGCCGCCTCTGCCTTGATCTATGTCATGTTCATTGGCTCCTACTGGTTTTTTTCCAGCTACAAACCCAAGGCTTTAAGTGAGGTCAGGGAAGTGCGCGGTTATCAAACCCAAAAAGAAACGGACGTTTTTGACCTTCCCTACCCCAGATACGCGCAGGGGTTGGCTTCGGACCAAACGCTAAACACCAAAAAGTTCACCTTCCAAACAGATAAATCACCCCAAGAGATCCAGAATTTCTACAGCAATATTTTGCTGGGCGATGATTGGAAACTTAAAAAAGAAGGCTCAACAGATAACTTTTTTACTACCGAATACAAAAAAGGTGACCTGTCTGTGACCGTTTGGTCCTACTTTGATGAAGA
>CAYSWS010000022.1:0-7231 GCA_964434935.1 uncultured Candidatus Saccharibacteria bacterium
TACTTCTGATCCTTTCCCTTTCCTGCACCAACTCACCTAATTGAGCTTGGACCTGCTCCTGATTTTCGGCTTGGACATTTTCCTGTACACGGCTAAGTTTTCGAATACTATTTGTATTGTGGGCTAAATGACTTCTCAGCTGTCCTAAGTTCTTATAATCAGTGCCAAAAAGGAGTGTTTTCCACTTTGGTCTGGTCTCCACAGCCTTAATGGCTTCCGTGACGTCTTCTACATCATCCAGCTCATCATTTACCACCTCATCTATGTCCTCGCTTGTCTCCTCATTGCCCACCTCTTCTTCCTCATCAGACACAGCATTGAGATTACCTACAACTTCGATGATCTTTTGCTTGTGCTCGGCGGCATTTAGGCTTCCCTGACCTTTGTTTCCTTTATCTTCAGGCTTTCCCTGAGCTTTGTCCGGTTTATCGGCATTGCCCTTACCTTCGTTTTTGGCATTTTCTTTTCCTAAGACCATTCCTTGAGGTGAGTTTTGTTCATCGAATATCTTTTTAGCGTTGAAGCCAAACACCATAAGTGTAGCGGCAAGTAGCAAAATTGGATATTGGATGGCGTAGATCTTATAGGATCTTTTGTGGGTTGTTTTAGGCATACTTTTATTATACGTATTTTTGTTGGTCTTGCATCTTTGCCTTGGTTTTGCCGGTTTTACCACGACGGAGAAACTGCAGACGGAAAAAGATATCAAAAACACTATCAAAAACCAGGCACAGTTTGCCCGTTTTCTTTTAACACAACCGGCCACGCTGCGTAGTCAACACCGTGTGTATGGGGATCTATTACCGCCTCAACCATAAGCCCATTTTTAGTAAGATCATACAAATATTGATCAGCTACAAAATTACCCAGAGAATAAAAGATATATTTTCCTGCATACTCCTCCTGTTGCTGAACCACATGCGGATGGCTGCCAATGATGGCATCAGCGCCATTTTCGATAAAGTAATGAGCCAGCTTTTCCATTTCCGTGTTGGCAACAGGCGCATACTCATTTCCCCAGTGGGTATAAAGAAAAACAAGATCAGCCTTCTTTTTGATCGCAGACAAATTCTCCAAAGCAGATTCAAGTCCGTTTTCTACAAACTGATTGTAGTTCACAAAACCTATCTTTACACCGCGGATATTGATCACAGCACTAGTCGGTAATTCAGAGGAAAGTCCTGTATTTCCAAAATACTCTATGCCATATTTTTCAAGGTAGCGGAAAGTCTGGTCCAGTCCGTCTTGACCAAAATTAAGGATATGGTTGTTTCCGATGCTCACCAATCCAATATTGTTAGCGCGCAACATCTCTGCCACGCGTGAGTCAAAAGTAAACAGATAATTGTTCTTTTCGTCAAATTTTGTACCCACACTTATCGAATCAAAATCCGTGATCGGGCCCTCCAGATTTGTTACGACCAGATCCTTAGAGGTTAAAAAATCCCGCATATTCTCCAATATAAAATCGTAGCCATGATCATCAGCTACCTGCCTGATATATCTATCGAACATGAGATCTCCGGTAAAAAGTACGCTGATCAGATCGGGCGAGTAGTATCCGGTGATGTAGCTGGTCACGCTTTCTTTATGCTCTCCGCTTAGTTTAAAAGAATTACTGCTGTCATCTACAAAGAACTTGTCATTTTCATGCAAAAAGCCGGATAAAAACCAAAAACATTGGTTACAGTCACTTGTGATCTCGCTAATATTGTCAAAATCCCTCTCTCTAAGAATTTCCATACTTAGTTGATCGTTTTTGGTCGCCTGTGCATCCGGTACTTCATGAGAAAAATCTGTGCTGGCAATTACCAGACAGTTGCTGCAAGAGCCTGATAGCTTATTGGCGATAGCCAGGACATCCTCTTGCCTGGCGTCACTTCTTAGGATAATGGGTACTATCTTGGCCTGGGGAAAATATTTTTTTACGAAGGTGACCAGTCCGCAAACCGAATGCTCCAGATTAAAATAATCTTCTAAGACACCAATATTATTAAGATCCTTAATTTTATTTATTAACTCCGGATCAGGCTCTATAGTGCCAAATACTGTTTTCCAGGCATAAGCGGAAGTTTGTATGGGGTATTTTCCAATATTTCTGTGGTTCGGTCCTACCAAGATCACTGTGTCATATCCGGGATCAAGTTTTGAAAGTGTACTGTTTATCAAATCTCCTGCTAATAAATGATGAGATACTATGGCTGCCGGTGAATGTGTATAAGATAACGGAGCGTTGGGATCAGAATTATAAAAAGCACTTTGATAAGGGCAGGCAAAATGAGACGGCATTTCTTCAACATGTTCTATCCGGGTCGGCTCAGCTTTCTTGAGATTTGTGAGAAGAACAGGGATAACCGCTATTGATAGTAAGATCAATAGCAGGACACTACTTTTGAAGAGTCTTAGCCCAGTCTGGGATATTTGGTGTGGTGAAATTTTCTTGCCCTTCATATATATTTGCCTGCCAGTCAGCATCAGATAGTCTCTCTCCAAAAGGTCTGGTAAATTCATAGTAGGAGTAAGTGACGCCTCTGGTCAGCCTGGTACCATTAGCGTCCTTGACAGCCACATAAATGACATTTGGGATTCCCGTGGCTTCATAAAGTATTTCTTGCACATCCTGTGTTGTGGCAGTATGGATATCCGCTATTAAACCCGCTCTGGTGTCTGCAGCTTTGATATAACCATACGCGTCCGGGGGTGTTAGAGCCAAATTTATCTTATGGGTTTCGACCCTAAGCTTTTCAAATTCGTCATCAGATATCACTTCATTATTAAGCTCTTTCACGGCAATGGTCCTAAAGAATTTATAGGATTCGATAAGAGAGTCAAGCTGGCTTCCCTGCCATATAGGCAATACACCGTTTGCTTCAAGCCCGCTTTTTGTCATCTCTGCTAAGGCGATGACTCTATTAAAGAACAACAAGTTTGGTTCAACGTATCCCTTGGGCACGGGTGGAGGTTCCGGACGATCTCCTCCTCCTCCCATCTCCGCATATGAACTTTTGGCATAGAGTAAAGTATCGTGCCTCAGTTCAGTGTATGAGCCCAAAGAAGTGTTCAAGTCCTTGTCCTGCCAGGCCGTATTCTGCATAAATACCGGGTACCCTTGGAAAAATTGTTGTGAGAGACCTTTTAGGGTATAAAGCCAAGACCAATACATATTCTGCGTCCAACTTGCCTCATCCAGGGCGTTAAAAGAAGTCTCAAGTTTAGAAATTTCCCTGGCCAAAACCTTATCTGCTTCCGGTGCTTCCTTGGTGATCCACTCATTAAGATATTGCTTGGCCCTCTGATTGCCAAAAATACTCATGGCCATTAAGGCAGTGGGGGTAGTTGGTAGTTTCTGACCCGTTTCTTTATCCGGAGGCTCGTCTCCCTGGGTCAGAGTGGAGTAGATGAAGCTATCCGGTACAAATCTTTGTCCCATAAACCTAAAACTCTTAGTCTCCTCAAGCAGGTCTTCTTTAGAAACTGTATCCGGAGCTATCATTATGATCGAAGATTGTATTTGCGGTCCTGCCAAGTTTTTGACCTCATTTTTAAGATTGGCAAAATTTCCCGGCTCTATAAGCTCGCTATAATCAGGGTTCACCTTAGAAAACACTTTCTCTAAGACATCTGAATAATCATAGAAGGTGAGGTCATCGCTTTTGCCAACAAAGAAAACAGTGGGAAGATAAAGGCTTTCCCACAAGGTGCTGGCCGCATTTTCGGATGTACCGGTGCTGTTTAACCACATTGTTTGGATCAGAGCATCAAGAGTAAGTTCATCAGAATTTGTTAGAAAGCCGCTTCTGCCATACCAGATCATGGTTCTCCAATAGCTTCTCAGGGTAGAATTTTTTACGTAGTGACTTCTTGGCTTATACTGGGTGTAATCGTCCATAATGCCCATGTTAAACTTTCCAAACAGAGGAGAAGTATTAGCCTCTTTTGCTGCCATGATCAATGTTAACTCTTGTTTAGCTGTTTCATATACAAAGTCCGGGACTCTTTCCCTATATTTCTCAAGATCAGCTATGGTATTTTCGTAACTATCGGCGGTTTTATCATTTTCTTCGTAGGCACGGTCAGTTTCTGGTGAGGAAGCAATTCTGGTAGCTTCAAAATCATATTTACTAACCTGTGATTCCAATAAAACTTTTGGAACCAAATAGAAAGTGGCTAATCTGGAAAACGAAGCTTTCAATGTCTCATCAGAAGTAGATTCGTATTCTTGCAGGCTTTTTTCGAATAAAATATTGGTAAGCTGCAGTAGTTTGGGATGAAACTGTGTTTGCTCAATGTATTGAAAAGTTCTGTCCACAAAAACATGATATGTGTGCAAAATGAAATCTGAGGAAATGAAAACGGTGTCTTGAGGTTCCCGTTCTAGTTCCGAAGGACTACCTAAAATGTCATAGTATATTTTTACGAACTCATCTACCGGATCTCCGTGGCTAAAATCTACATCCACATCGCCATCTGCAAGTGTGTTATCAGCCGGTGTAAAGAAGAAACCCGTGTTTTCTAAAGCCCCTAGCTGCTGAGCGCTTAGTTTCCTTCCTGTGTCAGTCTCGATTTGAGAAAGATTGCTAAGGTCAGATGATTTAAGGGCATAGGTTGGAATGGCTGGTGTTGTGGAGATCTTTTCTTCGTTGAACCGCGCGAAAATAGGCATATTCGCCGATAATGGAGCGCCTGTTGTTAGCAACAGCTTTTTATCTACAGTGGTTTTTTGGGATTCTCCCGTTTCTCTATTGCCGGTCTTAAACATTCTTTTTTCCGTTATGTAACTTTTCACCGGAGGAATGAAATATAAGATAATGAGAAATAAAAATCCGGAGATGGCTATGACAGTAAAAAGGCGTTTCTTTGCTTTGATTGCGAGAAGTTTACCGGATACACGGTTCTTGATAGATTCTTTTGGGGATGGGTCTTGAGATACATTGTTTTCTACGGGCTGTAATTCTTCTTGAGGCGGTGTTTCAATGGCAGGGTCCATGGATTAAGTATATTTTAGTTTTGGGGTGGGAGCAAATGCTGCCTTATTCTTTATTGCTATAATCACCACATGAAGATCTTTCTGGACATAGATGACACCATACTTTACAACACCGTAGAAACTGCAGACGGAAAAAGATATTTAAGAAGCTATCCGGCCAAGCATTTCAAGGAATTTTTGCAAAACGCTTTGGCAAAACATGAAGTTTACTGGCTTACCACGCATTGCGATGGTGATGCGTCAGATACCGTTCTTTATATCAGCAGGTATTTTGATACGGAATTAATGGATCTTGTCGTAAAAATAAAACCCACAACATGGAAGAGCAGAAAAATAGAGGCTATAAACTTGGACGAAGACTTTTTGTGGTTCGATGATGTGCTAACGTCATCTGAGGAGAAGGATTTGGAAAAAGCCGGCAAGCTAGGTAGCTATATAAAAGTGAACTTGGAAGAAAACCCTGACTTTTGGCAGGATTGGCTGGATGTTTGACTGCTATAATGCACTTATCATGGATTTTTCTAACTATACTTTAGAACAAATGGATGAACTGACTGATGAGGAGATAAAGGAATTCACCACGGAAGAATTTTGGAGTTATTTTTATAGAAATGAAGAGTTAGGTAGATCGTTCATAGTGGGCGGCTTGTCAAGTTTTATTGGGCACGGAGAACCAATCTACATGTATGGTCCAAAGACATTTGAAAAAGTAGATGGTCAGTGGACAGTGGGTATTAATGCATTGGGACCACCTTTTGATGAATGGCCAAGGCTGGTGGATGAGGAAACCTTCAGGAAAAAAATGTTGAGTCTGGGTGTGGACAAAGATATGCTAGACGAGTTTATAAATGTAGAATACGACTGGGACGACTTTTAGGGAACTACTTATTTATAGCTTGTCGCCATCTAATTACTTGTCCAAAACCACGAATACACCGGATAATCCACCTCTATAATATCAGCCTCCAGCATCTTATAAACCCCGTCCTCAAACACTGTCTGCCAGGTTCCTTCGTAGTAATGAATGTAGACCTCGCCGTTGACCCAATTCTTGGTGCCAAACTTAATAAATGCAGTGTTAGGCGGCCAGTCTCTAGGCTCAGTTCTAAAGACGTTCACATCAATGACATCGGAAAAACGGCTGGTCCATTCGTCAAAGTTGGTTTTTTTGAGATATTCCCGGCTAAGTAAATTGAATCCGGCCTCCATATCACGCACCTTAAGATAGGTGTAAAAAGCCTTGACCGCTTCTTCAGGTGATTTGGAGGGGTCCAGGCTGATTTTGGTGATGTATTGGTCGCTAAATCCCGGTTTGAATTGGTAATAAGATTCTGAAGAGATAAAAAATGAGTTGCCGCTTAAGGCTTTGGTGTTAATACCTACCACCCCGCCGCATCTATCTACCAGAGGTCCTCCGCTCATGCCGCCGGCCAAGTTGATGTTGGTGTGAATATAGATGACGGGGTCTTGATGACTGGTTCGAAAAGTCAAATAGTTTCCCTCCAGCAGGGTAGCTTCGCCCACCACGGAAGTACCACCGGGGTAACCCGCAGCTATCAGAGGCTCGTTTTCCACCAAGGAACTATGTGAAATGAACTTCAGGACCATTTCCGGATGTCTTTCTGGCACCCGGAGCAGAGCCAGATCAGCCTGCGGGTCTCCCGTTATGCCGCTAACAACCGTAAAACTGCCATCAGGAAAGATTATTTTTGGCGAAGGCTCTCCCGCTATGACGTGAAAATTGGTGAGGATGGTATTTTGGTCCACAAAAAACCCGGAACCTTCAGAATGGCCTCCCACCACCCTGACCACTGAGTTTTTTAAATGACGGTTCATGCCGCTACCGCAAAAGAATTTCATATAACGGCCGTATTCGTGGTTAATATAGTCGATCATGACAAAAGAAGAGGCGCAAATGTAGATAATGAGCAAAATGATGACTAGGCTTTTGAGAAAATTCCTGAAGCTTTTGAGCGGAAATAGAACGGTGTCGATGATAGCGGTGAGGAGTTCAATGATGAGCTTGATGGCAGCCTTGACGATGTAATACAAAGAGAAGGTGAGAAGCTTGATGGGGAAAAGGTAGATGGGGTGAAGCAGTCGGTTTTTGAAGTTCCTGTATCTTTTTTTGATGTCTCTGATGCGCATGGCTATAGCTTTGATGTGCCTACCTATGTTTCTGTTGTATCTGGCTTTGATATTTCTTTTTAGGGATACCATAACGGCAGTTTCATTATATGTTAT
>CAYSWS010000023.1:0-6811 GCA_964434935.1 uncultured Candidatus Saccharibacteria bacterium
GCTTCGTGATGGAGAACCAGCACTTCTGCCTGCGGATAAAGCTCCTTGATCCAGCCCGCTCTGATATCAACCGGTATCTTATATTTTTCTGTTTGGCAGACTATGATCGCCAGTTGGTCGGAGCGGTTGAGGGCCGTTTCGATCAAATATTGGTGTCCCTTATGAAGTGGATAGAACTTTCCTATTATCAAGCCCCTCATATTCTTTCCTCCATTTTCTATAACCCCAAATGGCGTTGAGCAGGAAAGCAAAGTACAAGATGGAAATTAATACTACGTCTTTCTGGTAATACAACCAAACGCCAATGACATCCACCAAGATCCAGAGATACCAGCTTTCGATCCTTCTTTTAGCCAGATAAATAGTAGCCACAAAGCTCATGACGGTTGTGAAGGCATCAAGATAGGGGAATGAGGCTTCCAATGTGAAGATCCCCGGTAATATAATGTGGATCTTGGTCATGCCATAACCAAAGATGATGGTGAGAACAACGATGGCGGCTATGGCTAATGTATTGTATTTTTTGTCCGTGTAACCAACCCTGAGCTCCTTGCCCTCAGTAGCCTCATCTTTGCTTTTAGGGTGGGTCCAGAGCCACCATCCCCAGAAACTGGTGATGAAGTAGTAGATCTGCTCTATCAGGTCCGAATAAAGTTGAACTTGGTAGAAAAGGAAGGCGTATAAAATGATGCCAATAATGCCAATGGGCCAATTGGAGACCTTATTTTTAGCTGCCAGCCAGACGCACCAGGCTGTAAATATAGTACCGAAGAATTCCAAATAGCTCATTTGGTAATTTAGTACTGTGAAAAAAATTGTGTTTACGTTAAAAAATTCACTTATATTCATGGTGTATTTATAACACTTACATAGTGTCTTGTCAACACTATCATTTGAGTGTATAATCAGACCATATGAAAAACCCCGGAAACGCACCATTATTAGCTGTTGATACCGTTGTGCTCACCATATCGGACAAGAAACTATCTGTTTTGCTTATCAAGATAGGACAAGGACCTTACCAAGATAAATGGGCTGTGCCCGGCGGATTGGTGAGACATGATGAAACTTTGGACCAAGCCGCGGTGAGAGTGCTCAGTGAAAAGGCTAATCTAAATAATATTTTCTTGGAACAACTTTATACTTTTGGCGATCTCAAACGGGATGTTAGAAAAAGATCAGTCTCCGTGGCTTATTTTGCTCTGGTCAGCCATCCGGAAAAACTGAAAATTGCCACCCAGGATTATTACCGGGGCATAGAATGGTATGCCCTAGACAACCTGCCGGATCTGGCTTTTGACCACCAACAGATCATTACTACCGCCCACAAAAGATTAAAAGGCAAACTTACTTATTCGAACATTGCTTACTCATTAATGCCTAAAGAATTCACGCTCACCCAGCTGCAGAGAGTTTACGAGATCATACTGGGCAGGAAGTTGGATAAGAGGAATTTCAGAAAGAAGATCAGCTCTTTGGATATTTTGGAAGAACTGGACAAAAGGCAGATTGATGTCACACACCGTCCGGCGCAGCTTTATAAGTTCAAGAAGCGGTCGTTGGAGGTTTTTTAGCAAAGCAAATATTGTTAGAAGCAGTAGTTTAAGTGTTTGCATATTGATTATATATACTAATATTTTTTCCAATCATCTATTGACGCAATAACTACTATAGGGTATAATTACAGTAGTTACAAATCTATAAATAACAGCAGCACTTTTTCAAGATACAATACATGAGAAACCGCGTGAATCATAATCCTTAAAGGAGGATGAAATGAAGAGCGTTACAAAAAGCACGATCTTTTTTCTGTGTTGTATGATCGTTGTTCTCATTGCTTGGGTTGTTTTAATAGCATCGTCAATCAAGAGCAAAAAAAACGCAGAGATCGTTTTAGAAAGTATGCAGCAGGTTGGTGAAAGCCAACTGGAAGTTTATGAAAGCATGCAGACTTTCGAGGACAATATGGGGATAGTCAGAGACAACATGGAGTCGGTCCTGGAAAGCATGAAGACCATACGGGATAATATGAAAGTGCTTTCGGGGATAAGAAATCTTCCCGTAGGATATTCCTACTTTCCTCTACCTTCCGGCGAGTTTCGCTCTGATCTTGAGGCGGTGGTGATCGCGAACTGGACGAACAAAGATCTTGATGTGGTGCATTACGCCGATGATTCTAGAGGAATTGGCATCGTCCTTGAGGGAAATGTCTACGTGATGCATAAGTCAGATATCTGTGCTGTTGACGATCCGCAGGATATAGTGCTTGAAAAAACAATTTCCGTTGCGGAATCCGTTAATGCACATCTGCTGTTTCATAGAGAGATAAGGACCCTGTACCATTCGAACGGTGAAGAAGAAACCAAGCACTGTTTGGGTACTTTTGTCCTATCTGGGGACTGGGAACGTTTCAATACAGCGTACTCAGCTTTTCCAGAGTAGTACACGGCTCTCCCGTGTCCAACAAAACACCGTAGCGGTTTGGAGTGGCTTAATTGCCAATACTTCAGATCAATACGGTGTTTTTCTTTTTATGGCTGATTTTAACAACTATAGTAAAGGTGGGAGAATTAAGAGTTTATATTTTTATGAAAGCAGCTTTTTAAAGTCTGCACCTCACCGTCAGTACATCTTCCACCCACCTTAATCGCGCGTAGGGGTTTTCTAAAGCATCAATACTTTCAGACAACTCGTTGAGCTCTTGTCTGAGCATTTTCTCTCTTGGGCTCAATCTTATCTTGTCAAAATCCGCATCCGCGTGTTCCAGGAAAATCTTAGCCGAATCCACCTCCGCTTCTTTAGAAACGTCACCTGTAGCCGTGACCACACGGTGCAGGTCCATTTTTATTGAATCTATGACAAACTTCTTATCCCTTTTCATATTTCCAGGTATTCCTTAGTTAATTTATACAATTTTTGTCGAATATCTTCATCCATTATTTCGTAAGTGGTCTTGCCTTGTGTCGGTTTGTAGTTACTCAACGCCATGTATTCGACTTCCTTGGTATCAAGTTTATAACCTCCTCCGTAGAGATCCTCCATTTTACTACCCATTCTTATTAACTCTTCTTCGCAGTCTATATGATATTCACAACCGATGGCTAGAAGGTCTCTTTCCACGTCTATAACTGTTTTTATGTAATCTTTGTAAACTTCCCTGGCTTTTTTTAGTTCTTCCTGCGTGATCTTTCTATCGAGGATAAGGATCATGGGTTGATTTTAACATAAGAAGAAATAGCATTTTTGGCCATGAGAGATTGCATTAAAAAGCCGGAGCAAGATTCTTAAAGATCAAAAACACCATAGGAGCGATCAGAACCAGTATCACGACCAAAGCAATGTATCCTGGCGCGCTGCCCTTGTGTTTCAAAACCTTGGTAAAAAACAGCTCATCATGCCAGGCCAGACTTTCCTCATTTTTTAAAATCCGCCAATAACCTAAGCCAAACAGCTGCGTAGAGAAAAAATATCCCAGCGTAGATCTGTACCAGGCTCTTTTTTTATCGATGAGTTCATTGCTGTCCCTATTTTCTACTCTTAACCCAAACAATAGCTTACCAAAAGTGCCGCCGTACTTAGCCGTAAATACCGCATAGTATATGGCGCTTAAAGGTACTATGAGAAGTGCCAGGCTGGCAAAAGAGAGAAAAGTGTTCCCGATCTTGTGCTCTCCTGCAGAGATCATCGAAAATATAAGAGTGGGCAATAAAATGACAAGGGACAAAATGAGGTAGTCCAAAATTGTAGCCAATAGCCTTTCTACGAACTTGCCGTTTCTTGGGTTCATGTTTGTGCTCCTTCCAATTTGCTAGGTTCATTACCTTGGTTTTCAATATGCAGGAAAAGCCTGGTCCAGGTAAATTGTCTATAGGTGCTAAAAAACGCGCTGAGGACTTGAAATGCGATGATAAAAATCATAAAGAAAGCCCCAAGAATGAGCATTAATTGTGTTGAGAAGGAAACATCAAAACCGCCCTGATTCCTGAATATCAAAAAAGCGATAGCTCCGGCTATACCCACAACCGTACCCAGACCAAGCACGAAGATAACTGAGTTCACCACAGCCAGAAAAAGAGAATTTTTCTTACTGTGTTTGAAACTGCCGATACCTTTTTTCAAACCCTCTTTGACCTGCATGTTGTGCAGGACAATGTATCTTTCCGCATAAAATGACCCAAATATCAACTTTACTATTATAAAAATAACTAACAACAGCGTTATCAAGCCAACCACAAGAGTTATTAAGGTGTTTTTTACGATCACCGCCACAAGTACAGGTACTATCATTAACAAAAGTGCTCCTAAGATGTTTAGAGCAATTGTAATGCTTAAACTGAACAGCCTTCTCATGATGTTGATACCATCCGTGCTCAGGCTGAAAAGATCCAGCTTTTCCACCCCTTCCTGCCCGGCTTTGGTGCCGGCTATCAAGGCGCCTCTGGCCCACATTCGAACCATGATAAAAACGTAAACCATGAAAATTAAGAAGGAGATAAAAGAGATTATGGCAAACCCACCCATAAGAAAACTGGGCACAAATGACGTCTGGCTTTCTGAGGTTTCCGGAGCCATGACATCCTTGGCCATATCAGACGCGCCCATGACCATGGTGGCAAAGGGGTTTGGTTTTTCTCCCGGCACTTCCCTTGGCTGCATTTTCAGATCCGGCGAGTTGACCTCAGGTGAAGGCATGAGCGTCTCCATGTTCGAATCAGGCGTATCATCCGTGGGCAAAGTGAATTCTTCTTTGGTCGAAGAAGAACCGCCGCCACCTCCGCCGCCGCCTCCCATGGAGATAAGCAAAGCAAATATCCACAATATTTTAAATTTCCATGCCAGCCTGAACGATTCTTTTACATTTTCTCTGAGTGAATACACTGCAATTTAATAATAATGATACAATAGCCACATATCAAGAGTGATAGTAGAGAATCGGCTCAAAGCTATCCGGCAACCGAGATCTTCGAACACCAAGAAGGATCCGCGGTGCCACATCCGACCTTATTAAGTTTTCTAAGGAAGATATGGTCAAAAGACAAAAAAACAAAAATTTCCCTTTTTATAAAAATTTCACTTCCGAATCAGTCTGTGCCGGTCATCCGGACAAGATCTGCGATCAGATCTCTGACGCTATATTGGACGCTGTGCTGGCGTTGGACCCTCAAGGTCGCGTGGCTGTGGAGGCTATGGTGACGGCTAACCGGGTGGTGGTAGCTGGTGAGGTGACGGCGGCTGCAGCGGCGCTGGCTCGGATCGATCTTAAGCAGGTGGCGGCGGAGCAGATCAAGCGTTTGGGCTACACGGACACCGCTTTCAACTTTACCCACCAGAGCCCCATTGAGGTCTACATCCACGAACAATCCCAGGATATTGCCGCCGGGGTTGATAATGAGGGCGCCGGCGATCAGGGCATGATGTTTGGTTATGCCTGTTGCGAGACACCGGAGCTTATGCCCTTGCCTATCATGTTGGCGCATAAGCTGACGCAAGCCATGGATGGTGTTCGAACAACAGGGGTGCTGCCTTATTTACGTCCTGACGGCAAATCTCAGGTGACGGTGAATTACAAAGGGGGCTGGCCGGTGGGTGTAAGCAAAGTGGTGCTGGCGGTGCCGCACCGGGAAGATGTGGAGGTGGAGCAGGTCAGGCGTGACTTGCATGTGGAGGTGGTGAAAAAAGTGTTGGGGGAGTATGAGCAGAGGATCCCTGAGAAAGAGTTGATAGTTAACGGCACCGGTGTGTGGCATATTGGCGGGCCGGCTAGTGACACAGGAGTTACCGGCAGGAAAATTGTGGTGGATGGTTACGGAGGCATGGCCCGGGTGGGTGGTGGAGCTTTTTCCGGCAAAGATCCTACCAAGGTGGACCGTTCGGGAGCTTATGCCGCGAGATATTTGGCCAAAAATATTGTGGCCCACGGACTGGCGGATAGAGTTGAGGTGGGCTTGGCCTACGTCATTGGTCGAAAAAGACCCCTGATGGAAGAAATTGAGACTTTTGGTACGGCTAGAGTTTCCAAAAAAGCCCTGCGCGAATTTGCCGGCCAGCTGTTGGACACCAGCGTACGGGGTATTATTGAAGGGTTGGATCTACGACGCCCGCTCTACCTAAAAACCGCCTCTTACGGGCACTTTGGCCGGGAGGGGTTTCCGTGGGAACAGATGCCAGGCGTGCAAGTTGGTGTAACTCCATAAGCAATCATAAGTGGTATAATACCCTCAAATAATCCTATAAACTCATGAGGAGGAACCATGGACCAAAAGAAGTTTTATGCTTTCCTTGTAGTTGCAGTGCTTCTGTTAGTTTTGGCAGTTGTTATGGCGATGAACGGGAGGTCGGACCTCGCATCTATATTTGGTTCCGCTGGGATTTTCTTTATTGCTTTTCTGCTGGGAAAATCAATTTGAGCGGATCCGAGTCACCCTATGGGGGTAGGCTTTTTTCTACAAAGTTTACCCCCAGGATTTTTTCTATTAACAAGATTGTATTTAGATAATTAGAGAATATAAGGCACAAGCTTTTTTGAACTTTCTTTGTAGCTTTTATATTCCGCAAACCTTTTTTCCAGCAAACCCTCTTCGAACCGTATCTTCACGCAGATATCCACCAAAAGCACCAAAAACACCCCTAACCTGAGCAAACTCACCCCACTCAATAGCAAACCAAGGCATACCGCCAGCACTGACGTGTACATGGGATGTCGAATATATTTATAAATGCCTGTTGTTATTAATTTTGCCTCACGGGAAACGTCCGGGAACAAACTAAGCTTGCTCTTTTTCATTTCGAAAATAGCTACAAAACCAATTGA
>CAYSWS010000024.1:0-6591 GCA_964434935.1 uncultured Candidatus Saccharibacteria bacterium
GATGAGTTCAAGCTGGTAGCCGCCGATAAAGATCTACAAGTTGTTTTTATCCCGCCACTATACTCAATTCCCATGGTTAGCGCAGATATATCAAAACTGCACATTGTGCTGCAAAATCTTATAGAAAATGCCATAAAGTATACAAAAGAGGGCAAAATTGAGGTCATCTTAACGCACACAGATGGGCAGGTTCAGGTGTCCGTCAAAGATACCGGCCGGGGCATCCCACAGGAATACATTGATAACCTGTTCTCAAAGTTTTACCGGGTGAAAAAAGCTCTGGAGATGGATTACGGCATGGGTTTAGGGCTTTATATCAGCAAAAAGATCATTGACGCGCACAACGGCAAGATCTGGGTGGAAAGTGATCCTGAGAACGGCTCTACTTTCTATTTCACTTTGCCGGTGGTCGAAGAAGAATAGTTTGATAAAATCGGCTTTTTTAGTATAATTTCAAGGTTATCGACTACTTATGGGGGCGTAGCTCAGTGGTAGAGCACCTGGCTTTTAACCAGGGTGTCGAGGGTTCGATCCCCTCCGCCCTCACCATATTACATCGTCCGCAGAAATAGAAAATTAAACTCCTTGATGTTAAAGTTAAATAATGAAAGAAGGCTCTGAAAATGGTGCTAACCACCTGCCTGAGTGGTTAAGCGAACCAGGAGAAACTGAAGAGGTAAAAACAGGAGAAAAGAAGGAAACCAAACTACCTGAAGGCATCACCTACGTAGACGGGGGAACTTTTGAAGCTTGGTTCGCCCCCGGCATGAGCATATCACCAAAAACAGAAACCTTTCCATATAGAGAAGGGGTTCCCCTGCTAGCAGAAAAATACAAAGATCTTTTTGATGAGTGGCAGGAGGCACAAAAAAAGGAAGTGGAATTTACACAGCGCGGTCTTGGCCTAACTCTTGGTAGATTGGGACATGTAAAGCAATTAGAAACATTTTCAGCTGAGTTTCTGTACAAGTCACTTCAGGCTGCCAGAGGAAAATCTGTGAGTATGCCTAGCTACATTGATGTCAGAGATCGTGTTCTTGATATTGTCGATGAGGCAAAAGTTACCTTGCAAAAAGACAGGAAAAATTATGCTAAAGGCATAATAGAAACAACCAAAGTAAGCTTAAGAAATATTGAGTTTGTCGCAGGTGAAGACGGCTCTCCTGTTATGGAGTGTGAATACGCCCGCGTTCCTTACACGGCTTATCAGGTAATAAGAGACCCTGATCTACCACAGGAGGTGCTTGATTTGGCCAATCCTACAGCCACAGCGATAATAATAAGAACGGCAGAAAGACCGGATGAGCCGCCGTCGCTGGCAATTCAGGTACGGTCAAAATACAACAGGCTGTATGCAAAAGCTCCCGGTGCCAGTGCCGCAGGTATGTGGGATGCAAGAAAAGAATCCGGTAAAACCGTACTGCCAACAATTGAAGAGGCAATGTCTAACGCAACAAAAGAAATGGCCGAAGAGGTAGGCCTGACTCCTGAGCATATAGAAAAAATAGGGGCTACGGGATTCACTATCGATAAAAGGTCGTATCATTCAGAATTAACTTTTTTGGCTGATCTAAATGTTAGTGCTAAGGAAATGATAAATATTTCTAAAGCTGCAGATATAGAATCTGGACAATTTTATGGTTTCGATTTTTCTGAATCTTGGGTGTTTGTAAGATCAGACCTGGAAAGCTTGGAGAAGTTCTTAACTCAGGCAAGGCTACATACTCCTTCAACGCACGCTGCCGCTATCATGGCCGTGGCAGTAGCTACAAAAAGAGAGCAACTAATGGACGACGGTTTAGAAAACGGCGAGGTTAGTAGGCAAATGACAGAGTACGTTAATGGATTACAGACAAGAGTAAAGGAAAATTATAAAAAAGTAGACAACATTGTGAAGGATCATTGGCAAGAAAAGATTCGTCTTGACTCCAAGCTGACACCAAAAAATCCCAATGGATATGATCCGGAACTTCCTCCGGAAGCGCAGGGGCTGCCTTCGGTCAATGAGGAGTTAAAGCACCTAGGTTTGATCACTATAGACATGGAAAAAACTACTAGGGAGTTTGATTACCCGAAAGAACCAAAATACGCCTGGATGATGGACGTAGATGGAGTAATAACCGATCCCAGTGAAAAAACTGCCGATCCTGAAGTTATAAGGGGAATGATCGGTAAGCTGTCCACCGGAGAGCCGGTTGTTCTAAATACAGGCAGGTCTTTGGAATTTGTGAAAGAGAGTGTATTAAAAATTATTGAAGAACAAATTCCTGATAAGAAAATGCTGAGGGGCGTCTGCATTGTGGGAGAAAAAGGAGGTTCCTATGGTTTTTATAACGATGAGGGAAGTTGGGAAGAACACATCAATGAAAGCTTGAAAGGTATAGGATTCGAGTTGATACAGGACGAGGCTAGAAGTATATGTGAAGAAAGTGACGGTTTTTTAATTTTCGACGACACAAAGCAGACCATGGTAACACTAGAAATGAGAGATGGAGGCAACTTGGAAGATTTTGCAAAAGTCCAAGGAAGCTATGTAGAAAGATTAAAAGCAAGGCTGCGTGATCTGGGTATGGAAAAGTCGCATTTGGTTGACCCCTCAACTATAGCCATTGACATTCAAAGTACAGCTCTTGGGGGTAAGGCGGATGCCGCTAGATTATTATCTGATCTGCTGGAACAAAAGGGTATTAACCCTAAAGAATTTATCTGCCTTGGAGATAGTTCTTCTGATACGGAGATGCGTCGAGGTCTGGAAGAAAATGGGATATTTGCCAAGTACGTAGATGTGGGAAAAGCTGAACTAACAAGAGAGGGCGGTTTGATGACCATTCATACGGAAGAAAAATACACCAGCGGTGCCGCTGGTGTGTTAACATCTAACCCAACCTTGCTGTGATGCAGATTCAATAGACATTCATTTCCCTTGCTTATATAATCTTTCCAACTTTGAAAACTAAATAACAGGAGGATTAACAATGGATAAAGTACTGAAACTGATAGGCTCATTGTTTTTTACTATTCCTATACTTTTTTACTACAGTAACGTGGACCTTTATTTGATAATATTGCTGTCAGTCTCTTTTCACGAACTGGGACATGCTTCGGTTACACTTTATCTTGGGCATCCATTTGATCTAATATTCCTGCCTATTGGAGGAAAAATAAAACTTCTGGGAAAGGTAAACAAGATCAGGAATATCGATAAACTACTTTTTACTCTAATGGGCCCATACTTCACATGGATTCTCGTTGTAGCAGCCTTCCTAGCTCTAAGAGCCGGATTCTCAACACAAATTAGCTCTCAGATCTTAGTAGTGAACATGTTTCTTTTAATTTATAATATGGCACCAATTAAGGTGACGGACGGAGCCGTGGTCCTAAATATATGTTCCGATTTCATCTTAGATCGTGCTACGAGGCATGGGGTGGTAAGAGAAAAGACCGAGGTAAGAATTATATCTTGGTCGATTTCTCTCATCATTCTTCTACTAACAGTAAATATGCTTGTTTCCGTGTATTTCAACATGCTCACATTTGAATGTAGCTTGTTAAACCAAGGCTTTCAAAGCTTGCTGAGATCAGACCTCCTATTCAGACTATCCGGACTGGATCCGTTCAACTAAGGACTAGAGGCGCAAACCTCAAAGCTTAAAAAGCTGTCCTTTTTTTACTCCACCACGTAAATGGATTCTTCGTAAAATCTTAATTTTAAGTCTTCCACGAATTTCTTGAAAAAACGTTCTTTTTCTTTTACAGGTACGCTCTTTTTTAGCATTTCAATGGGATAGTTTATTCTTAGAACTCGTTCGTTGATCAAGTGTCTGGTAACTCCCGTGGGTAAGGTGATGCCTTTTTCCAAAAGTCCGTAGATCTCATGACCGGAAAAAGCCGGAAATAGTAGAGCTACATTATTGTCTTTATGTTTTTGAAAAAACAAAGCTAGGGCATTTCTACTCTCAACAGTTACGGTGTTATCTCTGATTATGGATTCTTCGTAAAGTTTTACAACTTTTCTCATCAACTTAACCCTTTTTATCAGATCCGATTGTGTGTATATGCTGAGCCCACTGCCGTCTCTAAAGATGATGGTGGCTGAGGCCATGGGATGTCCCGTCAAGGTAACACCCAGACCAAGTTTGAATTTTTCAATTTTAGCGCCCGGGATCCTGCTTAGTTTTTTAACAAAATCTTCCTTATTTACCTTGGATACATGTGTCCAAGATTTTATGTTCACCTGAGATGTATCTTGATAATCAACCATCTGCACAACCACATGGCTGCATCCAAGAAGCTTTAATATTGATATTCTGTTAGCGCCGTCTATCTGCATGAGACCTTTACCCAACCCCAAGGCAACTATAGGAGGATCTTTGAGAATCATACTCTCTTTAAAGGCGTTAATAAGCCCCCCTATCCTGGATAGATCAGCTTCTTCTTGTAGTTTAATTTTGCTAATTGGTACTAGTCTAAGATCCGGCATAGTCTAATGAGTTTATAAATTAAAGTCTTTCTATTCAAGTAAATCCTTAAGATAATGCTTTGCCCAAGGAGTAAGATCCAATCTTCTTATCTCTTCTTTTCCCGCATAGTGCATATTTAGCATTTCCTTTGGTTGGAATTCACCTGAAACTTTTACTTTATAACATATACCTATCCCGGGAATGCCGTTTTGACTCTCAGGATCATGTCCAAAATTATGATGAATAGTAAATAATTCAAGTTTCTCAACATCGTACCCTGTCTCTTCTTTAATTTCTCGAATAATACATTCTTCAGGAGCTTCATCAGGCTCAAGCTTACCCCCGGGCATATCCCACTTCAGTGGATAAGGTTTGTGCGGCAAGTCAGGCTGTTGTCCTATTAATATCTCACCTTTTTCGTTCTCAATGTAAGCTATGACAAAGGGCAGCACCAAATAGAACTTTTTCATGAAATTAGTTTAGCATTTCTTGTGCTGATAAAGATTGGCTTGTCCGTCACAGGAGGAAAATCCATTATTCTCATAATATTCTCGTGTACCCACGGATG
The DNA here is from genome assembly GCA_964434935.1 of uncultured Candidatus Saccharibacteria bacterium. Classification (GTDB taxonomy): domain Bacteria; phylum Patescibacteriota; class WWE3; order UBA101185; family UBA10185; genus CAYSWS01. The sequence continues at coordinate 5,029 of CAYSWS010000024.1, forward strand.
AGATGACAGAAATGTTCTTAAATCCTTGCTTTTTAGCAATCTTCTCGGCTTTTTTCAGCAAATTCTTCCCCAAGCCAATGTGCTGCGCTTTATCCTTACCTTTTTTGCCTATTTGTACGCTTTGTCCGTATACATGAACTTCCCGGATCATGGCTGAATCTTTGACCTCTTCGATGAAGGACTTTTCTGTTGGTAACGAGAGCCTCAAGAACCCGACTACCTCATCATCTTTTGTGACATATTCAATGAAATATTCCCGGGATACTTTGGTTTGGTACTCTGTAACCTTGATGTCCAAATCACCAAAATTAACTTTATTGCCTCGTATCTCCCTGGCTCGAATATCTTCTGACCTCACATCTACTTTGGCAAGTTCCCTCTCCACAATTTGTCTGAAATTTGTCTTCTTGTTACCTTCTACAATGTCGGTGCTGGGAATGTCCCTGATCATTCTGGTTATGCGACAATATCTGGGTACTATCTTAAATACTTCCGTTAGTACATAACGCAGTTCATCTTCAGAATACGGTTTCCACTCACCACTTTTGTAATACTTCATAAGTTCAGCACTTTCGATCAAAGAACAGGGGTAGACTTTAAGTTCATCCGGCATGATGGAGATATCAGTAAAAAGCTTTTTAAAATCCTCCACATCTTTTTCAGGACTCGAACCATAAAGATTGGGCATCCAGTGCGCGTGGATCTTAAACCCGGCCAGTCTCATCAAATTTATGGCTTTTCTCGTAGCGGCAACATCATGCCCACGCTTATTTAACTCCAGAACTTTATCATCCAGACTTTGAATACCAACTTGGATCTTGGTGCCGCCAAGTTTTCGCAAACGGACCAGCTCATTTTCCGTGATCTCATCCGGACGTGTTTCCAATACAAGCCCCACGCAGCGCGTTTTGGCGGTTTCATTTACTTTATGCGCGGCAAATAACTCTTTCCAAGTAGCCGTTTCTCCCTGCGCTTCCACGGATCTTGACAATAAAGCCTTTGCAATGACCTGATTGTAGGTCTTGTCCATTGATTCCCCTTTTATTTCTTCCAACAAGTCTTCGTCCAAAGGCGGTTTGGCTTCAACTTTAAGAATTTCCGTCTTTTTATAATGTTCGAACTCGTTCATAGCCTCAAAACATCTTTTCACAAACCAGATCTGATATTTTTCCGGGTAGTGACTCCAGGTTCCGCCTAGCACAATAAGTTCTATCTTGTCGGTGGGGTGACCAATGTTTTTTAAAGCCAGCAGCCGGTTGAAGGTTTGGTAATACGGATCGAACATGTTAGCCTCAGCTCTTTGCGCCCCCGGTTCATCCGACATGTAGCTTTTAGGCATGCGCACGTCGTTGGGGCAGAAGATACACTTTCCGGGACAGGGGAAAGGTTTGGTCAACACAGTTACCGGAGTTACACCTGAAATGGTGCGCGTGCGCTTTTTTCGAACATTTTTAAAGAAGTTTTTTTCTTGTGCGGCTGAGATCTGCAGTGCCTTTTTATTTTTAAGTACTTTGTAAGCATTAATCAGCTCACTTTTTGAAATCAGCTTGCCTTCCTTGAGAG
>CAYSWS010000025.1:0-3785 GCA_964434935.1 uncultured Candidatus Saccharibacteria bacterium
CAAAAATAGATAGACTAAAAAATGCCAGGGCGTAGGAAGTTTTTACCGTGGCTTCCCAGGGAAAGGAAGACGCCCCGTAGACGATTCTCACTACGGGAACTCTTAATATGAGCAGGATAACACTGGCAGGAATAGCTAGGTACATCATCTGATGTAAGGAAGTGATAAAAGTTTTCTTAAATTGATTAAGAGTCAGTTCGTCGCCTTCTTCTGCCAGGGTGGGAAGGCTAGCTTGAGCAATGGAGAAGCCAAAGATATGTACCGGAAAAAATTGCAGCTGATTGGCAAACTTGAGATGCACAACGGCGGAAGCAGAAATAAGGATGGCCATAGAGTTGTTAATAGTGGAGATGAGGTTATTGATGAGCACGCTGCCTATTCGAGCCGGCATGAGACGAAAAACATCTTTAGTACCGTTCTTATACAAACTGTAGGTCATAAGAGAAAACTTTAATTTTACACCTCTTATCATAGGAACCTGAATTAGTAAATGAAGAAAAGCTCCAATTACCACACCGATCGCTGGACCAAACACACCTATCTTTCCGGAAAGAAAGATAGTGCCAAAAATAAAACCCAGGTTATAGGCTATGGGAGCAAGAGCAGGCACAAGAAAATATTTAAAAGATTGTAGGATGCTTGTTAGGAAGCTACTAACAACCAATATGAGTTGGGCTCCCAACATGATCCTCATTAATTTAGTGCCTAAGGTTATTTCATCTGGGCCAAACTTTCCCACGGACAGCACCTTCATAAGCCAGGGTGCCAGTAGAAATATCAACAGAGAAAGAACAAGAAAAAAACCCACGGTGATGTTGATCATGGAAGAGGCAGTGTCCCAAGCCTTGTCCTTATCCCTTTTGTAAAGACTGGTGAATACGGGAATAAAAACAGTGGATAAAGCCCCCACTACCAGCACGGAATAAAGAAGATCCGGGATCCTATCAGCCGTGTAAAAAACTGCCAGCTGGGCGGAGTCGCCAAAGTAAGTAGCCAACAATCTGCCCTTGACCAAACCAAGAATAGCGTTAAAGCCGCTGGCTATAGCTAAGATGAAAGCAGCCGAGAGGATGGTTTTCTGAGTTTTTATTATGAATCTTTTACTATTGTTAAACATTTTGCTAACTACATTCTACCCAAAAGAAGGGGAAAAATTTAGGACTAATAAAGTAATTCCCTAAACAATCAACATATGTTATCATACGCAACGTCTATGCCAAACACTAGATCAGCGAAGAAAGCGCACAGAGCCTCTTTGCTAAAAAGACAATTTAACAGTTATTGGAAAAACAAGATCAAGGATTCTAGAAAGTCTTTGGATAATAACATAGGGAACAAAAAGGTTGATATTGATATACTTAATAAAGAACTTATGATATTGCAGAAGGTTTTGGACAAAGCGTCCAAGAACAATGTGATACATAAGAACAAAGCAAATAGATTAAAATCAAGATATGCCAACAAAATTACTGCCCTCAATAAAGGAAAAGCTGCCGTTAAGAAAGAAAGCTCAAAAAAAGAAACAGGAGCTGACGCAAGCAAGGAATCTTAGTCCTAACCTTTTATCTCCCATCGAAACCAAAAGTTTAATAATGAAGGCTACTCCCAAGATTGCCAGATCGGCTAAGTCCCTGGCCATTGTTACAGCCATAATTTATGCCTTGTTCCTCATCGTTAATGTGAGCTTGCAATATAAGCTTGATAATTATGCACAAAAAAGGGATGAGCAATTACAAACGAACAATAAGTATGCCTACGTGGAAGAAAGGATAAAAGAAGTTTCTAAGGTTACAAAGCTGTACCAAGATACAAAATTACAAAATCAGGATGTAACGGAAAGTTTGACACCTATTGCTAAAGCTTTGGCGTATGGAGTAGATGTTGAGTCTCTTTCTTATGACAGGGACGATCTCATTTACGAAATGGAAGTCTCTGCCCCCAGGGCCACAACCTTCGCTATTTTGATCCAGAATATCCTGGAAAGCGAACACGTGAAAAGCGTCACTATAGAATATGTCATATATATTTCTTCCAGCCAGGACTACAGTGCGGGATTGGAGGTAGCCATAAAATGAACCAGCAACTGAGGGTGCAACTAAATACATACAAGAGAGCTCTAGAGAATAGGAGGATGCAAAGTTTCATGTACTCGTTTTTATTAGTTTTCATTTTGGTTGTGCTTGATGTGTTTGGCATTCACTCTCTATACAAGATAACCATGAGAAAATTCAGAACTTATTCTGAGCTGACAAAACTGGTTACGGACTTGGAGAACAAAGGAAAGAACTACGAAGAACTGCGAGCTAAGATGGAAGAGTCAAGGTTTTATTTAAGCAGGCTCGAATCAGCTATTCCGACCGAACCTAATGTGGAGGAGTTTGCTGTTGGTATTGTTGAGTCGGCGGCTAAATACGGCCTAAAGCACAGAAAGTTGAACAAGTTAAATGGAACGGATGAATATGTGGACGTGAGAGTGACGCTGCAGGGAGCGAGTTCTCAAATACAGCCTTTTATCAAAGAAATAGAGGGGATGGACAGACTTTCGGTCATAAGAAAGTTCGACTATGTCAAGGAAGTTGATACCACATATTTGCAAGTTGTGCTCAGGGTATACTATTTGGATAGATGATATGAGAAATATTATAATTATATTGTTAATTTGTGTATTAATTGGTATATTATGGCTAGGAACTGGCGTCCTGACGTTTTCTGAAGATGACTACGTGAATGAGAAATATGTTGAGTTATCAAGGATTTCTGGTGAGGACCTGGATCTTGAATACCTGAAACAGGAGTTTAAGCCTGCCTATGAATTCTAAAACGCAAGCCGCAAGAGGATTTAAAACATTTTTACTAACCTTGGTAGTATCTCTGGTTGTCTTTTCCGCCATTTATTTCATTATCAATACCGAACAAGATGCTGAAACCACCCAGCAACCTAAAAACTCGCAGCAAACCTTAAACGCCCCCTTTAATAAAAGTACAGATACGAAAACCCAAACTTTAGGGGAGTCCGATTCCCGGGCGGAGGCTCAAGCTCAACCGGAACCATCAGCAGTCCCGGCACCCGAGCCGGGAGGAGCTCCGGTGGCGGCAGCTGAAGCAGCGGCAGGAGCCAGCGTCTTTGCGCAGCTCGCCAACCAGAAAATGGACGTTGCACCTCAAAGACAGGTGCTGGCGGGATCTGATACAGCTGACACGACGGCCGTGGTAGCCGCCAACAACACTCAAGACACGACTGAGGTTGCCCAATCTACCGTGCCCGACACCGGCATCTCAGGGCCAACGCTGGGCGTGATCCTCACTCTGGTGATCTTAGGTTTTGCGGCCTATGTCATGTTCATCGGTCCCAGAAATATTGCTTTGTATAATTTTGAAAAAGATGTTTTGGACGAACTGGATTAATCTATCAGCACCCCGCTTACCAACAATCTTCTCAGTTTAGTTCCCGGAGGCGAGCACGTCATGAGCACGACGGTGGACTCGTTAAGGAACTTTGGTTTCACCTCAGCCAAAGGGTCAACCTGGTTGGGTTGCACCTCTTTAGTAGTTTCTACGGCATAGGTGTAAGTACGGTTATTGTAGGTAATATAGAACTCGTCTCCAGGTTCTAATCTATTTAAAGTAGAGAATATTGTTTTGTAATTTTTAGGATTGAAAAACCACGGTAGAACAGAGTGCCCATATATAAAAGCATTGCCGTTTTCTCCGGGCAAAGCCGTACCCGGGTAATGCCCTAAAGCGGAAGAAGGGTTAAGATCGGGAGAATTAGTGTGTACCACAGC
>CAYSWS010000026.1:0-2276 GCA_964434935.1 uncultured Candidatus Saccharibacteria bacterium
ATGCCGATGGGACTTTCTATTTCATAATAGTAAACGCGGTAGGCATGGGGGTGCCTGACCACAACCGGTAGGCCGGCGTTCAATATGGCTCTGAACATGGTAGTGGAGGTCTGGCAAACTCCGCCACCTTCTCCTAGTACAGTCTGGTTACCTAAAATGATCCAGGCAGTGTCGTAGCCGGTAGCGGCACTGATCTCCCCCACGGCATCGTTGAAGGAGTAAATGCTGCCCGGCGGCACGAGCACACCATCCGTCCGGCTGGCAGCCAAGGTCAAATTATTGATCCTGCCCTGGGCTGAGCCGGTAAATTTGGACCGTCCTTCCCCCAATAAGGCATAAATGCCATATTGTTGAGCATCTCGTGGTCCGGAAATGGACTTGGTTTTTACATAAGCTTTATCACTCAAGTCAATAAAAGCATTTTTAAAATCTTCTGCTGTCTTGTCCACATCAATTTCGATGCCCTCTTCGTATAAAGTGAAGCCCAATACCCTATCCCCACTAACTTCTGTGACCTTGCCTCTGGGCAGCTTGGTCACATCCAGGGCCACGCCCTCTAAAAACGATCTAAAAGCTACCTTATTAAAAGCCAGGTCTCCCTCAATCGGATCAAAAGACAGCAACTCAAGTTTTTGCTCCAGTGTCAGAGGCCACTCTTTGGCTTTGCCCTCCACCGGTTCGTAAACTAGCTTCACAGGGTTGAACACGATCTTTTCCGCCTGGGTAAGATTTTTTTCCAGATCGGCGGCCAAGACTTCAGGTTCATCTGGCTCAACTGTAACGGGCTTGGAACCAAAATTGTACTGGTCAAAAGATTCGATCAACAGATCATAAAATTCCTGGTTGTTCATTTTCTGCCCGGAATGCTCATGGCCGATGCCCAAACTTTCCTTATTTTTCAAAAAGTACTTAGCGTTCTCACCGGGAGAGTTCAGATCTCCCCTCACAGAAGCCATGAAATTATCGAACTTCTCCTCGTCCAAATCGTAGTAGGCGGGAATATACAGCTCTTTGCCCAGCAAGCCCGCCAGCTTGTCTTTGGTGTCCACAAAAAAGTTGCCCGTTCTGCCTACTTCGAAAGCTCTATTGACGGTAGATTCCCAATTGTACGACAAAGAGACCTCGTCCCCGGTCAAAGCATAGCTTTTACCTCCATATGTTATTGTGATCTTTTTTTCGTTGGCGGACTCATATGTCTGTAAACGCGAGACAGCTTTATCGAAGGTAAAACCGCCCAGATCCAAACCGGCAATATAAACTCCGGGAATGAGACGACGGGAAAATAACAAGTGGTAAAAGGAAATGAGCAGAAAAAGGACCAAGAACCCAATGTAATATGGCTTGAAGGCAGCCACAATGTCTCTAAGATCTAAAGACTCAACTTTCTTTTTGATTATTTTTACGGGCGGGACGTGCATTGCTTTTTATTAAATACTTCCTGTGATTTTCGCTCATATCAACCACATCATCGGCTTCGGCCAATAAACGACTGGAGGTGGTCTTGCCAAAAGCTATGACTTCCGTTCGCACACCCTGTGAACGGGCGTAGTCCATAAGTTCAGCAAAATCACCGTCACCGGACACCAGGACCATGGCATCCATCTTAGGCATCATGCGTACCGCGTCCATGCATAGACCCACATCCCAGTCACCTTTTTTGGCCCCGCCAAAAAATATTTGCAGATCTTTGGTCTTTACCTCAAAACCAATTTTTTCCAAAGCTTCGAAAAAATCCTTTTCAGCCTCTATGTCCGCTTTGATAACATAAGCAAAGGCACGGATAAGTTTTCTGTCGGCCACCGCGTCTCTTAATAAATTAGCGTAATTGACCTTGGAATTATATAAATTCTTAGCGGAGTAATACATATTTTGCACATCAACAAAGACCGCCACCTTCTGTTCTGCGTGTTGTGTTGGATTCATAGAACCATTGTAGCGGAAATGTAGCTTGACAACAATCCAAATAAGAACATATCATAGCTACATGGGTTTATTAGATTCAGTCTTAAAACTGTTTGGCGGCGGTGGCGGCCAAACTAAAGAAGAGCCTGCTGCAGAAGCACCGGCCGCTATGCCGGAAGCTATGCCTGAAGCACCTGCTCCTGAGGCCATGCCGGAGATGCCGGCGGCGGAGGAAGCGGAAGAAGAGGCCGAGGAAGATACTGCAGAAGAAGATTCTGCTGAGTAATTATTCAACTTTAAATACGGTTTTTACCCGCTTGCTTCAAGATGGGTAGTGAAAGATTTAGCTTTGGAATATAAGCTAATTTTTTGTT
>CAYSWS010000027.1:0-1954 GCA_964434935.1 uncultured Candidatus Saccharibacteria bacterium
CGGAACTCACAGATACCTTGCTTTTGGTCTCCATAGGCCGCGTGGAACATGACGTCGTGCTGCTGTCACTTCCCAGGGACCTTTGGGTGGAAGACCCAAACGGCTATAAATCAAAGATAAATGAGGTCTACACCAACAACAAGTTAAACGAAGCAGATAACATCAGCGGCGGTGATGCTATCATGCAGGTAACCGAGGATGTGCTAGGAGTTCCTATCCATTATTACGCTACTATAAATTTTGAGCTTTTTAAAAACGTGATAGATATTTTGGGAGGTATTGAAGTTAACGTGGACAGATCATTCGTCGATTATTACTATCCGGTAGAGGGTAAGGAGAACGCTCCCGAAAATGAGCGCTACGAAACCGTGGCTTTTGATAAAGGACCACAAACCATGGACGGAGACCGCGCCTTAAAATATGTTCGCTCCAGAAAAGGCACCAACGGAGAAAGCACCGACTTTGCCCGCTCAGAAAGACAGCAAAAGGTCATTGCCGCTGTAAAGAACAAGGCGCTTTCTCTTGATACCCTGGTAAATCCCACCAAAATAAAAGAACTTTACGATCTTTATTCGTCACAGGTTGATACCAATATAAATTTTTCTGACGTGCAGAGTTTTTACTTGCTCTCTCAGCAGATAAACTTTGACCGCATAACTTCTGTGGTCCTTGATGACAGAAGCGCAGCCGATGAGGGCGGTCTTTTATACGCCCCCACGGGCAACGAGCTTTACCAGGGAAGGTATGTTCTCATTCCCAAGGCAGGAGATTTCTCCCAGGTACATGCTTATGTACAAAGATATCTGTTCAGCCAAAAATGATATACATTGTTCATGGCGACGACTACGCAAAATCAAGAAGGCTAATTGTCAATCAGCAGAAAAAGGTGTCCATAGGACTTAGAGTAGAAAGGGACGCCCTAGAATTTTCGCCCCGGGAACTTTACGAGACGGCCTGTACGTTTGACATTTTTGGCAACCCTCCTTTTATTGTTCTTAACATCCCCCATACAAAAATGGAAAACGCGGATGACTTCATTAAGGTCATGAAGAAGATCCCACAGGAAACTATGCTCATCGTTTTGTGCAATCGTGAGCTTGGTCGAACAAATGCCTTTTATAAAAATGCTTCTGCCCTAAAAGCTAAGGTTGCTCTAAACAGCAAACCCCAGATCTCCAATATCTTTACTTTTGTCGATAGCGTTTTCTATAAGAACAAGCGTGCAGCCTATGAAGAGCTGGAAAAACTCGCCGAAGAAGGAGCTGATACTTTTTATATTTTATCCATGCTATTGTATGGTCTACGAAACATTGCCCATGCCAAATTCTCTACGGTAGAGTTTGCTAAAAAAAGCAACTTCGTGAGAGAAAAAGCTTTGTCACAGGCAGAGAAGTATACACACAAAGATGTGCGGGAACTGTTCGATTTTATGTATCAGATGGATAAGAAGCTGAAAACCGGCTTAATAAGCCAGGAGCTGGCGTTGGTCTACACACTAGAAAAGATACTAAATACTTAAGTTTTAAATATATGGAAAAGAAAATTTATATAAAAGATGAGAGCTTTGATCCTATTTACCGTGAGGTAAGCCGGGGGTTCTATGCCAAGACCAGAATATTTCCTTCTCTGCTGTTTTTTTCCGGATTATTTGTTTTTGCCACTCAGGTTCTTCTGCCCGTGCTGGTATTTAAGACCCAAGATACGCCTCTGGAGTTCTTGGACAACACAACCATTGTGGGCCGTGTAGCCGGTTTTAGTGATTTCAGGTTCGAAGAATTGAAAACAGACCCAGGTGTATTGGGTGAGAGCGATTACATTGAAAAGGACACTGCCTCCAGTGATAAGGCCAACGTACCAGAAAGTTTTTATCTTAGCATCCCTAAACTCAAAATTGAGGATGCTGTGGTACACACTAATTCTCCCGATCTTAACCCTTCTTCCGCTTTAGGGCATT